>NZ_CP133078.1:2400000-3104838 GCF_030908465.1 Anaerotignum sp. MB30-C6
TGGAGTTTAAATACGCAATTTATAAAAACCGTCCCCTTAGTGGATTGTTACTAACATCTTGAGAAATCCTTAAAAAATCACCGATTTAAGGTATTTGTTGACCATAAAAATGAAGCTATACCTTCAATTTGGCACTTTTACATGAAATTTAACTGGAGAGTTTTTTTTGAATTAAACATGCAAAAATAATAGAAAACCTCGTAATATTTGTTAGTTTGCACACTAATTGAAAAATCTCCCCTGACAATAAGGATATAAAACAGGCAAGTTCTAGTTTTTTTTTGGTTCATTCGTATACTAACTATTTTTTAGAAAGAGAAATACAAAAAGAAGGGGAGAGTTTGATTGAAAGTGATAAGGTTCTTCTAAAATAGCATCCTTACACTCCAATCCAAACTCGCCCCTACGCAAGATCATTTTTTTGTATTATATTTTCTTTTTCCTTCATTCATGCCAAAACCACGAAATAAAACCCCTCTACTCCTGTCCTACTAAAAGAACATCCTCAGGAATTTCAAAAGGGTCAACCTCATTAAAAGAATCACACTTCATCCCAATACTTGCATCTTCTACCTGAATGTTCATGTCCGTGTCTAATTGATTTACGCCGATTAATTCCATGGTCTTATCCATTACCATTTGCATCAACTTCGTCATATCCATTTTATATTGATAAACCAATCCATCCTGACTGATCCATAGAGTAATGGGCAGCCCGCCAACTTGAGCATACATATCTTTCAACTCCTCCTCTGAAATCCCAACACTTTGAGCAGAAGTTAAAATTCCGGATTCTATAACTATTTTTTCCATGGCATCGCCTTTTAATATTCCCTCCACCTGAACTGTGGGTATATCTCCAATTTTCTCTGTCCCCTTGTCCACAGGTTCTTCTATTGTGGTAAGATATTGAACGATATTTTCATAAACATGATATTGCCCAAGGCTATCTCTTTCAATTTTACTATTAAACCATCCAGTTCCCGTGTTTGCATAGGAGGTGACCCCATTCTCATCTTCCTTCACATACATTTGCATAACTGTATCCTGAGGCCCACCATTCATCATACTGGAAGATACATCCAATTTCATTTTCAATGGCTTTACAAAAGCCGTAATATCGGCAGTTGTAACTGTGGTAACCTCCTCCTCAGATAGTTTCATCTTTACGTTCATATCCATTTTCGCCTGGAGACTTGTTACCTCCCCCATTTTCACTCTAGCGCTCTCCACCAATTCCGAGGCACTTTTTTCACCGTTGGTACACCCCGTAAAAGCCATTACTGCCATAATCATCAATGCTAAGTAACTTAGCCTAATCTTCATTCTCATTTCCTCCATCTAATTTATTTTTTCGCCTTCTGTAACTTTTGCCCTCCAACGCAATATTCAAGTAAAAAACACTCGTTACACTTTGGTCGCCTTGCAACACAAACTTTTCGTCCATGGGCAATCAACTGCGTATTAATTTCAATCCACTTATCCTTAGGAACAATTTTCATTAAATCAAACTCTATTTTTACAGGATCATGATTTTTGGTTAGCCCCAATAGGTTTGAAAGACGCTTCACGTGGGTGTCAACAACGATGCTTGGAATACCATACCAATTCCCCCGCACAACGTTTGCAGTCTTTCTTCCCACTCCAGCCAGAGCCGTTAACTCCTCTAAATCCGAGGGAATCCCCCCGTCATGCTCCATTAAAAGCCTTTGGCAACAAGCAATAATATTTTTTGCTTTATTATGGTAGAAACCCGTAGAGTGAATATCTTTTTCAAGCTCTTTTAAGTCCGCCTCTGCAAAATCCTTTACTGATTTATACTTTTGAAATAGGTCTTTTGTAACAATATTAACCCGATCATCCGTGCATTGGGCTGATAAAATCGTAGCAATGAGCAATTGCCAAGGATTTTCATGGTCCAAATAGCATTTTGTAGGTCCATAGTGCTCTTTTAATAAAATAAGAATCTGTTCAACTTTTTCTTTCTTTGTCATATTCCCATACTCCTTCCCGAAAGAAGTATATTTCCCGAAAATACCGAAGATTTCCTAAGAAATATTTCCCTTTTTCTTTCATGCTGTAAAACGAAAGCTTTTGCCGCCGTTTTTTCAGCTCTACCGCTGTTTTCTGTGTTTCCAATTCACTTAAATTTCACATCGAGAACTGTTTTAGAAAAGAGACCTTCCTTATTATAAGTTCCCGTAGTTTTATTACTATAACATATATTGCTCATCATTTGAATACGAATACCTTTTTTAAGATTCTTTCCCAAAACAGACTTTTTTGCTTCTTTAACTCTGGGAATCGGCTCATTTTTCCAGTGTAAAACAACTCATTTTTCTCCCCGTTTACAAAGTCTGTTTAAACGGAAAGTACCTTGTCAACCTGAAACTCTCCTTTGTTTTGTTACATTGACAAAAAATACAGCCTATACTATGATGAACCTAAGAGGAGGTAATCATGTGGAGCCAAATATTTTCAAAACTGCGGATATAAAATCAACGCAAAAAAGACGTCTGCTGCTATTATTACTTCAAAAGCAGCAACGCCCAATGACAGCGGAAGATCTATATGAAAAGGCAAAACTTTTGGTTTCTATTAACCTTTCCACTGTCTACCGAAACTTAAACACCCTTACTGAAAAAGGTGTACTGTCTCGTACCATTCGCCAAAATGGAAAAGCTTATTATACTTTCATTTCCCATGTGCACTGTCATCGTTTGATTTGCACCTCTTGCAATGACATAATATCTGTTGAATCCTGCCCATTAGGAGAATTGCAGGAAACCTTGGAGCAAGAAACGGGCTATCAAATTTTGGAGCATTCTTTAGAATTTAAAGGTATTTGCCCAGAATGTAGATCAAAAAAATAAAAGAACTCTGCTAATTTTTTTTGCATGAGTTCTTTTTTGTTTACTTATTGTCCAAAATCTGAATCGTCAGGTTTTATATTGTCATGCTTCGGGCTGGTATAGCTTAATGCTCGTTTACTATCGCAAATCCCCTTTGTTGTAGGGTCATTCACCACTCCAACTATGGCCAGAATGATACTTACTAATAAGAAAGGATTACTGGCAACATACTTTATTTCTTCTAATACCATAGACCAAGTGTTAAAATCCTCGGGTCTAACGCCTAGTGTAGACGAGATAACACCAAATAAACCAATCCAAAACATAGGGTTTTTAAATCGCACTCGCCAATTAATTTTCATTTTCCTCCCCCCTTTAAAAGTTCAATTTTAAAAATACCCCTACTACAATATATAAAGAAAACTGTCCTTGATTTCCTAAAATTGAAAATTAAAATTTAAGTAATAACTAAAATTGGGATGAAAAAAGCCGCCCTTCAATAAATTTGAAAAGCGGCTTATCTTTTTTATTCACAATAGTTAGAAATAACAAATGAATTCCAAGAATCCTTCTTTATATTATTCTTTCTCATTCCAACTGCCAAGCTTGCGAAATCTTTCATATCTTGTTTCGCTTATTTCAGGGGCAAGGTTGTAAATTTCCTTTAAATCTCCCCTTATGGTTTCTTTTAACTCGCTGCACATTTCCTCAAAATAAGGAAAATTTTCAGGTATAATACGCTCTGCCACACCAAAACGTTTCATATCCTCAGCGGTGATACATAAACACGCTGCCGCCTCTGCCGAAGCCTCAGACGAAGCTTCCCCCCATAAAATGCTGGCGCATCCTTCTGGGGAAATAACGGAAAACACAGCGTTTTCCAGCATATACACCTTGTTTGCAACGGAAAGACCCAAAGCACCGCCGCTACCGCCCTCGCCGATTACAATGGTAATAATAGGAACTTTAATTGCCATCATCTCCATTAGGTTGTCAGCGATTGCCTGCCCCTGGCCACGTTCTTCTGCTTCTTCGCCACAAAAAGCCCCAGCAGTGTCCACAAAACAAATAATGGGTCGATTGAACTTTTCCGCTTGTTTCATTAAGCGTAAGGCCTTACGGTATCCATCGGGCATAGGGCTGCCAAAATTGCATTGAATTCTTTCTTCAAGGTTTCTGCCTCTTTCGATGCCAACAAAGGTAACAGGCATTTCCTCCAACATACCAATCCCACCGATAATCGCCTTATCGTCGGCAAACTTTCGGTCTCCATGGAGTTCTGTTCTATCGGTAAATAATCGTTCGATATATGCCCTGGAGGTTGGACGGTTTTGGGCTCTTGCCGCCATAACCCTTTCATAAGGTAATAAAGGATTCCCTTTTACCTGTTGAGCCTCTTGTCTGAAAAAGACATCTTCCAAAGCCCTACTATGCTCTCTTATTCCATGCTGATGTAGTAATGTCGCTAGGGTGCCTCTTAACTCTGTTCTTGGTATGATTGCATCTACAAACCCATGTTCCAATAAAAACTCTGCTTTTTGAAAATCATCGGGCAGCTTTTTCTTTGTTGTTTGTTCGATGACTCTACGCCCCGCAAACCCGATGGTTGCGTTTGGCTCGGAAAGAATAATGTCCCCAAGCATGGCAAAGCTAGCGGTAACACCACCTGTGGTAGGGTCAGTCAAAACGGTAATGTATAACCCACCCCGTTTGCTATGAAAATCCACAGCACCACTCACCTTGGCCATTTGCATCAAAGAGAGAATTCCCTCCTGCATTCTGGCGCCACCGGAAGATGTAAAACCAACAACGGGCAACTTTTCTTCTGCTGCGTATTCAAATAGTCTTGCCAGTTTTTCGCCAACAACGGAACCCATACTCCCCATCATAAACAGGGGATCCATAACAAATATGGCACATTCCTGCCCACGAAAAGCAGCACGACCACATAATACGGCCTCAGCCTCACCGGAGCCCATTTTCCCACTTTCCAGCTTTACATCGTAACCGGGAAAATTAAGTGGATCATTGGTAGAAATTTCTGTAATCAGCTCTTGGAAACTGCCCTTGTCACAAAGTGCTTTAATTCTAGTTCTTGAGCCAATTCGGAAATGATGTCCACACGAAGGACAAACCATTTTATTTTTAGCAACATTCCGTTTTGTCTCGATGGACTTACAAACGGGACACCGCATCTTTTCCTCAACAACAGGGGTAATGCCCCCTTTTTCTAAATCATTTTTAGATTTGCGGAATAAACCCACAATATTGTGCAAGTTACTCACTTCCCTCCGCTAAAATTTCTGGCAATATCAGGGTGTCATACGCCCCTTGCCAAAAGCTCTTGCTACGAATCAATTTCAGCTGATCCTCGATATTTGTTTCAACGCCCTCAATTACCATTTCGCATAACGCCGTCTCCATCTTTCGGATGGCATCCTCTCTGGTGTTGGCAAAAACAATAAGCTTACCTAACATAGAATCGTAAAAAGGAACAACCTCGCAATCCTGAACCAAGGCAGTATCAAAGTGTACCCTAGCCCCTCCGGGAATATGAAGGAAATGTATCTTCCCCGTTGACCTTGCATTAATACGGCACTCCATAGCGTGTCCTTTTAAGTGAATATCTCCCTGAGTAAAGTCAAGAGGAATCTGGCAAGCAATACGAATCTGCCACTTTACAATGTCAATACCGCTAATTTCTTCGGTAATCGGGTGTTCCACCTGCAAACGGGTATTCATTTCAATAAAATAAAACTCTCCGTTGGGTGCCAGTAAAAACTCTACCGTTCCTGCATTGGTATAGTTTGCGGCCTTGGCAGCTTTTATTGCCGCCGCCATCATTTTCCCACGAATTTCTTCTGTCATTACAGGGCTTGGTGTTTCTTCCAATACCTTTTGTTTGTTCAGCTGTAAGGAACAATCCCTTTCACCCAAACAAACCATATTTCCGAAATTATCAGCTAAAATCTGCATTTCAACATGACGTACATGATTCAAATATTTTTCCAAAAATACTTGGCCGTTTCCAAAGGCACTTTGTGCCTCCGCTGATGCAGTCAAAAATGCATTTTCCAGCTCCTCTCTTGAAGAAACCACACGGATTCCCTTACCGCCACCTCCGGCTGTTGCCTTCACCAACAAAGGAAAACCAATTTCTTCTGCCAAAGCCTTAGCCTCTTCAACATCCTTTAAAATTTCTGTACCTGGAACAACAGGCACACCAATTTCTTTCATCAGACTGCGGGCATGGTCTTTATCCCCCATACTCTGCATAACTTGGCTTTTGGGGCCAATAAAAACAATGTCGTTGGCTTCACAAAGAGCTGCAAACTCTGGGTTTTCCGAAAGAAATCCATACCCGGGATGAATTGCCCCAGCATTACAAGCTAAGGCAGCACTAATAATATTCTTTTGATTTAAGTAGCTTTCCGCCGCACTTTTTCCCCCGATACAAATTCGCTCGTCAGCCAAAGCCACAGGTAGCGAATTACGGTCTGCCTCGGAATAAACAGCTACGGTTTCTATCCCCATTTCTTTGCACGCACGAATAATCCGCACTGCAACTTCCCCACGATTTGCCACGAGAATTTTTGTAAACATATCCTCAAGTCTCCTTTATCAATGCAAAAGAGAATTCTGCACTCACACATAATTTTCCGTTTACAAAGCCCTTTCCTTCGACCCAGTAAAACACACCTTTATTTTTAATCAGCTTACATTGTGTTTCTAAAACATCACCGGGGCGTACACTGTTCTTAAAGCGTACTTTATCAAACCCTGTAAAAAAGGGAGTCGCACCCTCATTTTCTTCAGAAAGTAAAACACAAGCTGATTGCCCTAAAATTTCGCAAAGAATTACGCCTGGTACAACAGGGTTATCTGGAAAGTGTCCCTGCAAAAACCATTCGTCTCCCACAATCGTTTTTTTACCGTAAGCAATACCCTCTTTCAGTTCTGCCTCGTCGATTAAAAGCATGGCATCCCTATGGGGTAGAAATTTCTTAATCTCTTCTTGATTCATGTCAAGCCTCCTCACGAATGCGTACCAATACCTGACCAAACTCAACAATCTGGCCGTTGTCCACAGGAATTTCAACAATCTCGCCGTCTTTCTCTGCTTCAATGGTATTGAACATCTTCATGGATTCTACAATACAAACAGGGTCACCTTTTTTCACCTTGTCTCCTGCCTTTACATAAGGAGCTGCCCCCGCTTGTGGCGCTAAATAAACAGTCCCCACCAGTGGAGATTTCTGTTCATAGGCCGTTACCACTTCTGCTACAGTTACCGTTTCTTTTTCTTCCACAGTAACGATAGTTTCCTCAGCAAAAATCTGAGTCTCTTTTGCTTCTTCCTGCAAAAAAACTTTACCGCCATTTGCCTCTAAAACCAAACGAACGTCGCCTTCCGTTAAGTCCAGTTTTGTCAGTCGATTTTGCTTCAATATTTTAGCCAGCTCGGCAACTTTTTTCGTTTCCATAAATTCATCAATCCTTTATTTTTTTAAATGCCACACATGCATTATGTCCACCAAAGCCTAAAGATGTAGACAAAGCACCTTCGATGGACGCTTCTACTGCAACGTTAGGTGTATAATTCAAGTTACATTCAGGATCTTGTTCTTTTAAGTTAATGGTGGGTGGTACAATTCCATTTCTGATTGCCAAAATGGAGGCAATGGCCTCTATGGCACCGGCGGCACCCAGCATATGCCCAGTCATCGACTTGGTAGAGCTGATATGCAGCTTTTTAGCTTCTTCGCCAAATGCATTACGAATGGCAGTGGTCTCTATTTTATCGTTCATGGGTGTTCCTGTACCATGAGCATTATAATAAATCTGCTGCGTTTCAATGCCTTCCAAGCCCTTGGTAGCATCCTTAATTGCCTTTGCGCTTGCCTTGGCCTCAGGTGAAGGCGCTGTCACATGGTGCGCATCGCAAGTAGATCCATAGCCAACTATCTCAGCATAAATTTTTGCCCCTCTAGCCTTAGCGTGTTCATATTCTTCCAAAATCAAAGTCCCTGCGCCTTCGCCCATAACAAAGCCACCTCTTCTGCTATCAAAAGGGAGGGACGCCGCCTCAGGATCCTCTGCCGGGCTTAATGCCATACAGCTTCCAAAGCCCGCTATGGCCAAAGGAGTAATGGCCGCTTCACTACCGCCACAAATGGCCGCAGTTGCATAGCCATGTAAAATTGCTCTATAGCCCTCTCCAATTGCAGTCGTTCCTGTGGCACAAGCAGTGGAAACCGCAACACAAGCACCTTCAGCACCATAACGAATGGCGATATTTCCTGCACCAATGTTGTTAATCATTTTAGGGATAAATAATGGAGAAATTCTTCTTGCTCCCTTTTCTGCCAAAGTATAAGAACTTTCACAAAAAGTTTCAAATCCCCCAACACCTGAGCCGTAATAAACAGCAAGCTCTTCCTGAGCTACCGCTCCATCCAAACCACTATCGGCCATAGCCTCAGCCGTAGCAGACAAAGCATAGATACTAAAACGATCCAGCTTTTTTGCCGCTAACTTATCCATGTATTTGGTAGGGTCAAAGTCTTTTAACTCTCCCGCTAAGCGAAATTTGCTATCAGAAACGTCGAAACGTGTAATAACGTCAATGCCGTTCTTGCCTCCAATTAAGCCTTGCCAAAAATCTTCTACTGTATTACCAATAGGTGTTACTGCCCCTAATCCTGTCACAACAACTCTTCTCATACAAACCTCCTACATTGCCATACCGCCGTCGATACGAATCACTTCACCGGTAATATAATCTGATGCATCCGAAACAAGGAATAAAACTAATTTTGCAACTTCTTCCACCTGACCGAAACGTTTCATGGGAATTGCATTTTTAATTTCCTCATTCCCTGTAAAAGCCTCCGCCATTTCCGTTTGAATAAATCCAGGTGCAATGGCATTGCAACAAACACCACGGGATGCCAATTCCTTTGCCACGGATTTTGTTAAACCAATCATACCTGCCTTAGAAGCGGAATAGTTGGCCTGCCCTGGGTTTCCAATCAAACCGGAAACAGAGCTAACATTCACAATTTTACCGCTCTTTTGTTTCAAAAATAGGGGATACACGCTCTTAATCATGTAAAAAGCACCTTTTAAGTTGGTATCCACCACGCTATCAAAATCTTCCGCTTTCATCATAGGAACTAGTTTATCCTTTGTAATTCCCGCATTGTTTACCAAAATGTGAATTCCGCCAAAGTCTGCTGCAATTTCTTTTACAACGGCAGCAACCTGTGTCGCATCCGTAACATTACACCGATATCCCTTCGCCTTTACCCCCAAAGCCTCTAAAGCCTTTTGGGTTTCCTCGGCCTTCTGGGTATTTCCTGCATATAAAAAAGCAATATCTGCCCCATTTTCCGCTAACAATTTGCAAATTGCTGCGCCGATTCCTCTGGAACCGCCAGTCACAACTGCTACTTTTCCTTTGAGCATATAAAATCCTCCTCTTTGATTTTCTCTACCTCTTCCATGGAAGAAACAGAATATACCTTACTTTCAGGTAAGATACGAGAAATCAATTTTTTTAAAGTGTTGCCTACCCCTACTTCAATAAAGGTATCAAAACCATCTGCCGCCATCTGTTCAATGCTTTCTTGCCAACGCAAAGCATTGTCAATCTGGGGTGCCATCCACGCCCGAACATCTTCTTCATAGGGCTTCGCCATATAATTGGAATACACTGGAATCTCAGGTTTTTGAATCTGATACTCCTTCAAAACTTGGGCAAAATCCTTTGCCGCTTCTTTCATAAACGGGGAGTGGAAACCGCCGCCAACTGCTACGGGCATCCCTCTGCCGCCGGCTTCTCTGACTGCTAGAGAGAAAGCCTCCATTTCTTCTTTCTTCCCTGCAACCACCAGTTGGCCTGGGCCATTGTAGTTTACAGGATAAACATTTTCAAAACCCTTGCAAATTTCTTCTACCTTACTGTTTTCAAGCTTCATAACCGCTACCATGGAGCCTGGATTTTTTTCGGCTTCTCTGGCCATAACCTGACCCCTGAAGCAAGCTAAACGAAAACCATCCAAAAGGTCATATGCCCCTGCAAAGGCCAATGCTGGTATCTCCCCTAAAGAAAAACCTGCCACACCATCAGGAATAATACCTTCTTCCTTTAATGCCAATGCTGCCGCCAAATCCGCTAGGTATAAGCAAGGCTGTGTATTTTCTGTGTTCTTTAATTCTTCATCTGTTCCGAAAAAACACTGATTTAAAGTATTGGGGCGAATTTCTTCCGCCCCAACAAATACTTGTTGTACAGCACCTTTTGCATCGTAGAAGCTTTTGCCCATACCCGCTTTTTGTGCGCCTTGGCCAGAGAAAACGAATGCTATTTTACCCATTTTGCGCCTCCTCCTAATAAAGCTTCTGCTTCTTCTGCAATTTCTTTTAAAATTTCAGCTGCAGGCTGTGCTTTCTTCACCATACCGGAAATCTGTCCCGCTAAGAAACAGCCCTCCTTGGTATCGCCCTCCACTGCTGCCTTTCTCAAAGCCCCTACACCCAACTCAGCCACCATTTCCGCTGTGGTTTCAGGTGCATACTCTTTTTTCAAAAATTCACGGCTAAAATTATTTTTCAAACAACGACAAGTATTTCCCCCGAATCTTCTGCCTGTTGTTGTCGTTGAAATATCACTCGCCTTTAAAACCAACTCTTTATAATTGGGATGAACAGAACACTCCTCAGCCAAAAGGAATCTGGTACCCATCTGTACCCCAACAGCACCCAACATAAATGCTGCTGCAATTCCTCTGCCATCACCAATACCACCTGCTGCCAGTACAGGAATTTTCACTGCGTCACAAACTTGAGGGATTAATGGCATTGTGCTCATATCCCCAATGTGTCCGCCGGATTCGCCCCCTTCTGCAATCACTGCACAAGCCCCTGCTTTTTCCATCATTTTTGCCGCTGCAACAGATGCGGCAACAGGAATCACTTTAATTCCCGCCTCATTCCACATGGGGGTAAACTTTGTAGGGATACCCGCCCCTGTTGTTACCACAGGAACTTTCTCCTCTATCACAATTTTTGCCACTTCCTCCACGTGGGGGCTCATCAGCATAATATTTACGCCAAAAGGCTTATCTGTCAAACTCCGTGCAATCTGTATTTGTTCACGAAGATAATCGCCTCCGGCGTTCATAGCAGAAATAATGCCTAGACCTCCGCCGTTTGAAACAGCCGCGGCCAGCTTGCCATCGGCAATCCAAGCCATGCCACCCTGAAAAATGGGATATTCAATTCCTAACATAGAACAGATGGGTGAAAGGATCATTCTGTCCCCCTCCTCTCTTATTGCAACTTGCCTTCGATCAGTGCTACTAAGTCACCTACGGCATTTACTTTGTTTTCACCTAATTCGATTTCTGTACCGAATTCTTCTTCCACGTTCATCAAAAGTTCCATAACGTCCAAAGAGTCAATACCCAAAGCTTCAAACTTTGTATCCATCTTAATTTCGCTTACTTCACATTCTAATTTTTCTGCTAACATTGCTGCAACTTTTTCAAATACCATGATAAAATCTCCTTTTAATTTAAGTTATAGTTTTTATTTTTATTATGAAGCCCTTAGGCGTTCATTACCACTTTAAAAGACAAGTCGCACTTGCCAAACCGCCACCAAAAGCAGGTAGTAAAAGCAAGTCCCCCTTGTGTAACATCCCCTTTCGGTTCATTTCATCCAAAGCAATGGGAATGCTTGCAGAGGATGTATTTCCATAACGTTCAATATTTACATAGAACTTTTCTTGCGGCAACTTCAGCTTAACGCTGGCGAAATCTATGATTCGCTTGTTGGCCTGATGAGGAACTATGTATTGAATGTCCTCAAAACTTAGGCCCTGTCTTTCTAAAATCTTAGTCGTATCGTGACAAATTGCGTTAACGGCAAATTTAAACGTTTCCTGACCTGCCATGTGGATAAAAGGTTTTTTCTGCGTCCCTTCATAGAAAGGCGACTTGCCTATATCTTGGGGAATATCGATTACATCAGAACCCCCCCTTACATCAAAAATAGAGTCGATGTAAGAATCTCCTTCACCCAAAACTACGGCTCCTGCGCCATCGGCAAAGATAACACAAGTCCCCCTGTCCTCCCAATCCAAAATTCTACTTAAACGCTCTGCCCCAACAATCAGAACTTTTTTCGCCTTGCCCCTTGCAAAGAAACCTGCGGCAGTCTCCAAAAGAAAAACAAAGGCAGCACAAGCTGCACTTACATCCATAGTCATGCAAGAAACACCTAGACGATTTTGAATCATACAGGAAACTGAAGGAGATATAGACTCACCGCTAATGCTTGCAGCTAAAATTAAATCAATTTCTTCCGCCTTTACGCCACTGTTTTCCAGTGCCGCCAAAGCCGCCTTATACCCCATCTCATCTGTTGTTTCATTTATGCTGAAATGTCTTTGTTTTACTCCAACCCTTTGCATTACCCATTCATCATTGGTATCAACAAATTTTGATATATCATCATTGGTAACAATATTAGGGGGAACATACATCCCCGTTCCAAGCACGCTAAAACTCATATCTTATTCCTCCGAACTTCTCCGAACTGCTTCTTTTGTGTTATGCTAACTTAGTACCCAAAAAATGAAAAAGGTTACAGAAAATGAGAAAGTTTTTTGAAAAATCTATGAAAAAAAAGAAAAGACAAGCTAAAAAGCCCGTCTTTCCAAGGTTTTCTTCATTTTATTAGAATTCTCTAATTTTTGGTTTTTAATCACAAATTTTGTTTAATCTTCTCTTATTCTCATCAAAAGCATTATCAAAGCGCATAGTGAAGCACTCACGTAGGATAACACAGCCACGAAAGTCCATAGCCTACGAACCCTCATTTGTTTTGCTAGATCACTATAATTTCCATTGGAACTAAAATTGAAGTTTTGCGTAGCAGGATCTGAAACTCCATACTGTCTGTAATACTCCCGACAATGTTTACATTCTTTTAAATGGTCCCTCACAGCCGCCTCACTGGTTTTACTAGCCTCACCATCATGATATAATGCCACAAGATCCATTACAATATCACAATTCAAACTCATGCTTCAACACCTCCAAAAGCATTTTCTTTGCCCTAAAATAAATAACCTTGGCAGAATTTTCGCTGATTTTCAAAACCAAGGCAATCTGAGCAAATGATAGTTCTGCATAAATTCGCAATAATACCACATCACGATATTTCTTCGGTATTCCCTCAACAATCCCTCGCACCGCTTTCTCAACATCTTTTCTTCTCAAATGCTCTTCGGGGTCAATACATCCTGCGCAATATGTGTTAACCACCAATTCTAAGTTGGCGGAATCTAAATCCAATTTATTTTTTTTCAAATATTTAAAGTACACATGCTTTCCAATGGAAGCGATCCATGTGAATAGCTCGCAATCTCCACGAAATCTGTGAAAGGATGTGTAGGCTTGTAAAAACGTTTCCTGCGTCAGATCCTCTGCCAAATCCCCATCGGCACAAAGCCGATATAAAAAACAATATACTTTGTCATAATACTCTGCATAAAGGGCTTCAAAGGACTTCTTCAATCCATCACCTTCTCTCATTCGAATCCTATTTCACACTCATGATATCATAGCACCAACGAAAAATCCACACCTTTGTGGGGAATGCTCGACTCTCCTTTTGGCCTTAAACCTACATTATTTTCAATAATTATTGAATAATCTTTCTTTCAAAATCCTGTCCTTGGGCAAACTCCTTCAACAAAGACTCAGCTTCTTCTAATAACCCCATTAACGCTTCTTCTCCGTCAAAAACATAATAAACCATAAGAATTTCCTTGGTACTTTCCGTAATCATGGCTCTGGTGTTGTCGCTGGTTGGGTTACCAAAAGGCCCCAATTCATCAAATAAGGCTGGTAAAAATTCAATATTCAAAACATCCTTACCAATCCCCTGATAAGCCGTGCCTTCAGGGGCACGGGCCCATCGAATATCTCCCTGAACTTGATCCAAGTCATATGTCCCCATGGAATACCCTGTTTTTATAGAAAGATAGTTGTTGATATCCACCACATTATTGATATAATATAGCCCTCGTTCTTTCGCAATTCTACGGCACATTGCCTCCGATGAACAACGATAACGATTGGCATCCTTACCCAAAGCTTTATACGCTTTTCTTGTAAATTGAATCTTCTCCCGCTTATTCGCCTGAGAAAGTTCAACTTCCGCTAATTCTGCAATTTTAGCATTTAATAACTCCAAAAAAGCGGCATCATCTTCCTTCACAACGACTTTGCACTGTAATACTCCCAAAACCGCATCAGGACAACGTTCCTTTAAGCTACTATCTATTGTAATATGTCTCATAACTCTTCTCCTTTATCTTTTTTTCCTATATAACAGATTACGACAAAATAAATTCTTGTCAAGGATAACAGTCTATTTCCTGAGGAAAACATGCATTCACTTCATTAAAAATAAAAAATTTCCAAATATAAATGCTCCTAAAGAGTGCTTGAGGAATCCCCGAAAAGTCCTCCAAGAAGTGGGGTGCTTTGTGGAAGTCTACTCACTTTTCTATTTTTTCTTTCTCCATGTATTTCCAAGTTGTAAAAATATATGCTATGATAAAAAGAAAAGGAGTGAACACCTTTATGACTCTTATGCAGTTGGAATATATCATGGAAATCTATCAATGTGGTTCAATGAATAAAGCAGCACAAAACCTATTTGTTTCCCAATCCGCTATTTCCACGGCAATAAAAGAGTTAGAAGAGGAGTTGGGCATTACCATTTTTGTTCGTAGTAACCGTGGTATCTCTCTAACGGAAGAAGGTCAAGAATTTATCTCAAAAATCCATCCTCTCTTACAACAAGCCAAAGAAGTGGCGTTGTTTTATTCAAATAAAAACGAATATGATAACCCTCGCTTATCAATTTCAACCCAACGTTATCCTTTTTGCGCCAAGGCATTTGTAGAATTTCTAAAACAACAAGATGACCCTTGTTTTCGATACGGATTCAAAGAGTGCCCCATGGGCAAAGTCATAGAGGAAGTACATACAGGAAAAAGTGATTTGGGGATTATTTTTCTTTCCGAGATTACAGAGGTATTTTTAAGCAAGCTGTTTCACTCAAAAAATCTTGCTTTTCATGAAATGAAGCGGTTACGACCCCATGTATTTATGAATCAAGATCACCCTTTGGCGCAAAAAAAAGATATTTCCATAACCGAGCTAAGAAAATACCCATTTGTTATCTTTTCTAAAAAAGATGAAAATTCTTTGAATTTTTCTGAAGAAGCAGTGCTAAACCAAAATATTGATTATGACCAAATTATCTATGTAAACGATAGGGCAACAGCCTATAATATCATTGCTCATACCACTGCCATCTCCACAGGAAGTGGCGTTTTACCCTATGGTTACTACGACCCTCGCATTGCCGCCATTCCCATTGCAACCCCAGTCTGCGATATGCGTATTGGTTGGATTGCAAAAAAAGGAGAACCCCTCTCCCAAAAGGCAAAAGAATTCGTGGAGATTTTAGAAACACAAATAAAAACATATTAAACACCAAAAGGTCGCCGTAAAATACAGCGACCTTCTGTTATGAGAGCAGCAAGAAAAGAATATTCCTTGTTTCAAAGCAAGAAAAAATGTTTTAATTTAGAAAATCTCTTTGAATACTTTAAATTTGTTCAAACCCCATTTTTAAATCACTAATAATATCTTCTACATTTTCCAAACCAACAGACAAACGAATCAAACTAGGGGAAATACCCGCCCCTTCCAGTTCACTTTCGGAATAAGTGGAATGGGTCATAGACGCAGGATGTTCAATTAAGGTTTCTGCATCCCCTAAGGAAACCGCAACCGTTGCTAAGGATAAGCTGTTGACAAACTTCATACCCGCTTCCTTGCCACCTTTTACTTCAAAGGAAATCATTGCACCATAATCATCCATTTGTTTTTTCGCAATTTCATGGCCAGTGTGACTCTTAAGTCCAGGATAGTAAACCTTTTCCACCTTATTATTGCCTGCCAAGAATTCTGCAACAATCTTAGCGTTTGCACAGTGTCTTTGCATTCGAATTTCCAAAGTTTTTAATCCCCGTAGAATTAAGAAGGATTCAAAAGGTCCAATTGTCGCACCCGTCATATCTTTGATGCCAAACAGTTTGACCTGCTGAATAAAATCAGCTTTTCCTACAACAAATCCGGCAATTACATCACCATGACCATTCATATACTTTGTTGCAGAGTGAACTACTACGTCTGCCCCTAATTCCAGAGGTCTTTGCAGGTAGGGAGAAGCGAAAGTATTATCACAAACAACTTTAATCTCAGGGTTATAGCCATGAACAATTTTTGAAATCTCTGCAATATCGGCAATTTTTAAGTTGGGATTTGCAGGAGTTTCCAAATAAACACAAACGGTATCTTCTTTTAAATTGGCTTTCACTGCCTCTAAGTCTGATGTATCAATAAAGGACACCTCAACACCATACCGCCGAAAACCATGATTCAATAAGGCAAACGTACAGCCGTATAACGTTTCGTCGGCCAAAATATGCTTTCCTGCAGCAGCGATACTCCATAAACAAGAAGAAATGGCACCCATGCCACTGGAAGTAGCGGCACAAGCCTCTCCATTTTCTAAGGCTGCAACCTTACCTTCTAAAACAGTAGTGGTTGGGTTTCCCAATCGGGTATAAATATATCCTTCTTCTTGCCCTGCAAACCGACGTCCTCCCTGCTCACAGTTTTCAAAAAAGAATGTGGATGTCTGATAGATGGGCATGGTTAAAGCACCATATTGCTTATCTTTTACATTTCCCGCATGAATTGCTTTGGTTCCAAAACCACCGTTTGCATGAGCCATATATAACACTCCTTCTCAACTAAAGTCCAATTTCCCATTTAATGGTATCTATAGTGTACCACACAAAAATAGTGTACCGTTATTATGCCTTTTTTATACTCGGCTATCTATAAAACAGATAACTGGCCATTCATATCAAATCCCCTTGAAATTCAACAAAAAAACAGGTATCATAAACCTTGATAAACAGAAAAAGGAGAGAGTACCATGGAGCAAAAAACACTGATTATTTCTTGCGTTGAATACTACAGCTTTTTAAAAAATATTCCTGGTAATAAAGTATTTCAAGCCTTCCAACAAGCTTCCATTTTAACCATGATTCAAGAAAGCCACACCAATTTCCCCGAAATGGACTTAGGCTTTTATGTTGGTATGATCGATGGGATGATTGCACTGGAAAGTGACGCAGACGAAAATGACTATGCGCACTACGAAGAACGTACTTCTTTAATTTCACAGGTTGTATCCATGCTGGAGCAAAAATATCAGTTGGATATCTTGGGCGCTTGCAGTATGTACTATAAGTCCCACACTGCGGAAATGGTATCGGAAGATCGTAACGGCTTTTATCAAAAAACGGCGACAGAAATTTGCGCCATGGTGGAAGAAGAATAATTTTATACGTCTCATTCATTTATGAAAATAAAACACCCCATTACTCTAATGAACTAGAGAAACAGGGTGTTTTTAATTTCAGTATTTTTTCAAACAGGATACCAGCCTTACTCAGTCTTTTCTATTTATATATACTCCCCACTGATTACTACTTAGGCATAGGTATTCCAAGTTATATAATGGCAATTGCACGAATGGGTGCCCCGTCTGAACTATCGAACTTCAAAGGAAGTGCAACAAATAAAAAGTCCCCTTGCTCGATTAAGTCCAAGTTGCACAGGTTTTCTATGATAACCATATTTTCATTTGCCAACATGAGGTGATGTAAAGTAAGGTCTACATCAGAAATAGGATCCAGCCCTATATTATCCAAACCAATGCCCTTTTTATTGTGCTCCACAAGGTACTGGGCAACCTCTTTGGAAATAACGGGATACTCTCCAAAATATTCCTCCTGCCCCCAATACTTCTCCCAACCTGTTTGGAATATGATGAATTCAGCCTGCTCTATCCGTTCTTTGTTTCTCTCAATATAGGAAATATCAATGATTCCCCCCGCCTGTAAATCTCTTGCATCAATAATACAGCCTTTTCCCACAAAGCCTGAAATATCCTTTTTATCCAAAGAAATACCTTCAGGATAAATATGGTGTGGTGCATCCATATGGGTACCTGTATGGGAGTACATATGCAGTAATGTTTCCTTAAATCCACTATCCTCATACGTATTGGCGATGGTTAAGCTTGGCCCTTCCGTTCCCGGATAAACAGGAATTGTATTAGAAATTGTGCGTGTCAAATCAACTACTCTCATGGTTTCAATCCTTTCATTTTTGCATATAAATCAAAATTAAATATAATTATTGTATCATAATTTTCCAGTTTCAAAAAGATATACCTCCAAAAGATTTGTTTTCTTAGTAACACAATTAAATTATGTCATCCTAAAAAAATTGGATACATATCTTTGATTGGGCTAATGGATAATTGTATGTTAAATACTTTGGTAAGGAAGCACCACATACAAAAAGTTGGAACTTTATCCCCTGACAAACGTCATATAACCGTAACACAAAAACTTGTCAGTTTAGAGAAGAAGGAGCGTAAATATGAATAAGAAGTTGACAGTATTATTTTTGAGTGTGGCATTGGCCTGCACAATCAGTGTTCCTGCAATGGCCTCTATGCCTGCAAATCTGCAGCTACCCATCGCAACATCCAAGGAAGAGCCACTCCCCCTTCCCAGCAGCGTTTTATATTATGGAAAAATCCATAAAATTATAGCCAATGACTCTGGTCAAATCACGAAACTTCATTTAAACTCAGAGCGTTATGGAGAATATGTGATGAATATCACCTCTGAAACCATTTGGGTTGACAGTGGCAACCACAGAGCCAGCGACCCATCTGACCTGCAGGTAGGTGAAGGAATTTATGTGTTCTATAGCCCTAGGGCAACCTCGTCTTTCCCTCCTCAATCCGCCGCCCTAGTGGTTGTAAGAAATATTCCTCAGGATGTTGCAGGTGCCCAGTATCATATTGTAGAAGCCGTCACCAAAGGCGAGGATGAAAGCCTAAAAATCACTACCAACAACGGTGGCTTGATCATTTTAGCAGACAAGGAAACCAATGTCTCGCCCTACCTTACTAAAAATATTTTAACGGCAGATGATATCCAAGTTGGGGATGGCATTATGGCTTGGTATGGTTTTTATGCCACAATCTATCCGGCACAGACCCATGCCAGCCACATTATGTTGCTGCCCCAGAAAGACCCTGATCATACAAAAATTCTGACACGCTCCGCATTGGTTGCTTTGTTGTACGATATGGCGGGCAAACCCGATGTAAATGATTCTTTGGACTTTACAGATGTGAACGATAGGGATGCCAATGCCCATGCAATTCGCTGGGCAACCAGCGAACATCTTGTGAGCGGCTATGTTAATGGCTCCTTCGGCGTGGATGATACAGTAACTCGAGAGCAGTTACTAACCATATTATGGCGATATGCTGGAAGACCAGTGCTTATGGACTATGAGGGTCTAACCCAATATAGCGATGCAAAAGATATATCCCCCTATGCCCGCCACGCCATGGCCTGGGCCCACCAGATGGGCATTGTCTCTGTTGAAAACACCACCTTTCTTGCTCCCAAGGGTTCTGTAACAAAGGGCAAAGCAGTAACTATATTAGACTCCTTCTTTATTCAGGGTTAATGGGAAAAACTCCAGTATGCTTTAGAGTTTACGCAATAAAATAAAAGACCATGTATGGGGCAAAACTCCATACATGGTCTTTTATAATAAGTTTTTATGAAAATTTATGCAAGGCAGAATATAATCATTTCCTCCGCTCAGATAAATCAAACCACCCAGTCTCTACTTTAAGATCTAAAGCTTTAAAAACAGTTCGATACGCCAGATCAAGCACCACCGTTATAAATTACTACTCCCCATAGGACGACTATATAACTCATTCTGTTTTAACAGGCTTAATGAGAAAAAAAGCTACTTATTCTTCGTGCTACACAGGTACAAGGCAGTGCTGTTGAGTACCACAGTTACCATAATAAGAATAACCGACACTACTGTGATTGCCCCAATCGTATCCATAATAGCAGAGAAATCACCAGTATTCACACGATGCCTTATCTCAAACAGTTGAAAAACCAATGCCATGGTACACGCGGTGAAACTATAAACAGAAAAGTATGTTACTTTGTGCCTTTTACCATATTGTTTTACTGCGACAATTGGGATAATCCAAGACACAACCCCTAGAACAAGGCTTCCTAAATTTAAAAAAGCACTCATAAATACCTCCCTTTAAATTCATCTAATGAAAATAACCTTGTTTTAGCATAGCTCTCCTTCAACAAGAAAGCAACAAAGACTTACAAGTCCTCATATATATTTTTTTATATGAGGCAATATCAAATTAAGATGTCATCATAGGAAATGGATACTTTCTCATTGTTATCATAGTTGCTTGGAGTATATGAGTACCTTTTCCCTTAGACCAAAAAAACATGGGAAAACGCAACGAAAAAGGACTCCCTTGCTAAAGCAAGAGAGCCCCCTTTTTTGTTCTTTTATTTGGTTAAGGGCACGTTTGACGCAAATTATTACTTTAATGTCTTTGCATACTCGCCAATCTTCTTATCCATGTTAGAAATGTGCTTAGTCAACCACTCAATAACCATCTGGTTGGCGTTGAGGATGACGAGAATATTTCCACCGGAAGTCTGGTAGTCTTTACGCAACTTTTCAAGCTGGGTAATGAAGCCAGTGTGTGCAGCCTTTTGCTCTGCGTACTGCGGGTAGCGGATGCGCTGCATATAGTTTTCCTCATCAGCAAAGTGCTTTTTGGTGTAGCTCTCTAAAAAGTCCAGTAGTTCTCCAACATATTCTTTGGCTTGATTCTTTTGACCTGCTTCAAAAAGCTTCTCTGCCTTCTCAAACCATGTCTTATGCTGTTCATCAATCGGGTCAATACCCACTGAAAGGTTCGGTGTCCATGGCATAGTTGTTCCTCCTTATATTTGAAAAAAAAATCTTTGTTGTTATTTATTTCATTTTATACCATTATTCTACGATGTTCAAGACACTTTGATGGCTTTTGTCGGAAAATATAAAAAAAATATCAATCCTTAGAGGGGCGATTTAGCTTTAACACATTTAAACTCCATCTGCATATGTGAACTTGTTTCTCATGCAACCATGCGTGGGTTATTAAGTATGAAGCAAAGGATCTTAATGAAATAAGAGTAAAAAAAGCCCTAACCTTGCCAAAATTCCGTGGTTAAGGGCTTTTTCCTCAGTTTAATAACCTCCATTTTTTTTGGAAGTGAGTTGGCTCTAATCCAAGATAGCGAATTCAGAGAACATCTTGTACCATTTTTCATCAATTTAGAGCAATTCAAGAAAATGGGTGTTTCATCATCATGCCCCCTACGTTTCCTTTGCCAAGTTACAGTTTTATCTATCCACCAAACAATTTGCTCCATGTCACGCTTAGTATAGATTCCATAGCTATGTGCCGCTCTCTCCATACTATATAACCATAGAAAGTACTTCTGTCGATTTTTGAAATCTAATTAAAAAAGGGTAAAGGTTTCCCCCTACCCAAAATAAATCAGTACTGTAAAACCTATCTACGAAATTCTCCATCGAAACTTCTCGTCATTCCCATGAATGTTCTTTAGAAAGATCATTATTCCCCTGCTTCTTCCCCTTTCATCATTTCCTTGTTGATTATAATTGCAAGCTCATCCAGCTGCTTTTCATCAACAACATTCGGGGCATCTGTCATAGGGCAAGATGCATCCTTTACTTTGGGGAATGCCATTACATCACGAATACTGGTTGCACCGCACATCAACATGATAATTCTGTCTAAACCGAAAGCAAGACCACCATGGGGAGGAACACCGTATTTAAAGGCATCTAATAAGAAACCAAAACGCTCCTGAGCATCCTCTTGAGAAAAGCCCAATAATTCAAACATTTTCTGCTGAATGTCTCTGCGATGAATCCTAATGGAACCGCCACCCAGCTCATATCCGTTCAATACAATGTCGTATGCCTTTGCACGAACCTTGCCAGGCTCTGTTTCAAGCAAAGGTAAATCCTCATCCATAGGTGCTGTAAAGGGATGATGAACTGCAACAAATCTACCTGCTTCTTCATCCCATTCTAACATAGGGAACTCGGTAATCCAAAGGAAGCTAAAATCATCTGCCTTTGTCAATTCCAACATCTTAGAAAGTTCCAAACGTAGTGCACCCAAGGAATCGAATACAACCTTATCCTGATCTGCACAAATTAAAATCAAATCTCCTGGCTTTCCATCCATCTTATCCACAATTTCTTGCAATTTTTCTTCAGTGAAGAACTTTGCAATCTGAGATTTCAGGCTGCCATCTTCGTTAACAACAATCCAAGCCAAGCCTTTTGCACGGTATGTTTTTACAAACTCAACTAAGCTGTCAATTTTCTTTCTAGGGAAAGAACCGCATCCCTTTGCATTAATGGCACGCACACTACCACCAGCTTCCAATGCAGTTTTAAACACAACAAAATCTGTGCCTGTAACCGCTTCGGAAATATTCACAAGCTCCATGCCAAAGCGAACGTCAGGCTTGTCAGAACCAAAGCGCTCCATCGCTTCTTCATAGGTCATTCTTTTTAAAGGCAAGGAAATTTCAACATTTAAAATGTCCTTAAATACCTTCTGCATCATTCTTTCGTTTATATCCATAATATCCTCAACATCAACGAAAGAAAGCTCCATATCTACCTGGGTAAATTCAGGCTGACGGTCAGCTCTTAAGTCCTCGTCACGGAAACATTTTGCCACCTGATAGTAGCGATCCATACCAGAAACCATCAGCAATTGCTTGTACAGCTGAGGAGACTGAGGCAATCCATAGAAATTGCCGGGGTGCACACGGCTAGGCACCAAATAGTCCCTTGCCCCTTCGGGTGTACTTTTGCCTAAAATAGGTGTTTCAATTTCCAAGAAAGCTTCCTGATCCAAGAAATTCCTCATTACTTGAACTACCTTGTGTCTCAAAATCAAATTGTTTAATTGGCTGGGGCGACGCAAATCTAAATAACGATATTTTAATCTTAAGTCGTCCTTTACAGTAATATTATCTTCAATCTGGAAAGGTGTCGTTTCCGATTCGGAAAGAATACGAATTTCAGAAGCAATGATTTCAATTGTTCCTGTTTTCATATTGGGGTTAATATTCCCCTCTGTTCTGTGGGCAACTTGTCCCTTCACGGCCAAAACAAATTCGCTTCGCACGCTTTCTGCCTTGGCAAACAGTTCCTTTTCTTGAACATTTCCATCAATTGCAACTTGAACCAAACCTGTTCTATCTCTCAACGCAATAAAAATTAACTGTCCAAGGTCACGGCGACGCTGTACCCAGCCCATAACCGTTACTTCCTTGCCAATCATGCTTTCATTTACGTCACAACACATACAGCTTCTTTTTAAGCCTGTTAACGCTTCGCCCATTTTTGATTTCTCCTTCAAATACAAAATTTTCTTTATCTATCATACCATTTTTGGCAAAAAAGTAAAGTTTTCCTGTAAAGTTTCCCTATCTTTTATGCATAGAAAATTTTTTTTTGAATGCTCTCTCAGTATTTGTGGAGTTTCCTTTTTTATGCAAGTATGATATAATAATCATAGGAATCATGGAACTATTTTCTTTATATTTCATGCTTAATTTTCCACTTTTTTATAAAAATACCTTTTATAAGGTAAGAAATTCTTAAGCTTCTTGTTTTCTTCAAGCAAGAATTTTCGATAACTTATGTAAAGACAATAAATAGGAGTGATACACATGGAGAAACATAAAATTATTACAATCAGCCGTCAATACGGTAGTGGCGGTCGTATTGTAGGTAAATTATTGGCAGAGCGTTTGGGTATTCCCTTTTACGATAACGAATTGATTACTCTAGCAGCAGAAAAAACAGGGCTTTCAAAAGAATGCTTTATCAATGCCGAAGAAACATCTACCAGCAATCTGCTTTTATCTTTAACAACATTAACTCCAAGCATAGACTCATACGGCTTGCCTCTCAACGAAAAAATCTTCCTCGTGCAGTCCCAAGTAATCAAAGAGGTGGCGGAAAAAGGAAGTTGTGTCATCGTTGGACGCTCCGCTGACTACGTTCTGTCCGATATGGATAACTGTATTAATGTTTACTTGCAAGCAGACCTGAAGGATCGGGTTGAACGAGCAGTTAACCTTTATGGCCTGACAGATAAAAATGTAGAGGCGTCTGTAGTCAAAACTGATAAAAGACGTGCCAGCTATTATACCTATTTTACTGGTTTAAAGTGGGGTAAGTCAGAAAACTATGATTTAATTCTCAATACTTCTCGCATGGAATTAGAGAACATCGTTGATGTAATTGAAAAATACGTATCGTTAAGATAAATATTAGCTGGCACCAATAAAGAAGTATCGGCGAATATTTTCAGATTGGGCAGTCGGCAAGGGAAAGTGACAACAAAAGACGGACTATCGGCGTAAGCTGATAGTCCGTCTTTTACGTTGAAATGGGCATGACGAAACCATGACACGCTTAACGGAGTTTTCCAAAGGGTACCCCCTTTGGCACGACTTTGCGAAACAAACTGAGTTATACGCTCTGTTAGCGTTGCCGCTTCAAATGTCAATTCGCTTTCAGCAGCGAACAGGGCCTATTTGGAACCTCATCTATGATTCCGGCGGGAGCTGTTTACTCGTAGCGGTCTAAATCAGCGAAAAAATCTTGAATAGGCGTGTCATACAGTTCAGCCAATGCAAGCAAAACGCTGATACGGATACTATACGTTCCCAATTCCATTTCCGAGATGATTTTTTGGTGAATGTCCAGTCCCATAGTTTGCAGTTTGGCGGCAACGCTTTCTTGTGATAATCCAGTTTTTTGCCTGAATTTTTTCAAGTTGTGTCCGATTGGAACATCTTGTTTCAATTTATTTTCCATAAAGCTCCCCCCAATAGAGTTTATACACTCTATTGATTTTCTCATATTTCTGTGTTACTCTTCAGAGTCTATACACTCTAATCCAAAAAAATACGGGGGTGAAAAAATGAAACAAATTACAATTGAGTTAGATGATACTATTTGCATATGGTTGGAACACATCTCAGCATTGACTAACGAACCCATTGAAAAACTCATTGCTAACAGTGTATACAGCCAAATTGCAACGGTGGAAGATGGTATTATCAAAGTATTTACTTACAGTGAATAGCAAAAACAGAGTAAACAAAGCCCTGAAACGGAAAGTTAACGCCGTTTCAGGGCTTTGCTATATAGGTGGTTTTTTCGGAAATAATGAATTAAGATACGCCACCGCAGGACAAATGGGGAATCCCCGCAGGTGAAACGACTTTCGGAAGAAGTAACGGCAAATAGGATAGAGAAAACCGAAGATACCCATGAAAGAACTAAAAACAATCGAATGCAGGCTTGCACCTCATAATTTTTCCCCTCTTGTCGCTAGTCTGCCACAATTCCTAGTTGTCCTTCTGCGTTGATTTTCATCCTTCGACTTTAAAATGCAGAATGCATTTTTGAAACGATCTCGTTAGAAGAAGCGTCAATCCAAAAGTCTGTCTACTATAAAAAACGCTTCCAGTTCTAAACTACATTACCTTCTCCACTGTAGTATTAGGGAAATATTTTTGAACAATTTCCACTCCACTAAGGCCTTGTGCCGCCAATTCCTTGGCACCATATTGGCTTAGACCAACGCCATGGCCACAACCACCGCCATATAATGCAATCCCTGTAAGTTCTCCTTCATCATTTTTCATTTCCTTCACTGCAAAGAAGCCACTGGGTAACATTTTTTGTCCTGTCAGTGTCCCCTTGCTCATTCTTTGCAGATTGATGGTTTCGCCAATAGTCAGTTTTGTTGGTGAAAGGACTTTTCGAATGGCATTTTCTGTGAGAACCTGTACTCCGCCATTTTCAAACTCCATCTCTAAAATTTTAATCACCCCTCCGTCTCCTCTTTCTGCAACCTTCATGGCTGTCAACCTGCCTAGGTCTTTCGGGGTCCCCCCCTTCCAACTGCCGTCAGCCTGTTTCACTTTAATTAAAGCTGCATTGGTTCCAATAATCTCAGCGAAGGTTTTCTCTGTAATTTCTGTTAACTGTCCTGCACTAAAATATACTTTCCAACGATACCATGGGGATTCTTTGTCGTATCCATCTATCTCCCAATTTTGCCAGAATGCCAACCAGTCTTCTTCCGTCTTAGGCATCTCTTCAGTGACACCATGGGATTGCCCCTCTAAATAGGACTTACCTTCACCACTAAAGGTGCCATCCGCCGACCAAACATCCGTATCCTGGGTTCCAAATCCACAAGAAGCCGAGTAGAAATAGGTTTGTGCAACACGATCTCCCGCCACAACGCACATACCTTCTGTGGCAGCTACGGCATTTTGTGCCTCCAAAGCCGTGTCAGCACCCATAAACACTTGGCTTGCAACGGTATCCGTAACATGGGCACCGTAATGGCCGTAGGTATTGGCATAAAACTGATTGTAGGCATAACTTCTTGCACAAATGGCTTGGGCCTCTAATGCCGACTGTCCAAACCTTACAGGCATTTCATAAGGCACCACCCCAAGGAGATACTCTTCTATGTCCAATTCGTTTACAATGGTAATTTTATCTCCTATTCTTTCCATTTCAATTATGCCGGTATACGCTCTTTCCTCACCATTATCAAAGGTTAAAATAACTTTACCTGAAACTGTAACAATACCATGGTCAAACCAAGCCAAGTCCCCTGTTAAAGTTGCTTCCCCAGAAGTAAAGTCTTTTTCACCAACTCCATTCGATAGGGAAAAACCTTCGGCACCCTTGATCGAGATGGACTCTTGAGGGCCTCCGCCCAGAAGAACACGAATTTTTTCTGGAACCACATCCTTTTGGATAACAGCCCCCATGACCTTGTTATCCAAAATATAATAATCTGCCAAGTCAGTACCGCAGATTAGATCGTTCTGATTGCCCATTGTCAAATCCTGCCCATACACACGGAAGTTTTCTGCCCATTGCAGCTCTCCACTGCTACTTAAATAAATTTCCTTATCATCCACCCGTTTCACAACTTCCCCACTAAGCTTTGCACCTTCCTTGACCGTAGCCTTGCCGTTTTCTATGGTCACGTTGCAAATTCCCCCTTCAAATTCTGTACCTTCAAAGGGATATGCTTTTTCTCTTGCACCCGTCAAAATAATTTGGTTACCTTCTTTATAACAATAAATATTCTCAACCATAGGCGTTACCTCGTCAACAGAAAGCAAGGCAATAATCTCCCCATCTTTTTCCCAAAATGAGATTTTTTCATCAGAATAAATAGAAAGATCATAGCCATCGGCACCATAAATTCCCCGATCGAATAGATTCTCTTCCGCTGCCGTAAATAAAACTTGACTCTGGTTTTTAATTCCGTAGGAATACATACTGTCTTCGCCCCGCCTTGCCATCAAAGCTTTTTCAAAAAGTTGAGTCCAAAGGCTATAAGCAACGGCCATTTCCCTGTTATCGTCACTTACAACCATTCTTTTATCATAATCTGGGGCAACACGATCCATCAAAATTTGGGCCTCCCAAAGAACTAAGTCATCATCAGGGCGAAAACCCTCTCCATCCCCCGAAAAAAAATCCAGTTCTACTGCGGCATTAATATATTGGTACGCCCAATCCTCTTTTGAAACATCGGGAAAAGAGGTGTCTTGGGGTAAGTTTTCAATTTCCTCCCGTGTATAGAAAGCTAACGCAAGCATCTTCGCCGCTTGGCTTCTAGTGATTGGGATATTGTCACCAATGTCCCCTTGGGGTGCCTGACTTAGGGCTTCGTCCTTTGGCACAGCTGTACTTGTGCACCCGCATAATAAAAACCCTAGAGTAACTATCCATATAAACAACCGTTTCATTGGTATCACGCTCCTATCAGACTTTGTACAAGTCTATGCTTTTGGAACAAAAAAAGAACAGACGGTTTTCTCCGTCTGTTATATTCAAAGGAATAAAAATATCCCAAAGTGCCGTCCTTACCGCTTGACACCTAGCCTAAGCCAGGTGGGTTACCGCAGCCAAAGTCTCTGCCTTCCCCTGCCCAAAGGGAATTATCTTGGGGCCTGACATAACTCTCGCATATTGGAATCCCGAGTCAGTTGTGTAGGTTCAAATATGGTAAGATCTCGAACACTTCAGGAATTTATATTTACATTATACTACGCAATTCGCAATACTTCAATAGGGAAACATCTACATTTTTGTCGAGTCTTTCAAGGACACAATGCCTACTAAAACTGCCCCTAAGAGCAAAGCCGCATCAGCTACATTGAAAATCGGTGGATTTTTCCCCTTCTTGATATAGATGAAATCCGTCACATAACCCTTCTTCCATCTTTCCAAAAAATTCCCGTAGGCACCACCTAGTGTTACGGCCAAAGGCATCCCAAATTTCTTGGCATCGTCTTTGCTCCAACAAGCTCGTAAAAATAAAACACTATAAATTGCAGTGAGCCCACCCGTAATGCTAAGAATAAAATTGTTCTTACCTGCAAATTTATGATATGCCATGCCATAATTCTTTATGTGCTGGAAATACAGGAGATTTTTGGTTACTTTTTTTCTTTTTCCAAGGGGCAAGTTCAAATCTGCCCACTTTTTACTTCCCAAGTCCAACCCCAAAACACCTAAAAACACTAAAAACTTTTTCAAATTTATTCACCTCATTGTTGATTCATTGTGTTATTTTGCCATAAAAGACCATGTAGCTGCGAAATCTTCTTGCCACAATCATAGTACCGTATTATAATTTTATTACGGGAAACAATCATTTGTAAACAAAAAAAAGAAAGAGGTGTTTTAATATGGCGTTGGTAACGACGAAAAAAATGTTTGAAAAAGCTTTTGAAGGCGGATATGCCATTGGCGCATTTAATATTAATAATATGGAGATTATTCAGGGGGTCGTTGATGCAGCAAAGGCGCAAAACTCAGCTGTTATTCTTCAGGTTTCCAAAAGTGCGTTAAAGTATGCGCACCCTAAATATTTAAAGGCTATGGTTGATGCAGCGATTGAAGAAACCGGTTTAGATATTGCCCTTCATCTGGATCATGGCTCCGACTTCCAAATATGTAAGGACTGTATTGAATACGGCTTCACCTCCGTCATGTTTGATGGTTCCCACTTAGACTATGAAGAAAACGTGGCACAAACAAAGGCTATTGTTGAGTATGCCCATGGTAGAGGGGTTGTTGTTGAAGCTGAACTAGGAAAGCTCGCTGGCGTAGAAGACGATGTAAAAGTTGATGCTGCCAATGCTACTTACACAGATCCTGATCAGGCTGTTGACTTTGTAAAGCGTACTGGCGTAGATTCTTTGGCCATTGCCATTGGAACAAGCCATGGTGCATATAAATTTAAAGGTGAAGCAAAGTTAGACTTTGACCGCCTTGAAGCAATTACAACAAAGTTGGAAGCAGAAGGCATCCATAACTTCCCCATCGTTTTACACGGTGCTTCTTCCGTTGACCAAAACTGTGTTGCAATGTGTAACGAATTTGGCGGAAATATTTCTGGAGCAAAGGGTATTCCTACGGAAATGTTGCGTAAAGCTTCTTCTATGGCAGTTTGCAAAATCAATATGGATACAGACCTTCGCTTAGCAATGACAGCGGCCATCCGTAAATCCTTTGGTGAAAATCCTTCTGCTTTTGACCCTCGTGGCTACTTGGGTGCAGGAAGGGATTTAATTCAGGTATTGGTGGAAGATAAAATCAAAAATGTAATTGGCTCCACAAATTCTATGGACTAAAACTTTAGCTTTTAAGCTGTTCCTGAAACAGGAACAGCTTTTTTTCAAATACGCACATTATATTTCCAAGGAAAAAGGGAGGTTTTTATGTACGAATTAAATCAGGTTGCAGAAAATACCTTTTATATTAATTGCCCCTCAAAAATAGGGGTCTATCGTGTTTCAAAAGAAGAAGTTTGGTTGATTGACAGCGGAAACGATAAAGATGCTGGCCGAAAAATACAAAAAATTTTGGATCAACAGGGCTGGAAACTTGCTGGAATTATCAATACCCATTCCAACGCCGACCATATCGGTGGAAATACTTTACTGCAAGACAGACTGGGTTGTGCCATATACTCTACGCCTATGGAAAACACCGTAATTGAAAACCCAATGATTGAGCCTTCTTTCCTTTATGGCGGCTATCCATTTAAAAAATTAAGAAATAAGTTTTTAATGGCTACCCCCTCTAAAGCTCAGGATGTTTCTTTTGCAACCCTTCCCCATGGCATGGAGACCTTCCCCTTAGGGGGACACTTTTGGCAGATGATTGGTGTAAAAACACCAGATAATGTATATTTTTTGGCTGACTCTGTTTTTAGTGAAACAATTTTAGAAAAATATCATATCAGCTTTAACTATGACATTGAGGCTTTCTTTAAAACCCTAGATTTTATCGATACCCTTGAGGGCAGTTTATATATCCCTGCCCACGGTGACCCAACAACGGATATTCGCCCATTGGTTGAAATAAACCGCCAAAAAGCAAATGAGATCATAGCTAAATTGGAAAAAATCTGTTTGTCACCTAAGTTTTTCGAAGAAATTCTCCATGACATCTTTGAACGGTTTGCTTTAACCATGGACTATGGGCAGTATGTTTTAGTAGGAAGTACAATTCGCTCCTACCTATCATACCTCTATGATACGGGAAAAATGGAGGCATTTGTGGAAAATAACTATATGCTTTGGAAAACAATAGACCCAGCTTGTGCTTATTAACAGAATATCTAGTTGGCTCCCCCTACATACCATAACTTCTTATTGACAATAAAAATATATCAGCGTATCATAAGTAGGTATTACAACAAGGTTCAACATAAAAGCGCTGCTTCGGCAGCGCTATACTTTCGCTTGTTTTACATTGATATTCGGAATGACATTAAGGTAAAGGGGGTTTTATAATGAGTTCCGTCGCTACTGAAATAAAAGAAAATAAAATGGGTACGATGTCTGTAAATAAATTACTTTTTACAATGTCCGTACCTATGATTATATCTATGCTTGTACAAGCATTATATAATATTGTAGATAGTGCCTTCGTGGCACAAATTAGTGAAAATGCATTGTCTGCAGTCTCCCTAGCCTTTCCCATGCAAAACTTTATGATTGCCGTTGCCACTGGTACAGGGGTTGGTGTAAATGCTTTGCTTTCCAAAAGCTTAGGTGCAAAAAAGTTCGATACTGCAAACAAAACGGCCTGTGTCAGCTTATTTTTAGCTGTAATGAACTGGCTGTTTTTCGTTATAATCTGTCTTATCTTTACAAAACCTTTTTTGATAGGACAAACCAATGTACCAGAGATTATTCAAGAAGGGGAAACTTATCTACGCATCGTGCTGATTGGTTCATTGGGTATATTCTTACAGGTTGCTGTGGAACGTTTGCTACAATCCACAGGTAGAACCGTTTACGCCATGATTACCCAATGTGTAGGTGCCGTGGTGAATATTGTTTTAGACCCAATTTTAATCTTTGGTTTATTCGGCTTACCCAAAATGGGTGTTGCCGGTGCAGCTTACGCAACCATTGCAGGTCAAATTATAGGTTGTATTGTGGGTATCTTGCTAAACATAAAAAGAAATCATGAAATCCATATTGAGTTTAAAAACATTCTGCCGAATAAATTTATTTTAAAAAGTATTTATATTGTGGCAATTCCTTCTATTTTGATGGTTTCTATTGGTTCCATTATGATTTTCTGTATGAACCGTATTTTAGATAGCTTCACACCAACGGCCATCGCTGTTTTTGGTGTATACTTTAAACTGCAAAGCTTTATTTTTATGCCTGTGTTTGGTCTAACCAATGGCATGATTCCCATTATTGCTTATAACTATGGGGCGAGGAATAAACTACGTATTACCCAAACGATAAAAATGAGTATCATTACTGCAGTTGTGATTATGGTTGCCGGCTTTGCTCTGTTCCAGCTGGTACCTCATAAGCTGTTGGCCATGTTTAATGCATCGGAAAACATGATTTCTATCGGTGTACCCGCCCTAAGAATTATCTCTTTCAGTTTCTTGCTTGCGGGGTATAACATTATTACAAGTTCCGTGTTCCAAGCCCTAGGCAATGGTGTTTACAGCCTAATTACCTCCATTGCAAGACAGTTGGTAGTATTAATGCCTGCCGCATATTTCCTGGCTCGCTTAGGCAATTTAAATAATGTTTGGCTTGCTTTCCCTATTGCAGAAATAATGGCATTTATCCTTTGTACCATATTCATTGTTCGTATTGTTAAAAAATTAAATTTTTAAAATAAAAAAGTGGGCTATCACCCACTTTTTTTATTTCTAATTTAAAACAGCGTTCATCATTTTCATATACTTTGAAAAAGAAATTCCCTTCACAAATTGGTTCAAAATACAAACTTTTCAAATTTACTTTCAACACTCCACTCTAAAACCATATGCCCCACCCCAATCCCCAGTTTAGGACTCTAAAACTTGCAAGGCATAGTCAACATACAAATTACAAGAAAGCAATAACGCTTCTTCATCAATATCAAATAAACCATGATGATGAGCAACCAATGTATTGGGGTTTTCTTCATTGCCTGTACCTATGAAAGCATACATCCCCTTAGTTACAGCTAAAAAATCCGCAAAGTCATCTGCACCTAAGGCCTTTTCATAATCCGTCACGATATCAGATGAATCAATCAGTCTTTCTGCTATCCTAGTCACTTCTTCTACTGCTTCCCTATCATTTACCAAAGGTGCAGCATAATCCAAAAACCTTACCTCTGCCTGGGCACCGTACATAGCCGCCGTTTGCTTTGCAATTTGTACCACTCTTTCATTGGTAAAGGAACGTACCTCTGGTAAAAAACTTCTGGTTGTTCCTTCAATTTCCGCATTTTCCGCTATGATATTATACTGGGTTCCCGCCTTGATTACGCCAACGCCCACAACTACCGTCTCCAAGGGCGCAGTGCTCCTTGCAACAATGGACTGTAGGTTCACAACAACCTGAGAGGCGATATAAGCCGCATCCACACCTAAATGAGGTGTAGAGACATGGGCTCCTCTACCTTTTATGGTTATTTTAAAATAATCACAGCTTGCACACTGGGGGCCTTTTGTTAAGGCAATTTTTCCACTTTGAAGCCTGCTAGAAACATGGGTACCGAATACTCTTTCACACCCGTCTAGCAAGCCTTCCCCAACAAAAAGTCTTGCCCCTTGGCCAATTTCCTCCGCCTGTTGGAAAAATAATCGAACTTGCCCTGAAAACTGGTTTTCCTTGGCTTTTAAAACCTTTGCCGCTCCAAGCAATGTCGCTGTATGGGCATCGTGGCCGCAAGCATGGCAAAATCCCTCTCTTTTGGAATGATATTCGACGGTTTTTAAGTCCTCCATTGCAAGGGCGTCAATATCAGCCCTTAAAGCAACAACTTTCCCATCTGATGATTTTTTCCCGTCTATCCATGCATAAACCCCAGTTTCCCCAACTCTTCTATGGGGAATTCCCAAGGCATCCAACTCCACCTCGATTTTCTTACAGGTTTCATATTCCTGCAGGCTAACCTCTGGATGGGCGTGGAAATATCTTCTCATTTCAATGATATACTCTTTTTCTTGTAAAACATAATCTTTCAGCGCCATATCTATCACCGCCTTTTCTATACTTCGCCTTACATTATAATTATAGAAGAAAACAGATGTGTTCATCGGTAAAACTGAAAACCCATCTGACTTCTGAGAGGGAAATCCCATTAGAAAACCTTTCTAAAATCCATCCCCTCTATTACCACTCATTCGTTTTCCCAAGCACAGATAAAAGCACCTTTGTATTCATCATTGATGGTTGTTTTTACTTCTTCTGTTTGATAAGCAGCTACAACTTTCTGGTATAATTCATTATCTTTATCCGCAGTACGAGCTACAATAACATTGATTAGCTGAGGTACCGCTTCATTTACCGTAGCGTCAACATTTTCTGTGAAAATTGCATCTGTTGTGGGGTCTAATCCCCCTGTTAAAGCGTTACCACCGTTGATGATTGCTGCGGTACAGTCAGGTAAAATATTTGCCAATGTTGCAGACTCGCCTTCTAAAATTTCAATCTGCTTATTGTACTTTGTAATGTCCTGCTTAGTTGGAACATATCCCTTAGCAGGATCGCATTCAATCAGGCCTGCTGCTTCCAGTAATTTCAACGCACGGCCACCATTTGTCAAATCGCTGGGAATTGCTATGACATCACCATCTTGAACTTCTTCAATGGAGGAAATTTTGTCCTTGTTGTTATAAATTGTTAAGGGTGCAATAATGGTATCACCAATATCTACGATATCATAACCCTTTGTTTCGATGTCATTTGCTAAGAAAGCTTTATGCTGGAATGCATTTAAATCAATTTCACCATCATTTAATGCACGGTTAGGTGCTGCATAGTCTGAAAATTTCACTAACTCAATCTGAATGTTGTCATCTGCCAACAATTCGTTCACAGTATCCCATTGGGCATTGTATTCTCCAACTACGCCTACTTTTACAACGGTTGCCCCAGTGTCCTCGCCTGTCTGTGCAGTATCCTCTGCACTACTGGATGCTCCACATCCTGCCAACCCCAGTACAACAGTTGTTGCCAATGTCGCTGCTAATAATCTTCTCAAATTCTTTTTCATAATACATTTCCCCTTTTCTATTTTGTTTTTTATCCTCTTATATGCTTAAATGTTTCCACTCAAGAGCCAATGATTAGTGTGTTGTTTTTCGAATAATCATATTGCCAATGAACTGAATCACGGTAATAATCAATAAAATAATGGCAACCGTTACCCAAATCATATCTCTGTATCCCATTTGATGGCCATAGCGAATGGCAAAGTCACCTAAGCCCCCTGCACCAATTGCCCCAGCAATGGCTGTAATGCCAATTAAACTTACAAAAGTAATCATGGTGACACGGGTGATTCCAGGAATACTTTCTTTTAGATAAACGCTGAAAATAATCTCTGTTGGCCCAAAACCCATTGCTTCACTTGCTTCAATCAAACCATGGTCCACATCGGCTAAAACCGTTTCAATCTGCCTTGCAAAAAAAGGAACCGTTCCTGCAATTAATGCCACATAAGACCCTGTAATACCAGAACCCGTACCAACAATGGCACGACTTAAAGGAATCAAAAATACCATCAGTATAATAAATGGAATGGAACGAATGACGTCAATAGACTTATCTAAAAACTTGTATAACAGTTGATTTTGTAATAGTCCGCCTTTTTTCGTAACAATCAACAATACCCCTAAAATTAAACCCAATATAAAAGCAATGGACCCCGAGATAAAAAGCATTTGAAATGTTTGATGCATACATTTTATTAATTCTTGACCCAAATTCTCTAAATTTGGTGCCATTTTGTATAAAAAACTCATCCCTTAATCACCTCCAGCTGAACCTTCCGTTGTTTAATATACTGCAGTGCCTTTTCCATATTTGCCCCTTCGCCGCTAAGTACAACAACCAACTTCCCAATGGGCTTATTCTTTAAAATATCTACATTTCCAAAGATAATATTGGCCTGAACACCATATGCCTCGGCCAAGTAGGAGATAACAGATTCCCCGGCATTCCCCCCAGAATATGTAAGTAATACCAGTTTCTCACCTTCTTTAACCCTGGTTAATTCATGATTCTCCTCTAAAAGCTCGTAAATCTTATTTATATTGCTTGCTGTATCCATAAAATCTCTGGTTAGCTTCTCCTTGGGATGGGAGAATACATCAGCTGTTTCCCCTTCTTCTACCACTCGCCCATCTTCCATAATGGCAACCCTGTCGCAAATATCCTTTACCACTGCCATTTCATGGGTAATCAAAACAATGGTAATGCCCAGTTCGTTATTTACCTTCTTCAAAAGATTCAAAATAGACTTTGTGGTTTGAGGGTCTAAGGCGCTGGTAGCTTCGTCGCAAAGCAAAACCTTGGGATCATTTGCCAATGCTCTGGCAATGGCCACCCTTTGCTTTTGTCCCCCTGAAAGCTGAGAGGGGTATGCATCTTTTTTATCGCTCAACCCTACAAGTTCCAATAAAGATAGTATTTTTTCATGCTTCTCCGTCTTAGACAACTTACTTTTGCGTAATGGAAAAGCAATATTTTGATAAACCGTACGGGAACGCAAAAGGTTAAAGTGCTGAAAAATCATGCCCATTTTTCGTCTTTCCTCTCTTAGACGAACCTGGGGCAATCCCATCAGATCAACCCCATCAAGAATTACTTTACCTTCTGTGGGTCGTTCCAAAAGATTGATGCATCTTACCAGTGTGGATTTTCCTGCCCCGGAAAACCCGATAATCCCAAAAACCTCTCCTAAACCTATATCTAAACTTACTTCCTTTACCGCATGCACCTGCGTGTTGCCTGCCCGAAAGGTTTTACTTATTTTTTCTAATTGAATCATACCATTCTCCTTCCTCCTGCCTTATCAGGCAAAACTAAGAAATAAAAAAGCTCCCACCCCAAATGATTTACATCATTAGGGCGAGAGCAAAAGCTTCGCGTTACCACCTAATTTTTATTTGCTTCTCACGAAACAAACCTCAACAAGTACGGCCATACATATTTATGGTTTATACCCTGGCACTATAACGGGTGCTCCCGTCACGGTCTAAATCAATTCGACCATGCAACTCCAAGACCATCTTCACAAGCCTATCTCTATCCTCTTCCACCAAACGAGGACTCTCTGAAAAAGCATCCGCTCATTACTCTTCTCTTCAATGTCTTTGTGTTTGAAATTGGATTAATCATAATACAACATTTTTTTCTTGTCAATACTTTTTATTTTTCTTGTTAAAAATAGCAATCCAACTCTCAAAGGATTATTTGATAAAAATAATTAAAAAAACACTTTGTTTCACATCGTTTTTATACAATTTTAATAGTCATTTATAATCTCCATCAGGAAACCGCTAGTACCTATTCAAAAAACACATTGAATTTTTTGTTTATTGTACCTAGCTTTTCTTCGTGTGTATAAGGTGAATATTACTTGTTTTCAAAGCAACCGCTTCTCTTTAGTAGCCGAAAATCTCCAAATTTCTTACTGGTTTCCAAGGAATCTTCTTTTAAAAAAAGAAAAGCCTTTTTGCAAATGCAAAAAGGCAAAAACACTCACTTCTTAACATACCGTTCATTACAACGGGCAAGAAAAAAAACACAAACAACCAATAACACAAAGAAAATAGCTAGAATCATCTTGTTCCCGGGATACATAATATCTGTCAAAGCCTTGCCAACAAAAATTGTTCCTGCTACCAAATGCCAAGTTCCCGATGCCCTCAAGTATGCAGGTAGATTCTCTGGCTCAATTAAATCTAGTATGCGCTTGGTATAAAAAAAAGTCTGTCCAAATACCGCAAATACACCACGGGCATAAAAATATATACCCACGACAAAAAACAATGACATAATATCCCTCCCACTGCGCTGTCTGTTTATTGCATCTAACACAGTTTCATGGTAAGATGTTTAAGCAATATTTTAATAGGAGCGCTTATTTGCTCTTTTATTCAAGCTGGTATGACGCTCATTAGACTGCTTCGCCCATTCCTTCATTTTATCTTCAAAGTCTGAAGATGAATTTACTGATGTTTGAGGACGGAAATATTCCTCTGCAGGGCTTGCAGGCTTGGGCTTTTGTGTCTGATTTGGTTTACGGAAAGGCTTTTCAGCTCTGGGCTGACGTTCTTCCTTAGGTAAAGCGTCCCGAATAGATAACGCAATTTTATGGGATTCCTCATCAATTGAAAGAACCTTAACCTTTACTATATCACCAACCTTTACATGGTCGTTGATATCTTGTACGAAGCTGTTGGCAACTTGAGAGATATGCACTAACCCTTGTACAGAACCTAAAGAAACAATTGCACCAAAAGGTTTAATGCGAACAATCTTTCCTTCTACGATACTGCCTACTTCTAATTTTTCAGACATTCCATTATACACTCCCGTTCAGAATTTTAAGATTACTGGAACAGTATACCATAGATTATACTTGAATACAAATAAAATCGAACTACTTTCGGAGGAGAATTTATGAAGAAAAAAGATATAATTACCATCCAAATTGAGGATGTTCTTTTCCCAAATAAAGCCTATGGTTTTGTAGATGGGGAAAAGGTTGTTGTTAAAAATGGGGTTCCCGGGCAAACGATACAAGCCCAAGTAATTAAAAAAAGAAGCAGTGGCATCGAAGCCAGACAAGAAGCTGTTTTGGAACCCTCTCCCCTTGAAAGACAGCATGGAACTTGTTCCCACTATACCCTTTGTGGCGGTTGTACCTATCAAACCCTGCGTCATGAGGAAGAACTAAAACTAAAAGAACGTCAGGTAAAACGCCTTCTTGATCAAGAAGGTATCCAAGCGGAAAGCTGGGAAGGCATCGTTCCCGCTCCGTCGGAAACAGCATACCGTAATAAGTGTGAGTTCTCCTTCGGCGATGAAGAAAAAGGTGGGGACTTGGCTTTGGGTATGCGTAAGCGTATGAGCCATTATGAGGTTGTTTCCTTAAAGGACTGTAACATTATAGATGAAGATTATTTGAAAATTATTGAAGGAACGTTGGCATTTTTCCAAGAAAGAAATGTTCCTTTTTACCATAAACTACGCCACGAAGGCTCATTACGCCATTTGGTGGTTAGAAAAGGAACGGCCACAGGAGAAATTTTGGTTAACTTGGTTACCAGCCAAGAAGTCCCCTTCTTTACAGAAGAATTTAAAAATATGCTTTTGTCCTTACCCCTTAAGGGATCTCTTTGCGGCATTCTTCATTCCGTTAATGATAGCGTTGCAGATGTGGTTCGTAGCGATGAAATGACTGTTCTTTACGGCAGAGATTACTTCGTAGAAAAGTTATTTGATTTAGAGTTTAAAGTATCCGTGTATTCTTTTTTTCAAACAAATACAAAAGGTGCTGAAAAATTATACACTATCGTCAAAGAATTTGCAGGGAATGTTTCCCATAAGATGGTCTTTGACCTATACTGCGGTACAGGCACCATTGGGCAAATTATGGCGGAAGCAGGTTCCAAAAAAGTAGTAGGCATTGAATTGGTTGAAGAGGCTGTTGTTTCTGCCAATGAAAATGCCACTAGAAATGGCTTAACCAATTGCACCTTTATCGCTGGTGATGTATTGAAAAAAGTAGACGAGTTAGTGGATAAGCCAGACCTAATCATTGTGGATCCCCCAAGAGATGGTATTCACCCTAAGGCCATTGGCAAAATTATAGATTTTGGTGCCCCAGAAATCGTCTATGTTTCCTGCAAACCCACTTCTTTGGCAAGGGATCTAGCAGTATTCCAGCAGGCTGGATATGAAGTAAAACGAATAAAACTAATGGATATGTTCCCACGCACCGTTCATGTGGAGACGGTTTGCTTGCTATGTAAGTAAGGTTATTTCAACAAAATAAAAGATTAACTAAAACTGAAAAAGGCTGCAAAATACAGCAACAACATCTTGATTTTGAGGCAGCATATTCGAAAGTATACCAACAAAATTGCCTACACATGAAGATAGAAAGACTTTTTTAGATTTAATTGAGAAAATAGTAAACAATGAGACCAATTAACGAGGTGAGGTATGAATTACTGTGACATCGGTAGTGCAAAAATAGCTTATAAAATAATTGGTTCAGTTTAGAATTCATCATTAAAAAATACAAAATTATAACACATTAACTGAATTTTATGTGAACGAACTTGAGCGTTATGGAAATTTAGACTCACAGCAGAAAAATTGAGTTAATATGGCAGGACTTAATGAAACGGTATCTTTCATTGTCCGTTAATTCTGAGCATATAATGGCACCTAATAGTGGTCACTTTATTCATTTAACTGACTTTGAAATTCTTAGGCAAGCAGTTTAAAGTTTTATGGAATAAGCTCCCGCCAAACGACCATCAGCTTTACACAACCATTTTTGTCTGCCAAGGCATATAAAGTACTTTTATTTGCTTGAAATACATTTAAGATTCTTAATGAAGTTTGTAACTTGGGGGGATTAAATGAGTAAAAGGCTATATATTTGTTTCATTATGGCGTTTCTAATAATGATAAATTTTATTAATATGAGGGCATAACCAAATTTAGGTGGAGAAAAAAGCATTGATGAAATCGTTGAAAAATATATGACTACTTACAGGATACCTGGAGTAGAAGTAGCAGTAGCAAAAGACAGTAAAATTATTTATTCAAAAGGATTTGGAAAAACTTCAGAAGGTACAGAAGTGACAGCAGATACCCCCATGTATATTGGATCAGTAAGTAAAAGCTTTACCGCTCTTGCTGTGATGCAATTGGTGGAGAAAGGTAAAATCAACTTGGATTCACCTGTAATTTATTACCTGCCATGGTTCAAAGTGAAAGATGATACTATAACGAAGAACATAACTGTAAGGCATCTTTTAAATCAAACAAGCGGATTATCTGAAACTACTTACTTTCCAGATTTACCGGATAATTTAACTTTAGAAGCTGCTGTTAAGGATTTGGCGAAGGCAGAGCCGATAGCAAAACCAGGAGAGACCTTTAACTATTTTAATTCCAACTATATTGTGCTTGGATTAATTATTGAAAAGGTATCGGGTAGTAGTTACAGTGAGTATATTAAAAAGAATATTACAGAGCCATTGTCAATGAATAATACTCTATTAAGTAGAGAAGAAATAGAAGAAAAGTTGGACAAAGGACACAGTAGCATTTTTGGATTTCCTGTTAAAAGGAAGGAACCTTTTAAAGCATACGGGCTTGCGGAGGGTTATATTGTTTCAACAGCAAATGATATGATAAAGTTTCTTCTTGCACATAGTGATACACAATCAAATTTTAGTAAAACTATTCTTACGAAAGAGGGATTCAGACAATTACAGTGCCCTGCTTCTGATATAGGATCAGATTACGCAATGGGGTGGCAGGTCACAAGAAGTAAAAATGGATATGCAGTGATACATAATAGCGGGGACCTTAATACATATCATTCGGATGTGATAATCATACCGGAAAAGGGATATAGAATCGTATTAATCATAAATCAAAATAGTTACTTATATTCAACAGTAGTTAGCAACTCACTTAAAAATGCTGTCGCTAACAACGTGCTGGGAAATAGCAAACCCCAAACTATGCCAGTGCTTATTAAATATTTGGAGAGTGCAGGGATTGCTGTCCTGACTATCATAGCGTGCCAAGTATTATCCCTTTTATGCTTAATCAAACAGAAGCAGATTGCTAAATCTGGGAATAAATTTAGGATTGTCGTATCATTGATGGATTGCTTAATACCTATCATATTATTATTTGTTCTACCAAAGGTCGCCTCTATTTCTCTGAATAGAGGAGTTAGTTTAAGGGAGGCTTTCAACATGCAGCCCGATGTGACTCTTAGCTTTATCATAATTAGTGTATTATGCTGCATGAAAGTTATTGTAAAGACTGTTATAGTGTTTGGAAATTCAGGACAAATAAAGAAGCTGAAATAGTTTCTGTTAGCGGTAGACTTGGAAGTTTACGGATAAGTGATCGCTGATATATGACACTTTTGAAGGAAGTGAAGTTGAAAAGGTTGCATTAGTTACAGTAATTAAGTGTTTGACAAAATCTTTCGTCAATCATATAATTGCTTGAAAGGAGGTGGCGGAATGAGACTGGTTTTCGTTAGTCGTAATATAGATAATAATAAGCATTCCATCTCTGTCTTTGATAGATAAATTTCTAGCAGTGGATAACTGTATATTGCTGATCGTATATAGTGTTAGAAATTAATTTATCCAGTAGAGAAAGGATGTTATCAAATGAATCATAATGTAGTTACGAGGTTGTCATCAGAAGGAATAAGCAAAGCAGTAGGTAATTATACGCACATAACAAAAATAAAACCTAATGCAACGTTCTATACATTTTCAGGACAAATTGGTGCAGATTTAGATGGAAATATTCCTGATGCGTTTAATCAACAAGTAGAAATTACATTTACAAATATATCAAATCTGCTTAAGAGTGTGGATTTGGAGCCAGACAATGTGATAAAGGTAAATATATGGTCCGTAGAAGAAATTGATTGGGAATATTTCGATAAGATATACGGTGATTTTTTCGGAAAAACCCCTCCCTCTATGACAATTGCTTATGTAGATGCTTTAGGCTTGGAAGAAATTAAAATAGAAATAGAAATATGGGCTGCGGGGTAATCAATAAGTTGAATATATTTTACCGATACAACATTGAATTTTAATCTTAAATGTACTATACTTTAAATATATAAAAACATGAGGTGATTCGTTAAAATGAGCATATAATCTTATCCAGTTTTAAGTCAAGGTAGTATCGTAAAATAGACATATCTATATTGGGATATGTAAATTGGTGCTGCTTTGAATACAATAACTTTCGGATCGGATTATAATCGTGCCAATTTAACTAGTTTTTGGTATTCATTACCATTCAATTTTATGGTTGTTGTATACTTAAAAACTCATTTATTGATGCTTTATAACCTTTCCAAAACTTTTTAGTTTGGAAAGGTTTTTTATTTCCGAAAAAAGAACGGATGATACGTAAAATTAGATAAACGATTATATGAAACTATTGTATACACGGGGAAGAACGATTGTATACAAATAAATTGAAGAAAACTAAAAGGAGTGAATATCTATGACAGGACCAAATAAGAACAGACTTTATCCAAATGAAACCATAAAGACGGTTTGCTATATAAGTAATTTACCTAAAAGGCCAAATGTTGAGATTGGGGAGTATACTTATTATAGCGACAATAAAAACTCTCCAGAGAACTTCTATAATAATATTGAGCACCATTATGAATTTTTGGGAGATAAATTAATCATAGGTAAATTCTGTGCAATAGCAGAAGGAATTAAGTTTATCATGAATGGAGCAAATCACAGCATGGATGGCGTCACAACCTACCCGTTTAATATCTTTAGAGGTGGATGGGAAAAAGTTACACCAACCGTAGATCAATTGCCTTTTAAAGGAGACACAGTGATCGGTAACGATATTTGGATCGGGCAAAATGTAACGATTATGCCCGGTGTTAAAGTTGGTGATGGTGCCATTATTGCTGCTAATTCAACTGTAGTAAAAAATGTTGAACCTTATGCAGTATATGGTGGAAATCCAGCTAAACTCATCAAGAAACGATTTGATGATGAAAAGATTGAATTTTTGTTAAGCCTTCAATGGTGGAACTGGGACGAAGAAAGAATATTTAATAATCTTGAAAAACTAACTTCAGCGGTGGGCTTAGAACAGTTAATGGAACAATATCTTTAAACGGTTGGGTTAACACAACTTGAAACTCTGTCATTAGGCAAACATATCCTTAAATTAAAAATGACGAGCCACTCTCTTTTCATATAACTATGGTAAATTTTTGATGGGACATGTATAATTAAACGTAATAAGTAAGCGTTTAAAATTGAGATTAAAACTATTTAGGTGATAAGATGAAGGTAGGAATTTGTGATGATGAGGTTCATTTTCAAAAAGTTTTACGGAAGAAACTGGAATCGTATTATGGTGTTCTAGATGTTGAAATAGAAGCATTTTCATCTGGGTCGGATTTTATGAATAGGTTTCAGAAATATCCCATGGAGTTTCAAATGATTTTTATGGACATTGAAATGCCAGGGCTAAATGGAATAGAGACTTCCAAACAAATTCGAGAAATCAATGGCTCTGTCCCCATTGTTTTTCTAACAAGTCATACAGAGCTGGCCATGGAAGGCTATGAGGTTGACGCTTTTCGCTTTCTTGATAAGCCCCTGCAGGATGAAAAACTCATAAAAACACTACGGGATTTTGATCACTTAAGGCTGTTGGATACCAAGATTGAATTGCAGGACGGAGAACGAACCCTTTGGATAAACTGGACAGAAATCCAATATGTGCAAAGTGAAAATGTTTACATTCATATACATTTGGAGGATAGTCGGTTTTTAATCCGAAAAAAACTAAGTGATTTGGAAAAAGACATGCCAAAGCAAAGATTTTACCAGCCCCATAGAAGCTTTTTAATAAACCTTGGCTTTGTCAAATCCTTTGATAGAAAGAAAATTCTCATGAAAAACGGAAATGAGATACCCCTTAGCCGAGGAAAAAGGAATGAATTTAAGACAGCAATGATGAACTATTTACGGGTATTAGGATGAGGCTTTAGGGATATGTTTGAAAAATTATATATGATAATCGGCAGTATGGAAATATTAATTCTATTAATATTCATTGGTAAATACATATATTTTGAGAAATTTTTTAAAAATTCACGTTCATGGTTTTTTTTCCTTGGAATATTTTTGTTATGCCAACTTTGGTTTTATTTTTTTACAAAAAACGAGTTCGTGCAGGTGCTCTTGCCTTTTTTGTTTTATAGTATACTGATTTTTCTTTCCCGGAAAAAAAATAAACTCAGGGGTTTGTTTTTAGTCTTTCCAGTTACCGGTATATTACTACCTTTGGTAGTCATCCCCACTTCTTTTCTATATTTATTTTCAGAATCTATGAGTAATATTATTGAAATGGATACCCCATGGCTGGGAATGCTTGATATTATATTCTGGATCGCCTTTATACTTTTTTTATGGAAGGGAAAGAATTGGAGAAGGCGTTTTGATGAGGTTATTCATAATAGAACCCTTTCAAAATGGGAAAGAAATTTAGTGAATACAACTGGTTCTTTTCTTTTTATGTTTTCCCTCTTAGTTTTAAATGTAGATGAGTTTCAAGTGGCATCCCTCTACGCCAAGTGTTTTGTAGGCTTCGGTATTTTAATTGTAGCTTTTTTAATGACTTCAATCATCGCTATGGTGATTCAAGGAAATGGCAAAAGCTATTTTCAACAGGCAGCTATTCTCAATGAGCATTATTTAAAAGCGCAATTGGAGCATTTTAAGACTTATCAAGAGACACAAAGGGAAACCCGAAGAGTACATCATGATATGAAAAACCATATTGCTTGCCTATACAATCTGATTTCAGAAGGAAAATATGAAGAAACAAATAAATACATTCTGGATTTAAATACACAAGTTCAGCAGATCGACAAAGAATTACATACAGGAAATGACATCGTGGATGCAATCGTAAATGAAAAAATAGCCAATGCAAAAAAAGAGCAGATATCTATTTCATTTGAAGGCAAGCTGGGAAGTCTGACAGTTGACGCAATTGACCTTTGCACCATATTTTCCAATGCACTTGACAATGCCCTAGAGGCGTTAAAAAATAGTTCTGTACCAGAAAAGGAAATACAGATACAGTGTAAACGGCAGAATACAATGCAATTTTTTATGTTCCGCAATCCAGTGGAATCAGGAGACTCAAATTTTACTTTTTCCACAACAAAGAGGGATTATATGAACCACGGTTTTGGGCTGGGGAATATAAGAATGGCAGTGGAAAAATACAAAGGACATATGGACTATTACTTAGAAAACCAAGGGGGACACAGCTTTTTTGTACTAGAAATCATTTTATTTGTGCACCCCGCAACATAATTGGAGCATTTGACAACAAAAATGACAATCTGGGCGTATCCGGAGCTATGATGAATACAAAAGCATAGCAAAGGAGATTAAAATGTTGAATAATCAGGTAGGAACAATTGAGAAACAATGGAATAAAAAAGAGGTTAGAAAAAATACAAACAAGTTGGCCAGAGGCATCCTAGTATACGAATTTATCATGCTATTTATTGTTATTGCAGATATGATACGACGATGTATCCCAATTTCCAGTGATAACGAAGCCCTTATTGATTCTGTTTATGTTGAGGCCATGAATAGTGGAACACCAAGTCTTATTGCCGTTTTCCTTGGATTGCTCTTTTTACTGTTTTATTTTAGAAAGTATAATTATCAAAACTTAATTTTTCCTTCACAAGAGAAAATGACTGGGTTCTCATTTTTGGGGTTGATCACAATTTTTATGTCTGTTCAGGCTATTTTTAGCTTGTCAGGTGCAGGAATTGAGACTTGTCTCAACCACTTTGGATATAGTATTTTGGTCCAATTGCAGAAGAAGTTATTTTCCGAGGTTTCATTATGAGAGGATTTCAAAAGCATGGCTCCTTTTATGCTATCCTGATGTCCTCAGTGATTTTTGGAGCATTCCATGGTAACCTAATTCAAAGCATCTTTGCCACTGCGGTTGGCTTAATTTTGGGATATGTGGCCATGAAATATTCTATAAAATGGGCAATCCTGCTACATATTTTCAATAATTTTATTTTTGGAGATTTGCTCTCCTTTCTGATTTCAAGTTTAAATGAATCCACCCAGTTCACTATACTTTATATGATTCAAGGTGCTTTCTTTGTAGGTACAATGGCAATTATATTACTGAAAAGAAAGGAATTCAAGCACTTCATCAAAGAAATTAAAGTGGACAAAGGTTTACTGAGAGTAACCTTTACCTCTATCTGGCTGTTCATTTTTTTAACGATTCAATTAATAATGGGAATAACAGGAATCGAAAAGCTTCCAATTTAATGTATGAAAAATAGTTAGAAACTAATATTTATACAATATATAGTTAAAAGAATAAGATTAAAATCTTCCTCTAAGACAGTTGAAACAATACTCATGATAGCGAAATGGTTTGAAAATGAACACAAATTAGGTAAAAATCACCCCTGTTTTAGGGCATTTACAGTACTATGGGTAAATCAAAAATTACAAAAGGATACAAAAATTGAAGAACTTTATAAGAAGGGAGGCAGCAAAACAATGAAAGTTAATAAAGGAGCCAAGGTTGGAATTCTGATTGAGACTATCGCTCTTATCAACATGGTTTTACTTGTTCTAATGAATAAGACCATTCCCCCTATACTGATTTGGTGTTTTGTCCTAGGTTTAGCCATTGCTTTAACTGGGGCATTCATAGACATAAAACGAAAGTAAAAACCTCTACTAAAGAAAGACTCCCAAGGCTTTCGGAGGGACTGACTCCTTCAAAAAAAAGTGATAGAAAGGATAAATCCAGCGCTTATTTTCTGTAAAAGCACTGGTTTATGAGAAGATAAATGAATATAAAAACTTACTATAAACCTCCCACAGCCAAAGAATATGTAAGTCTTCGGCTACGCTCTGGAATGGGTAGCAAAGATATTCAAAGAAGCCAAATTGCTTTGTCTAATTCTCTGATGACGATTTCTTTGTACGATGAAGAAAAACTGATAGGTTTTGGAAGAGTTGTAGGGGATGGCGGAATCACTTACGTTGTGAGTGATATCATGATAGATAATGATTATCAACGTAGGGGGTTGGCTGAGCAGATTATGCAAGAGATTGACCATTATTTCGAAGTGAATACACATGATGATAGTTATATTTGTCTAATTGCGAACCATCCCGCTGATTTACTATACAAAAAGCACGGATTTGAATATCTGCCTGAAGACAAATGTGGTATGTTGAGAAACCAAAGTAAAGATAATAACAAGTAATGACCAAGGAACGACTGATTTCATGGAATCATTGAGTTCCCTTGGAAAAAATTTGGCTGAATAATTTCAGTCTAATTTATGATGGTGTTTGTTTTGCTTATAAGTCTTCAAAATGGAGTTTGTATATCTTGTAACTACTATTTTTTTACTGTATAATTTTAAATGAACACCGTTGTTTTAGCGAAAGGAGTTGCTTCAGTCCGGCGCACTTTGTATTGCAAATAAGCAGTATAATTGAAACGTGGAAAACGAAATAATCATGAATTGCATAATTTAGCTTTCCTGTACAACTTCAGCAGGTGTTGTTTTTATGCACAAATATGATTGTTTTTTCCACACACAACAGTAATGCAATTACTTGAGCTGTGGAAAATTTCCATGGCTTTTTTATTTGCAAAAAAGAGAGGATGAATATTTATGCTATCTACCATTAAGCAATTTGCTCAGAAACCACAGCTTTATCAAAAAAGTGAGGTAAAGTTTTGGAACGACCCTTATATTTCAAAAAGTATGTTGGAAGCACATTTAAACCCTGAATTAGAGTCTGCAACACGTAAGCTGGATTTTGTGCGGAAGTCTGTGGAATGGATTTCCACTATTCTGCCTCCTAATCAGCATAAAAGATTGTTAGATCTGGGTTGCGGTCCAGGAATCTATGCTGAACTGTTTCACCGTAAGGGTTATGAAGTAACTGGTTTGGACTTGTCACAGAACTCAATTCAATACGCAATGAAAACTGCCCACGAAAGAGGCTTGGATATTCAATATCTGATGAGTGACTATATGAAATCTCCTATTCCAGGAAAATATGATTTAGTTACTATGATTTATTGTGATTTCGGTGTATTATCCCATCATGAACGCAAAGAGTTACTGTTAAAAGTACATGACCTGCTATCTCCAAATGGTTGCTTTCTTTTTGATGTGTTTACCCCCTTGGAATATGGTAACGCGGAGGAGTTTAAAACATGGAGTTATGAAGATAGTGGTTTTTGGAGCCCAGAACCCTATCTGCTACTACATTCACTGTACCGCTATGATGACAACAATACGCTACTCAATCAATATATGGTAGCGACAGAATATGCTACAACATGTTATAATATCTGGGAACACACCTTTACAGCTGAGGAATTGGAAAAAGATTTGCTTGAGGCGGGCTTTAAGAATATAAGATATTATGGAAATGTGGCTGGTGCTGAATTTGAAAACTCCAATAAAACCTTGTGTGTCATCGCTGAAAAGTAGCCTTATTTTCTTGTAATAACTACAAAAATAGAGATTGTAGATTCACCCTATTCTTGGATATGGGATAGCAATTTAATTTGTCTACTGAACATACAATAAAACTGATTGAGGAAAAGAATTAGGAGGGTTAGTTTGTAATGATAAATGCCACGAAGAACATTTCCTTTTGTTCTCAAAGTGGTTTTGGGATTTGTGGGATTAACAACTGCCTTCCACTTCCTGCGGCCGCTTTCAAAAGAAACAGCTTTTTAGAAAAACTTAATTTGCATATACAAACCAAAGGAGAAAAAGAATGAATTACTATCATGTAGATGTTTTTAGCTCTAAAAGCCTATCGGGAAATGGATTAACTGTTCTTTTCCACCACGGAGATTTAGATACGCAATTTATGCAAAAAATAGCACAAGAGTTTAAGCAATTTGAGACGATCTTCTTAAAGCAAACTGGCGAAACGCACTTTCGTGCCAGAATATTTACTGTAGACGAAGAATTAGACTTTGCAGGGCATCCTATTTTGGGTGCAACGGCAACCATTCATGAAAAGCTATATCCAGAAAAAAGCAGCATCACAGTAGCGTTTCAGCTAAACAATAAAACCCTCCAAGCACAGTCCGTAAAAATGGATCATTATTATCAGGCAACAATGAACCAAGGAGTCCCTAGGTTTTTAGGCACCGTAGAGGGGGAACAGAAAAACAGCTTTTTACAAGCCTTAAACTTAACAGCCGACCATCTCCATCCTTCACTACCAATGGAAGTCGTTTCAACAGGATTACCTTATTTAATCGTCCCTTTGGTGTCTGGTTTGGAACAGGTGAAAATCCGTGTTCAGGATTTAGAGGCACAACTAAGTTCCGTCAATGCGAAGTTTGTTTACATCTTTGATGTAAATAAGATGGAAGGGCGTACTTGGGATAATCTCGGTTCCGTAGAAGATGTGGCAACAGGGAGCGCCGCTGGCCCCACTGGAGCATATTTGTATAAAAAAAGATTTTTTTCTGCAACAGAAGAAGTCGTGATAAACCAAGGTGGTTTTGTTGGAAGACCTAGCAAGTTAAAAGTAGTAGCTGATTCCACAGGGGAAATCAAAGTAACGGGGGATGTTAAAATTATTGCCCGAGGTGAACTGCTAATCCAAACCTCGTGAGTACATAAACAACAATATTTATTACTTATTTCAGTTTATTATCTTTAGTATTTTAGGAAGCAACATATTAATTTTAGCATTAATTTAAGTAGTAGCGCAATGATGACTTGTTTGAAGTCTTTTAATTGTAGAGTTTTAATGTCATAACACAAGACCCCTTTTGCTGATTCTTTGTCTCACAAAAGGGGTTCACTTCATCCATGGGGGCGTTAAATACACAAAAGAAAGGGGCATTCCCCTTTCAAAAAGTGGTACTACTTCTTCGCTCCAATTCGTAAGCCTTCTTCGCAAGTTTGCATGATAATATTCGTATTCAACTGTAATGCCTGGAATCCGTAATCAGCAAAACCCTCCGCATCCCCCTCATCCAAAGCCTCAATGGCCTTTATAATAAGAGCATACACTTCCTCATTTTTTTCTATTCGGAACCATAGCTCCAATCCACAAATATTTACAAACTCTGCCGATGATTTATGTACATAGAAGTAATATTTTTGCAGAACCCCTGTAGGTAGATACATAATTATGGGCGTTAGTAAAATATCGGTAACAAAATATGGAGCATTGGTATGAATCGCATCATGATGCTGATTATACAGTTCCGCTTTCATGTCTTCGATTACATACTTAGGGAGCTTCTTTGTTTCAAAGGACAGGAAATCCTTCCCCAGTATCTTTAATGTTTCAAGGGTGTAGTACAGACCCACTTTCTGAGCCTTAAAATCCCTTGCCGTCCACTCTCTGATTTTTTCATCATTCAATTGAGCAACCAATATTGTGCCTGTCCTCTGCCTTCTAATAATCAGCCCCACCTTAGCCAAAACGTCATAGGCATTTCTTGCCGTTTTCTCACTTACATTATAAAGTTTACATATCTCAGCAATGGTAGGTAGTACATCGCCCTTTTTCATTCCCTTTGAATGAATAGAAACCAATAGTGCATGAATTAGTTTGCTGTATTGAGAATCTTCATAAAATATTTGACTATTCATATCAATTTTGGAAAAAAGCAAGGCTTCGGGCGTATGAAATACAACATCGTAAAATGCCTTAAACTCTACAAAAAATTCATCATAATCCCTTGTTATTGGCGATTCGAATAAATTACTAAAATATTTTCGCAGATTCCTCTTGAAATTTACTTTCTCCTCTTGAGTCATATTTTTTTTATTATTAAAGTAAATAACACGGTTCAAATAGTGCTCTAAAATATTCTTTAAAAATGGGTTCTCAATATTGGAAATGACTTTTATGCACCAACTAAAAACAAGAGAGTTGATTTTTTTCTCCATTTCCAGGGATTGCAACAACATTAGAGTTTCCTTTTTTATCTCCTCCAGTTGCTGCTGATTAGAGCAGCGTAAACCTTCATGTATCCCCCTTGACAACGCCAATATTGGAAAATGATATGTATAAAAATCCTGAACTTCAGGGTTGTTTTTATAAAGGGGTACTTTACTCATATGTTCCTCATTGTTTAAATCAAACGTAACAATAGAACCCAAATGTCGCTTAGAAATCAGGAATCCTTCATCCTGAAGCATTTTATACACCTTTTCCACTGTCGGCCTTGCAACTTGATAGTACTCTTTTGCTTCCATTTGCGTCATAAATTTTTCGCCTTTTACATATTTCCCCTGATAAAATGATTTTAAAATCTCAGAAAAAAGCTCTTTTCGATTTCGTATCGTCTTCAACTAACTTTCACTCCTCAACTATCAATTCGCCCTTGATATGGAAAACAAAACAAATCAAACCATCACATTAAATTATTATAAAGACATAGCTAATTCTAAAACGAAAAAATACTTTTTGCAATATATTTTCAGTATTGTAAAAAATTATTCTTTATTTTGAATGAAGATTCTACTAAGTAGAACGTTAGCATTCAAAAATAAATTTCTTATATTTTCTTTAATCTGCCAGTCTTTTTAATTACAAACCTTTTTGCCACGCTCCCTAATTTTGTTCGAAAAACATCAAGTAAAATCAAATAACCAGCTTTGTCACGCAAACCTTTATGGTACATACACGTCGTTTTGATGCATCCAGACACCAGTAATGGAGAATTTTTCGCCTTTTGTTCTCGAGAAAATAGCTGGGCAACAAACATCGAATCCTTTTTCAAAAATTCCCCTCCCAATAAAAATACCCCAATCATTAGCCGTATTCTACGTCTAACAATTGGGGTGCTGTAGGCATTTCTTTTATCTTTTTTTCGTTCTTATACGTCCTTGGCGTCGCTCCAAACATGATCTAACCCATAAAATTCTCTTTGCTCTTTATTAAACAGGTGTACTAAAAGGTTACCAAAATCCAATAAAATCCAAGTAGCTACGCTATAACCTTCGGAATGATGCATTTTAATACCCTGTTGAAACAACTTTTGTTCAACCTCATCCGCCATAGTTCTTAAGTGGTTCACATTGTTACCACTTGCAATCACAAAGCAGTCCGCAATATTGGATAACCCCTGTAAATCCAAAACACGGATATCTTGCCCTAACTTATCCTCCAATGCCGCCTGGGCAATCTTAGCCGCTTCTAATGCGTTCATATATTTCCTCCTTAACAATCCTTATAATATTCTAATGCTTCTAGGGAAAAAGGGTGCAATTCACGTCCCTTTGATTTTACATATTCAATGGTTTCTTCTAAAATGTACTTCATTGCCATGTCTAAATCTAAGTATGCCAATCTTCTGGCTTCTTCAATCCCCTCAAATTTTTCCCTATTTGGTTCAATATAGTCGGCAATATAAATTATTTTTTCCAACAAAGACATATTGGCTCTTCCTGTTGTGTGAAAACGAATGGCGTCTAAAATCTCCTCATCCCCAACCAGATAATCTCGCCTTGCCACCTCTGCCCCTAAAAACGGATGAATCAAATCGGTAGTTTTTTTCATATTCACATCCATAGGAACCTTATACTCCTTACAAAAACGATCTCTTACTTCAATGGGGAAATCCTTTGCACAGTCATGCAATAAACCAGCAACCCTTGCTTTTTGCTTATCACCCTGTGTTCCATATATTTCCGCTAAGCGTTCCGCCTCATCCGCCACACCCATGGTGTGAATATATCTTTTAATAGACAATGCAGATTGTAATTTTTCCTGCATTACCTCCAAATCTAACATAAACTTCACCTCATCCTTTTCTGTATCATGGTATAAACAGAATTTATGGATATAATCCTCCACTGTTTGGGGCAGTAAATATTTAATTGGCGCCCCTTTCTTAGCACGATCTCTGATATCTGAAGAAGATATGGCTAAAGCAGGTACTTCCATAAAATGAATTCGGCTGGCAAATTTTTCTCTAATTTCTCGTATATCTCCAAATAAACTGGCTCTATCATACCCCGGTCTAGTTACAGCTACAAAATCGCAAAGGGATACCAACCTTTCTGGCTCTTTCCAGCTCATAATTTGATGAATGGCATCGGCGCCAGTTATAAAATATAACCTTACATCGGGTTGACACATACTTTTTAACTCTTCAATGGTATCGATTGTGTATGTGACACCTGGACGATCAATTTCAATTCTAGAAACTTCGAAGTTCTCGTTACGCATGGTGGCCAAAACAGTCATCAAATATCGGTGTTCATTATGGGTTACCTGCTTCTGGGACTTATGGGCAGGCCTGCCTGTGGGAATAAATACCACCTTGTCCACATTAAAACGATGGCGAACAGCCTCTGCTGTCACCAAATGTCCGTTATGGATGGGGTCAAAGGTTCCACCCATAATTGCAATGCTCTTGCAATTTTTAAATCCTTCTATCTCATCTCGCATAGAAACGCCTCTTATCTTTTTTTGTCTAGTAGTTTTAACTCAGCCAACCTTTGTAACGCCAAACCATAGTCTCCCGCTGTTTTTCTTACTGATATCCACAATAAACGTAAACCATCAAAAATCGCTTTCTTCGTTTCCTCATCTTCATCCTTTAATGTCTGTAAGGTTCGAAAGGCATTGAAAGGCGATAAAACAACTTCACCAAGTTCATCTGCATGGGTCATAGAAAGTAGTTCAAACAAAGCATCTACAAATTTTTCTCTTTTTTCCGGAGTTAAGGCTTTCAGCCAATTTTTTAAGGTTCTATCCCAAAATTTACTTTCTATAGAAACAGATTCTAAACGAACAAAATCCTTACCATATACCTCCCAAGAATAGGGATCATGTTGTAGCAATCCCTTCTCTGCGCTCTTAACCACGGTATATCCACCTTGGCGGCTCATAAGCATACCAATAATAGAGGACTGGGGTACAAAAGAATATATTTTAGGACCAATATCCTTATAGCCTTGAAATCGCAGCATTCCTTCTTGGAAACCAGGACCATCATGGTTATAAATACAAACAATGCGTTCCTGCACATTAACTGGACAAACGGCTGCAGCAAAAACAGCCAGATTTCCACCCTTTGAGTGACCACCTAAGCGTATTTTTCCAGTTAAATTCTCCGCCACATACAAAAGATATGCAGCAGCCGCAATTTGAGCAGGAACAAAATCCAAAAAGCTCATATTAAAATCTTCTTTCCATCCAATTAGGGTTAAGTCTGTCCCTCGATATGAAATAAAAAAGGTACCATCCCCTAAAAGAATGGTGATCGCAGAAAATTGGGCTTCTTTTTCAATGTCAACATGATCAACGTAAAAGCAAACTTCCATGTTTTTATACCGTTCACTTTTCCCCATAAGCTGTAATAGTACAATATCTTGAGGGTCTCGCATATGAAGCTTTTCCTGAGGCAAAGCCTTTACCCTTTGAGCCAATTCTTCGATTGTCACGGGTGTAGCGTCATACTGATTCAATACCTCGGTAAAAAAATGATAGGATAAACACGATAAAATCAGCGAATCCACATCTTGAAGCGGGGATTGTTCTAACGTTAGATCCCCCCGCCAAAGCAGATAGTCAAACACGTTAGTCATGGACATCTTCTCCCCCGAGTTTATTTATTTGCCTTGGGCAACTCTATTACAGGTTTTGTTTTGGACTGACGGAACAAAACGAACTTATTGCCTATAACCTGAACAATTTCTGCCCCTGTTCTACTAGCAAGCATTTCTGCTGCTTCCGCCGGTCCCAACATATTATTATCTAACACGCTAAGCTTAATCAGCTCTCTCGCTTCTAAAGCGTTATGCACAGTGTCTCGAAGTTCAGGTGTTACACCGTTTTTACCAACCTGAAAAATTGCATCCATTCCATTTGCCATGGAACGCAAAAATGATCTCTGTTTACTTGTCAACATAAAGTCCTCCAAACTCGTTTTTAATACCTCGATAATCGTTAATATCATAGCATACAAACTACTGTTTTGCAATCTCAACTCAGGAAAAAAGGCCCATTTCATCTTGTTTTAAGCCCATCAAATTTTCAAAAAATATTGTTCAAAGAAAACATTAATGGTAAAATATAGTATACAAACAAAAAAAGTAATGCTATAATGTGTTCTTACTGTAGTATTGCACTCCTAATCCAGACAGGGAACAAAATACTATTTGTATTATTCCCATAAATGGATACATTACTTTAAAAAAACTACTGATTCTAACTCACGTAGAAATAGGAGGAAAGTATATGGAACTTCAAATCGGTTCACGACTTCGAGAACTGCGAAACAAGAAAAAATTGAGTATTGCCGAGCTTTCTAAACTCTCCGATGTGAGTACGGGCTTAATTAGCCAAATTGAACGTGATTTGGTTGTTCCCTCTGTGGTCAGCCTTTGGCGCTTAGCCACTGCCTTAGATACTAATTTAAATTATTTTTTCGAAGAAAAACAGCAAGAAGATAGTATCCTCATTCGTAGGGGAGACCATAAAACCATTGTAACCCATCGGAACAATAGCTTTTATAAACTCCTATCCTCCACCCGCCCGGGGCATTTATTAGATATGACAGAAGTTCGTTTGAAAAGTGGGTGTAGTTACGAAAAGGAAACCCTGTGCCACGAAGGTGAAGAATGTGGCTATGTTTTAAAAGGTATCCTAACGGTTCATTTAAACGGTAACGATTATGTGCTTTATGAAGGTGACAGCATTTACTTTAATAGTATGCTCCCCCATAAGTATATTAATAACTCCGAGGAAGATTGTATTTCGGTTTGGGCAATGACCCCTCCGTTTTTTTAGCCAATGCACACTCTGCAAAACTGCAGAGTGTTTTTTTATTCCTTGAATTGGTATAAAAGTCTAAAAATACTTCTTTGAAACTTGCCACATGAAAAAAAGGCGAACAATTAAGTCCGCCCTTTTTTGGGGATTTTTCGGTTCTAAAAAGTAAAATCTTGATATTTTTGTCCTTTTTCAAATGTCTTCGCTTACCCAAGAACTTTCCGAATCAGGTTAAACCAGTTACCGCTAGAAACCATTTCCAACTCTTTATCTGTAAATCCTGCTGCTTTCATTTTGACAAGCAACTTAGGAACCTTGGAGCAATCCTCAAGGCCAACGGTGAAGGATGTATCTTGATGGCTATAACTCTTCATAGAATCTGTAGATAAAAATTCAAAGAAATCAAAGCCAAAACCAAGATGCTCCACACCAATTTTATCGGCAATGTAGGACGCATGCTTCACCAAGTTATCCACATTTTGGCCAGCTAGTTCATGACATACAAAAAGGTTAAAAGAGTTTAATCCAATTACCCCTTTGGTATCTCGAATGGCAAATAATTGTTCATCCGTCAGGTTTCTCGCCGCAGGCACCAGGGCCTTTGCATTGGAGTGTGATGCTAAAATAGGACCTGCCGTTACATCCATCACATCCCAGAAAGAACGCTCATTTAGGTGAGAAACGTCCATAATCATTTTTTTATCTTGAATTAATCGAATCGCCTTTTTACCAAGCTGGGTAACGCCTCTGGCAGGATTACCTTGAACTCCCGTTGCCAGTGCATTTTCCTCGTTCCATGTCAACATGGCATGTCGAACACCAAAGTCATAAAGCATATAAATCTGGTCGATATCTTCCCCAATTCCCGAAAGACCTTCCATCCCTAGCAAGATGTAAAATTTCTCTGCTTTTTGTGCTGCCTGAATCTCCGCCATATTATGTACAAGAACTGCTTCTTCACACTCAGCCATCTCATCCTTTGTTGCTTTTAAAATCTGCTCAAGCCTTTTCCATGGCTCTTTGTCATGGGGCGGATCTATCCAGATGACGAAACAGCCTCCCTCAATGCCGCCTCTACGCAATCTAGTCAGGTGGTGATTCTTTATTACCTGCGTTTCCCCAAGCAGGCGTTTGATGGTGACATCAGTAAAGATGTCGGAATGTCCGTCAAAAATCATAAAACTCCTCTTTTCGTGTCTAAAAAATTCTCTTGTATTTATGCCCCTAACATTTGTCCAATAAAAGTACCAAAGTATGTACCAATCACATAACCCAGTGTACCAACCAACATAACAGGGCCAACTAATTTCACCCAACCTTTGGAAATGGCCATAGCCGCCGCTGTTGTAGGGCCGCCAATGTTTGCATTAGATGCAAGGACGATTTCTTCTAGATCGAATTTGAACAATTTACCAAAAATGAAGCAGAATAGCATATTTACTACAACCATGATTAAGCAGAATACGAACAGCATTGGTGCATTCTGAAGAATTTGGCCAATGGAGGCAGGAACACCGATAACGAAGAGGAATAGATAAATTAAATATGTACCAATCTCCTGAGAACCTGCCATTTTCTCTACATGCTTTGAACCAAAAGTTGCTACAAGCATGGCCACCGTTGTCATGATTAGGTACTTATTGCTAAGCAGGCCATTCAGCATTTCCAAAGGTTTGTTACCCGTGGGAATAACCATACCAAAAACCTTTGCAATTTCTGTGGAAACCCAGACAATAATGGCACTAGTTGCGAAGTCTATAGCTATATCTCTTAGTGAAATAGGTTTTCTTTCCCAATAAGCTGCTGCCTGGGTTTTTGCAGCATCATCAATGCCAACACGCTCAATTTCATCCATGTGAGGATGCTTGTATGCGTTGCGAAAGAAGTTAATACTAGGAATTGCAATTAATACAAAGAAGTAACAAGCCATCAAAAGGTTATCTGCTACAGTTGTTGCCGCCATAACTTCTTTCTCAACGGCAAACGCACCTGACAAAGCTGCAAAGTTAACACCACCGCCGATGTAAGAGCCTGTCATCATGGCTGCCACGCCTGCAGCATCTGGAACACTGTTTTCCAATAAATTGAACGCCAAAACCGCAGAACAAGTAGTACCTACAGAACCAATTAAGAAGATAATTAAGAGTTTCCCGGATTCTTTCCAAATTTTGCGAATATCGCACTGCAGCAGCAACAGGGGGATCGCCAGTGGTACTACATAACCCCAGATAATGTCATCAAACCAAGGGGCATTCGTTGGGATAATTTTCAAGTTTGTTAATAGCAAAGCTCCAATCAATGCAATAATTGCACCGGAGAGTTTGGATGCCCAAGCCCATGTCTGTTCTGCGTAGATAGAAAACGCAACCCAACCACAAGTAATGGCCATGAGTGCCCACGTATTGTCAGCACTAATCAATGTCGTACCAGTCATAATATCTCCTCCTTTAAAATAACAAATAAGTCCATGTTTACACCTTCGGGCTGCTTACCTAAGTGTAAACTTAGGGATCCAATAAGAATTTAATATCTTGATGATATTCAATATCTTGAATCCTTGTTCATAATGTTAGCATTGTTTCTTTTGCCTGTCAATATATCAAAATAAGAAACTCCCTATTTAATTATATTTTTTTCTATTTGCTTTATGCAAATACACCCACTTTATAAGTATTACACTCTGGACATTTGTCATATGTGGCAAAATAAACAAAAAATATAATATATTTTTGACATATTCAAAATTTCTATTTTAATTTTTAGATAACAAAAGGTCATATCTCAACGATATGACCTTCATCATATTAAACGAATCTATGCTTTTTGTTTCACGTTGGGCAACCCTGCACATACAAAACCAGAAGAAGCATCCACAGTAATCAAAGCATCATTGGGGATAAAATCCACCACTTTTGCATTACAAATGATAACTGGAATGTTTAATGCTCTTCCTGCAATTTCTGCGTGACAACCATCGCTATGATCCATAGGACCTACGACAATAGCAGATGCCTTTTGGATATAAGGCATAAAATCATTATCCGTAGCTGTTGCAACTAAGATATCGCCTTTTTGGAAGTTTCGCTCCATATCCTCACGCATTTTGATTACTCTGGCTCTGCCACTAACTTTTTTTGATCCTACACCAATCCCTTTGCACAGCACATCACCAACAATATCTACTCTTAGGGTATTTGTAGCACCACTTACACCAACAGGCATACCCAATGCTAAAACTACAGTATCTCCGTTTTTCACAAGCCCGCTGGCTTGGGCAACATCCATTCCCGTATCAAAAACCTTTCCCTGTACCAGCGGTTCCGTATGCAGCATGGGTTTACAACCCCATACTAAGTTCAGCTGACGCCAAACTCTCTCGGTCATTGTCGCAGCAACAATAGGGCAAACGGGCCTATGTTTGGAAATCATTCTCGCTGTAAAGCCAGACTGGGTAATGGTACTAATGCATGCAGTGTTCAACTCTGCAGCCGTAGTGCAAGCTGCAAAACTAATTGCGTTTGTAATGTTTGTTGTAACACCGTCGGGCTGTCTGGTTAACATTTTACTATAGTTAATACTACTTTCTGTTTTTTCCGCAATACGTGCCATAGTTGCCACGGCTTCAATGGGGAAGTTCCCCGCCGCAGTTTCCCCAGATAACATAATGGCATCCGTGCCGTCAAAAATAGAGTTGGCCACATCATTGGCTTCTGCTCTAGTTGGTCTTGGGCTATTTACCATACTTTCTAACATCTGTGTTGCCGTAATAACAGGCTTACTACGTTGGTTAGCCTTGGCAATCAAATGCTTCTGAACCAAAGGCACTTCTTCGGGAGGAATTTCCACACCCAAGTCACCTCTGGCAACCATGATACCATCTGAAACCTCTAAGATTTCATCAATACGGTCTACCCCTTCTCGGTTTTCAATTTTAGAAATAATGTGAATGCCTTCCCCACCATTCTCCTCCAACACCTTTCTGATTCTTGTAACATCAGATGCAGAGCGGATAAAGGACGCAGCCACAATATCAAAACCATTCGCAATACCAAACTTTAAATCTTCAATATCTTTTTCTGTCAAAGCTGGCAGATTTACTTTAACACCCGGCAAGTTAACTCCTTTTCTAGAGCCAACTTTTCCACCGTTTACAACGGTACAGCGAACTTCTGGCCCTACAATATGATCTGCTCTAAGTTCAATCAAGCCATCGTCAATCAAAATGCGAGAGCCAACTTGTACATCTTTAGGTAAATCAGAATAGGTCACAGACACAATTTCTTTTGTACCCTCTACCTCTTCTGTGGTTAATATGAATTTGTCTCCCCCTTCAAGTACGATCTTACCCTCGGCAAAGGTTTTGATACGAATTTCAGGGCCCTTTGTGTCTAGAATTAATGGAATAGGTGCACCTAATTCCTCTCTAGCCTGTTTTAACTTTTTAATCATTTCCCCATGAGATTCATAAGTGCCATGGGAAAAGTTAACACGTGCAGCATCCAACCCATTTTGAATTAATTTTTTCATAGTTTCTACACTGTCCGTTGCCGGTCCCAGTGTGCAAACAATTTTCGTCCTGCGCATTGCAGTACCTCCTCTTTTATATTCAGTTTAGCTATTTGTAAAGTTGAAAAACAACTTAAAAACAAATTCCCCTCATAAAAAATACTTATAACGGACGGTGCTTTCACACCTTTTCAGTGGGAGCTTCTACTCTCCACTGAAAGCTAAGAAAACCGTCCCCACCTCAATAGGTGGGAGCTTTCTTAGGTCTACCAAAACTATGCGTATTTTTGCTTCTCAAAAATACTTATAACGGACGGTGCTTTCACACCTTTTCAGTGGGAGCTTCTACTCTCCACTGAAAGCTAAGAAACCGTCCCCACCTCAATAGGTGGGAGCTTTCTTAGGTCTACCAAAACTATGCGTATTTTTGCTTCTCAAAAATACTTATAACGGACGGTGCTTTCACACCTTTTCAGTGAGAGCTTCTACTCTCCACTGAAAGCTAAGAAACCGTCCCCACCTCAATAGGTGGGAGCTTTCTTAGGTCCGTTATATTGCAAGTATTTTAATTACGTCGTACATTTCCTGGTTCAAAGTCTTATCCATCCCCAAGGATTCCTCCAGACCAATGACTTCGTATCTCCCTTTATTATAAGAAATAACCTGATTTTCCTTACCTTCCATAATGGCTTTTACGGCATGATAACCCATCATGGAGGCATGCATCCTATCAACTGCAGTGGGACTGCCACCTCTTTGCAAGTGACCAAGAATTGTGGCCCTGGTCTGGATACCTGTAATATCTTGTATATCCTTTGCCAATTGTTGGGTTCCACCAACGCCCTCTGCCACTACAATTAAATTGTGTCGTTTACCAACACTTCTATTGGCTAAAATTTGCTGAATTACTTTTTGGCTATCTATAATGTCCTTGGCTTCGGGGAACATAACATCCTCGGCACCGCCGACCATACCACACCATACCGCAATATATCCAGCATCACGACCCATTACTTCTACCACGGAGCAACGTTCATGGGAACTTGACGTATCCCTTAACTTGTTTAACGCATCCATCCCTGTGTTTACTGCAGTATCAAAACCGATGGTGTACTCGGTGCTATTCATATCCAAATCAATTGTAGCTGGAATACCAATACTATTAACGCCATACTTGGCCAATTCTACCATACCTCTGTAAGAACCGTCGCCGCCAATGACAACAAGTGCATCCAAACTTAAAATTTTATAAATGGCAGCAGCTTTTTTTATACCCTCTTCCGTCATCATTTCAGGACAACGAGCTGTATGCAAAATGGTTCCACCTAAGTTCATCACATTTGATACGTCTTTGCTGTACATTTCTTTAATTTCGCCGTTAATCAGTCCGTTATACCCCTTGCGGATTCCAATTACCTGAATGTCATGAAAAACAGCAGTTCGAACAACTGCACGTATGGCCGCATTCATACCAGGGGCATCTCCGCCACTGGTTAATACGCCGATTTTTTTAATTTTTTTCACTTCCATTACCTATTCCTCCAATCCCATTAAAAAACAATTTGTATCTTTGCTTTCAAAAATACCTTAACGGACGGCCCCCCTTGGGAGACTATTTCTCTATCCATTTCATGATTCCTTCTCGGATTTTTCAGTGTGAATCACACCAAATTGTGTATAAATTTCCGCTTCGCCTCTAATTTTAATGGCAGAGGTATTAGACGTAAACTGGGCAATTAGAACTTCTCCTTTATCAAGCTTTTCCGTATGGTGAATTTTCGTTACTTCCCCACGGGTAACCCCGATTATACTTACACCCTTTTCCAACGCTTTTACGCAGATATATGGTGTATTCACTATGTTTTTTTCATCCATACGTCATCCTCCTAACTGTCCTTTGCTACCACATTAGCCTCTCCCAACAAAAGCCTTAAATCCTGTTGCAATTCCAAAGAACCGTCTACCCAATATTTCCTTTCGGCCTTCATCTTTTGCTTCGTCCTTTCTTGGTAAATAAAAACTGGGATATCTCCTTTGTGTTGCAATAGCACGGAAATAATTTGTGCCAAAGGCACTTCATTTTCTTCAGCTATCTTCAGCCATAGTGACTCCGGCTTAATCTCTTCTTCCAATTGCAGCAACTGAATTTGTGATGCTATAACCTTTGCCTCCCCATCTGCCGATACATTTGTTCGACCTTTAATCAGTATAACCGCTTCCTCCTGTAAAAGCTGGGAGAATTGCTGATATACTTTAGGGAAAACAATAATTTCCATAGTTCCTTGAAAATCTTCCAAGGTAAGGAAAGCCATCTTATCATTGTTTCTCGTATACTTCACCGAAACACCTGCTACCATACCGCCAACAATAACTTTGGTTTCTTCCTCCACCTGTTGTCTATCCTCACCCTCCTCAGCGGGCAGAAAATCAACACTGCTATGGCTTATCTTTCTTCGAAGCCTATCTGCATATTCTGCCAAAGGATGGCCACTTACATAAATACCTAAAACTTCCTTCTCCATTGCTAGTTTATCTCGTGGTGCATATTCCTCCACATCAGGCAAATCATCTTGGGGTTTATAACTTTCTTCCCCCATATCTATGTCGAACAAATTCATTTGCCCTGCTATATTATTCTTTCTTGCTTGCCCTATTCCATCCAAAATACTTTTGTAAATGGCCATATATTGACTTCTGGCACCACCTAGGGAATCTATAGCACCAGCTTTAATTAAGCTTTCAATACTGCGTTTATTCATATCTCCCGTTTCCATACGGGTGCAAAAGTCAGTCATAGATAGGAACAAGCCGTTTTTCTCACGTTCAGCTACCAAGGCGTTTACTACGCCACGGCCTACATTTTTTATTGCCGCAAGACCAAACCGTATTTTCCCATGGGAAACGGAAAAATGCCCATAGCCTTCATTAATATCGGGAGGCAATAATGCAATGCCCATTTTTTTGCACTCCTCAATATAATTGGAAACCTTACTTGCATGATCCATAACACTTGTCATCAAAGCCGCCATAAATTCCACAGGATAATGGGCTTTTAACCAAGCTGTTTGATACCCCACAACTGCATAACATGCCGCATGACTTTTATTAAAAGCATACTTTGCAAAGTCTGTCATTTCATCAAATATTTTTTCTGCCGCTTCCGCAGGAATACCGTTTTTCACGCAACCAGGCACTTCATCCCCAACGCCATAAACAAAGTTCTTTCGTTCCTCCGCCATGACAGATGCTTTTTTCTTACTCATTGCACGGCGTACAAGGTCACTTCGTCCCAAACTATATCCCGCCAAATCACGAACAATCTGCATAACCTGTTCCTGATATACAATACAACCATAGGTGTTTTCTAAAATAGAAACTAAACTCTCATGGGTATACTGAATATTTTCAGGGTCATTTTTCCCCTTAATATACTTGGGGATAAAGTCCATAGGACCCGGACGATATAAAGAAATTCCTGCGATTAAATCTTCAAGGCGTTTCGGTTGGAGCTCACGCATAAACTGCTTCATTCCAGCGCTTTCCAGCTGAAAAACACCCTCGGTTTTCCCTTGACTGATAAGCTGATATACCGCAGTATCGTCATCGGGTATTGCGTCAATATCAATTTTCACCCCATGAATACGTTCCACTTCTTGCACTGCATTTTGAATTACCGTTAAGGTACGCAGACCAAGAAAGTCCATTTTCAAAATACCCAATTCCTCTAAAAGGGTCATGGTAAACTGGGTATTAATTTGGCCGTCATTGGCACTTAAAGGCACATATTCCACTACAGGCTCTTTGCAAATAACAACCCCCGCCGCATGGGTAGAAGAATGTCTTGGCAGCCCCTCTAAACGTAAAGAAGTATCAATCAAGCGATGGGTATCCTCTTCAGCTTCATAGGCTTTTTGTAAATCGGGATTCATAGCCAAGGCTTTTTTAATAGTAATTCCCAACTCCGTGGGAATCATTTTTGAAATACGGTCAACATCGGCATAAGGCATAGCCAACGCTCGACCAACGTCCTTAATTGCCGCCCTCGCCGCCATCGTACCAAAGGTAATAATCTGCGCAACATGATCCTCGCCATATTTGGCAATTACATAATCAATAACCTCTTGGCGACGCTCATAACAAAAATCAATATCAATATCAGGCATGCTGACACGCTCTGGGTTCAGAAAACGTTCAAAAATCAAGTCATATTTTAAAGGATCAATGGTTGTAATGGATAAACAATAAGATACCATACTACCTGCCGCTGATCCACGGCCAGGCCCAACGATAATTCCATTGTCCTTGGCATATTTTATGAAGTCCCAAACAATAAGAAAGTAATCCACATACCCCATATTCTCTATGGTAGAAAGTTCATATTCCAAACGTTCTTTCCACTCTTCCTTTGCTTGGGGGTATTTTTCTTCAAAACCGGCTTGACAAACCTCTCTCAGATACTGTTCAGCAGTTTTCCCCTGGGGTACATCAAACTGGGGCAACTTTAATTCGTGAAAACAAAAGGACACATTACATCTTTCAGCAATCTTTGCTGTATTTTCCAATGCCTCGGGGACATATGAAAATAAATCATACATCTCCTCGGGGCTTTTCACATAAAACTGCTCCCCCTCATAACGCATTCTGTCCTCATCCAGCACAGTTTTCCCCGTTTGAATACAGAGTAAAATATCATGGGGTTCCGCATCCTCTTTATAAATATAATGACTATCATTTGTGGCAATCAAAGGAATTCCCGTTTCCTCGCTCATGTGCACCAGCGCCATATTTACCTGTTTTTGCTCCCGCATACCATGGTCTTGCAATTCCAAAAAGAAATTGCCCTCACCAAAAATATCTAAATACTCCATTGCCGCTTCCTTGGCTTGTTCATAGGAAACAGTTAAAATATTTCTTGCCACCTCCCCAGCCAAGCAAGCGCTGGAGGCTATAATGCCTTTATGATACTTTCTCAAAAGTTCCTTATCCACACGAGGTTTATAATAAAACCCATCTATAAATCCGTAGGACACCAGTTTTATCAAGTTTTGATATCCTTCGTTATCCTCAGCCAAAAGAACCAGGTGATTATAACTACCACCCTTGCCATCTTTTTTCAACCGTGACTCAGATGCCACATAAACTTCGCAACCGATAATAGGCTTAATTCCAGCCTCTAAAGCAGCTTTGTAAAATTCGATGGCACCAAACATCGCCCCATGATCTGTCATGGCGATGCTATCCATTCCCAACTCTTTTGTCCGCTGAACCAGCTCCTTAATCTTCGCCGAGCCATCCAAAAGGCTGTATTCCGTATGAACGTGCAGGTGCACAAAGGGCTTTGTTTGATTCAAGTTTTCCGCAAAATCCATTTTGCACCTCCTATTTCTATTTCGAATTATTTTGTAGTAGTTTTTGAAAAATACTTGTAGAGAGAAAAAAGAAAGTCACAGCTTAGCCGAAACTTGATTTTTCAGGAATTCTTTGAATGTTTATCAGGGGTATAAACCAAAAACACTTTTCATTCTATATACATCATTCCAATATAAACTAATTATACCATATTTTTTTCATATTAAAAAGAGGTAATTATTTTTTCGTCCCACCGGGACATATTGTTACCCACTATCAATAACACAGGCTGAAGTTAGTATTCCTAAAAATCATATTCTCTTATTGTAAAATCTGCAATCTTGTTTTTACAAATACTGTATAAATTAAAAGCAAACGAACCTGATTAAGTTATTTATACTTTATCACAACCTATGCCAATGTAAAATATTCAATTGAAAGATTATAAGCACCTACGAAAAAAACAGCATACCTATCAATAGGCATACTGTTTTTGCTCATGCAAATTATTCGTACCGCAAAGCCTCTACGGGGTCTTTCTGTGCTGCTTTTCTAGCTGGATACATACCGAATCCTAAACCAACCATAGCAGAGAATGCTACTGCTATCATAACAACCGTAGGCTTTACTACAACACCTACGCCCACTAGCATACCGCCAATGCCCACAATAGAAATACCTAAAATCGTGCCAATAATACCACCTGCCGCAGAGATTGCAGCGGCCTCAATTAAAAACTGTATCATAATATCCCGTGTTTTGGCACCAAGGGCTTTTCTAATACCTATTTCTCTTGTTCTTTCTGTTACAGATACCAGCATGATATTCATAATACCAATACCACCTACTACCAAGGAAATAGCCGCAATAGCACCAACAACTGCAGAAAGGGAACCTAATACACCATCAATGGAACTCATTTCTTCTTGTGCAGAATCGCACATTACACTTTCAATATCCTGATTTTTCATTCTTGCAATATAGGACAGAATACGATTTTGCAACTGAGTCATATCCTGATTTTCATCCATACAGAAATAGAGACCCCATTGTGGTTCATCAGCCTTAATCATAATACTTTCCGGAACAAACGCCTCCGCAAAGGCACCTCCACTCAGCAACTTCTTCAGGGCAGAGTCAGTATTCTGAAAAACACCAATGACCAATAGTTCTTCCGCTTGTCTATTAATGGTTGTCTTCAAGGTTTTACCCACAGCATCTTCCTGACCAAAAACACTTAAAGCCGTTGTATTTTCAATAACAACAAATTTTCTCTTTCCTATAATATCTTTGTCATTGAGCATACGCCCGTAAATGATTTTCGGATCTTTCATTTCTGTTGGATTTTCTGCCAATCCTGATATTTTAACAGTTTCTATTTTTCTGCCAACCTTTATATCAACCCTCTCAGAAGGACTAAAACCAACATATGTAATATGCCCATCCATAGCTTCCTTTAACTTTTCCGCCTCATCTTTTGTAAACAGATGATCTTCGGTGTAGACACCATCCTCCGACATAATATAAGCAAAAGCTAAACCCTTGCCAAAAGTTTCAAACTCCCCCGCTACCATACTTCGCATGGTATCACCCAAAGAAACAATGGCAATCACAGAGCTGATACCAATAATCATACCAAGCATGGTCAAAAAGGAACGCATTTTATTGGCACGGATGGAGAACATCGCTAACTTAATATTCTCAAATATCATCCCTCTTTCACCACCTTTTCATCGCTTACAAGCTGCCCATCTTGAAAGCGAATGATTCTTTTGGTACATTGGGCAATATCTTCTTCGTGGGTAACAACTACAACCGTTGCCCCTTCCTCATTTAGCTTAGTGAAGAAGTCCATAATCTCATGGGATGAACGGGTATCCAAGTTCCCCGTTGGTTCGTCAGCAAGAATAAGAGCGGGGTCATTGGCTAATGCCCTTGCAATTGCAACCCTTTGTTTTTGCCCACCAGAAAGTTCATTGGGCAAGTGATGAACCCTCTCCCCCAAACCAACCTTCTCCAGTAACGATGTGGCCTTTGCTTTTCTGTCATCCGCCTTCATACCACCATAAACCATAGGGATCTCCACATTTTTTAGGGCAGATGTTCGGGGAATCAACTGGAACGCCTGAAAGACAAATCCAATCTTTTTGTTTCTAATTCCCGAAAGGTCATCCTCCCCCTGCTCAACAATAGAAATTCCGTCCAGTAAATAAGTTCCTTCAAAATGTCGGTCCATACAACCTAAGATATTCATTAAGGTGGATTTACCTGATCCTGATTGTCCCATTATAGCAACATATTCTCCTTCACTGATAGAAAGAGACACATCTCTTAAGGCATGCACTTGAATTGCACCCGTATCATAAATCTTATTTAATTCTTCTATTTTAATAATTTCCTTCATAACGCACCTCCTACTGAGGAATAACGGACATTCCTTCCGTCAGCTCAAGGCTGGGGTTCAGAACAATCTGCTGGCCCTCGGTTAACTCTCCACTGCGAATTTCAATCAGAAGGTCGGTTTCTAAACCAACTGTAACAGGCACGATTTGAATTGTGTTATCTTCCTTAACAACATAAACAACGGTAGATCCATCTTCTAATTCGCTAACCGCTTCATAAGGTACTGTTAATGCTTTTTCAACTTTTGCAATATAAATTGTGGCTTTCGCAGTAATACCTGCGATTAACTTATCATTTTCGCCAATTACTTCTATGTAAACTGGAATAACTCTTTCCGTGGAGTTGGCATCTTTACTTTCCCCGGTTGGAGAAATACGAGATACAACACCCTCAACCACTTCGCCTTTTAAAATATCCGCTGTGATATCTACTTTCTGGCCTATCTCCACCTTAGCAATATCCGTTTCATTGACCAAGACTTTCATCTGAAGCTTATCAATATTCTCAATGACAAACATGGGTTTTTCATCTTCCGTATCGTCTGCAAAACGCCCAACCTTTGTATTTACACGGGTTACCGTACCGTCAATCATACTACGAATTTGACAATCCTGCAAAGTTTTTGCCTCAATGCTTACCTTGCGGTTTGAATTTTCCAAAGTCTGTCTTTCCGCATCTGTTAAAACTGCAACGCCATCCTTTGCCGAAATGCCATCAAGCTTCCTTTTTGCGTCATCATATTCAGTTTGGCTGGCCGCACCAATATCGAATAATCCCTTAACATCGTCAAACTCTTTTTTGGCTTTATCGTATTCTTCCTGTCTGTCCTCTAGAAGCTCTTTCTGTTGTTTTTTCAACAAAGCCTGATCGCCCTGGCTTAAACTCATTTGATCTGCAATATCCGAGCTGTCCAAAACAGCCAATAGCTGGCCTTTTTTTACTTTATCACCTTCTTTTACCAATAATTCCTTTACTTCGTAGTGTAACTTAGATACAACCTCTGTACTTTCTGTCCCTTCTAAAACTGCTTTGAGCTTTAAAATCTCCTCCACATCTTGTGTTTCTGCAAAAGAGGTACTAACCATAGTCCCCGCAGGTTCCTTGCTCCCCCCTAGCGCAGCTTTGGCGCCAAGAGCTACAACAATCAAGCCTGCAACGGCCAGTATAATTTTCTTTTTCTTTGATAAAGCCATGTTTTTGCCTCCTCAGATTTTTTCATATGTATTATTATAACGGTCAAATTCTAAGATGTCTGTTAGTATTTCTTAATATTCTTTTAATTTAAGCTTTTTTTTCCAATTTTTCCAGTTTATTTCGTTGCTTAGTAAGTCTTATACCCTTCTTGGTGATTCAACTTGCCTTAAAAGGGCTTTATGTCATAGGTCTTATGACGCATTTCAAGCTCTTCCGAAATAGTCTATATTACAACATTTCCTATTGATAATTAGCTATTGGGGTTTGGTATAATCATACAACTCCACCAGCTAGATGATAATTTATTGGAGCCAAAACAGCAAAATAAAAAGGCGAGAAGCTATGCCTCTCGCCTAAAGTTAAAACCATTTTTGAGATTACTGGTTAGCCAATCTCTTGTAGCTTTCCAATCTTTCTTTCGCATTTCTTTCGGACTCTGCAAAGAGCGCTTCTGCTTCTTCAGGGAATGTTCTCTTTAAGGAGCTATAACGAACTTCACTTAACAAGAATTCTTTGAAGCTTGCTGTAGGTTCCTTGGAATCCAATGTGAAAGGATTCTTGCCTTCTTCTTTCAAAGTAGGGTTGAATCTAAACATATGCCAGTAACCAGCTTCAACAGCACGTTTGATTTCATTCTGAGCACCACTCATGCCGCCCTTCATACCGTGGTTGATACAAGGAGAGTAAGCGATAATCAAAGAAGGACCGTCATACTGTTCAGCTTCCATAAAAGCTTTTACTACCTGGTTCTTGTCAGCGCCCATAGCAACCTGAGCAACGTAAACGTAACCATAGCTCATAGCCATCATGCCAAGGTCTTTTTTCTTAATTCTCTTACCGGAAGCCGCAAACTGAGCAACTGCACCAACCGGAGTAGCCTTAGAGGACTGACCGCCTGTGTTGGAGTAAACTTCTGTATCGAATACAAGAACATTTACGTCTTCGCCGGAAGCCAATACGTGATCCAAACCGCCGTAGCCGATATCGTATGCCCAACCGTCGCCACCGAAGATCCACTGAGACTTCTTAACCAGCTGATCCTGATTTTCAAGAACATGAGCAATGATATTCTTTGCTTCTGCATCTGTACCACTGTAAGCCTTCAAAGCTGCAACCAATGCATCGGAAGCCGCTCTGGATTTTTCGCCGTCTTTCATTGTTGCGATCCATTCGTCAACTACACCAGCAAAAGAAGCATCGATGGATTTCAAAGTTTCAAGTCTATCCTTGATACCTTCTCTCATCTGTTTTACAGCTGTTGCCATACCTAAACCAAACTCAGCATTGTCTTCGAACAAGGAGTTAGCCCAAGCAGGACCACGGCCATCTTTATTTACTGTGTAAGGCATAGAAGGAGCGGAACCACCCCAGATGGAGGAACAACCTGTTGCATTTGCAACATACATTCTATCGCCAAACAACTGAGTTACTAATTTAGCATAAGGTGTTTCACCACAACCTGCACAAGCACCAGAGAACTCAAGCAGAGGCTGTTCGAACTGGCTGCCTTTTACGGAAGCTTTGTTCATAGGGTTAGCCTTAGGAGCTACTTCGTCAATGGCAAAATCCCAGTTAGCGATTTCGATTTCCTGGCTAGCCAAAGGCTGCATTACAAGAGCCTTGTTAGGAGCAGGGCAAACTACAGCACAGCTGCCGCAACCCATACAATCCAAAGGAGAAACCTGAACTCTGAATTTCAGTTCGCCAAAACCTGCACCCTTAGCAGCAACAGCCTTGAAAGCTTCAGGAGCCTTAGCCAATTCTTCTTCAGTTACCAATACAGGTCTGATTGTAGCATGAGGACATACATAGGAGCACTGGTTACACTGAATACAGTTTTCAGGAATCCATTCAGGTACGTCAACTGCAACACCACGTTTTTCGTATGCAGCTGTACCGCAAGGGAATGTACCGTCTTCTCTACCAGAGAATGCGGAAACAGGGAGTTTGTCACCTTCCTGTGCGTTCATAGGCTGAACAACATTCTTAACGAAATCTGTTGTTTTTCTTGTCTGTGCAACTTCTGTATCAACAGCATTTGCCCAATCAGCAGGGATTTCAACTTTAACAAGACCTTCTACGCCTTTGTCAACAGCAGCGTAGTTCATGTTAAGGATAGTATCACCTTTTCTGCCGTAGGATTTCTTAATCGCAGATTTCATGTAATCGATAGCCTGTTCGATGGGGATAATGTTTGCAAGCTTAAAGAATGCAGACTGGAGAACAGTGTTGATTCTGTTGCCCAAACCGATTTCAGCCGCAATTGCTGTACCATCGATGATATAGAATTTAGCATTCTTTTCTGCCAGCTGTCTCTTCAAGTTTGCAGGAAGCTTTTCGTCCAATTCAGCAGGAGTCCAGTTGGTGTTCAATAAGAATGTACCACCATCGTTTAACTCTGTAACCATGTCATACAGGTAAACGTATTCCTGCTTATGGCAAGCTACGAGGTGCGCTGTCTTAACTAAATATGTAGAACGAATAGGCTTTTTGCCGAAACGTAAGTGAGATTGTGTAATACCACCAGACTTCTTGGAGTCATAGCTAAAGTAAGCCTGAGCGTACATATCTGTATGGTCACCAATGATCTTGATGGAGTTCTTGTTCGCACCTACTGTACCATCAGCACCAAGACCCCAGAACTTACAGCTAATTGTGCCGTCGCCTTCTGTAACGCTGATTTCCTTACCAACTTCTAAGGAGTGACCTGTAACGTCGTCAACGATACCGATTGTGAAGTGGTTCTTAGGTTTATCCTGAGTCAAGTTTGCGTATACAGCGATAAACTGTGCAGGCGTAACGTCCTTGGAACCTAAGCCATAACGTCCACCAACAACAACGGGAGCCTGTTCCGCTTCGAACATTGCTGTACAAACATCCATGTACAAAGGTTCGCCCTGAGAACCAGGTTCTTTTGTTCTATCCAAAACAGCAATTTTCTTAACTGTTTTAGGAATTGCTTCTAACAATTTTTCAGCAACGAAAGGTCTGAACAGGTGAACTTTAACCAAACCAACTTTTTCGCCTTTTGCTACTAAGTAATCAATGGTTTCTTCAATTGCTTCACAAGCAGAACCCATGGCTACGATAACTCTGTCAGCATCGGGAGCACCATAGTAGTTGAATAATTTATAGTCTCTACCTGTGATTCTGTTGATTTCACCTAAGTATTCTTCTACTACTGCAGGAAGTGCATCATAGAATTTGTTTGCAGCTTCACGTGCCTGGAAATAGATATCAGGGTTCTGAGCTGTACCTCTGATTACAGGGTGTTCAGGGTTCAATGCATTTCTCTTAAATGCATTCACTGCATCCATGTCGATAATTTTAGCCAATTCATCATAATCAACACATTCGATTTTCTGAATTTCGTGGCTGGTTCTGAAACCATCAAAGAAGTGCAAGAAAGGAACCTTACCCTTGATTGCGGACAAGTGAGCAACACAGCCCAAGTCCATAACTTCCTGAACACTGTTTGATACCAACATAGCAAAGCCTGTCTGACGGCAAGCCATAACGTCGGAGTGATCACCGAAGATAGACAATGCCTGTGCAGCCAATGCACGTGCTGTTACATGGAATACGCCGGGAAGTAATTCACCGGAGATTTTGTACATGTTTGGAATCATCAGCAACAAGCCCTGAGATGCGGTGTATGTTGTTGTCAACGCACCTGCAGCTAAGGAACCGTGTACAGTACCGGCAGCGCCACCTTCGGACTGCATTTCTACAACTTTTACAGTCTGACCAAAAAGATTTTTCTTACCGTTTGCCGCCCAATCATCTGTTTTTTCAGCCATTGGGGAAGAGGGTGTGATGGGGAAAATGCCTGCTACTTCAGTAAACGCATAGGAAGCGTATGCAGCAGCTTCATTACCATCCATTGTTTTCATTACTTTAGACATTCGTACTTCCTCCTTACAAATTAAAATTAGTCTGTTTTTTGCCAGGGAAAACCTGTCTGCCGTTCTCAGATCAAGTCCCCTCCGTCTCCATAGAATGGTAGAGATTTATCATAGTCATTGTCAGACAATTGTCAATCTTCCCATCTAAAAATACGGATGTTTTTTTACTCGTTCATTATACAATCAAACGTTTCTCTTTTCAACTATTAAAAAAATTTTCAGCGTTATGTTTCTAACAAAATGTTTTTTGTAAGCTTTGCTTAATACTTTCTACCAAAAATAAATATATTTATGCATTTTTAAAACAAACTGCAGAAATTCAGCTATTTTTATGTCAGACAAGTTATTTTATTTATCGACATATACCGCATTGAAAAAGCATATTTTACAACTGTTTGACAATGTAATATCAATGAATTTTTTTAAGTTATTTTAACTTCATTTTTTTTTATTTCCAATGAAAAACAAGAATGTAAAAATAGAAATATATTTACATTTTATGTAAAATTATGTAAAAATCTTCTTGCCTTTTCTTTTTTTCTCTCCTCGAAAGGTAAACATAAAATCACAAGCCAGAAGCCTTGATTTTCGGGAAATACTCATTCTTTCTTCAAAATTCAACATCGACATGCCCCAGATTTTCATTTAGAAATTTTTATATTTCCTGTTTTATAAGTAATTTATTGTTATTTTAAAAACATTCTATTCCAGCTCAAAATACATTTAAAGATACTTTTAGGGCTGGTCCCCAAAAAGAAAACCAGCCCTAATTTCTAAACAAAACATAAAATACACGAGAGATTACGCGAAAAATAAATATACATAAAACTTATGGATTTTAGAAAATCAATCCTCATTCATAAGAAAAACTTATGGCTGGGTAATCTCTATCCATCAAGACTAAGGGTACTTTTATGAAAAGCTTCCTATTTAATAGACTTTAAAAACCATATTAATTTGAGGTCCATAAAACACCCTACCCTACTAAAAAAATTTGAACCATAAATAATTTGATATGCTATCCTTTGCAAACCATCCCTAAAGAACTTTGTTTTCCTTTTTTGGCGAAGCCACAGCACCTATATGAACGATCCCCCGAGGGGGGAGTGCTGTATATGAACTATGCTGAAGCTTTCAGATATGTTACATGATTCCAGGGAACAAAGCCTGATACTTGGGCTTCCATTGCCCTCCCAGTAGTGCACCATCAGCAGGAAGTAAAATCGTAAGATTTTCCTCATTGGTTGTATCTAATATGGCCAGTTCTTTACGTTGGGTAATGTAAAAAATAGAACTTTCCGTTAATTCGCCACGCTCTTTCAGTTCTCGAATACCATCTTCCGTTAACACATCGGAGATTTCAATTCGCTTTTGTTCTCTCAAATCAATGTTGAAAGTCTTGAAAAACGGTTGATTTCCTTTAACGCCTTTCCAGCAGATGGATAGAAAATCACCACTGATAAACCCCTTTTCCACCTGCATGTAAAAAGTGTTTTCTCCTTCTGTTAGAATAAATTCCTCCACTAGGGTTTTCACTTCATCCTCGACTTCTTTATTCAATCCTTTTTCGTAATTAATATCATTTAGCCCCATAATAACAGGAATCTCCAAGATGTAATCTTTGTTTCCGTCTTGCCCTTGCAACACATTGTATGCCACAATGGGTCTGGAGCTGCCTTTTGAATTTAACGAAATTTGCCTTTTTTCACTATCCCAATTTACTTCTGTTGAGAAAAAGTCGGAAAGTATTGAGGCTTCCGCATAAAGACAGCCATTTATGGTATGAGGTTCCTCACGCATTGTAACCTTGTACCCATGCATTTCCGCCATTTTCGTTCCCGTCTCAAAAACCAACTTTTTTCCCTTATAGCCTATGGTAATGTCTTTTGACTCTTTGTCCCAAGTCACAGTACCCCCTAAGCCTTGGGCCACATTGCGCACAGGCAAAAGCAAAATATCTTCATCATCGTAATATAAAGGTATGTTCTCCCCTTCGCCATACACTTTTGTTTGTTCCTGCCCTGTTGTTCTTTGTTTTGGGTTTGAAACCTCCATTTCCATCTCTCTCTCCTTCGTCAGCCACATAGAAAGAGCTATGGTACCGCATATCATCGCTGCAGAAACGCAAACGATTATAGCCGTTTTCTTTATATTCATGTTTCCCCTCATCCCTTTTACTTAGAAAATATTCTTATTCCGTTGCCAATGCAGCGGATTTTATGGACTGATTTGAATCGTTTTTCCAGGGAAATAATCTCAACAAGCTTACCCCCGTTGTACCGTTATACTCCAGGTCTATCTCCCCAAGAGCTTCCTCCTTTCTTACGTTCACACCTATTATTTCGGCTAAATCTCTCAAATTGAAATATACTTTTCCATCATTCTTTACGTAAGAGACCTTGTATTTGTGGCGCTGAAATAAAATTTCAACGTTACCTTCTTCCTCCAAACCTTCTGTGTACTGGGGTAAAACTAAAGTCACACCTAAGTTTCCAAATACCAACTGGGCATCGTCAGCCGTTAAGGCATAATTTCCGTTTCGAAAATCCACATCAATTTTACGGATAAAAGCCCCGCTCTGCATACCCATTTCTATTACTTCATTCCCTTTTTTCCATGGGTTGGCTGGATCAGGGTCCGTGGGGTCCCAATTTCTTCTAGTATCATTTAGATCAATTTTTTGAGGCTTTGTCGGCTCAAGGGGTTCTGGCTCGTTGCTTCTATACATCTTTACACTTGTACCTGATGGGCAGTTGTCGTAAATCCACTTCACGTCTTCTACTGTCATTCTAATGCACCCCATAGATGCTATTTCCCCTAACTTGTTATATTCTTCGTATTCTAAAGTGCTTTTATCTTGCTGTAGGTATGGAACAGAGTGAAACAATATGTGCCCCGTAACTCTGGTCGCATATTGCCCATATACATCTCCAAACAAAGGACGCCAAACATATTTATCTGATGTATGGAAAGTTCCTACGGGAGTTTCTTCCCCACCAGAGCAATAAAAAGCTTTTTCTGGCAAAGTATACCTTCCTTCTTCGTCCATATTATATACCGTTACGATATTCTGAGTCAAATTTACTGTTATATAATAGGGGTAAGACTCCGCCCCAGCGTAAATCGGTACTAACCAAGTAAGGGATAAGAAAAATACCAACATCCCTAAAAATCTCTTTTTCATTTTTTCCTCCTTAACTTCTATCTTCTAAAAAAAAGCGACACTTGGCCTATTATATTGCTTTTTCTCAAAAAAAGAAAGAATTTTTAGAATCTTTTAAGAAAAGGTTTTTTACTGGAGTTTTTTTTCGAAAAAAGTAAGAAAATTACCAACTTTTCTTAAAATTGTAATATGATTGTCATTTGCGTTTTTCACAAAAGTATGGTATCATCCTTATGAGATATTTCTCATCAATTCATTGATAAAAGGAAAGTGTAGGGTTCTTTATGGCAAAGGGAAACGGTACTAAGCTAATTGCACAAAACAAAAAAGCATACCATGACTACTTTATCGAAGAAGTATTTCAGGCTGGGATTTCTTTGGTTGGGACTGAAGTAAAAAGTCTGCGTGCGGGCAAATGTAGCTTAAAAGAAAGCTTTATCCGAATTGAAAACGAAGAAGCTTTTATCTACAATATGCATATTAGCCCCTATGAACAGGGTAATATATTCAATAAGGATCCTCTCAGGGTAAGAAGGCTTTTGCTTCATAAAAACCAGATTCGAAAAATTGCCCAAGAAAGTCAAGCCGCTGGGTATACCGTTGTTCCTGTGAAGCTTTATTTTGACCGCAGTTTGGTTAAAATTGATATTGCCTTGGCAAAAGGTAAGAAACTTTATGATAAGCGGGATACCATTGCAAAAAATGATCAGAAGCGGCAAGCTGAAAAAGACTTTAAAATTCGTAACCTTACCTTATAATTGCTCAATGAACCTTTTTATTAGGGGGATGTAATGGTTTCGACGGGAGTCTTGAAAATAGGGATAGCCATCCGCAGGCCGGTTAACTGCGTCATCAAGCCGGAAACTTTTTTAAAAAGAAAAGACAATAATAAATTAGCAATCGCTGCCTAATTGCGGCAGCCGTCGGCCTCTGATCTCTCGCTGTCAGAGTTACCGGCGTCGACTAGGCGGGGCACTTTTTCGCTTAAGCTTTGCGGCGTAAAAAGATTCATGAAGCTACCAAGGTACACAGCCTGTCAATCGGGGGTGTAACGAGGGAATGTTAAAAGACTGACTGTGATGGGAGAAGTTCTTATGGATGGGTTTTCGGACAGGGGTTCAAATCCCCTCATCTCCATAGAATAGACACTCGGGGCAAACTTTAGAGTTGCTTTGAGTGTCTTTTTTCTTGCTTGAAAATAGTCGCTTTCGCCCTTTCTGAGCCTGTGTTGACGTAGCTTGACCATTCCACTAGGCATGCTTGTGCTGTGTGAAAATGGCTGTTTTTTGGTGAAATGAGGGCAAAGTTTGCCTTGGACAAATGACACAGGGACTTTGCCCTGCTGTCCTGTTTTACGGCTGTCTTGTTCTATTTGAATTCAGTAACTCCAGTAGCATTTGAAGTATTGAAAGTATGGATTGTTTCTCTTTCTCTGAAAGGTTTTCTGTTTCCTCGTTCCATAGGGAGTTGATTTCTTCCTCTTTGTTTAGATTGCAGATTAGATTTGCAAACGGAATGTTTAGGACTTCTCCTATGTTTTCCAGTATGTGTACCGAAGGCTGTCTTGCCCCTCGCTCTATCTGACCTATGTATGAAACACTGATGTCTAGTTCTTCTGCAAGTTTTTCCTGAGATATCCCTTTCCTTCGTCTTGCATTTTGAATCTTGTCTCCTATGTTTTTGTAATCCACTAATTTCACCTCGCTTAATAAAAAATAACGTCTATGGGTTATTAGTCCATAGACGTTTATGTTTGTTTTATACTGCATCTTTGTAGTTGTTATAGATGTTTTCCAAAGTTTCCTCAAAGATTAGCGGTTCAAGGGTTTTGTTTTTTGATGGAACGTTTACCTTGGTTATTACTTTTACCTTATCGGAATAGACAACAACTTTTTCAATATAGCTATTGATTATCGATTTACACTTAGGAAGATTTTTATTCTTTATAAATTCCTTTGAACTCTCAACTAAACCGCACACAATATTTTCGCTTGTCTGAAGATTTACATCCATTGATAGCTCATCTATACGATCTTGAAGTAGCTGCTTTTGCCTTTCCAATTCATGAAGTTTTTCACTTACGGTATCAATGGTTATGCCTGATTGGCAAACGATTTCCAATGTTTGTGAGGTTTCCTTTACAACCGCCTTTAGCTTACCTGTTGCTTCTGTGAGTTCCTTTTGGGTTTTCTGTTGAATCTCATTTTTATATTGGTTAAGCATGTCAGTAAGTTTTTCTATGGAATGTTTACTAAAAAGATTATTGTATAAGGCATCCAGAACAAAGTTTTCTATATAGTTCTTGTTCAGCTCTTTTGTATTGCAAGTCCTTTTTTGTGCCCTTCCAGAGCATTTGTAAGTAACATATTTGAGTTTGTTTCTTCCGCAGTATCGGGAGTTCCCAAACATAGACATACCACAGTTTCCACAATAGACTAACCCCGATAATAGGTATAATTCCTTTGCTTTAAAACTTCCCCCTCTTTTAAGATTTCTCTGCATTAAGCTTTGTACCTTTGCAAATGTTACATCTTCTATGATTCTAGGCATTCCCCCTTCTATTCGGATTACTTCACTTGAATCCTTTTCTTTTGGTCTTCTTATCCCATCGAAATCTTTTTCTTTCCTAAGGTTGAATATGAAAATACCTTTGTATTTCTCGTTTTTCAGAAGATTGTTCAGACTTCCGTTTGCAAACTGGTTGTTGGCTTTCGTTCGATACCCATTGGAATTTAGATACTGTTGTATCTGTTTGTAGCCATTGCCTTCTGCATACATCCTGAAAATCAGCCTTACCGTCTCTGCCTCCTTTTCGTTGATTATGTACCTGTGAGTCTCTCTGTCCACATCGTAGCCTAGAGGAGGGGTTCCGCCAACGTGCTTGCACTGGAGGGCAGTTTCCTTCTGTCCTTTCAGGACTTCCCTAGCCAAATTTTGACTGTAGTATTCGTTCATCCCTTCTGTGACAGCTTCCATCATTATGCTTTCGGGACTGTCGTCCAATCTTTCTGTCACCGACATTAGCCTGCAATTATTCATTTTTAGCTTCTTCTTACAGATGATAGAGTCATAGCGGTTTCTTGAAAATCTGTCTAGCTTATGGACTATGACTGTATCAAAGAAACCTGTTTTACTGTCTTGTAGCATTTGTTGAAATTCTGGGCGGTTGTCATTGGTTCCGCTTCTGGCTGAATCTGCATAGATTCTGGTGATGATGAGCCCCTTCTCTTCTGCAAACTTTCTGCAAGCTCTTACCTGTGCATCAATGGATTCCTCCCTTTGATTGGTACTGCTGAATCTTGCATAGATTACTGCTGTATTAGAGTAAGCTCTTTGCTTTTGTTGTTTACTAATTGCCATAGGTATTCCCCTTTCCTTTTCAACGATTATTCAAATTTATAATATAGGAATGAAATTTGAGTAGATTCAGACGGGAACGGGGGTGGTAACGTGGAATATGACGGGGTTTGTTTTGACACAGAACGCTAGGATACACTGGGGAAAATCTGAAAAACCCCGAAACCCCGTTGTTTTTCGATGAAACGATAGTATGGATTCTATGAGATTGGATTTTGAGTTTACATGACTGAAAGCATAGTGAATGTGTTCCATGTTTTCAGTTTTCTAGGACTTCATTAGTATTGGCACTCGCCTAGAACCCCTGTCACAAATATAGCCTTTATCCTATGTGTTTAGCTTTGTAGAGAAAATCAACATTGTACTAGGAAGAAATGAATAGTGTTTAGCCAATAGAGAAGTATTGATTTTACGGCATTTTTACAAAAGATTGTGTGTGCCTATTAATTTGGAATTCACCTTTTAACTTACCCACAAACAACTTTCGGCACTTTCGGCATTTTCGGCAAATTTGGAGCAAAAGGGTCTGGCTATTGTTTATTATCTTTATTTTCTTACTTTTAGAAAAATAGCGAAAATGGCGAAAATGCCGACAATAGGCTGAGGTATCCTTGCTTTATTGCTGTCGTGATGCTTTCGGCATTCTCTTTTTGACTCAGGTTTCCAACGGGGTTTCGGGGTTTTCCAGAGATAGGCTAGGCTTTCTCTATACTTCATGCAAAATTTCATCGGGAGTCCACCGCTGTTTTTCCCGAGATAGGGGAAAAAAAAGAAACCTTTCGGCTTCTCTGGATAGCAGAGCATCTCTGGTCACTCCTCACAAAACACAACGCACCACCGCTTTTGGGCTTTGGTGCTACAAGGTGTTTTGCGGAAGTTTCCGTCTATGTCACACCCTTTTCGGCTGTGCCTCCTACCTTTGGTCGGAGCTTTCTGCTTTTCATGGCTTTATTACAATCAATTGATGTAAATTGAATTAAACTATAATCGCTATTAACTACTTAATAGGGAGCCTATATATAGTCATAGAAATTTTTACTTACGGTTGTTTGAGTAGATAGCATGATATTGATACCAAACTCATTATTGCATAGTAGGAAAATTTGAAGCCATTCGTCTGAAAGTTTGGTACAGTATTCGGGGATGGCTTCTTCCAAGTCCAGTTGGTATTTTGCTTTCAACTTATCTACATCTAGGTTGCTTTCTACGATACAAACATATCCCCCATCATCTTCAAAAATGTTCCTACCTTCTCCATACGCTTCATCCAGTATTTTTGCAATGCCTACAACCGCCGTAAAAACCTCATTAGAAAATAAGCCTTTTAACCTTTCCGCTTCTTTCTTCGTTCCGATTATGTATAACACCAAAATCTCTCCTTTACTTTAATATGTACACTACGTTTATTAGTAGATTTACTTTAGAAATATGTAGATTATTATTTTAATCCAAGGCATTTGATTCACTCCTTTATAGTTTTTTAGCACAAAAATAGACCTAATCCTCAACTTGGGGATTAGGTCTCATTCTGGTGTTTCTTCTGATTGTTGATTTTCTAAGCTTTCCTCTGCTGAAATTCCAGCTTCTTTCTGCCTTGATTTCTTGGTGTTTACATCTGGTGGGGCAGGCTGTTGGGAGGGCTGATTCTGGGTGTTTGGCATTTGAAAGGGCACTAGTTCCCAATGGTTTCTGACGGATGGAGTCAGAGGGTGAACTCCCTTCTTCCCTCTTTCATCTTGAATGAGATAGAGCTTGTCTTTGTAGTCCGAAAGCATGTCCAGAACGCTTTTTTGATAGGCTTGGATCCTTTTGTTGCCGTCACCACATGAACCCCATGCAATGATGGCTTTTTCGTTGCTTTCGTCTGCCACACACTTTAGGATTGTTTCTCTGTTTTCCTGATTGTAGGCTTCTTCTGATTTATCTACTATGAGTTTGTTGTAGTTGAGCTTCGAGCCAAGGTTTACAAGGTCACACCCTCCATAGCCTCGAGCGTGGAGATTTTTGATGACAAGGCTTGTGGTTAGGTCTGTTACGATGCAGTTGGCTTCTGCTGGTGATGTCATGATGACAACAGCCTTTGGTTTCTTCTCTTCCCATTCTAGGGTGAGTAGAAACTTGTGTTTCCTGTCCTTTGAAAAGGTGCATTTGCTTTTGATGGTTGCTTTTTCTGTGATTGGCATGGCTTGTCCTCCTTAATTAGTATTTAGTGTTTGTTATGTTCAAGGTAATAATATTAGTTTATAGGAGGATTTATTTCATTAGGAAAGGAATTTAGGAAGAAAAAAGCAGGAATATATTGTCATTTTTTGTGACTATAGTATAATAAGATTAGAAACAAATTTAAATCTAACAGGAATTATAGGGATATCAAAAGTTATAGGAGGATTTAGATGAGTAATATTAGAATGGTTATTCATAATATTAAAGGTATACATCATGGTACAATTGAATTACCAATAGATAATGGAATTTATGCCATTGTTGGGAATAATGGTATAGGAAAAAGCACTATAATGGCATGTATGGCCCAACTTGTTTCACGTCACAACTTGGGGTTACTTAAACCAGAAGATTATTCATCAGATTCCTATATTGAATTTATGTATGAGGATCAAAAAGATAAATGGTACTGTGAAAATAACTTTTGGAAAGCAGATTCCTTCCCTAGAACTCTAAGGTTTAATGGAACATATGAGGGAAGCCTCTTTTATGGTATGCGGTTCCGTGATTCTAAAAATGTTGATGAACTTATGGAAGCTGGAAAAATTGAGGAGGATAGTATTGTTGATGCTGATTCTTATATTCAAGAGTCATTAGGAAAAATACTGCACAATAATTCTAAGTATTATAAAGGGTTAAAAAGAATTCGTAATAAATATATAGCAGAAAAATTAAATTTAAAAAATACACCATATTTTATGACGACACCTACTTCCTTAATTAGTCAATATCGAATGAGTTCAGGGGAATGTCTACTTATTTCTCTCTTGCATTTTATTTATAATTCAATTATCAGACGTTCATTACCTATAGACCAACCAGTTTTAATGTTAATTGATGAAATTGAGTTGGCTTTACACCCAGTTGCAATAGTTAATTTGCTAGAACTCTTTCAGGAACTGACTAATAAATACAAAAACCTTACAGTTATTCTTACATCACATTCATCAGAGGTAATTAGAAAAATCAATCCCAAAAATCTATTTAAAGTTGAGCGAATAAATGATGAAACAAACAATTTCAATGTTATTAATCCTTGTTATCCAGGCTACGCAATACGTGATGTCTATATGCATGATGGATTTGATTACCTTTTATTGGTTGAAGATGAGTTGGCAAAAATAATTGTAAAAAAAGCTATAGAAGAATTAAAACTAGAAAATAGCAAGCTTATTAATGTATTGCCAGTTGGAGGATGGCAAAATGTTTTAAAACTACAGATTGAATTGATTACAAACAACGTCCTAGGGGTTGGTAAACAAGTTTTTAGTGTCCTCGATGGCGATGTTCAATCTAAAATTCAGAAGCAATATAAATCAACAAGAAAATTGTTTTTACCTGTAAATAGTGTTGAAAAATATCTAAGAAATGTATTATTTGAAAATCCTGTTTTACCAGTTAAAAAAAGAATTAACGATGTTTTCTTTTCGCTAGAAAGTGTAGATTCATTAATTCTTAATTATAAAGAAAGCGAAAATGAACTTTCTAAATTATTAGGCGATGATTATAAAACTGATACAGATGGTAAACGCTTATTTGCTGTGTTATTAAAAGAATTGAAAAAGAGAAGAATTACAGAAGAAAGTTTTGTTAATTCTTTATATCAAATAATTAGGGATAATGTTGATTTCACTAAATTTTATGACTCATTAAGAGATGAATTTACTCGTTAAATATAGTTTTTTTAATCGCTTCAAATACGCCCCCCCTATCCGAGTATCTCTTAACAGGTGCTTCATCTCCATAGAAAGAACCCTCGAAATAACCTTTATTGGTTGCTTCGAGGGTTTTTTATTTTGTGCTTTAGCTAATTTCCCCTAGTCATTCCCCATGTGATACCCCCTCTTAATTGGATTAAAAAAAGACCTATAACATAATTAGTAGTAGGTCTTTTTCTGACAATTCTTCTGGCTAATAGTTTTCTGGACTTCCTTCTCTACCAATTTCGGCTTTAATCTGTTCCTCTCTCATTCTAGCTAAATAAACACCTAAACACACTTGCAACATATGAAAAATTGATTTATACTCCATTCAAGGAGGTGGGCTAAGTGCATGATGTTTATCTCAAACAGCTTCAGAAATTGCCATTATTCGTAGGAATCAAAAAGAACGATATTGATTCTATGCTTGCCTGTTTAGGAAGTTATGTACGTTCCTATAAAAAAGGGGAGCTGATTTTTCTTGCAGGTGAAACAGTAAAACATATTGGTATCATTTTAAGCGGATCTGTGAGCATGATTAAAGAGGACATTTGGGGCACCCAAACCCTCATTGCTTTCATGAAGACAGGAGAAGTATTTGGAGAAACCTTTGCCTGCGGGAATCTTTTTGATTCCAATGTTACTTTTTCTGTAAGTGCAGACTGTAAAATCTTATTTCTTCCTTTTTATAAAATTATACATTCTTGCAACATGTCCTGCACCTTTCATCATCGACTAATTGAAAACATGGTAAGGCTTATTAGTAGTAAAAATATCCAGCTCATAGAAAAAATCGAAGTGACCTCTAAAAAAACACTGCGGGAAAAAATTTTGACTTATCTTTTGATACAAGCCAAAAAGCAGGGCTGCGAATATTTTGATATTCCTTTGGGGCGCCTCGAGTTGGCTGCTTATCTATGCGCTGATCGCAGTGCATTAACACGTGAATTATCACAAATGCGTTCTGAAGGCTTGCTGGACTTTGAAAAAAATACATTTCATCTATTAGAATTAAATAATCGTTAGTCTCAAATATTAACTGAATGTCTTTTGTCGTTTTGTAACCGCCGTAAATATGACCAAGTCCATTGCTGTTGCTGTATCTCTGCCAATTAAAAACAGTATATCCTCAAACAAGCAACAGCAATCGGGTAAACTTGACTATCTGAATGGTTTCTTTCCAGCACTTTCAAAGCACATACCTGACCATATATCCATTTTTGTCTAAAGAACCTTTATTTTCCCAGAGGGATTACTATCCCAATTCTATGAAAAGTGTCCCCACACGATAAACTACTTCTTCTTTCTAGTGGCATTTTTCTTCTGTCATAAAACAACGCAAAATAAATCCACTTCTTTTGACTAACTCCACGAAATAAATTAGTAAAATAAGTATCCATCTTTATTACAATAGACCATTATACTTTAGGGGAAAAACAAATCTATTTTTGTTGCATTTAAAACCATTTGTTTAGTAAAAAACCAGATCACTGCACCTTGACTTCAGGGTTCTTTTCCCCAAACTTCTCCAGCAATTCCTGTTCAATTTCACTACGCTGCTTACCTGATTTCTCACGTGTCTTAATGAGCTTATACGCTTGAAATAGTTGTGATGGCCCAATTTCTGAACTAAAGTAACCAATCCCCTGATTCCACGCCAAAAGTTCAAATACATCGTCAAGTGCGGCCGAATTAAGCCCATGGATATATGCCTTTACCAATTCTCTCGTTGCCTGCCTCATGCGCCCAGCGCCCACGGCATTGGCTAAAGAAAGCAACAGCCGTATTTCGTAGGGCAATGCCCTCTTCTCATCATTCCACGTAAGATCCCAAAAGTCCGCAGCAATCTGACCCAGCTTTTCATCAATCATGGGATAATTCAGCAAAGCCAATGGGCGAAAAGGAGCTATATCTGCTGTCCCAACTTCCTGCACACGGTAGAAATGTGCATGAAATTCCTTATCATTCACTTGTTCTGTAAAATACTCAAACCCCAAAGCTTCCATGGAGCCATAAAGTGGCCAAGGTTCAAAAGTCTGGATAATCGTTAACCCGCAACCTTTCCCCAAATCGGCAGCACGCTTTTGTAATCCATGAAAAAAGTTGCCTTGTAAATGACGAACATCAATACACTCAAAGTTTGAAATTTCATCTTTCCATTGTTCGTAACTCATTCCCTCATCCCCTCTTTCTTATTGATATTTTTCCGTAAGCTCCTTCAGCAATTTTAAAGCCTTTTCTTGAATAAACTTTTCTTCCGCTTGCCTTTCAAAAATTTCCACTTCGCTGTCTATGCTCCGCAAGATATCATCCGTAAGGTCACGCCCTGCAAATGTATAAACTACATTATCCTCTTTATCAATATGACGTTGCAACAAGTTCGCCCATGAACCAGCATTTATTAAAATTTCCAGTTTGTCCCGAGTATTCGGTGCGGACTCATAACGCTCTAACGCATTTTCAAGCTCCCCTAAGTGAAACCTCCCCATATCATGCTCAACCAACATACCATGTTGAATTAGCTTTACAGCAGCAGGTCCCAACCGCTCCATCATCTCCCGAAAAAGAATCCGCTCCTCTTTTCCATGATGATGTTCATCTGCATAGGTTCTTGCAAAGGTAATCATATCCCGAAAATCGTCCACCTCTACAGAGGCACCTTCCAAAATACGACAGCTTGCATTGCGAATGACTTCCACAAGGGCCAGAATATTTTTATGTTCGTGTATCATTAAATCAATAGAATTCATTTCTACACCTCCTGAACGAGAAATTGATTATTTATCTGCTGAAAAGAAAAGCCACTACCTGAGAGACTTCCTAAAATAAAGGCACCTCTTAATAAATAATAGTTTTCAATCCTTCCGCCTACTGCTTCCCAAAAAAGTAAATGTAAATCTACCCTTTGCCGCCGCAGGACACGTTGCTCACTCTGCTATAAAATCTCATTGACGTGGTCGCAAGGCATACCCTCTAGCAGTATATCACTCAATGCTCGGTAAATTCCTTGGGCATCGCCAGAATCAGGTAAAGGATTCTCTTGTCCCAGTTGAAATGCCACATCTTTGAGGGCTCAACATTTGTTGGATCGTCATGCAAAATTTCTGTTACAGCGCAAGCAAACCGTTTCTCTGCAATGCCGATTTGGCTTTGCAGCCAGCCATGGATATTGCCGTTATCAATCACTTCTTCCAGCGGTCGATGTTCAACAACTCCATATTCTTTCGTCAAATTGTTTTCTAAGACATTCCTTTTTTCCTCAGATCCAACGGAAGACAGCATAGCGTTTGTCGAGCCTCCTGCAACTGAATTTTGCGATAGAGCCAGTAATGAATCGGACCCCAGAATGCACTCATACATTCATCCCTTTCTAAAAATATGGTCATGGAACAATAAATTATCCCATGACCTTAACCTTATTATGAACCGTTTACCTGCTCATTATTAGCTTTTGTACTTCATTCAAATTTGAGCCATGAACCATACATGCATCCGACAAAGATTCCTTCTAAGAAGAGGGCAACCTAGGCAATGAATGTCCACTCCATCAGTACAGGATAGTCCCGTCTTTTTAAACTCAAGATAGATTGCTTTTTTTAAATTTATTTTAATCCTCAATCATCATTTTCGATTGCATTTACGGGGCAACCGCTTTGTGCCTGTGCGGCTGTGTCCTGTGCATCTACAGGAACCTCTCCCTCAATAGCGACTGCCACACCTTCATTCGTCATTTGGAAAACCTCAGGACATACAGATTCACATAACCCACACCCAATACAACTTTCATTTACAAAATACTTCATACAAACATCTCCTCTCTAAATCACTCGTTTTAAGGTTTTTACTTTCTTTGTTTACACAAATATAACATGGTTTCAGTAGCAATTATGTTGTTAAAACAACATAATTAAAAAAAATAGTATAATTTAGCAATTATTTTTTATTTTTATGAAATTTACTCTTGAAAAAAAATAGTCTTTCAGCTTTTCCTTGAAGGTCACGTTTTTAATTCAAAAGTATGGCTGAAGTATTTGTGCTTTTGTATAAGAATTTAACCAAAAAGGACTAAATAAATTCCCAAATTAATGATTCGTGAAAATTTCTATGATAGACCCATAAAAGTAGCATTTCAAACGAATACCCAAAACACAAAATCAAGAAACTTGTGCCAATAAGAATGTTTTAAAGAACTTATAATAACTGCATTGATCCAATTCGAAATATCCAAGTAATAAACCCCTGATTGGTTGCACAGGCAACATGCTGTGCCGTAAAAATACCGTATACTAATCGTATTAAGGAGGGATTGATATGAAAAAGACAAAGCTCATAATTATTTTTATACTCAGCGTTTTTTTAATGATTGGATGTACTAAACAAGCCGAAGATACCTCAGGTGCAACGTCGTCAATCATCTTTAGTGATGCACTTGGTCGGGAGGTTACTATCACAAACCCAGAAAAGGTGGGTGTTGCATCGGGAAGTATCGCAAAAATATGGAATTTGGCTGGTGGCTCCTTAGCTGCCGCTACCCATGACGCTTTTGAAGATAAGTCCATAGATTTCCCTCAAGAAATTATTGATATGGGCAATTTAAAAGAACCTTCCCTTGAAACAATTTTATCCGCCGACTTAGATTTGGTTTTTCTTATTCCCGGAATCAAAAACCACGTTCAAATTGCTGATACACTAGAAAAAGCTGGAGTTCAATGTGTTTTTGTAGAAATTGAATCATTCGAGGATTATTTAAATATTTTAAATACTTTTACCGATATCACAGGAAGGAAAGATTTATATAAAGAAAACGGTCTTGATATCCAAGATTCCATCACCCAAACCATTGAAAGCAAAAAGCTTACGAATAGTCCAAAAGTTTTGTTATTACGAACTTCTGAATCTAAGGTTACCGTAAGAGATAGCAATACAATGGCTGGTGCAATGTTAAAGGATTTAGGCTGCGTCAATATTGCTGACAAAGAACAATCTTTGCTCACTGATTTAAGCATTGAGGAAATTGTTTCACAGCAACCTGATTATATTTTTGTAATCTGTATGGGAGATTTTGAAGATGGTGAAAAACAACTGAAACATATAATTAACTCAAATCCAGTGTGGGGTACATTGAAAGCAGTCAAAGATGATAGAATGTTCTACCTTGACAAAGAGTTATTTCACCTAAAACCTAATATACGATGGGGAGAAAGCTATGAGGTTCTTGCGGAATATCTATCAAACGAAAAGTAAAACATTTGAAAATGTTATTTTGTTACTTAGTGTAACATTTCTTGTTCTGCTTATAATCGTGGCCATATTGGTGGGAGCTGCTACAACGGCCACAGTTGAAATTATTTTGCTCGTAAGGTTGCCAAGGGTTTTAGGGGCTATTTGTGCAGGTGCGGCACTTTCGGCGTGCGGTTTGATTTTACAAAATCTAATGGGAAATCCCCTTGCCGGCCCTAATATCATTGGTGTGAATTCGGGAGCAGCCTTCTTAACCGTGGTGGCAGCTCTGCTTTTCCCCGCCAATCCCGTGATACAGCCAATTTTTGCTTTTATGGGTGCCTTTATTGTCATTCTATCCCTTTATTTATTATCTAGCAAAAGCGGCATCTCTAAAATGACCATCATACTTTTTGGCGTTGCCATGAATAGCCTATTCAACGCATTAACGGAAAGTGTATATACTTTTTTTCCAAATATCATAGCAAATCATATTTCCTTTAAAATCGGTGGTTTATCCGCACTGAATATAAACACCCTTGCTCCCGCCAGTATAATTATAATTATTGTTTTAGTTCTGGCTTATTTTAAAACCCAACAGCTTGAAATCCTCTCCCTCGGCGATGATATTGCCCATTCCTTAGGCCTTAGTGTAAGAACCATGCGCTTAACTTTTCTTGTTTTCTCAGCTGCTTTAGCTGGTGCCTCTGTAAGCTTTTCAGGAATCATTGGGTTTATCGGTTTAATCGTTCCACATGGTGCTAGGCTGGTCATAAAAAGTGGTACAAGAAAGTTATATCTTACTTCCGTAGTATGGGGGAGCACATTATTATTATTTTGTGATACCTTAGCTCGAACAGTGTTCAAACCTTTTGAGTTGCCCGTCGGTATTTTGTTATCATTAATTGGAGCGCCCATATTCTTTGGGATACTCTTTCACACAAAAGGAAGGGGATTTTAAATGCTTATATTGAAAAATATTTGCGCAGCCTATGGCAAAAAACAAATTTTACATAACATATCCCTTTCATTTCAACCTGGTAAGATTTACACGATTATTGGTAAAAACGGAAGTGGGAAAAGCTCTTTAATGAAATCTATCATAGGATTAATGACTTTAAATAGTGGGAATGTTACCTTGAATGGAGACAATGTGTTTCAATTGCCACCCAAAACACGGGCACAAAGCATTTCATATCTTTCCCAGCATAGAAACACTTCAAATATTTTAGTGGAGCAAATTGTGTTGCACGGTCGCCACCCTTATATGACAAAAAATGAACGCAGCAACACGGAAATTCACACCCAGGCAATTGATTATGCCATTCAAACAATGGACTTAACGGAACACCGAAAGACCCCCTTAAGCAATTTATCGGGAGGGGAGATGCAACGAACGTACATCGCAATGGTTCTGGCACAAGATACCCCCATCGTAATGTTCGATGAACCTACAACCTTCATCGACATTGAATATCAAGTTCGGTTTTTAGAAGTAGTGAAGCAACTCAAAGAAAAACAGAAAACGGTTATACTTGTTCTGCATGACCTGACCTCTGCTTTGGAAATTAGCGATAAAATCATTTTGATGGACAAAGGCCAGATAAAGTGCGTCTTGCCTCCGAATGAAATGATTCAAACAGGAAATATTGAAAAATATTTTAATGTAGACATTGTTTCTAATAATGGCGTTTACATTATAAAACCAACAAAAAAAATTCAGAGAAATGAATAAGTACCTTTTGAGTAAGGTGACCCTGTCAAAGTAGAGAGGAACAAATGGAAACATTCTATGACGCCAATCACTGGACAACGGTTGGCGTCATTTTACGGTGATGAGTTATAGATAGTGTCTACATCTCATAAATGGCCTATATGATATACTTCTATTATCTTGAATATTCTAATTGCCTGTGCATTAGTGCATATTTCTTTCTAATTGCTCCGAATGCAATTTTTTCAATAATGGGGTTCCCATTCCCCCATGTCCTCAGAAACTTTTGCCCCATTGCCTTTACAAAGCTGCATCATGGATTTCTTTTGAAGAATGAGACTGAATCTTTACTTACATGCTATAGAGTTTTCAAGACAAATATAAAAGAATATCCCCATTATCTTCCCATTAAAATATGCTCCCCTTGCAGTAGACAGTTTCCATTATGTCTACAACAGGGGGAGCATCTCAAACAATTTCAAAAGGTGCTTTTTGTCATTTTAGTACTTAATACCACTCCAGTAGATACGATCTGTAACTTCGGCAGCTTTAGGAAGATTTACACCCTCCATTGCCCATTTTTTAAACTCATCGAAACCTGTACGGTCTACAATATAGCCAATATGCTCTTTCCCACCAGGAGCTCTGGGATCAATATAAGCTGTAACATATTTGTAGGTGTTTAGAATAATCTTTATAATACTATCCTCATCTACCCATTTAATAAAATCTTCTCCAAGACGTGGATTTTTCTTGCCGGTTCTACCAAGTAGTGTTAATCTGTAATACTTCTCTTCGCTTCTTGTCCAGGCCATATTCGGGCAATTTAAAACACATTCACCACAGCCAATACATTTTTCTTCATTTCTAACAGGTCGATAATTTTCCGTTTTTAATGCACCCACCGACTTTTTCTTACATGCATTGACACACGCTTTACAATCAATACATCTGGAGGGATCTAGTTGTGGTAAGGTCATGCCCATGATACCAAAGTCATGCATACGAACCTTGGCACAGTCGTTGGGACAACCGGTAAGTGCAACCTTAAAATGCAAATCGTGAGGAAATACAGCCTTTTCAATACGTTTTGCAAAGGCTGTTGTTTGATAACAGGCAAATGGACAAACTTTATTTCCGATACATGCCGTTATGTTTCGTGTTCCTGCCGCAGGATAGCCTTCATTCATAGCATCTTGATTTATTTCAAGCCCTTCAATTAAACTCTGCAATGCCAGATTTACCTCAGGCATTTTTTCGAAAGGTATGCCTGGAATTTCAAAACCTTGGCGGCTTGTAATATGAATGGTGCCATTTCCGAATTTGTCAGCAATTTCTTGAATTTTAGGCAAAAATTTGACATCAAGATGTCCACCGGGAACACGAATACGAGAGGCTGTATAGCCTCTTACTTTCGTAACTCTAAACGCATTCTTTTTCAATTTCTTGGTATTAATATCCACTTTTTCATCCCTCCTTAATCAATCAGTTCTTTGCCTTTGACATAATTAAACACAGGGCCATCCAGACATACGTATACATCACCAATTTTACAATGTCCACATTTCCCAAGGCCGCAACACATTTTTCTCTCTTGGGAAATCCAAATGTTTTCTTCGGCAATACCCAAGTCCAAAAATGCTTTTACAGAAAATCTCATCATAGCCGGAGGGCCAACTACCACAACCGCTACATTATTTTTATCTTTAATCTGCAGTTTTGGTATGTATGTTGTCACCAATCCTGTTTTATATCTAGAGCCTTCCTCAGCAGAATCCACCGTTAGAATTACTTCCATATTTTCTTTCCATTTCTCAAGATCAGCAGAGAATAAAATATCATCAGGGGATTTAAAACCACTTATCAAAGTCATGCTTTCGCATTTATCAGGGTTGTTGTAAAAATACTCCACCACACCACGAACTGGGGAAAGTCCTGTGCCTCCGGCTACAACAATAACCTCCTTAGATTCGTAATCTAGCACATCAAATCCATTGCCATAGGGACCTCTTAAAAACAGAGACTCCCCAGTATAATGCTCAAACACTTCATCGGTAACTTTACCCACTTTTCTGATTGTCAAATCAACAAAGTTCTCTCCTATGCCACTGATTGAGATAGGCGCTTCGCCATATTTGGGCATTGAAACTTCAAAAAATTGGCCTGGTTTTGCATCTGCTGTATATTCCATTCGAAATGTAAATTCTATTTCGGTATGTTTTATGACCTCTAATATTTTTGAAGAAAATGGGATGTAATCATTTTTTATCATAACTGGTCAACCTCCTTCAACGCCTCTGGAAGCTTATTGATGCAATTTGAAAAAGAAATATATTCTGGACAGACATCATCGCATCTTCCGCAGCCAATACACATATGGAATCCATTTCTTTGTTTAAAGTCATAAACTTTATGTAGTAGTTTAAATCGCATACGCTGACCATAATTTTTACGGTAACTACCTCCACCTGCAACATCTGTAAACCCATCAACCATGCAAGAAGCCCATACCCGTCTGCGTTCACCAACTTTTCCATTGTCAGTATAGTACATATCCTGCATGGTAAAACAAGTGCAGGTTGGACAAACAAAATTACAGCGGCCGCAGGCAATACAACGAGAGTCATATTCATCCCAAATAGTGCTACTTGTTACTTTCGCTTTTAAACCATCAGGTATTTGAACTTTCACATCATTTTCCGTTACAAAAGGTACCTTCACCTCCATAACGGATGCATTCACCTTTTCAAACAATGAAATAAACTCCGTATTTTTCAAGTTGATTTCATACGTATCATGAGCTTTGCAAAATGAAAAATCATAATGATCCGTGGTGTTAGTGCCCATGCTCACGCAGAAACAGTTTTCAAAGCTTTGTTCGCATCCAATCAAAACAAACTTTACATTGTCTCTTAAAAGGCTGTAATAATAATCTTTGGGACCATTCTTGTAGTACATTTCATCCAGCCTCTTAACGGCGTGGATATCACAGCTGCGAAGAAAAATCATTGTTTTCTTATCATCAACCTTTGGCTCTGTTACTTCCCTTTCAGTGAAATAAAACAGCGTTTGCATAACAGGAAGTATTGCCTCTTTGAATGAATATTCTGACTTTTTGTCAAACGTAATGTCTTCTACACAAGTTACCTCACCATATCTTACACAACCTGTGTCAGAATATCGTCCCTCGTTCCCGAAGGTTTTAGGGGCGAATAAGCGATACTGCGTTGATAATTCTGCAAATATTTCATTTGCTTGCTTTGTTGTTAAAACATATCCCATCATAGCACCTCTTTCTATTTATTTGTTTTTTGGCTTGCAGCAATAATATAAGGGATAGCCACGAATGCGATTCCCCCTACCATATTGCCAAGGGTAACAAAAAATAAATTATAAAAATAACCACCAATACGAACGGCTTCACCCATTGGGTTTAACACTCCGATGGCAATTAAAGTCATGTTTGCAATGCTGTGCTCAAAGCCAGAAGTAATGAAGGCAAATAAACACCAAAAAATCATAATCAACTTTCCCGATTCGCTTTTCATTTTATTACTGCACCAAACCGCCAAACAGACAAGAATGTTGCAAAGAACGGCTCTGAAAAACAGTTCATTGGCTGGGATCGATGTTTTTGCGACGGAAGTTTTTGCAATAAATTCTCCCACTTCACCGATGGCAAGCCCTGTTTGCACATACATCAGAGCAAGCAATACGGAGCCTACTAAATTACCTATCCAGCAGAAAATCCAAAGCTTTACCGTGTCAAAAACACTTACTTTGCCCTTACTTATTCCTGCAGACATTATGAGATTATTGCCCGTAAATAGTTCTGAACCTGCAAAGACTACAAGGCTGAGGGCAATGCCAAAGCTTACCCCCATTACAATTCTAGTACCCGAGAATCCGCCAGCATTTAATAAACCACCTACACTAAAAATTAAGATAATGCCAATGCCCACGTAAATCCCTGCCAGCATGGACATTAAAAAATAACCCAGTGGCTTGGTTTTCATCGTATCTACTTTTTTTTTGGAAATGTTCGCCATCGATTCAATTTCTTCTAAAAACATAAGCATCCTCCTCCATCTTGTTAAATAACTGTCAACCTGTATATAAAAATTATATATTGAATCAATTGAGAGATATGTTGCATGGGCAACATATCTCTCAATTGATTCAGGATTTGACGCTGATGGTTGCTCTTTCTCTGCTTTCCCCGGCTTCCCTCCTTCCTCTATTCGTAGTTTAGGTATTTGTAATCTTCAAGGATATAATACTCTTTGAAATATGAATTAAAAAATAGTTTTTGCAATTAGCTGTATATAATGTAGTAAATTAGTGATATAGTGATATTAATTGCCAAAATCTGGTGCATTGTAACAAAAATGATTATATTTCGGTGATGATGAAGCATATGCAAGGCTGACCATGGGTCCCAAGCAAAGGTTATAAAAGAAGTATCAGATTTTGAGTACCAATTACTACTGCATGACCTGATGACTTCATGGTGACAGTAAAACTATATTTTACCAGTGATTCAAACAATAAATGGTATGAAGAAAAAATATGGAGGTATGCAAGGAATCAAGTAGATGGATTTCAATTCGGAGCAACTACCCATTATGCTTAATTGGATAATTCCACCGAAGATATTAGAATTTATAATTTAGGAGGCATTTATTATGATTAAAAAATCTATAGGTTTCTTATTGTGTTTATTTATGTTTTTTTCTGTATCAGCTAAGGTTTTTGCAGAAAACTCATATACGTTTGAAAAAATAGGTGGGTATTCTGTTCTTACAGGAAAAGTTACAAAACTTTCTAAAGATAGAATGCAACTTTCAAAAATAAGCGATGAGCTTTGGAGTGACAATATCGGACAGAATAATGCCGACAATGTTATTCTTGACACAAGGGATTTTCAGGATACAGAGTTTAGCCATGGGGAAATCATAAAGGTATACTTTATAACTTGTATGATAGATTATAAATCAGAAATAGACAAAGGGGAATATGCTTTTGAACTTTTGGCTTACCAGAAAAATGACCAGCGAATTTCTGTTGAACACATGGCAAATTTTTTAGAAAAAATCAAGATTTTCAATGGATATGAAGATGGAGAATTACATTTAGATCGAAATATAACAAGAGCCGAATTTACAGCTCTTATGGTAAAAATTTACCGTGACTATAATGATAAATACATATCAGATACAATAAAACACGAAACAGCCCTTCCGTTTAAAGATGTGCCCCAAGACCATTGGGCAAGGGCTTACATCGAATATGCTTACACTAATGGAATGATACATGGAAAGAGTAGCGATACATTTTCCCCCGATGAAAATATTACCATAAGAGATTGTATCGTTGTTTTATTGAGCGCCAATGCAAAAAGCCAGAATCAACACCAACGTCTTTTAGATACTGCAAAGATATTGGGTGGTTATCCTGATGGCTATTTAAAAATTGCTAAGGAAAATGAGCTTATTACAAATCAGTTGCCAGATAAAATTGCTACACGAGGAAATGTTGCTGAAATTTTGTACAATATCTATAATCATGAAACAGATTTGACATATATTACGGCTGGCAAACCCGTTATATATCTATATCCACAAAAAGAAACTGATGTAAATGTAAAAGTTTCGTTTGAGGGGGATTTTACGATTACATATCCTGAATACGAGGATAGTTGGGCTGTAACGGCAAGACCAGATGGAACCCTTATTCGTGAAGAAACGGAATATCCATACCTTTTTTGGGAAGGAAACGTAATGAATTATTCCCCCAAATTTGATGAAGGTTTTTTGGTTAGTAGGAAAGATACGGTTTCCTTTTTAGAAGAAAAATTAAAAATACTAGGGCTTAATGAAAAAGAACAGGCAGACTTTATTACATACTGGGCACCCCAATTAATAAAAAATGATTATAATATAATCAAATTTGACACCGAGGAATATGCTACGAGAGTATCTCTTAACATTGAGCCTAAACCTGATAGTATGATTCGGGTATTTATGATATATAAAGCTGCAAATAAAAACGAGAGCATAAAGAAACAAGAGTTAAATGGGGTTGAAAGAAAAGGATTTGTGGCTGTTGAATGGGGAGGAGGAGAAAAGCTATGAATATGCGGAAAATATGGAAAGTACCTCTATTTTGTATCATTGCAGGTGTGATTACATTTAAAGTAGCAGTCTTTCTATTCAGTGGTTTTACGATTGTTACACTTCCAGATGGGACAATTACAACAAATAATACACGACAGCTTATAATATATGGAGCCATATTTATTGTGACACTTATCCTTGGCGGCATGCTTTTTCGCAACATGACTAAAAAAGAAATTTTCTTTTCCGCATCAATCATGGTGGTTATTAGCTTGATAACAAATTTGACCCAATGGGCTTTTAACATCACAAGTGGTCCTGCTTTATCTTATTATATTTATCTTGGTATGATTTTTGAGTGGAGTAGTGCTGTAACTCTGCTATTATGTCAAGTCATCGAAAATCTTTGGGTTGTTTCAATTATTAGTAGTTTTACACCATATTTGTTTATCCCATTTGGAATAAAAGAGCAGGTATAACATCTCGTTTACCACTCAGGTTAAGGGTATCAGTCCTTGTGCCAAAGTCTGTTTCTGATGTTTATATTACCAAGCATTATTATATTTGAGGATTATTAATATGCTGTTCCAACCATTAATTTTGCTTGCATAGGAGGTTATGATGAAAAAGTATTTATGGTTCATTGGATTAATTGTAGTCTTAGCATTGTTAGGTGGATGTAGGACTGAAACTGTTCAAAGTGAAATGATATTAAAAGTAAATGATACATTGTATTATGGTACAGATGAGGTGGGCCCCATGGGAGATTCAGGGTGTGTTGAAGGACAAATCAAATCATCTGTTGAGTCAGATGCTATTCCTACTGAAAATGGTTCTTCTAATTTTGGGTGCATAGGAAATTCTTATACATATGATGATGGTGATGGATTTATCATGGTTTCACTTGGTAATGATAACGGGTGGCATTGTTTTTATGCTGAAAATAAAAGTTAACTTTCTTTATTAAGGTGTACGACGGAGATTGGGTTTCATTGATTCCAAAATAAAAAATGGAGATTAGAAAGGGAACTCCCCTTTGTATTATGGTCCATGAGAAGAAATCAAGGCCTTATGTTTTACTAAACATAAGGCCTTGTGCATTTGTATTGACACAAATTTGCAACCATTCATCGTCAGAATTAACGCAAATTAAGTTAAGCAGTATCTTTTTTGCTGCGTAAATACCAAGTGCACACCCTACAGAAAACGCCATACCGCCTTATGGACCTACCAAGTGTTTACATGGGTGATGTGTAAATAACGGATGCTTACATACTGATAAGTACTCAATGGGCGATTGTCTGCATCGAAGGTATGTGCAGCCACCAAGATATTAGAGGGAGCGGGAACCGCTCCAACAGAGACAACTGTAGGCGTATGGCTATATCCCATTCCGTCGAAAGAAAGCTGAACAATATCCCCCGGTTCTACCTGCGAAACATCTGCCCCTATCCCTGCAGGTCCAACTCCCATATTCTTCACAAGGAATTTATACATGAATTCAACACCAGTCCACGCTGGTGCACGGTTGTTCAGGCTGTAATAATACCAGCCAAAGGTCGGTTTCGGATTCATAACCCCTGAACCGGCATACAACACCTGCGAGGCAAAATTTGTGCAGTCTCCTCCTAATTTATCAAAATTGTAGTATTGCGGATTGCGCCCATAGGCCCATTTGTGGGCATATGCTACAGCCTTTTCCCTGCCATAGTCTATTTTTCTCATGTCTCCACCTCTATACTATTGTATGCAGGTTGCAGAAAGTAAAAGAACATCAGTTGTTTCTGTAACCACATGATGATTTTAGGCCAATTGTTAAGAACTCTTTTTTAATATCCTCTACATTTTCCATTTAATCTAACCTTTTGAGCGTAATGAGCTGCCCAGTATGTTATAATAGTATTTAACATATAGACACTTTGAAGAAAAGCAACATTGAACTGTAAACGAATTGGCTAAAGAGTTAATTAGCGTTTTTTCTATAAGCACCAATTTAACTATGCAGTACTGCATTACGCAATCTGTTAATAACGGATAAGATAACTTAGCAAAAGCATGTTATATCTAAACAAAAGCAGTGAAAGTGAGCAAACCTTATGAAAAAATTTTCTCGTATCTACATCGAAATTACAAATGTGTGTAATCTGTCGTGCAGTTTTTGCATTGGTAACGTTCGTTTACCACGGTTTATGAATACTGACGAGTTCTCAAATATAATTCAGCAAGCAAAGTCATATACAAACCATATTTATCTGCATGTACTGGGAGAGCCGCTGGTACACCCCCAATTGGAAGAATTTTTGAATGTGGCACATCACTTCCACATGAATGTAAATATTACCACAAACGGTACATTGCTTGGGAAAACACAAAACGTACTGCTGAATGCGCCTGCCTTGCGAAAGGTAAGCATATCGTTGCACAGCATGGAGGCTGATAGCCCATATTGCAAGGAGGAGTATTTACAAGGTGTGGCATCCTTTGTTACAGCAGCAACAGGCAAGGGTATTTTTTGCGAGTTAAGAATGTGGAATCTAGGTGCAGATGGCATAGATAATGAGGCTATTTTTACCCCTTTATGCCGTCTTTTAGGATTGGACAATGCTGCTCAAGAAGGTGCACGCATTAAAATCAACGAAAGGGGTAACACCACACTGGCACCAAGACTTTTCCTTGGAAAGGCCGCTCGTTTTACTTGGCCCAGCATGAATGAATCCCCCACAGAACAGCCCATATTCTGCCATGGGCTACGTAACCAAATGGCCATACTGAGTGATGGTACGGTAGTGCCTTGTTGTCTGGATAGCCGAGGTGATATTGCACTGGGCAATATTTTTCAAACACCCCTTCCTGAAATTCTCTCTGGTGAACGTGCCCAAGCACTTTACAAAGGTTTTTCGGCACGTCAACCTAGCGAGGAGCTTTGCCGCCGATGTGGGTATGCAAAGCGCTTTTAAAATACGAAAGCAAAAAAAAAGGGTGTTGAAATACTTACGGACGGGAGAGGGATTACTATGCTGTTTCTGATACCTATTAATTAAATGCCACTACCAATTAAACTTATTCAGGATTCATATACGGTTATAGTTAATAAAAATGATTCATTATACCCCAACAAGTGTTCCAGTAGGCCTCCTGTTCGAGTATCTCTTTCCATGCACCTAATCTACATAGAAAAAGCCCTAGAAGTAACCACGATTGGTTGCTTCCAGAGCTTTTCTTTTTTAAAAATGTGGGTGTTGACAAGTTCTTATCGATTATCTTTTTTAAACTCGTATATAATCTAAGAAAACTGGCTGTAGCCCAAGGCTTTCTATACTGCTTAACACTTCCGCAACACTTCTGTCGTCGGAAATTTCGAACTGCTCGTCCCCTTTTGCCTCTTCTTCATGACCACCTACGCTTACCTTCACACCCGCAGAAATCCTTGTGGCACACATCCCAATCACATTATCCCGAAATCCAGCTCTTTCTCGGGTTGAAATTGTAATTCCTGCATAAGGCATAAATAGCCGATAGGCTAACATCACCTGTAAAAGCTGGGTTTCATGGACATCCTTTGGATTTTCTTCTGCATTATTGATAAAGGGACGTAACCTAGGTGGTGAAAAAGAAATCTCCCCTTGAGGATATTTCCGTTGCACATAAAAAGCGTGCAATCCAGTTGCAAATGCGTCTTTTCTAAAGTCCCCCAAACCCAACAAGGCACCAAAAGCAACCCCTCGCATGCCCCCTTTTAATGCCCTCTCCTGTGCATAAAAACGGTATGGATAAATCCTTTTTGGTCCGCTTAGGTGCATTTCTTCATACTTATCTGTATTATATGTCTCTTGGTATACACAAACATAGTCTGCACCACATTCATGAAGGAATGCATACTCATCTGTATTTAATGGATAAATTTCAATGCCTACCAAGGCAAAATACTTGGTGGCCAATTTCACCGCTTCTCCAATATACTTTACATCAGATTGGTGGCGAGATTCTCCTGTCAAAAGCAGAATATCTCGTAAACCTGTCTTTGATATACTTTGCAGTTCTTTTTCCATTTCCTCCATACTAAGCTTGCCCCGATGAATCTTGTTTTTGCAGTTAAACCCGCAATAAATACAATTGTTTTCACAATAGTTGGCAATATAAAGGGGTGTAAAAAGAGACACTGCATTCCCAAAATGGGCTCTTGTTTCCTTCTGCGCCCTTTGTGCCATTTCCTCTAAAAAAGGCATAGCCGCAGGAGAAAGCAAAGCACCAAAGTCATCTATATCTAGTTTGTCTTTGCATAGTGCAGCTTTTACATCTTCGACTATATATGTATTATAGTCATACTGTTCCACTGTATCTAACACTCGTTCCATAATATCAGAGTCTACTTGTTCCATATAATCCAAATAAACCATATGATCCATTTTTGTTTCCATACGCTCTCCCCTCATTTGCATTTTCAACGCTTTTTTAGTCCTGTAAAAAACCCGTTAAAGGACTGGATGCCTCTCCTTTACTTTCCAAAACACGACCAAGTCCCGCAAGATATGCCGAACGCCCCGCCTCAATGGCAAGACGGAAAGCCGTTGCCATCAAAGGAACGTCTTTTGCCGTTGCAACAGCAGTGTTTGCCATCACAGCATCCACACCCAATTCCATAGCTTCACAAGCTTGGGAAGGGCGTCCAATGCCTGCATCAACAATAATGGGTAAGTCAATTTCATCTATCAACATTTTAATGAAATCTTTTGTAAGAAGGCCACGATTGCTTCCAATTGGAGCACCCAAAGGCATAATTGCGGCGGCACCGGCGCTTTCCAAGGAGCGTGCTACGTTCAAATCCGGATACATATAGGGCATGACGATAAAGCCTTCTTTTGCCAAAATTTCCGTTGCTTTAATGGTCTCATAATTATCTGGCATCAAGTATTTAGAATCATGAATCACTTCAATCTTCACAAAATCACCACAACCCAACTCCCTTGCCAAACGAGCAATTCTTACCGCCTCTTCTGCCGTTCTTGCACCCGAAGTATTGGGCAACAACGTAATATTTTCAGGCATATAGTCTAAAATATTCCCCTCTCCGCCTACATTGGCACGACGTAGTGCAAGGGTAGCCATTTCCACACCACCGTTTTGAATGACTGCATTCGTCATCTCCAAAGAAAATTTGCCAGAGCCCAAAATAAATCTCGACTGAAATTCATGTCCTCCAATGACCAATTTATCCTTTTTCATTTGAATTCTCCCTTCCCTATTCTTCCTCTATCCCAAGCAACAATCGTAAGATCATATTGGCTTGATGGCTTGCACAAAGTTGGACCCTAGGTGCCATCAAGCCATAATTTTTTTCAATGCCAGAAACAAGATCTCCGCAAATATAAAAATTATTCATTACCTTTTTTGTACCAATCTCATTGGAACTACCATATCCCCCCATGCCGGAACCAGATACAATTTTTATATTGGGACAATGCTGTAAAATCGTATTTACAAGCATTGCTTTGTTTTCAGCCTGATCAAAGGCCTCGCATACAATGGGATATTCAAGAAATAATTCCACGGCATTTTCTTCCGTAACCCGAATGGTTTTGGTTTTTATTTGTACATACGGGTTCACCTCTTTAATTTGAGCTTGCAAAGCTTCTGTTTTTTTCACTCCCAAATGACGAACCCCGTAACACTGCCTATTTAAATTGGACAAGTCTACTTGGTCAAAATCCACCAAAAATAACTCTCCCACCCCAAGGCGAGCCAACATCATAGCAATATTGGAACCAAGTCCACCCAATCCAGCTATGGCAACACGCCCTTTTGCAATCTTTTCCTGAACGGAAAGGCTATGGCGTTTGATTAAAGCCTCCTCCAATTCCTTCTTTGTGGGCACATACCTTTCTCCAACCAAATTAACCACCTCCTACAAATGAAACCACTTCTAGGGTATCCTCAGGAGATAACAAAATTTGCGAAATCATCCCTTTTGGCACGATGGCACCATTGCGTTCTATCGCAACCCGCTTTAAATCGTAGCCTTGTTCCAGTAAAAATTTTGATAAGCTCATTGTATTCTCCAATTGAATTTCCACTCCATTTACACGCACTTACAATTCCTCCTATCTGGAAAAAAATAAAAAAAAGCACGAAAAGGGATACACCCGTGGTGGTGTACCCCTTCAATTAACATGTTGCCTATTCACTTTCGACACTAAGATAACATAGATTGATAATAATGTCAACACAGAAGTTCCAAATATATCCAAATAAAAACATGGCCTTGAAAATACTAGGAGATGTTTTCTTATCTCTATTCACTTGTTTGACCGAAAATTAAAGTTGTTCTTTTAGCACTAATATATAAAGAAAACATAGAAAGTTATGCTTTCAAATAAAAATCAGAAACCATCTCAAAGCGTTAAACCTGCTATCAACATTTTTCCTCCACCAGCAGAGCTGGTGGTTTATTGGAGCGAAAGCGCCAATAAAAAAGAATCCGTAAAACGGATTCTTTTCATTTCATCTCTTGGTATGGAAAGCAAAATACCCGTTTCAGGGTGGCAGTATATACCCCGCTCGGACTAGGTGCAACCATGTCCTTTCCATAGGCCTAGTCTGCCATTGCTTTTCCAAATAGATTACTCTTTTACTTCAAAGTCTTCCTTACCAACGCCACATAATGGGCACTTCCAGTCATCAGGCAACTTCTCAAAAGGTGTGCCTGCAGCAACTCCGTTGTCTGGATCGCCAATTTCAGGATCATAGATATAACCACAAACTGTACATTCATACTTTTTCATATGATATCATCTCCTTCTCAATAATAAAATTCTACCAACCTCCTTTTTGAGGTTGGTTTATTATGAAATTTAAATTCCCTTTTGGATACTTCCCATTGAAGGGTATATCTATAAAGAAAATTATAAATTACAATAACCAGTTACTTCAAACCCTAAAAATGTTTATAAGGATTACTTGAACAATACGATACACGATAATGGAACTTTTTTGCTTTTTCTCACTACTAAGTTACATTACCTCCAGATAGTTCCAATGTTATAGGTGCTAAGTACCTTAAAAATCGATTTCTACCTAGTACTATCTACACCTTAATCCCATTCATCCAACTCATTTTCACATTATAAAATTCGCCTTTATTATACCATATGCCCTAATATTTTACAAACAAAATTAGCACTTTGCTTTGACTTCTGTATTCGCCTTTTTCCACAAAGTTTTATTCATTAGGAATACGCTTTCTTAATTGCTAATTTGCCCCAATCAGGACGCAAAAAAGCAAACCTTACTTAGCTAAGCTCAGGTAAAAACAGCATTTCTTTCACTGCAATAGCCAGATGGTTTTTATGCGTTTAAGCCAACATGAATAAAACAACCCTGTAATCGATTATTTTTTCATCGTATTCGCTATGGCATCCACCATGGCTTCAATCTCAGCTAATTGGCTTTTTTTCATAGAAGATTTAATGGTTATCTTGTTTTCCAGAATATTCATATTCTTACATTTTTCCAGTTCGGCACGAATCAGCTTACCACTATTAGGCGCCCATGAGCCATTCTCAATCACCGCTACGGTACGGTTTTGCAGATTATGTGCTACGATATCAAATACTAACGCTTCCATGCTTACAAAAATTCCATTGTTATAGGTAGCGGATGCAAAAACTAAATGGCTGTAACAAAATGCTGCCGTTATAATGTCCGACGCAGGGGCCACGGATACATCAAACATCACCGTCTTAATTCCTCTGTCCCATAAGCGAGAAGCAAGAATTTCCGCTGCGTTCTCTGTATTGCCATAGATAGAAGCATATGCAATGACAACCCCTTCTTCTTCCGGAGTATAACTGCTCCATCTTTCGTACTTCTCCATATACTTTTCAATATCTTTTCTCCAAACAAACCCATGTAATGGGCATAGCAAACGAATCTCTAAAGGTGCTATTTTTTTCAACATAGCCTGAACCTGCGGACCATACTTCCCAATGATATTGCCATAATACCGTCTTGCTTCCTTCATATAATTCAGCTCAAAATCAACTTCATCAGCAAAAATAGCCCCATTCAACGCTCCAAAACAACCAAAAGCATCCGCAGAGAATAAAATGCCATCGGTAGTATCATAAGTCAACATTACCTCAGGCCAGTGCACCATAGGAGCCATAAAAAATGTCAACTGATGCTTCCCTGTGGAAAGGACATCCCCTTCTTTTACTACAATAACACGAGAGTCAATATCAAATTCAAAAAATTGCTTAATCATCGTCAAAATCTTAGCGTTGCAGACAATCTTGATGTTGGGATAACGCAGAACCACCTCTTCCAATGTAAAGGAGTGGTCAGGTTCCATATGATGAACCACCAGATAATCCAAAGGCCTATCTTGTAAAACTTCCGTTAAGTTTTCAAAAAACACTTTACTTACTGCCCTGTCTACTGTATCAAAAAGAACTGTTTTTTCATCCATCATTATATAAGAATTATAAGAAACTCCATCTGGTACAGAATACACGCCCTCAAACATTGCCAAGCGGCGGTCATTTCCTCCAACCCAAGTCAAATCATCGGTTATTTTTTTCAAACAATACATATATACTTCCCCTTTCCATCTATATTAGATCTTCTAAAGTGTCCTTAGTTTCAGCCTATGTTCCTTAGGCAAAATGATCTTTTGTTTATGATGAATCAAAAGCTTGTCATTGTCAATATAATCTCCAAGACTTTTCGTATTTAAGCAAAATTTAACCAATCGGTTTTATTCTATTTTAAGAAAAACTCATTCGTAATTAGCATGGTATGATTTTTCTTTTTTAATTCTTCTTTTTTCAACTTTTCCCTTTCTATAAAAAGCATAGACGTACTGCCCATTATTTTCCTGTTAAGTACGAACTGTAGATGCGTGTTGCTAAGGTGCCTTAATACGTTTATGCTCTCAAAGAAAAAAAATTAGTATAGATTTAAAAAATTAAATGATGGATTTCACCAGTATTTCTTGTTATTTACGAGTAGCACATCTCACCAGTTCTTCTGCAGACACTTCACAGATTACCGCCCGGTTTATAAAATATCAGCTGGACTCATCATCCTTTTTAGATAGGACCCCCTAGAACCAAATCCTTTTATTCACAAAAATTTCATTGAAGTTGTTCCTTTGACGGAATATAATTGGTGGTATGAAGCAAAATATGGTAATTATATGGATTATATTATAGGTGTGGTAGACTTTCACTGTATACAGCGGTTAACAATTGTGGATTTTAGACTAAATAAGAAAGGGGATGATCATGATGAACAGTAAAATATTATTGGTGGATGATGAAAAGGATATTGTTGATTTATTAGAGGAAGTTCTGCTTCAAGATGGTTTTCACTCTATTCAAAGAGCATATACAGGTATAAGTGCCCTTCAAATTTGCAAGGAGTTTAAGCCTGACATGATCGTCCTTGACATTATGCTACCGGATATGGACGGTATCGAGGTATGCAAGAAAATACGGGAATTTTCCTTTTGTTCAGTTCAGTTTCTTTCCTCAAGAAATGACGATATTGACAAAATTCTCGGTCTTTCCTGCGGCGGTGACGACTATGTAACAAAGCCATTCAGCCCACGGGAAATTGTCTTCCGCATCAAAGCCCAGCTTCGCCGCCAACAATATCAGTCCACCCCACAGCCAGACGATAACCAACTGTTGACAGTTGGACCGCTATCACTGGATAGGGAAAGCTGTCGGATTTATAAAGCAGGACAGGAAATCAGCCTGACTGGGCGAGAATTTCTGCTGTTATCCCATCTCATGGAAAACTCTGATAAAATTATCAGCAAAGAACGCCTTTATGAACAGGTTTGGGGAGAGTATAGCAGCATTTGTGACAACACCATTATGGTGCATATCCGTCATATTAGAGAAAAGATGGAGGATTCCCCTTCCAATCCAAAGCAGCTTATTACTGTAAAAGGACTCGGCTATAAGCTTAAAAAAAGGACTGATTAAATGAAAAAATCTGCCTATCGTACAATTTTTCACATATACTTAATTTTTTTTCTGTCATTGCTTGGGACAATTATTGCTGCCATCGGTCTTTCTTTACTATTAATAACTGTTCAAAAACCAGACGGTGAAACAGTCAGAAGCGATTGGCCTAAAGTACTTACAGAGAATTTCGGTGAACAGATTATATTTGTTGATGATAAACCACAGGTAAAGCAGATGGGTATGGAGCTTCTGCAAAATAATCATATCGGTGTGCAAATCATTGACAATACTGGGAATGAAGTATATGCATTTCAAAAACCTGAAAACACAAGCACCTCTTATTCCATTACCCACCTTCTGCGTCTTTACCAGACAGGACATTTCAACACGGAAAAAAACATTTCTCTGATCGGGGAGGTATCCCATCAAGGAAGGGCCTATGCCTACATTCTTCACTTCCCAATGGAAATCACGAAAGTCACCATGTATTTAAATGGGGAACGGTTTACAGGAGGCAAAACTGTCATACTTTCCACAGTATTTATACTACTACTTGTAATGCTTGTGGCAGGAATGGCATACGGCTTTTGGACGGCAAGGATGATTGGTCGTCTGACCTCAGCCATTCGTGATATTTCCAAAAGCTCCTATCTTCCATGCAGAAATGGTGGAGCTTTTAGGGACCTATACGAAAGCCTAAATATCTTAGATGCGCAAATCAGGGCAAGTGACAGTCTGCGAGAAGAAACAGAGCGTATGCGTCGTGAATGGATTGCCAACATCACACATGATTTAAAAACACCCTTGTCTCCAATCAAAGGCTATGCAGAAATTTTGCAGGAGAATAAATCGGGTGAACAATGTGGACAGTATGCAAAGATTATACTGAAAAATGCCAATTACATGGAAGGCTTAATTAATGATTTGAAGTTAACCTGGCAACTAGAACACGGCACGCTTCCCGTCAATTTGCAGAAACAAAACTTGATCCGCTTTTTAAGGGAGTTGGCAATTGAAATTTTGAATAACCCAGAATATGAGAACCGCCGCATTCATTTTGAAAGTATAGACGAAACAATCCTGCTATCCTTTGACACTAAACTTTTAACAAGAGCAGTGCAAAATCTGATTATTAATGCTTTTGTTCATGGAGATAAAGATACGGAGGTTACTTTACGAATCGTCCCCACTGAAAACGATATAAGCATAACGATATCTGATAATGGAAGGGGAATGACAGAGAAAGAAGCCCAAAGGCTCTTTGAACGGTATTATCGGGGAACAAGCACCGAAAGCAAGTCAGAGGGAACGGGGTTAGGCCTTGCCATAGTAAAAAATATTGTGGAACTTCACGGAGGCAATATCTCCCTTTCAAGCATTCCCCATATTGGAACAACTTTTCGAATCTCTTTTCCCCGAAATTAAGGTTAATTAAGGTTACATGAAAATAAGATTAAGGTTGATAGTTTATCATTTCTATATGATAGCTACCAGCCTTTTTTCTATGCTTTGAAGAATGTGAGAGTTAGGTGCAGTGACAACAGCCCATATGGAGTTTTAAATTGTGCCGTTGCTACTGTATCCGTAGACTTTTAGGAAACGCAGTATCTTTAATACGAATGCAGAAGGTAAAAATTTTGGCGTAAATCTGAACAAGGTAAGATTCTATTTCTGCTGTCAAATTAGACGTAAACGCCCACAAAAAAGCAGTGATTGAAGTTTTAAAGCAAGATGTCCTTAAGAGGAGATGAAAAAAGTAAAAAATATACTTATTGGACAATCTTAAAACCCTAACAACTATTTTAAAGAATACACTCAAAGAGAGTAGGTGCAAATTTGAAAATAATTTTAAAGTATATCCTGACCAATGTAAAAGAGCGTAAGGCACGAACCACTGTCATGCTTCTGTCAATTCTCCTTTCCACTATGTTGTTATTCGTTTCCTTTTCTATCGGCATGTCCTATGAGAAGGCACAGCGGAAAATGGCACGGGGCATGGCGGGAAGTGCGACGATTTCTGTTCAGGCCAATGACAGGAGCATTGACATAAAAGCGATTCCACCTTTACCCACCATAAAGGCAAAAGTAGGGATATTGAAGGGAACTTCCCTTTACCATGAAAACGGATACTATGAAACGGTGGATTTAATCGCCATGGACCTTGAAGGTCTGAATCAGATTAACAAACCCCGTCTAGAAAATGGAGCTGAAGTATCCCACTTTTCAGGTAATCAAATAATACTGCCCAACAGGTTTACCTCAAAGTATGGCATTGAAAAAGGCGATACCCTTATCCTGCAAGTACACGGAACACCTGTCCAGTTTAAAGTAAGGGAGATTGCTGCCTATGATACTGTTTTTCTCCGTCATACGAGGGGCACCACTGCTCTGTTGCCACAATCTACATTAGCCAAGCTTTTAGGGCTAACAGACGGATATCGAGAAATTCTCATCGAACCCGCTGCTGGGGTAGAAACAAGCTACCTAAAAGCAGAATTGGAAAACGCACTCTCTGGTAGTGACTATCAGGTTTCAGCGATTGTAAACGAAGGGCAGATTGCCGCCGATGCAAGGCAAAAATCCATGCCTTTTTTCCTAATTAGCTTTTTCTCTCTCACCATGAGCATTTTTATCATTTATAGCAGTTACAAGGTCATCACACTAGACCGTCTACCCATCATCGGAACTTTCCGCAGTATCGGAGCAACAAAAAAAAATGTGACCCTCATTCTTTTATTGGAAAGCATGCTTTACGGCTGTGCAGGTGGGTTCATTGCCATCCCTGTTGGCATTATTGTACTTAAAATGATTTTACAGGGCATGGGAGAATCTCTATCACATGGCATTGAAATTCCTGTTGTAATTTCCCTGCCCGGAGTGTTCCTTTCTTTTGCCGTGGCCATCATGACTTCCTTACTCTCCGCTTGGCTACCTATACACAAGGCAAGCCGTCTATCCATAAAGGACGTTGTACTTGGAACCGTAGAAGAAAAGCACATCTCTCGCCGCTTTGTCATTGGAGCAGGAATTGTCCTTTTTATTCTTTCTTGCACACTACCGAAATTTGCTTCTGGTAAAATGTTTTATCTTGCAGGGGGATTTTCCCTTTTGGGACTAATTATTGCCACCATACTCATCATACCCCTTGTTACAAATTTAATCGCTCTGGGATTGGAACGCCTATATGGGCTATTATTCCAAAATGAGGGCAGGCTCGCAGCGCGAAATATGCAGGACAACAAAAGTATCATGCAAAATATCACGCTACTGTTTATCAGTATTTCCGCTGTTATCGCAATCAGCGTTGTGGGGAGCTTTGTAAACACTTATATTGGCGATGTTTTTCGTGGTGCACAGCTTCAAGGCTTTGCAGACGGACCCATGGAAGGAGAGTTTGTGGAACAGGTGGAAAATATGGACGGTATTGAAAAAGTATTGCCTGTTTATGTTTTCAAGAATAAGCTGCAGGGGGAAGGTATCACATTCTCACGTTTGGAAGGTACAGATAATCTGGAATGGTACAGCTCCATGCTAGCAATTAGATTTCCAAGCAAGGCTATGCAGGAACAAGCTGTTGCCTCTTTTACCGCTGGGGAACGGGCTGTAATCATAAGTGAGGACTGCATGAAACAAGCTGGGTTTTCCGTTGGTGACACCATTACTTTATCAAATGGAATGAAGGGAAATTCCTATGTGGTGACAGGAAGCTTTAAGTCACGGGCAACGGACGTGGAGATGGTCATTCCTTCTTCGCATGCCGTTTCAGACTTTGGTGCCACTACCTATGACTTTTTAGCATATACAGCCGCTGACCCAGAGGCGATCATGGTTCAAATCCGAGATTTGTTCGGTGAAACCTCAAATTGGAGCCGTACGGTGCAGGAGTTTAACACCGACGCCCTATCTACCGTGGGGGCCTTCTTAAAACCTATGCAAAGCATATGTCAAAACATATCTCCCTGAATATACTGTATTAGATACCAATTCAGAAAGGAGATGAGAAGATGACAAAAATTGAAGAATTGTTAAGGTCCTTGGAAAATAAAACCGACGATGAAAAAAGGGATTATTTATCAAAAAGATTTAATTTGTATTGGGACATCCCTGAAGGCCCTTGCAAAATCTGGTGTGCTGAGGTGTTCACTTATTGTAATGCAAGTGAGTTTGAGGAAGAATTGAAATTTTTCCTGTTTTGGGTTAATATTTTTGCCCACCTTTGCCATTTTTGCTTCCATCAAGAAGACACAAATTTTCTCGGCTGCACATGTCCTTGTGGCAATAAACAAACGGTTCTTTACTATTCTATTACCTGCGGAGATTAATGAGCATTAAAATGCATCAATATTTTAAATTATTTTCCTCTTCCTCCAATTTAGGGACAGCCTTTTGTTGTCCCTTTTCCAAATGCTCATTAAAATCGGCTTGAACATTATTGATGTTATTTTCCACGTTCCACAAGAAAAGGGGAGAGAATATAATAAAATAAAACCATCCATATTCATAGCAATCAAATGAAGCTCAGAGTAAACATAACTTACAGCCCGTTCATAATACCATACCCCAAACCGCTGTCCCTATACCTTAATCCTTCTTCCACATTGGTGCTCAATTCTATTTACTGCTGTAACAAACTATATCTCCCTCCATTCAGTTTCTCAAATATATATAATAACTTTTTATAAAAATATTTTAACCCCTACTCCTCTTTACTTTTCCCCTTAATCTCAACCAATAAATCCATATATTCGTGATATTTATGGGGGCGAATGGGTCTTAAAATTGGCTCTGTTTTAAAAATCAAAACCAAACATTCCCCTATTTTCGGATAACTCTGACAAAAATAATATGTTTCTAGTTCTCCATTTTTGATTCTTTGCTTGATTTTATTGTGATATGGATACATTTATTACCTCTCTCCTTGTCATCCTATATATTTCGATTTCTTTAGAACTAACTTGTTCCATTATAATGATATGTTACACCCATTTTCTATTTTAGCAAAGAATTTAGATAAATTCACCATTCTTAATTATACCTGCCCCAGCATGTGGCCGTACTTTTTCAATATTCTATAACATTCTTACAATAATCAAAATTCTTTTAAAAGTTTTTATTGACATATCTCTTCTTATGAGGTATAATAACATTGTTTCGTAAGTATGATTATTCGCTCTTAAGTCCTAGTCGATAATTATTATCTGACTACAACTTAAGAGCTTTTTATTTATATGCCCGAGATAATATTTTTTAGGAGGTACTGATTATGAATAACGGTACAGTAAAATGGTTTAACGCAGAAAAAGGATTTGGCTTTATTACACCTGACAACGGTGGAGATGATGTATTTGTACATTTTTCCTCTATCCAGTCAAATGGTTTCAAATCCTTAAACGAAGGACAGAAAGTAACATTTGATACAGAAGCAGATCCTAAAGATAGCCGTAAAACACGTGCCATCAACGTTTGTGCTAACTAATCCTTCAACGCAGCCACCCTTTCAGGTGGCTTTTTCATTGTTTTTAAAACCCAACCTTTTTGTTAACCTCCCATACTGTGAGGGCAACTTCCACACCTCCCCCGCCTATAACCCCCATAAACTTTTCTCTAATTCCTGATTATTACCCCTTGAATGCTTTCGTCTATATACATATTAATTAAGCTCCTATCCCACTTTGAAAAAACAAAAATAATACCACATTTATGTTTACAAATGCCAGTTGACATCCCATTTTTATAAAAAAAGAGCCTCTAATCGCAATTTAAAATCTGCGTATTGTTGGCTCTGCTCTAGCTATAGTTGTTTGGCCACTGACATCTCCTTTGTCTGTATTCAAAGCATTCCCTATGTTATTTCATAATTTCCATTTTGTTTTCCATTCCTATTCATTCCCCTACAAAATGACGGCTCATGGTTGCCGCAATTATAATCAACCCAACACCAGAGCCAACCATAATCCACTGAAGGGGGATTTTATCTGCCATAGGTCCAAAAATCGCCATACCAATGGGCAAGAAGCCAGAATACATGGATCCCAGTAAGCCGAATACCCGCCCTTGCATGGAATCATCAGTTTTTTCTTGGAGTAGCGTCGTTGTGGACGTTTGCACCATGGTCAAAGCAATTCCATAGAATAGCATCAATGCAAGGTATAATATAAAACTTCGAGAAAGTCCCATACCAATGGCAAACATCCCAAAGGCAGTCAGGCTTATCAATAGGGTTTTCGTTGTGTTTTTGAAGCCACCCCATGTGCTCATGGCTAGACCGCCCACTATCATTCCTGCAAATCCTACCAGCTCGACTGCTGTCAGATACCAATATGTGTCGCCATATACACGTCGAACAAGCAACCCTGCAAGAAAGCCAGCAGGAACGCACAGAAAAATAAAAAGTCCATAAATAATCAATAACCTTCCAATGACCTTATGGGAAAAAGTATACTTTATTCCCTCTTTCATATCAATAAAAATAGATCCTCTTGCTTGTAACATTTCTTTCTTTGGAAGCAACACACAAGATAAAATACCAATGCCGCATGTAGCTGTTAGAATATCCACCATCAACATGGAGCGTAACGTACCAACTGCGAAAATTGCCCCCGCTGCGGCAGGAGCCGCAAACTGAACCACAGACTGCATGGTCATATTAATACCATTGTATCTCATAAGCTGTTCTTCTGGAACAAGTTGTGGAATAACGGCGTTGAGGGCTGGCGTCTGAATTCCTGCGCCCAAGGAGCGAATGACTGACATTCCTAATAATGCAAAAAGCAAACTTGGTTCAGAAGAAATATAAGGGATTGCCAGCACCATGGCCAGTGTCACAGCGGCAATCACCAAATCCGCCCCAATAATCAGACTTTTACGGTTATACCGATCAGCCCATACCCCTCCCATAAAGGAAATGAGAAACTGGGGCAGATAGGCGCAAATGGTAAAGGCAGCCACCCATACCCCTGAGGATGTTTGCATGGTGGCATACCACACGATTCCCATCTGGACTAGGGTTGAGCCAAACAACGTGATACATTGGCTGACAAGAAAGGTGACTGTCCTTTGTTTCCAGTGGGATTTTTGTGTAATGTACATTTCAATTAACCTCCTATTTTGGGAGGGAGGATAAAACGTTGTGTTGGGTAACCAAACTCCACAAGCAGTTCTTGTTCAGCAAATCCCAGTTGTTTCAGCTCACTGCGATAGCCCGTATCAGCCTTATCATTTAATCGGTATGTGGTGGTGCTGATTTCACGCCCAATAATATAGTCTTCCATTAGCTTATCCAGAAAGACTTTTTGAATGCCAAGGTTACGATATTGGGGGTGCACTCCCATGAATTCAATACTGCCTGTATCATAGGAAAATGCCATAATTCCAATGGCAGTATCGCCATCTTCCATAATCAATGCCCGTTTTTCTTCTATACAACCGTTCAGTTTCTGAAGATAATCCCCTTCATCTAGGCATGGATAGCCATCAATCACAAGCCTTACCAAATCCATCCACAGGGGAATGTCAGAGGGTTTCGCCAATCGGACATTGGATTTTGAAAACTCCCTGCGAAATTTCTTCCTATTTAACGTAAACCGTAACTGCAAGGGATAAAACTCCTGTCGTTGACGATATTCCGCAGGAGGAATCTTATACATGGTCTTAAAAGCTGTAGTGAAGGCTTGTTGCCCCTCATACCCGCAGATAAAGGCAATCTCGATGATTGACCTTTTTGAGAATACAAGTAGTTTCGCCCCTTCAGTAAGCTGCCGTCGTCCCACATATTCACGGACTGTAATGCCTACCGTATCAGAAAACATCCGATGCAAATGATATTTCGAATAGTGGACAGCTTCAGCTATTGTTTCCAATTCCAGCTTTTGATCAAGGTGATTCTCTATGAAATCTATAACAGCTTCAATGTTAGTGACCCTTTGATTTTCTATTTGTACTCCCTCCTTTCTGTAGAGTAGGATAGCAAAATCCAAGCCATAAGTTTTAATAATTCTTGCTATCATTCTATCATAAGTTTCACAATACTACATTAAGTAAAAGATTTGCCCCTCCTAGTGGTAAAAGAAGTATCTTCACGAATTATACTATGAAAAAAACACAATTGATAGTTATATGGAAGGAACAGAGTATTGAAAAATTCAAAGAAATGGTTTGATGTGATTACATCCAAAACGAAAACCGAAATCAGAGATATAAATTTTTTGAAGAAATCGTTTTATTAGAATGATTATGAAGTTTACTTACTACTTCTGATGGGAACCCGATGGAATATAAAAACTATTACGAAAGCTACTGGATACCCATTATTGAGCAGTTGGGAATGACCCACCGTCCCCACGATACAAGGCACACCGGTGTTTCACTTTTAACTACTGCAGGGGTAGACAAGCGTATCATAAAAAAGATTGTTGGTCACAAAGGGCAAGGTATTACACAAGCGGTGTATACCATGTAGAGATTGAAGAGTTACTGGAGGCAATTAATAGAATGGAAAAGCATAGACCGCACGATACAAGACACACTTGTGTAAGTCTACTGACTGCTGCAAAAGCGGACGAAAGATTTATACAAAAAATAGTGGGACACAAAGGTCAGAATGTAACGAGGGTGGTTTATACACATTTAGAAATACAAGAATTGATTGAGGAAATAGATAAAATATAATTATTTTTTTGTGTCATGTGTGTGTCATGCGTGTGTCATATTCGTAAATTTCCGCCCATTCTCACCCAATCGCAAAATAAAACAAACCCCGAAAACACAAGGTTTTCGGGGTTTTGATGTTTCGTATAAAGTTGAAATAATTATCTCTTAGAGAACTGAGGCGCACGTCTCGCTGCCTTGAGACCGTATTTCTTTCTTTCTTTCATTCTAGGGTCACGTGTCAAGAAGCCAGCTTTTTTCAAAGCGGGTCTGTAATCGCCATCTGCCTGAAGTAAAGCTCTGGAGATACCGTGTCTGATTGCACCTGCCTGACCTGTGAAACCGCCACCATTCACGTTAATCAAAACGTCAAATTTAGCTGTTGTTTCTGTCAATTCCAGAGGTTGACGAACAATGAGTTTCAATGTTTCAAGACCAAAATATTCGTCAATGTCTCTTTTATTAATTGTAACTTTACCGTTGCCGGGTACTAAGTATACTCTAGCTACGGAAGATTTTCTTCTGCCTGTACCGTAATATCTAGCTGCTGCCATTATGCTTTCCTCCTCCTATTAAAATTTGATTTCCAATTTTTCGGGTTTCTGTGCTGCATGGGGATGCTCTGCACCTGCATATACGTGCAGTTTAGCAAACATCTTTCTACCCAGAGCATTTTTAGGAAGCATACCTTTCACAGCATGTTCAATTACTCTTTCAGGGTGTGTTTCCAGCATTTTGTCCAGTCTAGTTGTTTTCAAACCACCCATATAGCCGGAGTGACGATGATACACTTTCTGTTCCAATTTTTTGCCTGTTACAGCAACCTTTTCAGCGTTTACAACGATTACATAGTCGCCCATGTCAACGTTAGGTGCATACTGGGGTTTATTTTTTCCTCTTAAAATGTTTGCGATTTCTGTGGACATACGGCCCAGAGTCATGTCAGCAGCATCAATTACATACCACTTCTTTACCACATCAGATTCCTTCGCAATGTAAGTTGTTCTCATGGTTTCTACCTCCCATAAATTATTTGTTTGATCCGTTGACTTTGCCGTTTTGCGGGAACAAAACGATCAATCTCCATTATGTGCATGCACATAACTTATTGGATCCCACCTTGAGAAACATATATTTAAAACCAAATGGTCTTAAAATCAAAGTACAGCTTTATTATTATAGTACATTCACTCATTACTGTCAACTAATTTCCCCTTAAAATCATAATATATTTCCTGTAAAGTCAAGGCTTGGGGCTCTGCCGTCTGCCCGGCATTCTGTCTGTCTTTACTCAAAATAATATCTGAAATTGCATCCTGTGAAATTTTACCTAAGCCAACTGAAATTAAAGTCCCTGCCATAATGCGTACCATATTATATAAAAACCCATTTCCGGTAACATAGATATAAATCATGTCACCTTCTTTTTTGACAAAACTATCAAAAATGGTTCGCACCGTTGAAGTTACGGTACTTCCCGCCGCACAAAATGCGGCAAAATCGTAGGTTCCTATGAATTTTTCAGCGGCTACATTCATTTTTTCCACATCTAAAGGCGTGTATACAAAAGTAGAATATAATCTTTCCTTTGGATTTTTAATCTTCCCATTGAAAATTCGATATTCATATGTTTTCTTTACACAATCATATCTAGGGTGAAAGTCCTGAGGTACTTCTTCTGCCTTTACCACCACAATGTCCTCAGGAAGAAGGCCACGAATAGCCAAAGGAATTTTATCTACAGGTATGGTTGTATCAACGTCAATGGACGCTCTTTGCCCTAAAGCATGTACCCCTCTATCTGTTCGGCTAGCACCAATACAGGTTAATTCAGGAGAGCGAAAGAGAATTCTTAAGGCTTTTTCCAACTCTCCTTCAACTGTGATTACTTCTGGCAATAATTGCTTTTGCCAACCGCTATATCTGGTTCCATCGTAGGCGATGGTCAGTAGTATGCGTCTCACCCAACTCCTCCTCGTATAAAAAAGGGAGATCTAACATCCCCCTCTTGTAAGTATTTTAATTACAAACAACATCAATTATTTAATAATAAGCTTCCTCAACAATTGCAAAACCCTTCTTGTTCCTAAATCATAAAAGGCAGTACCCTAGCAGCGTATCGCAACCCAAAAATAATTAGGATATATACCACACCCATAGCTAAAGCATGATAGTCCCGTTTTTGCATACGCATACGGTTCATTCTCGTTCTATTCTCATCCCCGTGGTAGCATCTTGCCTCCATGGCCATGGCCAACTCCTCCGCTCGGCGGAAGGCAGAAATAAACAATGGAACAAGAATCGGTATTAAGCTTTTTGCTTTTTGCATTAAACTTCCTGTGTCAAAATCAGCACCTCTGGCCTGCTGCGCTTTCATGATTTTATCCGTTTCATCTAATAAAGTAGGAATAAAACGCAGTGCTATGGTCATCATCATTGCAATTTCATGGGCAGGCACACCAACTTTTTTGAATGGTCGCAACATATACTCAATACCGTCTGTCAACTGAATAGGTGTTGTGGTGAGGGTAAGAATAGAAGAACCAACAATCAAGAGCACCAAACGGATACACATTTTCGTTGCCAGTATGATGCCCTCTAATGTAAGGCTTAAAACGCCCCACTGCCAAATAACTTGTTCCCCTCTGGTCATAAAAAGATTAATAAAGGCGGTAAATAAAATGATAATCATAATACTTTTAATACCTTTAAGCATGAACTTTAAAGGCACCTTTGATGTTTTTATTGTTGCCCCCAAAGCAGCAATTACAAAGAAGTATCCCACAAAAGAATTCACCATAAACAGTGTTATAATAAAAATAAAAGTTATTGTCAGCTTTACTCTGGCATCTAACCGATGGATCAGGGAATCCACAGGGTAAAACTGCCCGATGGTAATATCCCGAATCATACGCTCACCTGCTTTACCAAATTTAATAGTACATTTTTTGCTTCTTCAATGGTGAATACATCTATAGGCACGTCAAAACCTTTTTCTTTTAAGGCAGCAAAAACATAACTCACTTGGGGAGCCGCCAATCCCATTGCCTCTAATTCTTTTACATGGCAAAATACTTCTTTTGGCGTTCCCGTTGTGGCCACTTTACCTTCGTGCATCACAATAATTCGATCCACCAATTTAGCAACATCCTCCATGCTATGGCTAACCAAAATAACTGTAATACCTCTTTCTTGATGAAGGCGTTTGATTGCTTGTAAAATTTCATCTCGGCCCTTGGGATCTAATCCTGCCGTAGGCTCATCCAAAATCAAAACCTCTGGATTCATTGCCAAAACACCGGCAATGGCAACACGACGCTTTTGTCCCCCTGATAACTCAAAAGGAGACTTTTCATACAAATCATGAGCAATACCAACGGTTTCTAATGCCGCCACCACATTTTTATGAATCTCATCCTTAGACTGCATCATATTAGTGGGGCCAAAGGCTACATCCTTATAAACTGTCATTTCAAAAAGTTGATATTCGGGGTATTGGAAGGCCAAACCAATACGGCGACGTACCTCTTTTAGCTTTGCCTTATCCTTATGAATATTCTCCCCATCTAATAAAATTTCACCCTTCGTTGGGCTAATAATTCCATTTAAGTGCTGAATTAATGTTGATTTTCCGGAACCTGTATGCCCAATCAAACCAACAAATTCCCCCTTCTTTATTTCCAGGGAAACATCATCCAAAGCCTTTTTTTCAAAAGCAGTACCTTGGTTATATATATATGTTAATTGGTTAATTTTAATTGACATAGTGCACCTACCATTTCCTCGACTGTTAAAATATCTGCGGGTAAGTCGATGCCTTCCTTACGCAGAAGATGTGCAACCTCTGTTACCTGAGGCACATCTAATCCGTACTGCTGAAGTCGCTCTACTTGAGAGAAAATCTCTTTTGGCTTTCCCTCCATTACTACCTCGCCATCATCAATCACATAAACCCGATCACCACGAACCGCCTCGTCCATATAATGGGTTATCAGTATAATGGTAATGCCTTCTTCCTTATTTAAACGCTCAATGGTTTCTAGTACCTCTTTTCGACCAACAGGGTCAAGCATAGCCGTAGGCTCGTCCAAAACAATGCAGTCAGGCTTCATCGCCAACACGCCTGCAATGGCAATACGCTGCTTTTGACCACCTGAGAGTTTAGAAGGCGTATGGGTAGCATACTTTTGCATACGAACCGTTGCCAACGCATCATCTACACGACGACGGATTTCTTCCGGTTCAATCCCCATATTTTCTGGGCCAAATGCAATATCCTCTTCCACAACTGTGGCCACTAGCTGGTTATCAGGATTTTGAAAAACCATGCCCGCAGTTTGTCGAATATCCCAAATTAACTCACCATTTTTGGTATCCATGCCCTTAACCCACAAAGTTCCATCTGTTGGTTCCAACAAAGCGTTAATATGCTTTGCAAAAGTAGACTTTCCAGAGCCATTATGACCTAATACCACCACAAACTCGCCCTTTTCAATTTCCAAGTTTACCGACTTTAACGCAGCAACCTTTTCTTCCTCGGTGCCGTGGTCTGTTTCAAGCATTTTTATATATTCATACGTTAGACCTTCGGCCTTCACCATCTTCATAACTTCACCTTTTCTTTAAGGGTTTAAACCCCTCTTAAGTCTATGACAAATAATGCTCACAGCTATCAATAGGATACGTTTTTTCCAGAAAAAAGTCAAGAAAAATAGCCCTTGCTCTACAAAAAGTATCTCTCAAATTTCTTAAAAAAATCTTCTGTTTTTTGTAAACCCATCGTAATACTAGCTTAATTATATCTTCCTTTTTCTCTGATATAATAAAGGCATAAGCGGTTCTATTGTAACCTGCTCGTAACAAAGGAGTAAGACCGTTGTAATGACAACGTAACCCCGCTGTAACCTACGTTTTATTGCTTTATGTTATAATTTAGATAATTAATTCTTGCATTTTGAAGGGAGAGACATTTATGAAAACACAACTTATGAAACTCGCAGGCGCATCTATTTTAGCTTTTTCCATCTCCTTCCTGAGCTTTATGTCTCTGACCGTAGCGATACAGAAGGTTCATGAAAAACAAGACGCCACAAGGATTCAAGCAGAACAAACCATGGTAGAAGATACAACCTTAGCAGCTGTCCTTCACTAAAACTGAATCCCTTTTCTATTTTAAAAACCCCTACACACCCTTTTGTGTGGGGGTTTTTGATCTTCTCTTTTTCTTACACACTGACATAACTAAATTTGAAGTATCCATGATATTCAAGTAATTTGAGAACACCTTTCTTCTAATTTCTTCTTGAAATATGCCTTTGTTTTGATGTCTCAGAAATATTGTATAAAGCTTACAATTTCTACCTTCATTATTATATAAATATCATATTTATATAACTGTCAATATTCTTCTCCTCCATAATAGAATACTGCATTCCTTCTCTATCTGAGGATGCAACAGTTGTCCAAGCCCACGAAAAAAAGAGATTCCACAAAGGGAACCTCTTTCATTTGTTTTATTATACCAATTCGATGAATACTTCCATCGCGCCGTCGCCTTTTCTAGCGCCCAGCTTTACAATTCTTGTGTAACCACCGTTACGGTCAACGTACTTAGGAGCAACTTCATCAAACATCTTAGCTGCCATGTCTACCTTTTTGCTCAGGCTTCTAACTTTTTTGCCATCAGCAGGAACTTCTGTTACAGGGTAAATATAAGCCAACATCTGACGTCTCGCAGCAAGTCTGGAAGGTCTATCCTTCTTCACTGTTTTCTTAACTTCATCATAAACAGTTACTTTCTTGCCGTTTACAACTTCTTTCACACGCTTACCATTTGCGTCTTTTTTTGCTACCTTAGCTGTTACTTCAACTTCATCGAAGTTGTCTTTTTCTTTTACAGCCAATGTAATAAGCTTTTCAGCGATTCTTCTTACTTCTTTCGCTCTAGCTTCTGTTGTTTTAATTTTGCCGTGATACAGCAAATTTGTAACTTGGTTTCTTAACAGAGCCTTTCTTTGGGGTGTTGTTTTACCAAGCTTTCTATAACCGGATGCATGCATGGTTCGTATCCTCCTTGTTGATTCCCGTACGATAGTGCCCGCCACCACCGCTCATCGGGCTTATGTGAAGGCGTAATCGCACGGTAAATTATAGTAACAGGCAAAAGCTTACTCGTCGCTAGGTCTTAACGCCAAACCAAGCTCTGCCATCTTGTTCAATACTTCTTCCAAAGACTTACGTCCCAGATTTCTAACCTTCATCATCTCTTCTTCCGTCTTATTCGCCAAGTCTTCTACTGTGTTGATACCAGCTCTCTTCAAGCAGTTATAAGAACGAACAGAAAGATCAAGCTCTTCAATACTCATTTCAAGAACTTTTTCTTTCTTACCTTCTTCTTTTTCAACCATAATAGAAGCATCTTTTGCGTTATCAGAAAGATCAATGAACAGATTTAGGTGTTCATTCAAAATCTTCGCACCGAAGCTTACTGCATCGTCGGGTGCGATGGTGCCGTTGGTCCACACTTCTAAAGACAATTTGTCATAGTCAGTGATCTGACCCACACGAGTATTTTCCACAAGAAAATTAACTCTGGTAACGGGGGTGAAAATGCTGTCAACTGGAAGCATGCCGATAGGTTGGTCATCCTTTTTATTCTTGTCTGCACCAATATAGCCGCGTCCTTTGTTGATGGTAATTTCCATATAAAGCTTGCTACCAGCGCCACCGGAAAGTGTTGCAATGTGATGATCGGGATTTAAAATCTCAATATCACTATCTGCTTTAATATCAGAGCCCTTTACTTCCCCTTCGCCCTCAATGTCGATATACGCAATCTTGGGTTCATTTCCTTCACTGGTGTTTTTAATCGCAAGGCCTTTTAAGTTCAGAATAATTTCTGTAACGTCTTCTTTCACGCCAGGAATTACGCTAAACTCATGAAGCACACCATCGATCTTTACGTTGCTGACAGCCGCCCCAGGAAGAGAGGAAAGTAAAATTCTTCTCAGGGAATTACCTAATGTTGTGCCATAGCCTCTTTCCAAAGGCTCTACCACAAACTTGCCATAAGTTCCGTCCGGTGCCATCTCAGCAATCTCAATGCGAGGTTTCTCAAATTCAAACACTCATTCAAACCTCCCTTTTTTATATTAAGGTGCTGTGGGGCTTTTCGCCCCACAGCTTTTTGATTGACTTTTTTGCACAACCGTTTCAGATTATTTGGAGTACAATTCGACAATAAGTGTTTCTTCAACAGGAACGTCGATCTGTGCTCTCGTGGGTTTTGCTACTACTGTACCGCTTAAACCATCATGGTTTGCGGTTAACCATTCAGGAACGATTCTGCCGTCTGTTACGGACAAAACGTCTTTGTATCTCTGGATGGTTTTGTATTTTTCTTTCACTTCAACTACGTCACCAGCCTTAACCTGGAAGGAAGGGATGTCAACGGGCTTGCCGTTTACTGTAACGTGTTTGTGACGAACAATCTGTCTAGCTTCTTTTCTTGTTCTGCCGTAACCAAGACGGAACATTACGTTGTCCAATCTCATTTCCAGCAACATAAGCAGGTTTTCACCAGGAATACCTTCTTTTTTAGCGATTTTTTCAGCCTGTGCATAGTAGCCTCTAAACTGTTTTTCCAAAACGCCGTAGATGAATTTCGCTTTTTGCTTTTCTCTCATCTGAAGGCCGTATTCGCTCATTTTTCTGTTTGCTCTTAAGTTTTGCTTTTTGGATTTTTTATCAATACCAAGGTAGATGGGATCCAAGTTCAAGGATCTACATCTCTTCAATACGGGTACTCTATCTCTTGCCATTTATCTACACCTCCTGATGATTATACTCTTCTGCGTTTAGGTGGTCTACAGCCATTGTGAGGAACGGGTGTTACGTCTTTAATCATAGTAACATCCAATCCAGCAGCCTGCAATGCACGGATTGCAGCTTCACGGCCGGAACCAGGACCCTTTACGAAAACTTCGATAGTCTTCAGACCATAGTCGGAAGCAGCCTTTGCAGCTGTATCTGCAGCCATCTGTGCTGCATAAGGTGTGGATTTTTTGGAGCCTCTAAAGCCCAACTGACCTGCACTTGCCCAAGACAGTGCGTTGCCAACAGCATCAGTGATTGTAACGATTGTATTGTTAAAAGTAGACTGAATGTGAGCCTGGCCACGTTCTACTTTTCTTTTATCACGGCGTCTGCGAGTTGTTGTCTTTTTCACAGTTTTCTTAGCCATTATTCAAACCTCCTTTGAAATCAATTATTTCTTCTTATTCGCAACGGTCTTTCTAGGACCTTTTCTTGTTCTTGCGTTAGTTTTAGTTTTCTGTCCTCTTACAGGTAGGCCTTTTCTGTGGCGAATGCCTCTGTAACAGCCGATTTCAATCAGACGTTTGATGTTCAGAGCAACTTCTCTTCTCAGGTCACCTTCAACCTTCTGAGATTTGTCAATTACGTCACGAATTTTAGCTACTTCATCGTCAGTCAGGTCTCTTACTCTTGTGTTCAGATCTACACCTGCTTCATTCAGGATACGAACTGCACTGCGATGACCAATGCCATAAACATAAGTCAGACCAACTTCAATGCGTTTTTCTCTTGGTAAGTCTACACCAGCAATACGTGCCATGTATATCTTGCACCTCCTATGATATTCACTCAAACTATGGTTAATTTCAATTATATTTCGCATAAATAAATTATACCCGTCGGGCATTACAAACAGAGTGAGCAGCCGTCAGCCTGCACGCTGCCTCTGCTATTAACTGTATGCTCCTTCCGGTATATTGACGGATTTATCAAACGACTTTTAAAGGTATTCCCTTTGGATAGCCATATAATATATATCAGCCTTGTTTCTGTTTATGCTTGGGATTTTCACAAATGACCATTACACGACCTTTTCTCTTAATGATTCTGCATTTTTCACACATTGGTTTTACAGATGGTCTTACTTTCATTGTGATCGCTCCTTCCTTATTTCGCTCTCCAAATAATTCTGCCCTTTGTCAGATCATAAGGAGACATTTCAACTAATACTTTGTCACCCGGTAAAATACGGATGAAGTTCATACGCAATTTGCCAGAAATATGTGCCAATATCTGATGGCCGTTTTCCAACTCCACCTGAAACATGGCATTCGGTAATTTTTCCAGTACGGTTCCTTCTACTTCAATTACGTCATCTTTTGACAAGCCAAGAACCTCCTTAACAGTCTACTGCTTTTATTTGATACGACTTTAAAGCCTTCCTAATATCTGCATCCAGAATGTATTCATTCCGGGTCAATTTTTCGGCCATATCTGCGTCCACATAGTGGGTGGGCTGAACATGAAGGATCTTTTTTCGCTTTGGCTTTGCAAGCTTTCGCGTTTTCCCGTTGACCAGATATAAATATCTGTCTTCAACAGAAACAACCATCATTACCTCTCCCTTGTCGTGTCCGTCTTTAGAATAAACGATTTGCCCGATTTTATATTCCAACGTAATCACCTCAATCTTTATTTCGTCTATCGTGGTAACGTAAGAATTTCGGGTTCACCGTCTGTAATCAGAATGGTGTTTTCATAATGCGCTGCATATTTTCCATCTTTAGTGACTACAGTCCATCCGTCTTTTAAAACACGAACGTCGTAGCTTCCCATATTCACCATTGGCTCAATTGCTAAAGTCATTCCTTTTTGCAAACGAATGCCTCTGCCCAAGGTTTTAAAATTAGGGACTTCTGGCGGTTCATGCATTTTCCTGCCTATCCCATGCCCAACATAGGCACGGACAACAGAAAATCCGTTTTTTTCAACGTATTTTTGAATTGCAGAGCCTATATCATTGAGATGATTGCCCTCTTTTGCAAAAGTTATACCTTCAAAAAAGCTTTGTTCTGTCACCTCAATTAATTTTTTTGCTTCCGCAGAAATTTGGCCAATTGCATAAGTTCTAGCCATATCTGCATGGTAGCCGTTTAAGATACATCCCACATCAATGCTGAGGATATCACCTTCATTTAATACTCGGTTACTGGGAATTCCGTGGATAACTTCCTCGTTGATCGAGGTGCAAAGTGTTCCAGGAAATCCACCGTATCCTTTAAAAGAGGGTGTTGCCCCATGACTAAGGATATAGTCTTCCGCCAGCTTATCCAGATAGGCAGTTGTCACACCAGGTGCAGCAGTTTTTGCAACCAATGCTTCCACCTCTGCCAAAAGCTTGCCTGCTTTACGCATTTTACCAATCTGATCTTCTGTTTTGATCGTGATAGACATATTTATCTCTCCAGACCTTCTACAATCGCCTTTGTAATAGCATCAATTGCCTGTGTACCATCCACTTCAATTAAGATGTTTTTGCTTCCATAGAACTCAACCAAAGGCATACTTTGTTCATGGAATGTTTTAATTCTTGCAAGACCTGCTTCTGTTGTATCGTCTTTACGCTGTGTTAATGCTTCACCACAAACATCGCAAATACCAGCAACCTTGGCAGGCAAGAATAATTTATTGTAAGTTGCACCGCATTTAGGGCAAGTTTCTCTTGCTGTCAGTCTTTCTAACATTACCTCGTCGGGTGCATTGATATAAACAACTTTATCCAAAGCTACCATTTCGTCAAGCTTTTCAGCCTGAACAACAGTACGAGGGAAACCATCTAAAATGAAACCATTTTTGCAGTCATCTTTCTGAATTCTCTCTTTTACAATAGCAATGATTAATTCGTCAGAAACTAAGCCACCAGACGCCATAATACTTTTTGCCTGATTTCCAAGTTCTGTACCCTTTGCAACTTCTTCTCTCAGCATATCGCCCGTAGAAATATGAGCAATACCATAATGCTTAACCAAACGTGCAGCCTGTGTACCTTTACCTGCAGCGGGCGCACCAATGAGAACCAATTTCATAACAATCATTACCTCTTTTCTTCAGATAGCCCTTCTCTTTTTAAGAACTCCCCGCTCAACCTTGGGGAAATGCAAAAGCATTTCCCAGCAGGTCGAGATTATTCACTCAAAAAGCCTTTGTAGTGACGCATGAGCAACTGGCTTTCCAATGCTTTTACAATGTCTAAGGCAACACCAACAACGATGATCAGTGTTGTGCCACCGAAGCCTACGTTGATCTTGAAGATCCACTGCAGAACAACGGGAACCATTGCTAAGATTGCATAACAAATTGCACCAACCAGAGTGATTCTACCTACAACTCTAGTAATATATGCGCTTGTGGGCTGACCTGGTCTGATGCCAGGGATGAAACCACCATTCTTCTTCATATTCATTGCTATTTCGTTTGGATTGATTACAATCGAAGTATAGAAATATGTGAAGAAAATGATAAGCACTACATACAGACACGCACCAACCGGGTGTGTCATGTTGAGAACTTCAATAATCTTTGTAAATGTCGGTCCTTTATCGGGGATAAAGTTACCGATTTGTTGAGGGAATTGCAACAGGGAAATCGCAAAAATGATAGAAATCACACCTGCTGTATTCACCTTAATAGGCATCGTTGTATTGTTTCCGCCTACCTGCTTATGACCTGCCATCTTTGAAGAATACTGCACAGGCAGTCTTCTTTCACCGCTGTTTACACATACGATAAATCCTAAAACAATGAGCAGAGCCACCAAAATCGCTGCAACTTTTGCAACGCCAATTGCGCCGGAACCGGAGATTGTATAATACATACTCGCAATAGCCTGAGGCAAGTTGGACACGATGTTGATGAAGATAATCATGGAAGAACCATTACCAATACCTTTTGCTGTAATCTGTTCTGCTAACCACATAACAAACGTGGAACCACAAACCAGAGAAAGCACAGAAGCTACATAAACCAGCGGGCTATCGGTCAAGAACATATTCTGATAAGTATATGTGAGACCCGCACCCTGGATTAGCGCCAACACAACTGTCAGATATCTGCTGTAAGACTGTAGCTTTTTACGTCCTTCTGGTCCTTCTTTCGAAAGCTGTTCAAACTTTGGAATTGCGATCGTTAACAGCTGCATAATAATGGATGCAGTGATGTAAGGACCGATACCCATTGCAAACAGGGACCATCCGGAGTTTGCGCCACCGGCAATTACGCTATATAACGTACCCATACCGGTTGCTTCTCTTGCTGCTATTACACTGGCAGCGTCAATACCGGGCAGTGCGATTAATGTACCCAATCTAACGATTGCAAAAATCATCAAGGTATACAAAATTTTGCTTCTAATTTCTTTCGTTCTCCAGGAATTAACGAAAATCTTAAACAATTAAATCACCTCTGCTTTTCCGCCGGCTGCTTCAATTTTCTCAAGTGCAGTTTTACTAAACTGGTTCACTTTAATTGTAAGCTTTCTTTCAAGCTCGCCCTCACCGAGAATCTTTACACCATCTCTAGGGTTGCTGATTAAACCAACGGCCTTTAAAGCATCGATATCAACTACTGTATCGTTTTCAAAAACGTTTAACATACAAACATTAATAGAAACGATTTCTTTACTGTTTCTACATGTGAAGCCTCTTTTAGGAAGTCTTCTATATAAAGGCATCTGACCGCCTTCAAAACCGCACTTACCGCCGGAACCGGAACGCTGACCCTGACCTTTGTGGCCTCTGCCTGCTGTTTTACCGTTGCCTGTTGCGTGACCTCTGCCGCGTCTCCAGTTCTTTTCTTTAGAACCTGCTGCAGGTCTCAATTCGCATAAGTTCATTTTGGCACCTCCTTAAATCAAATTTCTTCAACTTTTACAAGGTGGCTAATCTGATGGATCATACCTCTGATAGCCGCATTGTCCTGCTGAACGACACTGCTGTTTGTCTTCTTCAGGCCCAAAGCCTGAACTGTTTTTTTATGTTTCGGAATTGCTCCGATTGTAGATTTCACTAATGTGATTTTAATTTCAGCCACTGTCAATTCCTCCTTAACCTAAGAGTTCTTCTACAGTAATGCCACGTAATTTTGCAACAGCTTCAGGTGTAGTCGCTCTGGACAAGCCTTCGATTGTTGCGCTTACTACGTTGCGCTTGTTATTAGAACCCAAGGATTTTGTTCTGATGTTACGGATACCACCCAACTCTAATACTGCACGTGCAGGGCCACCAGCGATAACACCAGTACCTTCTGGAGCGGGCATTAATAATACTCTTGCGCTGCCAAAGGCACCTGTAACATCGTGATAAATGCTTTCAACATCATTCATGTTAACTTTAATGATGTTTTTCATTGCATCTTCTTTACCTTTACGGATCGCATCGGGAATTTCAGCCGCTTTGCCCATTCCGCAGCCAACGTGGCCATTGCCATCGCCAACTACAACAAGAGCCGCGAATCTGAATGTACGACCACCCTTAACAACCTTAGTTACACGGTTGATAGTTACTACTTTATCTTTCAGATCTAAAGTGCTTGGATCGATTCTCTTCAACTTACTTTCCTCCTTGCCTTAGAATTTTAGTCCGGCTTCTCTTGCTGCTTCCGCCAAAGCCTTCACTTTACCGTGGTAAATGAAACCGCCTCTGTCGAAAACAACTTCAGTAATGCCTTTTTCAACTGCTCTCTTAGCGATTACTTCACCAACAACAGCTGCTGCTGCAACAGTGGAAGTAAATTCTACCTTGCTGGAAACTTCGGATTCCATTGTGGAAGCTGCAACCAGTGTATTTTGTGTAACGTCATCAATAATTTGTGCATACATGTGCTTGTTGGATCTGAACACAGCCAATCTAGGTCTCTGAGCAGTGCCGTTCACATGATTGCGGATTCTGTAGTGTCTTTTCACACGAGCCGCCGCACGAGATGGCTTTTTAATCATAGTATTTCACTCCGTTTCTCAAAATTAGTCATTTTCCGATATAAATAGATCAAGCTACCCAGCGTTGATTATTTCTTACCGGTCTTACCAACTTTACGTCTAATGCGTTCGTCAGAGTATTTAATACCTTTGCCCTTGTAAGGTTCAGGAGGACGTTTTGCTCTAACTTCAGCTGCAAACTGTCCTACTTTTTCTTTATCAATACCCTTAATTGTAATTTTGTTTGTACCTTCAACTGTAGACTCGATGCCCTCAGGATCTTCCATCTCTACTGGATGGGAGTAACCCAAAGTAAGTGCTAACTTCTTGCCGGACTTCGCAGCTCTGTAACCAACACCGTTGACTTCCAAAACTTTTTCGTAACCCTGCGTAACGCCAACTACCATATTGAAAATCAATGTTCTTGTTAAGCCGTGTAATGCTTTATGCTTTTTCAGATCACTTGGTCTTTCAACTACGATCTGACCATCTTCCATTGCGATATGCATGTCAGCGGATAATTTTCTTTCAAGAGTACCCTTGGGCCCCTTTACTGTTAGCAGGTTGCCTGCGCCGATTTTAATTTCAACGCCAGCTGGAACTGCCACAGGCAATTTACCAATTCTTGACATGGTCTGCACCTCCTAATTGTCTCTAATTAATTACCAGATGAAAGCGATAACTTCGCCGCCTACGCCAGCTTTTCTCGCTTCTTTGTCTGTCATCAAGCCGTGGCTTGTGGAGATGACTGCAATACCCAGCCCACCCAAAACCTTAGGCAACTCATCTTTGCCAGCAAAAACTCTGAGGCCGGGCTTGGAAATTCTCTTCAAACCTGTGATAACCTTTTCATTTTTGTCAGCGCCGTATTTCAAGCTAACGCGAATTGTGGATTTAACACCATCTTCAATTACTTCGTAGCCCTTTACATAACCTTCTGTAGTCAAAATGTCAGCAATTGCTTTCTTCATCTTGGAAGAAGGAACATCTACTGTATCGTGTTTTGCTGTGTTACCGTTTCTGATTCTTGTCAGCATATCTGCGATAGGGTCGCTCATTGACATTACGAATTCCTCCTTTCTGTTTACCAGCTTGCTTTCTTTACGCCGGGAATCTGGCCTTTGTATGCCAATTCACGGAAGCAAATACGGCAAATTCCATATTTTCTAAGCACAGAGTGGGGTCTACCACATACTCTGCAGCGTGTATAAGCTCTTGTGGAGAACTTAGGAGTTCTCTGCTGCTTTACGATCATAGATCTTTTAGCCATTTTTGTCCCTCCCTTTTATTTTGCGAATGGCATACCAAATAATCTAAGCAATTCTCTTGCTTCTTCATCAGTGCTTGCAGTTGTTACAAACACGATGTCCATACCTCTGATCTTGTCAACTTTATCGTATTCGATTTCAGGGAAGATCAGCTGTTCTTTGATACCCATTGTGTAGTTACCTCTGCCGTCAAAGCTGTTTGCCTTAACACCACGGAAGTCACGTACACGAGGGAGAGCGATGTTGATCAATCTGTCAGCGAATTCGTACATTCTGCTGCCTCTCAGTGTTGCTTTGCAACCAATGTTCATACCTTCACGAAGCTTGAAAGCCGCGATAGACTTTTTAGCTTTTGTTACAACAGGTTTCTGACCAGCGATGATTGTCATATCTTTTACAGCGCCGTCCAAAACCTTCGCGTTTTCTTTTGCTTCGCCTACACCCATGTTGATAATGATTTTCTCCAACTTGGGTACAGCCAATTTATTTGTATATGAAAACTTCTTCATCATTTCAGGAATAACTTCTGCTTCATAAAAATCTCTTAATCTGCTCATTGTTTACCTCCTTTCCAGGGATCAGTCGATAACTTCGCCTGTCTTTTTTGCGATTCTTACTTTTTTGCCGTCTTTAATCATTGCGCCAAGACGTGTTGCCTTGCCATTATGCAGATACATTACGTTGGAAGCGTGAATGTAACCTTCTTTCTTAACGATACCACCCTGCTGATTTTTCACATTAGGCTTTGTATGCTTAGAAATCATGTTAACGCCTTCAACAAGAACTCTGTTGCTCTTTTTATCTACTGCAAGGATCTTGCCTTCTTTGCCTTTATCTTTACCTGTAATTACAACGACTTTGTCGCCGCTTTTCAATTTCAAGTTAGCCACCTAGCACACCTCCTTATAATACTTCAGGTGCCAGAGAAAGAATCTTCATAAACTGTTTCTCTCTCAGCTCTCTAGCAACGGGTCCAAAAATACGTGTACCTCTGGGGTTTTTATCTTCTTTGATGATAACCGCTGCATTCTCGTCGAATTTAATATAGCTACCGTCTGCTCTACCTACGGAGTGTACTGTTCTAACCACAACAGCCTTAACAACGTCGCCTTTTTTAACAACGCCGCCGGGTGTTGCGTCTTTAACTGTAGCAACAATGATGTCGCCTACGCCCGCATATCTTCTTGTAGAGCCGCCAAGTACTCTAATACAAAGGAGTTCTCTTGCTCCGGAATTGTCTGCTACTTTTAATCTGGTTTCCTGTTGAACCATGTGAATGCCTCCTCTCCAAAAAGGATTATTTTGCTTTTTCGATGATGCTTACCAGTCTCCATCTCTTGTCCTTAGACAAAGGTCTGGTTTCCATAACCTTTACACGGTCGCCGATACCACATTCGTTGTTTTCATCATGTGCTTTCAGCTTGTAAGTTCTGTTGATGATCTTACCGTACAAAGGATGTTTTACTTTATCTTCCACAGCAACAACAATTGTCTTGTCCATCTTGTCGCTGACTACTTTACCAATTCTGGTTTTACGAAGATTTCTTTCTTCCACGATGAGTGCCTCCTTTCATAGACCGGATTATTATTCTGCTGTTCTAGCCTTCTGTGTAATCACTGTCTGGATTCTTGCAATGCTCTTACGAACTTCCTTGATTCTTGCTGTATTATCCAACTGGTTCGTTGCGTTCTGGAATCTCAGGTTGAATAATTCTTTTTTAGCAGAAACAAGGTCTTTCTGTAATTCATCTGCAGTCTTACCCATCAATTCATTAACATAACCTTTTGTTTTCACTGCTGATCACCTGCCATTTCTAACGCCTCTGCCTTGGAAACAATTTTACATTTGATAGGAAGCTTGTGAATAGCCAGTCTCAACGCTTCTCTTGCTGTTTCTTCTGCAACGCCGCCAATTTCAAACATTACTCTGCCGGGCTTTACTACTGCTACCCAGTATTCAGGTGCACCTTTACCGGAACCCATACGAGTACCGATAGGTTTTGCGGAAACAGGTTTGTCTGGGAATACTTTAATCCAAACGTCACCACCACGTCTGATATATCTTGTCATAGCGATACGCGCTGCTTCAATCTGGTTAGATGTGATCCAGCTAGGCTCCATAGCCATAATACCGAATTCACCGTATGTTACTTTATTACCTCTATAAGCTCTACCCTTCATGGAGCCTCTTTGTTGCTTACGATATTTCACTCTTTTAGGCATTAACATAATTACTTAGCGCCTCCTTCCTTTTTCGCTGCTTTTACAGGAAGTACCTCACCTTTGTAGATCCATACTTTTACGCCCAGTTTGCCGTATGTTGTATCAGCTTCTGCAAAGCCGTAGTCAATGTCTGCGCGAAGTGTCTGAAGTGGGATGGTACCTTCGTGATAGCTTTCAGAACGAGCCATATCAGCACCGCCCAAACGACCGCTAACAGATGTTTTGATACCTTTTGCGCCGAACTTCATTGTTCTGCCCATTGACTGCTTCATAGCACGACGGAATGTCACACGGTTTTCTAACTGCAACGCAATGTTTTCAGCTACCAACTGTGCATCCAGCTCAGGTTTTCTGATTTCTTCGATGTTTACAGCTACCCTCTGTGTTGTCATCTTCTGGATTTCAGCCTTCAATTCTTCAATTGCCTGACCGTTCTTACCGATAACAATACCAGGTTTTGCTGTGTGTACTGTAATTTTAATTCTGCCAGCTGTTCTTTCGATCGCAATCTTAGAAATGCCGGAAGTATATAATCTAGCTTTAATAAACTTTCTGATTTTAACATCCTCTACTAGGTAGTCAGCAAAATCTTTCTCTGCATACCATTTAGTATCCCAATCTTTGATGATACCGACTCTTAATCCATGAGGATTTACTTTCTGTCCCATTTCGTACCTCCTTATCTCTCATTGAGAATGATGGAAATATGGCAGGATCTTTTCAGGATCCGATATGCTCTGCCTTGTGCTCTAGGGCGGATTCTCTTCATTGTGGGGCCCTGACCAGCACTTACCTCTTCCACATACAATTTGTTTACGTCCATACCCAAGTTGTTTTCTGCGTTAGCCATTGCAGACTTTAAAACCTTCGCAATGATTTCGGAAGCGTATCTTGGGGAATAATTTAACAACGCTGCTGCTGTAACTACATCTTTGCCTTTGATCTGATCCAAAACGATCTTCGCTTTTGTGGCAGGGATGCCAACGTACTTCGCAGATGCGTGGGGTCTTCTTTCTTTCGTAGCAATATTTCTTTCTTTCTTTATTTGGCTTCTATGACCTTTTGCCATGAACGAAACCTCCTTTCATCAGATATTAGCGAACTCTTGATTTCTTTTCTGCGTCTTTGCCATGACCTCTGTAACTTCTTGTCAACGCAAATTCACCAAGTTTATGGCCTACCATATCTTCGGTAATATATACAGGCACATGTTTTCTGCCGTCGTAAACTGCGATTGTATGACCGATCATATCGGGGAAAATTGTAGAACGACGAGACCATGTTTTGATTACGTTCTTTTCGCCAGCTGCATTCATAGCGTCAATCTTCTTTAAAAGATGATCATCAGCGAAAGGTCCCTTTTTGAGTGATCTGCTCATGTTTTAATCCTCCTTGTTTCGTGTTTTTGTGTTTTAGGCAACTGCCTTTACACATTCCGATCTATTAGCCGTTTCTGCGGCGAACAATATACTTATTGGAAGCTTTGTGTTTCTTTCTTGTTTTGTAACCCATTGTTGGTTTACCCCAAGGTGTCATAGGAGATGGACGACCGATAGGTGTTCTACCTTCACCACCGCCGTGAGGGTGATCGTTAGGGTTCATTACGGAACCTCTTACTGTAGGTCTAACGCCCATGTGACGTTTTCTACCAGCTTTACCAATGTGGATTAATTCGTGGTCGATGTTACCAACCTGGCCGATTGTTGCTCTACATTCGATAGGCAGCATTCTCATTTCGCCGGAAGGAAGTTTTACTGTTGCATACTTGCCTTCTTTCGCCATCAACTGAGCTTCAACACCAGCGGAACGAACCAACTGACCGCCCTTGCCAAGCTTCATTTCGATGTTGTGGATGTTGGCACCAACGGGGATTTTGCTCATAGGTAATGTGTTACCCAATTTAACTTCTGCATCAGGGCCATTCATTACTTTGTCGCCAACCTTTAAACCAACGGGAGCCAAAATGTAAGATTTTTGACCATCAGCGTAAACGATTAATGCGATGTTTGCTGTTCTGTTAGGATCGTATTCGATTGCCGTAACTGTTGCAGGAACACCGTCTTTGTTACGTTTGAAGTCTATTAATCTATATTTAATTTTGGAGCCACCGCCACGATGACGTACCGTCAATTTACCCTGGTTATTTCTACCTGAACTTTTCTTAAGGTGTACTACCAAAGATTTTTCAGGAGTTGATTTTGTGATTTCATCAAAAGCGGACACTGTCATGTGTCTTCTAGATGGTGTATATGGTTTATATCTCTTAATTGCCATCTTCTGCACTCCTTTCGAGCTTCTATCTATCTACACGTTTCCGTGTGTTTTGCTTTTTGCGTCTCATTCTTCCTAAGAATTACATCCCCTGGAAGATTTCGATGTCTTTACTATCAGCTGTCAATTTAACGATTGCTTTTTTGAACTTAGGTGTTCTACCAAAGTGCATGCCTCTTCTTTTAGGCTTGCCATCGTAGTTCATTGTGTTTACAGCTGCAACCTTTGCACCAGCGAACATTTTTTCAACCGCATCTTTAACCTGAGCCTTTGTTGCTTCAGGGTGTACGATGAAAGTATATTTCTTTTCATCCAAAACAGACATACTGTTTTCTGTGATAACGGGCTTCAAGATTACGTCATAATATTTCAAATCAGCCATTATGCGTACACCTCCTCAATCTTCGCTACCGCATCTTTTGTTACAACCAATGTGTTGTACTTCAAAAGATCATATACGTTAATTGTATTTACGGAAGCTGTTTTTACTTCAGGAATATTTCTTGCGGAAAGCATTACATTGCTGTTTGTACCATCCATAACGATCAAAGCCTTACCGCATTTGATGTTTTCAAGCACATTAGCCATTGCTTTTGTCTTAACTTCCGCCAAATTTAACTCGTCTAAAACGATAATCTTACCTTCAGCTGCTTTTACAGAAAGAGCGGACTGAAGAGCCAATCTCTTAACCTTTTTGTTCAGCTTGTAAGAGTAATCTCTAGGCTTGGGAGCGAATACAACGCCACCGCCTACCCACTGAGGGGAACGGATGGAGCCCTGTCTTGCTCTACCTGTACCTTTCTGTCTCCAAGGTTTTCTACCACCACCGCGAACTTCCGCGCGTGTCTTTGTGCTCTGTGTGCCCTGTCTCTGGTTCGCCAGATACTGAACAACTGCCAGATGCATTACATGTTCATTTGCTTCTATACCGAAAATAGCGTCGTTCAGTTCGATTGTTTCTACCTGATCGCCCTTCATGTTTAATACTGCAACATTTGCCATGTTAGTTTCCTCCTTTCGTAAAGTTTATCAAGCCTTTACGCTGTCTTTGATAACCAGAATAGAACCCTTTGCACCAGGAACTGCGCCCTTGATTAAAATCAAGTTCTTTTCTGCATCAGTACGAACGATTTCAAGGTTCTGGATTGTTACATTTTCGCTACCCATGTGACCAGGCATTTTTTTGCCTTTTCTAACACGGCTAGGTGTTGCGGAAGAACCCATAGAACCTACTACTCTGTGAGATTTGGAACCGTGTCCCATAGGACCTCTGCTTGCGTTATATCTCTTAATTGTACTCTGGAAGCCTTTACCTTTGGAAACACCGCTTGCGTCAACTTTTTCGCCAGCTGCGAATACATCAGCTTTAATTTCAGCGCCAACTTCGTATGCGCTTACGTCTTCCAATCTGAATTCTTTTACATATTTCTTTGCTGTAACGCCTGCTTTATCAAAATGACCCTGTGCAGGTTTTGTTACGTGCTTAGCCTTTTCATCTACAAAACCAATCTGAATTGCTTCGTAGCCGTCATTTTCAGCTGTTTTTTTCTGAACAACAACGCAAGGGCCAGCTTCAAGAACTGTTACCGGTACTAACGTGCCGCTTTCTGTGAAAACCTGTGTCATACCGATTTTCTTAGCCATAATAGCCTTTTTCATTTCGTGCACCTCCTAATTTTCTACAGCGGATTGCCCTTTTGGGGGTAATCATTCTAGATTCATATAAGAGTTGTTGCCGATGCTTTTGTTAGCGAATACTTCTTATATAAACCAGTTGTGGATGTTTTTCTTCTTCAGAAATACGTCCGGTTCGTTGCAATCCGTTCATACTTCAAAAATTATTTCATTACTTTTAATGTGATATCTACGCCAGCAGGCAAATCCAGACGGCTTAAAGCGTCAGCTGTCTTTGCTGTAGGGCTAAGAATATCAATCAATCTCTTGTGTGTTCTCATCTCGAACTGCTCTCTGGAGTCTTTGTACTTGTGTACCGCTCTGATAATCGTTACAACTTCCTTCTTTGTGGGAAGAGGGATTGGACCACTGATTTGTGCTCCTGTTTTCTTCGCTGTTTCGATGATCTGCGCTGCAGACTGGTCGATCAATTTATGATCGTAAGCTTTGAGACTGATTCTGATTTTTGGGTTAGCCATAAAAAAAGTCCCCTCCTTTTCGTACTTTTGATTTCAGCACGACAAGTGGTGACTGCACACTTATCCGGGTGTATCCTGCAACGACAGACACAAAATCACCCCACAAAAGGGTAATTCTTCCCTAATATTCAGTACAGTGACCTTGTCGCCCGGTTTCTTGAACTGGACATCGCTCCGCAGAAAAACCCGTAAGCCTTGATTTTATAGGCTTTTGGCAACCTTCTGCTTCAACACTCTATGTCACAACAGTAATCAGTATACACGAAAAACATTGGGATTGCAAGCTTTTCCGCGTATTTTTTTTGGAAATTTCTTCGATTTTTAATAAAAATTTCTCCCTAAATACCAGCTGATTTTAAACAATCTGCACAAGGACTTTCTGTGCTCCTTTATCCTTAACCCTTCGGTACCTTTTTTATGCATTAGACGGACACATTCTCTCTTTCTCCCCCTCTCTTTCTCCCCCTCTCTTTTTAAATAAATCAGCCGTCAGGCATCAATGGGGAAATCCATCACCTGTTCCTCTGTGGTTTTCATCCTTGTCTTCAGTTCATCCAAGTAAGCTAGATACCACTGCTTTCTGGCCTCACCATCTTCTATTTCGTAGCCTTTGTCTAGCACTCTGCTTTCCATTGAAACGAGTCCGTCCATGGCACAAGGAAAATGCCTTGCTTTTCTCCGAAACTCCTTTAGCTGCCTGCGCCACCCTTCTAAATGCTCCTCTAGACTCTTGATACCCACGGGTATTTCTTCTTCATTAAAATCCCCCCTGAGTTTTCCAAATAGGCCATTACTCCTTTTCATGCCTTTCTGCACCTCAGCGCGGACGGGTTTCAATTCTTCACGCAGTAAGCGTATCCCCTCCAGCAATTGTGTTCTTTCTTTATAAAGGTTTTCTTGCCCATGAAATTCTAACTCCGGGAAAATAACCTTTGTTGTGTATGGGTGTCTTCCATATAAGACGGAAAATAAGACGGAAAAATCTCATTCTGCTTTTCAATCTTATAATGGGCATGCTCAGGAAAAGAAATTCGAACAGTGGCTGTTTCTATAGTTATTTCTTTTTCATCCATTACTAAATTTCCCCTATCCCCACTTTCTATCTTCAGCTCCTCCAACAGTTTCTCCCCATCCCCCTCCATTACTTCAAAGGTTTCTACCAAACCCTTTTGTAATTCTTCCATTCTATTTTGGATGGTATACAGCATGGCATTTTCCTGTAAAATTACCCCTAGGTTTCCTGTGCCCTTTGATAGTATTCCATATACACTGGACTTTTTCACCTTATTGCACATATTTATTGTCTCATAGTCTTGCCTTAGTTTTTTAAAAAAATCATTAACTGTTTGTTCTACTTTAAATAAACTGTTTTGTATCATAACCTTTTCCTTATCATTTCCCTGAGCATTATTGAAGCGTTCCATATACGCTACCAAATCTTTTAGAAAGTTTGTAATATTGTTTGAAAGTAAAATCCCATCTTCCGCCAGTTCACACCATAAAGTTAGGCTTTTAACCGTTGCTTTAGCTCCCATTTCTTCAATATAAGAAGATTCTATCTGCCCTTTGTTTTCGGAGCATATTACGTCGTCCCCCAAGCCTTTTAACTTTCGTTCCAACTCAGGAATTCTTTTCTCACCTTCCTCAATATAGAATAATACTTTTTCATAAGCTTTTTTTGCCGCATCCACTTCCTGTTTCGCTTTTGCCAGCTTATCCTCATGATTTCCTGCAAATAGGGAGAAATATTTTTCCACACTGCGCTCCATACGCTCCACAACATCTTTCTTTAAAACATATCCACTGCTTAATGCCTTGCGCCGTGCACCATAAATACTCCGCCGCCCCTTCCAAAGATTCAATTCAGCCCGTATGCTTAATGCCTCTATGGCCTTATATGTATCCATACTTTTCCCCCTTTGCATCCAGCTTTTACTTGTTCTATTTCTGCACACGTAAGGTAAATTCCTGCCCCAACCATTTATTGTAAGACTTTTGTAATTTTTTTCTATATTCTTATGACAAGAGATTTTTTTCTACTCTTCTCCAAAAGATACTCCAAATTTTATTTGGGAAAATAAAAAAGTAGTCCCATTGAATTCAGAACCCTCGTATGCTTGCCGCACAAGCATAGGGACGTCTAGAAACATCAATAGAACTACTCTTTTAAATTCTTTATATGGAAAATATCTTAATTTTTAAAGCTATGAATGGGTGCAGGAATACGTCCGCCACGAGCGATAAAATCTTCGCAGCTATAACGGTTTACAGGCATAACAGGGGCATGTCCCAATAACCCACCAAACTCCACATGGCCGCCTTCTTTTCTTCCAATAACAGGAATCAAACGAACAGCCGTTGTTTTATTGTTCACCATACCAATTGCCGCTTCATCGGCAATAATACCGGAAATGGTAGATGCAGGCGTATCGCCAGGAATGGCAATCATATCTAAACCAACGGAGCAAACACAGGTCATCGCTTCTAATTTTTCCAAAGTTAATGCACCCTTTTCTGCCGCTTCTATCATACCATGGTCTTCGCTAACAGGAATAAATGCACCACTTAAACCACCAACATAAGAAGAAGCCATAACGCCACCTTTTTTCACGTTGTCGTTTAATAGAGCCAAGGCCGCTGTGGTTCCAGGTGCACCCGGTTCCGCCAGACCCATTTCCTGAAAAATTTCAGCAATACTATCGCCAACGGCAGGCGTGGGAGCCAAGGAAAGATCAATGATACCAAAGGGAACATTCAGGATTTCAGAAGCCTCTTTTGCAATCATCTGACCAACACGGGTGATTTTAAATGCCGTACGCTTTACCGTTTCGCAAAGTGTTTCGAAGTCGGCACCTCGTACTTCTTCCAAAGCCTTCTTTACAACACCTGGACCACTTACCCCAACATTAATTGCGCAGTCAGCCTCACCAACGCCGTGGAATGCACCTGCCATAAAGGGGTTATCCTCAACGGCATTGCAGAATACTACCAATTTAGCACAACCGATGCACTCTGCATCTTTTGTCAGTTCCGCAGTTTTTAAAATAATTTCACCCATTTCCTTTACGGCATCCATGTTAATGCCGTTTCTGGAAGTACCAATATTAACGGAAGAACAAACTCTTTCCGTTACTGCCATTGCCTCAGGAATGGATGCAATCAGCTTTCTATCACTTTGTGTGTAGCCTTTATGGACCAAAGCAGAAAAACCACCGATAAAGTTTACGCCAACTTCCTTAGCGGCTTTATCTAAAGTTTGAGCAATACTTACATAGGAGTCGGTTTTGCATCCCGCAGCTGCAATGGCTATGGGCGTAATGGAGATTCTTTTATTTACAACGGGAATACCGTATTTTTTGGCCAATTCATCGCCAACCTTAACCAGGTCTTTGGCACAGGTGGTAATCTTGTTATATATTTTTTCATTGAATTTATCAATATCAGCATCTGCGCAATCCAATAAACTGATACCCATGGTAATGGTACGAACGTCTAAGTTCATATCGTCAATCATGCGGTTTGTTTCCAAAATTTCGTTTCTTGTAATCATTCTTCAGCCCTCCCAGATTAAATGCGATGCATTGCATCAAAGATTCTTGTATGCTGAACTCTGATTTTAAGCCCCATTTCGTTACCAAGCGCATCAAATTTTGCAGAAATTTCATTGTAATCACTTGTTGCATTTGTAATATCTACAACCGTTACCATGTTAAAATAGCCGCCAACGATTGTTTGAGAAATATCTAAGATATTAATGTTGGTATCAGCCAAAAGTGTACATACTCTAGCGGTAATCCCAACAGCATCCTGCCCAACTACGGTAATAACTGCCTTTTCCATTTCCTGCATCTTATTTCTCCTCCTTAATCAAATCCGAAAACCTCTGCATCTTTCCCAACCTTTTCTTTTGTTACATAGCTTTCTTTTACAATGATACTTTCACCATATCACTTAAGTTGGTGGTTAAATATTATCGTTTATTGCCATATCCTTTTAATAATTGACGATATAAGGGTTTATAAATTAATCTTGGGCCCCTTCGAACACTTTCCATCAAAGTAATTTTTTCTACTGCAAAACTTCTGCCATCCATAACAACAGCCTTTTGTACATCAGAAAAGCCCCTTTGAGGCTCTACTTCACGCCCCAAGGTAATATGGGGGCTAAGCCCCTTTTTTTCTCTAGCAAAGCCTTGTCTCTCCAAACTTTTTTCCAGATTAAAAAATAGTCGTTGTAAAGGGTCACTTTTTTCCACCCCAGCCCATAGAATGCCCCGCTCCCCTCTTCCGAAAAAGCCAATCTGACCCAATTTTAAGTCAAAAGCCTTATTTCTTTGAGCAGCATCAAACATGGCTTCTTGTAAATACTCCACATCCGACGGGTTTATTTCTCCCAAGAAATGTAGCGTAATATGAAAATTGTCTTGAGGTGTATAATTCCCACGACGACAGTACTTTTGTGTTTCCGTCTGAACCTCTGAAAGATATTCTCTAATATCTGGCGACAATTCGATGGCGATAAACGTACGCATATCGCCCCTCCTTCCTAAAAAAAACTCCCAGGGGATGGGGTAATCCTTATGATTTTCCCGGCATCCCACCGAGAGCTTTCTCATTCATCTCTATTTAATTATGGTTTCACTTTGCTCCTACTCTGGCTTACGCTTACGCTCTCACCATAGTTAACGCTTTTTCTACCACATTTTCTACGGTAAAGCCAAAATCTTTAAACAATAAGCCAGCAGGCGCAGATGCTCCAAAGCCTTCCATGGCAATTACAGCACCGTCTAAGCCAACATACTTGTGCCAGCCAAAGTCAGCCGCCGCTTCCACAGCCAATCTGCTTCTAATTGCCTTAGGCATGATACTTTCTTTGTATTCTGCACTCTGTTCTTCGAACAGTTCCCAGCTAGGCATACTGATTACCCTTGCCTTTATACCTTTTTCAGCCAGTACATCGTAAGCTTTATAAATTAGCTCCACTTCAGAACCACTTGCCATCAATAAGATGTCAGGTGTTCCTGCGCAGTCTTTCAAAATATAAGCGCCTTTTAACGCCTCTTTGCCTGTGCCTTCCAAAGCAGGCAAGTTCTGTCTGGAAAGAATCAGGGCAGTGGGTGTTGTTGTCTTTGTTAATGCGGTATACCAGCCGGCTGCTGTTTCCCTTGTATCGCAAGGGCGGAACGCAATATAGTTCGGCATACTGCGTAACATTGCCAAATGCTCGATAGGCTGATGGGTAGGGCCATCTTCTCCAACACCAATGCTATCATGGGTTAAAATACTAATAACCGGTAAGCCCATCAAAGACTCCATACGAAGTCCTGCCTTCATATAGTCAGCAAATACAAAGAAGCCTGCCACATAAGGACGTAAACCACCATGCACCGCCATACCGTTTGCCATGGCTGTCATTGCAAATTCACGAATACCAAAGTGTACGTTGGAACCTGCAGGGTTTTCTTTGCTGTAATATTCTCTTTCTTTCATCAAAGACTTATTGGAAGGTGCCAAGTCAGCAGATCCACCAAATAAGTTGGGCACTACCTTCGCTACCTTCTGCAATACCTTTTCAGATGCAGCACGAGTAGCAATGTCTCCTTCGTTTTTCCAGAAGTCTTCATCATTCAAAAGGTCAACTGCCAATTCATCGCTATGCCAAGCAGCATATTCCTTTGCCAATTCAGGATTCTTCTTTGCATAAGCCTTAAACATTTCGTTCCAAGCCGCTTCTACTTTTTCACCATTTGCAATGATTTCTGCCATATGGGCTTTCACTTCATCGGGCACATGGAATTCATCGGTATAATCCCAAACCAAGTTTTTCTTAGACAAACCAATCTCTTCAACGCCAAGGGGTTCGCCATGGGCAGATGCCTTACCCTGTTTGTTGGGTGCACCATAACCAATTTGGGTGTTCACTTTTACCAAAGCAGGCTTGTCTGATGCTTTTGCTTCTTCAATGGTTCTTTCAAGAGCTTCAACATCGTTGCCATCTTCCACTTCAAAAACGTCCCAGTTGTATGCAAGAAAACGAGCTTTTACATCTTCTGTAAAGGCTGTATCTGTGCTGCCTTCGATTGTGATTTTGTTGCTATCGTATAAAAGAACTAATTTAGAAAGACCCATTGTTCCTGCCAAAGAAGCTGCTTCAGAAGCAACACCTTCTTGCAAACAACCGTCACCACAAAGGGCAAAGGTATAGTGGTCTACTACTTTAAATTCTGGTGTGTTAAACTTTGCAGCCAAGTGGCTTTCTGCTAACGCCATACCAACGGCATTTGCAATACCCTGACCCAAAGGGCCAGTGGTTGTTTCTACGCCAACGGTATGCTTATATTCAGGGTGACCAGGTGTCAAAGAATTTCTCTGACGGAAGTTTTTCAAATCTTCAATGGTCAAGCCATAGCCGAATACATGGAGTAAAGAGTACAGTAAGGCAGAGCCATGTCCTGCGGAAAGAACGAAACGATCTCTGTCGTCCCAAGCAGGGTTTTTAGGGTTTATCTTCATTCCCTTTGCCCATAATGTGTATGCCATGGGTGCTGCACCCAAAGGCAAGCCAGGGTGGCCGCTATTTGCCTTCTGAATTGCTTCTGCGGAAAGAAAACGCAGGGTGTTAATAGTCAATTGATCCATAGGGTTCATGTTTTTACCTCCGAAAACAGTTTTGAAACCACAGTTACGTCTGATTATTTTTTAGGAACAGTTTCCCAATCTTTTAAGAAACGTTCGATACCAATGTCAGTCAAAGGGTGTTTTGCCATTTGAATTAATACGTTGTAAGGGATGGTTGCAATGTGACAGCCAACTCTTGCCGCATCAATTACGTGCAAAGGATTACGGATACTAGCCGCAATAATCTCTGTTTCGAGTCCGTGTACATCAAAGATTTCAACGATTTCTTCAATCAAAGTCATACCTACAGCACCAATATCATCTACTCTGCCTAAGAATGGGCTAACATAAGTTGCACCTGCTCTTGCAGCCATTAATGCCTGTGTCGCAGAGAAAATCAATGTTACGTTTGTTTTGATGCCTTCCGCTGTCAAAATTTTTACAGCTTTTAAGCCTTCCAATGTCATTGGAATTTTAATTACGATATTTTTATGGATTTTAACCAGTTCTCTGGCTTCTGTTACCATGCCTTCATGTTCAAGGCTGATGACCTCCGCACTGATTGGGCCGTCCACGATTGTTGTAATTTCCTTTACTACCTCTACGAAGTCTCTGCCTTCTTTTGCAATAAGGGAAGGGTTTGTCGTAACGCCGCAAATAACGCCTAAATCATTTGCCTCTTTGATGTGTTCCACATTCGCTGTGTCGATGAACATTTTCATGGTATTATCTCCTTTTTGTCCTTTTTAGATTCCTTGTTTTTTCCTAACCGTTTTTCAAGCCTACACAAAAAAATTTCGTATAGTGAGTGGTGTTTAAACACCTTTTTATTCTCTCGGATTGTACCCAAGAAAATACATTTTGCAATCCCCCATTACAAAAATGAAGGACTTCCGAACTTCGTTTAGATATTTCTGAAACCTACAAAACGCATACATAAGTTTAGAGATATGCGTTTCTTATACATTGTAATGCATCCAAACAACAAAATCAACGGCTTTCCCCTTCAGGCCTTTACTTTCTAAAAGGCAAGCAAAGGCATTACCCAAAGAGGGACTTTTCTTGTTATTTCTGCATAAACCAAGTGAGGGTGTTTTATGGAAACACCCTCACTTTTTTATATAATTTCATGAATCCTACAAAAGATATCCTTTTACAAAGTCCTTAATTTTATCCCTATCACAAACATTTTTGTGTAAAATGGGTCTCTTTTCAATGCCTTGAATGGGTTCAGGGATGGAAACACCACTGATTTTTTCCAAAACACTCATTAATGCAAACGCATCCTGTGTTGCATATTTTTCATCTAATGCCATCATAACGTCCTTGGTAAACTTATAAGGACTTGCCGTAGATACAATGACCATAGGTCTGTCATCTTTGCTCTCTTCCTTGTATTTCTGGTAAGCAGCATATGCAACTGCTGTATGGGTATCCATAACATAGCCAGTTTTTTCAAAGAAGTTTTTGATTGTGTCATAAGTCTCTTTCTCCGTAGCGTACTCACCGTTGATTTTTGTTTCTGTAACCTCAACGGTATATTTTCCTTCTTGGCTCAACTTTGCCATATCAGCCTTGGTGGCATCCTGGCCAACCATGTGGCATAACAAACGCTCCAAGTTACTGGAAATCAAAATATCCATAGAAGGAGAAACTGTTACATGGAACTGTCTGTTTCTATCATATGTACCGGTGCGGAAGAAATCATACAACACTTTATTATCATTGGATGCACATACAAAATGACCCACGGGAAGCCCCAGTTTCATTGCATACCATCCAGCTAAAATATCTCCAAAGTTACCTGTGGGCACAGTAAAGTTAAGTTCTTCCCCCATTTTTAAAGCACCCTGTTTTACCGCACTCAAATATGCATGGAAGTAATAAACAATCTGAGGTACCAAACGACCGATATTAATGGAGTTTGCAGAGGAGAATACATACCCTCTTTTTTTCAGCTCTTCTCCTAAGTTTTCGTCAGTAAAAATACTCTTTACTGCACTTTGGGCGTCGTCAAAATTACCCAAAATACCAACAACACAAGTATTTTCCCCCTCTTGGGTAGTCATCTGCAATTTTTGCACAGGGCTAACCCCATCCTCAGGGAAAAATACGATGATTTTCGTTCCTTCAACCCCTGCAAAGCCTTCCAAAGCCGCTTTCCCTGTATCTCCAGAGGTAGCTGTTAAAATTACGATTTCCTTGTCGATACCTTCTCTTTTTGCTGCGGTTTTCATAAAATAAGGTAAAATAGATAACGCCATATCTTTAAACGCTAAGGTTCTGCCGTGGAATAATTCCAAAAACAAAGCATCGCCCTTTTGTACCACAGGGGCAATCTCCGTTGTATCAAACTTTTCGTCATATGCACCGTTGATGCAAGCTCTTAACTCATCCTCTGTAAAATCTAAAAATAAGCTTAAAACCTCGTATGCCAAATCTTGATAGCTTAGCTTACTCAATTCTTCCAAAGATTTTTCCATGGTGGGAATCACTTCAGGAATATATAGCCCCCCATCAGGACAAATGCCTCTTAGAATGGCCTGAGATGCCGTTGCCTGAATAGACTTGTCTCGTGTTCCCATATATATCAAATTTGCCATGCCATTACCTTCTTCCTCTGTCAAAAAATATACGATAGTTCCATTTTACAAACTTTTCAATATTTGTCAACCACCATTATACATTTGTCCACTATTTAAGGACAGAATCATTCCCACTTCCAACCCACTGCATATTTATTTTTAAGCCTGCCCCCTTGGCGTTTTGCCCAGCCCAAAGGAAACCCATCTACACAAACCAGTGTCCATCCGTCTTTTCCATCGGCCTCAACGGTTTCCCCTTTTAAATAACGGATGACTCTATCATCTTCCAAAGGAAAATCCGCTACATTTTGAACATCGTTTTTAGATAATCCCATGGCAAAGGCTTGAGAGGGCTCAAACCGCCCTTTTTTCAACGTTCCTAACTGCCAGCCTGTACGTAGCACACGGAGGCCTTTCATAGAGGGCATTTCCTTTGGCAATAGATATAAGTTTTCCCCAAAGAATTTATAAGTTCCTTTAAAGGTTATTTTCAGCACAGTCTTGGCAAACTCATGAAAAGGGGCTAAGTTTTTTTCATCTTCACCAACCTCCCCTTCCAAATTGATAGGTTCCGAATATCCTTCTTTTTGCATTAGGGCTAGGAAATGACCTTCCCCTTTTATTTGATGGGGATATAATCTGGCACAGTGACGAAATTCGCCAATCCCATCGGAAAAACCGTGGCTCTTATCAATAGGAACAAGAGAAAACTCCCCATGCTTTTCTAAAAAATCTCCAATCCTTTTTTCATTCTCCTCAATGGCAAAAGTACAAGTAGAATAAAGCATCATTCCACCAGGTCGAAGCATCTGGGCACAAGACTCCAAAATCTCACCTTGCTCTTTCTGGCAAAAAGCAAGCATATTTTCATCCCAGCTTTTCATCATATCCCGTTCTTTACGAAACATCCCCTCACCGGAACAGGGGGCATCGATAATAATTTTATCAAAAAAGCTCGAAAATCTTTCTGCCAATTTTCCAGGAGGCTCACTCATCACAACACTATTGCGAATTCCAAAAAGTTCTATATTTTTCAAAAGAGCTTTTGCCCGCCCTACACTAATATCATTGGCAACCAGAAGGCCCACCCCCTGAAGCCTAGCACCCAATTGGGTGGACTTGCCTCCTGGTGCAGCACAAATATCTAAAACACGATCGCCAACATCAATAGGTAAAACCGCCCCTGGGCACATGGCACTGGGTTCTTGTAAATAATAAATCCCAGCATGATAATATGGGTGCTTGGCAGGACGTTCCCCCTCGGTATAGTAAAAACCTTCTCCACACCAAGGCACAGGAGCAAGGGTAAATGCGTTCCTTGTTTGCAAGTGCTGTGCCGTCTCCTTTAGCATATTTACACGCAAACCATAATGTCTGGATTCTTCAAAAGAATCCAAATATTTTGCATAATCCTCGCCTAAAAGCTCTTTCATTTTCTCCGTAAATTTAACGGGTAGTTCCATAAATTCCCTCCGATACTTTTCTTTTTTTTAACATAATACTGAAAAAAAGCATAGAATACAAGAAATAGCTAAAAAAACAAAGCAAATATCTGGCGATTTTTATCTTTACAAAGCGTCCTAACTCGTATAAGATAAATATCGTCACATTAAATTTTATTTATTACAATCTTTGAAGGAGGTAATTTCATGGGAAAAGCAGTATGGAAACCTGGTACCGTACTCTACCCTGTACCTGTCGTTATGGTATCTTGCGGTACAGAGGAAAAAGGAAATATTATTACAGTTGCGTGGACAGGAACCATAAATAGCGACCCTGCAATGACCTATGTTTCCATTCGCCCCTCTCGTCACTCATTCGATTTAATTAAAAATAGTGGAGAGTTTGTAATTAATTTGGTCACCAAAGACTTGGCTTATGCTTGCGATTTTTGTGGCGTGAAAAGCGGACGGGATATGGATAAGTTCAAAGAGATGAATCTTACGGCAAAAAAGGGTGAGCAGGTAAACGCACCAATCATCTACGAAAGCCCTGTAAACATCGAGTGCAAGGTAAAGGAAATTATCCCTTTAGGCACGCACCATATGTTTTTAGCAGAAGTCGTTTCCGTTAGCGTAAGTGATGAATATTTAGATGAAACAGGAAAGTTCCACTTTAATGAAACAGAGCCTGTTTGTTATTCCCACGGCGCATACTTCACCATCGGTGAACAATTGGGAACATTTGGCTATTCAGTAAAAAAAGAGAAAAATCAATCAAAAAAGAAGTAGGAATGAAAATGTATTAAAGGGAGGATCTTTTGCAATGTTACGAATCACAGAAGTCAATATCTATTCTATCGATAAAGGCGATGATAGTTGGGCAGTCGAAGGGGAAATTTTATTCGAGGACGACTTAACCTCGGCCTTTGAAGCCACCTATCTTGCTGAAGAAGACGAATTGGAAAACCTTTCCTTAGAGTTGGATTTGGATGAGGAGTATGACGTACGAGCATTGAAAAAGTGGATTGTAGAAGCTGCAAATGACTACGAAGACTAAAAAATAACGGCTATTGATTATCAATAGCCGTTTTAATATACAGAAAATTTGGTGTTCTGATGGAAAGGAAAAATGGAAGGTCGTCACGATTATCTACAATAAAGCCGCTATAAGTCTTCCCAAAATAAATTCCTTTTCCTTGATATTAAAATATCTTCTTAGGGCAAAAATCTAAATAATCCGCTGAAACCAAATGAAAATGAATACCATCTTTCTCCCCTTTAATACCATTGTCATGGCTAGCACGCCCATGTAAATGACCATATACCACATTTTTAATGGGGTAATCCCTGATGATTTCCATAAAAGCGGAATCTTCTTGCCTATCATTTGTTGGAGGAAAATGCATCATTAATAGGATTTCCTCCGCCCCTTTTCTCATGGCACTATCTAAGGAAAGCCTTAACCTAATTTGTTCCCTTTCATAAAGCTTTTTATCCTGAGGTGTAAAATGAGTGTCATTGGGACAAAGCCAACCCCTTGTACCACAAATATATATATTCTCATAAAGGCGGCAATCATTTTTTAAAAATCCCATTCCCTCATACTTTCTTTCCAGTTTGGAGGTAGATTTCCACCAATAGTCATGGTTTCCCTCCAAAAAAAATTTTCTTCCCGGCAAATCACGGATTATTTTTAAATCAACCTCTGCTTCTTCCTCTTTCATTGCCCAAGAAATATCTCCAGGCAATAAAACAGTGTCTTCATTGTTGATTTCTCTTTTCCAATTCTCTATAATTTTCTCACTATGACCTTCCCAGTGGGATCCAAAAATACTCATAGGTTTATGTACCCCAAACCCAAAATGAAGATCCCCTATGGCAAATAACCCCATGACTCTACTCCTTTTTACACCCGATAAACTTCCGCCAAAACATTGAGCTTCTCATTAAATGCCTTCAGCTCATCGATGTCTTCTTTATTCCAAATATCCACAAACTCTTTATTAATTTCAGCCATCTCTTCTAATTTTGCCCCAAAATGCAAACTCTGAATATTATCCAAAATATTAGAAACCAGATTCACCTTGATTTCGTTTAACCGCTGCACGTTTGTAATTTCCTCTCGTATGGTTGCCATTTCCCGATCTAGATGGAAGGCAGCCTCGGCACAGATTTTAAGCCTCTTTTGCAAGCTTTCAGGAATATTTCCACTATATTTGTATCGAAGGGAATGCTCCGCCGTTGCCCAAAAATTCATGGCATTTGTCCGAATTTGAATTTCCGCCATGACCTCCTTGGGGCCTAAGGCAGTACTTAAAGGATAGCGTATAATAATATGATAACTTCGGTAGCCGCTGGGTTTTGTGTTGGTAATGTAGTCTCTTTCTTCCACCACCGTCATATCTTTTCTGCCACGAACCATATGCACAACCTTTTCAATATCCTCAACAAACTGGCAAAGAATACGAATCCCTGCAATGTCCTCGATCTTTTCTTCTATCTTTTCAGGAGGAATTTGCTTTCTCCCTGCTTTGTCTAAAATACTAGCCGGCTTTTTTAAGCGTCCTGTTACTGAGTCGATGGGGGAATAAATCCCCAGATGCCTACACTCCTTATCTAAGTATCGAAACTTTAAAAGCAACTCATCCACAGCCTGTTCATAAGGATATAAAAGTTCTTTCCAGTTGATTATTTCCACAACGACACCTCTTCTCCTGCATTGACTCTCATTTTACTATAAAATCGCTTATGGTTGTTATCGAATTGTTTACAAAAACCTCTATTTCTACTTCATTTTTCGATAAAATTCTTCTTTGGTCATAGAATACCATTTTTTATCCATCACTGCTCCATCATAACGTTTTTCACTTTGTCTTTGCAATCCCTCAAATTGAAATCCGCACTTTTCGATCACCCTTTGAGAGCGCAAATTATCCGTATAATGACATACAGAAATTAGGTTATACCCCTTTTCCCCAAAACCGTAAGAAAGAACCTCGTTCACGGCTTCCGTCATATATCCCTTTCCCCAATAGGCCTTACCTAAGGCGAATCCAAGCATTTTCACTTCATCATTTTCCCTTGTGGTGTCGGGAACAAAGCCCACTGTACCGATTAGCTTTTGGCTGTCCTTTTCAAACATTCCAAAAACATCTTCTTGTCCTAAAAAAACTACTTGTAGTATTTTTTTAGATTCTTCCAAGCTTTCATGGGGCTTCCATCCTGCATTTTTGCCCACATCCTCTTCTTTACTATATTCAAAAAGATCCTCCGCATCCTTTTCCATTAAGTTGCGAAGTAGTAACCGCTGGGTTGCTCGCATAAATACCCCTCCCATTTTATTTAGATTATAGCATATATCCTAGTCCTAATCTATATGATTCCATAGAGCAATTCTTTTGTTAAAACTTTAAAAATAAGCCTTGACAAATTTATCACCAAATGGTAGCATATGCCTATGGTTAGTTGAAACTAACTAAATATTTTTTTTGGAGGTCACCATGAGTGTTGTAATTGTTGGCGGTCACGACCGCATGGTTCGTCAATATATGGATATTTGTAAAAAATATAATTGTAAAAGTAAAGTATTTACCCAAATGCCAGGAAACTTCCGTAATCAAATCGGGAAGGCTGATTTAATTGTTTTATTTACCAGTACCGTATCTCATATTATGGTTACTGGCGCAGTTCAAGAAGCCGAGCGTAACCAAATTGCCATCGCTCGATCTCACAGTTCTTCATCTTCTGCTTTGAATAAAATTCTTAGTTCTTACTGTCAGGCTTGAGTTAGTCTCGGCTAACAAAGGAGGTTAATTTATGTCTGATTTTGAAATGCAGATGCTTTATCATGGCGCCCCTACTCTATATGGTATTAAACAAGCGAATCTTTTTTCTTTACCCTTACCACGCTTGCAAAACCTAAAAGATGAAGTGGCAAATTATCAAAAACAACTGGCAAAAAAGGAAATTTCTTTGCAGTATCTATACTGCTGCGAAAAACGTGTATTCTTTTTGGTGTACAGAAAAGAAAAGCTTTTGGAATATTTCAGTAATCCAAAAATTAAGGCATTTCTTATGAAAACGGGGTATCCCCTAACTGTGAATGAGGAATCCTCCCTTGTGGATACTTTGGCCTTTTTGCGCCGCCGTATTCAAAAACACAATGAATTTCCTCATGAAATCGGCTTCTTCCTAGGGTATCCACCAGAAGATGTTTTTGCCTTCATTCATGAAAAAGGACAAAATTATAAGCTCTGCGGATATTGGAAAGTCTACGGTGATGAAAAAACTGCCGTAGCAACTTTTCAGGAGTATACGAATTGTAGAAAAAAATTATTAAATCAGGCTTCCAAAGGGATCCCTATTCTTTCTCTTTTAGAAGCAAAGCAAACATTACAGGAGGTTTTGTAAATGAAAAGTGCGATTATTTATTGGAGCGGAACAGGTAATACAGAAGTTATGGCAAAAGAAATTGCCCAAGGCATGGGGGCGGATACAGAAATTTTCACCGTAGACGCTTTTAAAGGCAATGTTAGCGATTATGATAAATTAGTTTTTGGCTGCCCCTCCATGGGCGATGAAGTCTTAGAAGAAGGCGAATTCGAACCTTTCTTCTCTTCCATTGAAAGCAGCCTGAAGGGTAAAAAAGTTGCTCTGTTTGGCTCTTATGGTTGGGGCGATGGCCAGTGGATGAGAGATTGGTGCGATAGATGTGAAAAAATAGGTGCCAATGTATTTGATGAAGGTTTAATCATCTGCGGGTTCCCTGACACAGAGGGTAAAGAACGTTGCGTAAAACTGGGTCAGGACTTCCTGGCTTACTAATCGATATAGTAATAAATCATTTTTCAATCCTTTTCCTTATGGGCACCTGAATGATCAGGTGCCTCCCCTTTTTTCATTCAATTACCCAAAAAATATATACTAAATTTCCAAACACTGCCCATATACGTTCTGGAAGACCTTTCCCACTTATGCTCTACATACATCATTGAGCCATTCAAAAAGATATTTGCACCGGCCTGAATAACCATTCCCTTTCAGGCGATGCCTCCATAGAATAAGATTAAATTCCATCCAGTGGCAGCTTTGTTTGTAAACCCGCCTAAAGATACATATGCCCTTGTCAGTCAATGGTATTCTGCTTTTTAAAAGGACATTTCCCAGCTTATATTAAGATATGAATACCCATAGTCTCTAATCCCCTATCCTTAGGCACAAATATAACATGATATCTACTTCTCCACTTTGAATAGGATAAACTTTTTATGTATGAAAAAACCTCCTTTGATTTTTTAGCAGTTGAGGAAACGCTTTAATCTTATCAAAGGAGGTTTACTATTGTTATAATCGTTTCACTCCACCAGCAGAGCTGGTGGTTTATTGGAGCTAAAGCGCCAATAAAAAAAGTGTCTAAATATTAGACACTTTTCAAGCGCGAGACGAGATTCGAACTCGCGACCCTCGCCTTGGCAAGGCGATGCTCTACCACTGAGCCACTCGCGCATAGATGGTGCCCAGAGCCGGAATCGAACCAGCGACACGAGGATTTTCAGTCCTCTGCTCTACCGACTGAGCTATCTGGGCACATATTCATTTTTAAGCGGTTATGCCCGAGACCGGGGTCGAACCGGTACGGGTGTTACCCCGCAGGATTTTAAGTCCTGTGCGTCTGCCTATTCCGCCACTCGGGCATGTTACTGCTCGTTTCAAACCGCTCATTTAATATATCAAAGACAGCCATATTTGTCAATACCTTTTTTGATATTTTTTGTAATTTTTGATTTTTTTGTATTAAAATAAAAACCAACGTTATGTCTACTCGCAAACTTTAAGTGTATAAGGTTATGTACGAGCATACACCTACTCTTCGTAAATTAACTGTTCCTCAACGCCATCATTATAGTATACCCCCTGCTTGGTCATTCCATCTCGATATATAACCTCATCTCTGCTGTTTCTCCCCTCGGTATATGCAATAAATCCATTCATGTCCTCAGGACTTTGGCTTTCCCATTCCCCATTGAAAAACCCATCCTGGTCTACCGCCATTGTGACCTCTTGAATCATGGGGTTTTCATAATCCCCGTACTCAATTCTACAATAAACCTCAGAAATTTCTTTATTTCCTGTAAGCCCAATTACTTTTCCATTTGCAAATAAAGCCCCTGTGACCATTTTATCGCAAGGAATAAAACCACGTACCCCACCTTGTTTTAGCTTCCAAAGAACACCAAACGCAGGCCTTACAGATATAGCCGATAAATTTTCTTCCCACATTCCAACAATTAATCTACTCTTATCCTGGAATTCATATTCTGCTAAAATCTTTTCAGAAGGACCATAACTCAACCCTTCTTCGCAAGCATAAAAAACATCCTTGGCCGTAAAAAAATACCCACCAAGCCGCATAAAAGTGAAAATAAACAGGGGAATTAAAATGATGTATATCAACATTTCTTTCTTACGATTCATTCGCCATCACCCGCCCCTCTGTTAAATCAATGGGTATTTCCCCATTCTGTCCAAAGTAAACTACAATTTTTGTTGTATCAGAAGGTATATCTCGTAGGCTTCTCTGACCTCTGCCGTAATAGCTTCCACTTTTCCACCCACCGCCACCTCTATGTATTTCTCCCTGTTCGTCATAAGCCTCAATCCATATGGAGGAATTCCACTTAATACTATTAGAAAAAGGATTTGTCCATGTAGCATAGCGAACTTCAAGGGTATTATCTTCGTAGTATAGTATTTTGTCAATAATTAACGTAGTGTCATATATTTTCTCTTTGTAATCCAAGTCAATGGAATACACCAGGGAACTGTCGGTTTTATTTTCATAGGATTCAAAAATAGATATAAATCCCGAGGTGATTAATGAGAGAAAGGGCAGTATATTTAAAATAACTAATATAATAAACACCGTTCTTATGCTACGCCAAACCCAACCAAGAAAGGGTGAGTGGGCTTTATTCAGTTCCTCTCCAATTGCGTCAGCATCGCCCATACAGGTTAAAGCCGCTTTTTTGGCTTGCTCAGCCTCCATTCCTTCCTTTAAGAAGTTCTCATACCGATCCTCCATATGATCCCTCAGCTCAAAATAAATGGAATTGTGATCATATTTGAACTTCACATGGGACAAAACTTGTTTGAGATATTCCTCCCAATCAGGGACACGCATACCCCACCCCCCCCAACACCTTTGCCACCGACACCGTAAACTCATTCCACTGCTTTTGTTCTTTCGCTAACTGTGTTTTTCCTTTCGTCGTTATTTTATAGTATTTGCGTTCCTTGCCTGTTTCTGCCTTGTCTTTATAAGACTTCACCAGCCCCTGGCTCTCCATGCGATGCAAAACGGGATATACCGTCCCTTCTTTAAATTGAAAAATACGATTACTCCTTTGCTCAATCTCCTTAATGATTTCATATCCGTAATAATCTTTTTCCTGCAACAAGGATAGCAACATCAAAACGGTACTTCCACCAATCAGTCCCTTATCCATTTTAAATACACCCCTTTCAAGCTTACATAGAGTATCTAGGTAATATTTTACCTAGATACTCTATGTACGTCAAGTCAAAAGTGGTTTTTTGGTGCCTCTAATTCAAAAAACCCCCTATATTTCGCCTGAAATATAGGGGGTCTACTATTAATTAGGAAAATAACAACGTAAATTAATCCTCATCTGCGTCATCATTTTTTTCATCCTTTTTGTCATTTCCTTTTCCGTTTTTTTTATCGGTTTTGTTGTCATCATCGTCATCATTTAGCTGTTCTTTATCAGAATCTAATACTTTTCCCGTTTGGCCATCAATGATATATTCATACTTTGCATCGTTTCCTTCAAATTCCAGTTTATATACCTTTTCCTTGTCATCTGTGTCTAACTCGGCTTTTGTAAACTTAACATCTTTTTCTTTCACACCCGCATGGGAAAGGGCTGCCTTCTTCGCCTCCGCTAATGAAATAATCTTTGCGTCAGCATTTGCCTCTTTCTCTTCCTTTTCAAAGCTTAAAACAGTAGCCTTTGTTGCATCAATGGTATATTCATATTCAGCGCTGGTTGTATAGAAATTAATTTCATAAACAACCTTATCATCATCTTTATCAAGCTCTGCCTTAGTAAAGGTTGCATCACTATTTTTGACATTTGCATGGGCTGTCGCTGCCTTTTTCGCCTGTTCCTCATTGATGAATTTGCCATCTTTTAATACATCAAAATCCTCAATCTCATTATCTACAGACACGATTTCTCCTGTTACTGCATCAATTTTATAGTCATACTCGTTGTTACCATGGTAGAATTCAACTTCGTATACCTTCTTGCCATCGTCCTTATCCATTTTCGTCTTTACAAAGCGAACATCCTTTGCCTCTAATTTAGCGTGGGCCAATGCAATTTCCTTTGCTTTGCCCATACCAATATCGCCTTTTTCAGCATCTTTCACTGCATCTGCATCGGTTTTAAAGCTGTCTGCATCCGTTACAGCGCTATCTGAAGGGGCTAGGCTTACTTTTTTTGTAGTATTATCCCAAGCTACATCCTTACCCATAATCTGCCCAATGGCACGCAAAGGTAAATAAGTGGAACCATTATAAACGATTGGGCTAATCTTAACTCCAGAAGATGTTCTAAAGTCCATGGTAACACCATCAATTTCGATTAAAAAGTCCCCTCTTTCCTGAACCAAAACTTCTTTGGACTCTGCAGTAGCAGTTTGTGTATTTTTCGTTGTTTCTTTTCTATCCCCACTAATATTAATGGTTTTATTTATTTCGTCCCAATTTACATTCTTGCCCATAATCTCTCCAATGGCACGCAAAGGTAAATAGGTAGTGTCATTATATAGAATAGGCAGAGCCGTAGAACCGTCTGCACGGGTAAACACACATTCCTGACCATCGATTTCAATTTTAAAGTCTGATCTTAACTGTGCATTGGTCTTATTTTCTGCAAAAGCCGGAACCATCATGGAGCAAACCAAAATACTAGCTATCAATGAACCTACTGCTTTCTTCATAATATCATCCTTTCGTCTGTGTTTTAACATGTATTTTCAACCCTTAAATCGTAGCATAATTATGCAGAAAAATCTAGTCTAGCAATTCCTAATTATTTATTAACATAAAAAAAAACAAACCCTTTAGGTTTGTTAAAAATATGGGCGGAGAAGGATTCGAACCTTCGAAGCTATCGCAACAGATTTACAGTCTGCCCCCTTTGGCCGCTCGGGAATCCACCCAAATTATTAAATTCATTAATTACTGATATTATTTCTAAAAAAAAAGTCCTATAAACTCTCAAAATAGAATAGCGTTGAAGCACAACCAATACTCCATAGAAAGGAGGTGATCCAGCCGCACCTTCCGATACGGCTACCTTGTTACGACTTCACCCCAGTCGCTGATATCACCTTCGGCGGTTCCTTCCTTACGGTTAGGTCACCGACTTCGGGTGCTTCCAACTCCCATGGTGTGACGGGCGGTGTGTACAAGGCCCGGGAACGTATTCACCGCGACATTCTGATTCGCGATTACTAGCGATTCCAGCTTCATGTAGTCGAGTTGCAGACTACAATCCGAACTGGGACTGGGTTTTTGTGATTTGCTTGACGTCGCCGTTTTGCTTCACTTTGTTACCAGCCATTGTAGCACGTGTGTAGCCCAAGACATAAGGGGCATGATGATTTGACGTCATCCCCACCTTCCTCCGTGTTATCCACGGCAGTCTCCTTAGAGTGCCCAACTGAATGATGGCTACTAAGAATAGGGGTTGCGCTCGTTGCGGGACTTAACCCAACATCTCACGACACGAGCTGACGACAACCATGCACCACCTGTCACCCCTGCTCCGAAGAGAAGCACTATCTCTAGTGCGGTCAGAGGGATGTCAAGCCTTGGTAAGGTTCTTCGCGTTGCTTCGAATTAAACCACATGCTCCACCGCTTGTGCGGGCCCCCGTCAATTCCTTTGAGTTTCAATCTTGCGATCGTACTCCCCAGGTGGAGTGCTTATTGCGTTAGCTGCGGCACCGAGGGTTCCCCCCCAACACCTAGCACTCATCGTTTACGGCGTGGACTACCAGGGTATCTAATCCTGTTCGCTCCCCACGCTTTCGAGCCTCAGCGTCAGTTTCAGTCCAGTAAGTCGCCTTCGCCACTGGTGTTCTTCCTAATATCTACGCATTTCACCGCTACACTAGGAATTCCACTTACCTCTCCTGTACTCTAGCTTGATAGTTTTAAATGCAATCCCGAGGTTAAGCCCCGGGCTTTCACATCTAACTTACCATGCCGCCTACTCTCCCTTTACACCCAGTAATTCCGGATAACGCTTGCCCCCTACGTATTACCGCGGCTGCTGGCACGTAGTTAGCCGGGGCTTCTTATTTAGGTACCGTCATTTTTTTCGTCCCTATTGATAGAAGTTTACGAGCCGAAACCCTTCATCCTTCACGCGGCGTTGCTGCATCAGGCTTTCGCCCATTGTGCAATATTCCCCACTGCTGCCTCCCGTAGGAGTTTGGGCCGTGTCTCAGTCCCAATGTGGCCGATCACCCTCTCAGGTCGGCTACTGATCGTTGCCTTGGTGAGCTTTTATCTCACCAACTAGCTAATCAGATGCGGGCCCATCCTGTACCGAATAAATCCTTTTCTCACAAGGGGATGCCCCCTCGTGATGACATGCGGTATTAGTCACCGTTTCCAGTGATTATTCCACAGTACAGGGCAGGTTGCCCACACGTTACTCACCCGTCCGCCGCTAAGATATTTAAAAATCCTGCCGAAGCTCTCATTTTAAATTTCTCCGCTCGACTTGCATGTGTTAAGCACGCCGCCAGCGTTCATCCTGAGCCAGGATCAAACTCTTATATTAAAATTTATGAACGGCATCGTCGGGAATAAATTTTATAAGTAGTTTTCATAGAAAACTACGCATAAAGCCTTCCGACTTGCACATCCGAGTTGTCCTAACCAGTATAATCTGGCTACTATCTGGTTTTTTCGAAACCAGCAAACTCTTTTGTCTCTTAAAAGCTTATAGCTTTTTGAATTGACTATGGGTTGTGTGTTTTTCAAACGCTATTCTATTTTCAAAGTTCACAGCACTTCACAGCGCAGAATTTATTATATCTAAGACATGACACATTGTCAAGCATTATTTTAAATATTTTTTATATTTTTTTCAAATTCTTTAGAAACCCTTAGAAATCAAGGATTTCTCGGAACACTTCTCCGATGCTTTTTGTAATGATCAGAGATGCTTTATTATCATAGGGAGTAGTGGACTTATTAATTAAAACCATTTTTTTACCTTGATAATAGTTAATTAACCCTGCTGCGGGATAAACATTTAAACTTGTACCTCCAACAATTAATACATCTGCATTGGCAATGTATTCTACAGATTTTTCAATTGTTCTTTCATTTAGGCTTTCTTCATAAAGAACCACATCAGGCCTTACTACGCCGCCACAAATACTGCAACGAGTGACTCCTTCTTCTTTCGTCACATAATCTAATGGGTACTCCTGTCTGCACTTTAAACAGTAATTGCGATAAAGGGTACCATGGAGCTCCAAAACATTTTTACTCCCCGCCTTTTGATGTAAGTCATCAATATTTTGGGTAATAACCGCCTTTAATTTACCATCAGCCTCCAATTTGGCTAACGCCTTATGACAATCGTTAGGCTGTGCATCAGGGTATAAAAGAGTCTTTTTATAATATCTGAAAAAGACTTCTGGATTTTGTTGAAAAAAAGAATGACTGAGAATTGTCTCGGGTCTATATCCATATTCATTCATCGCAGAAAAAATTCCATTTTCACTACGGAAATCAGGTAGACCACTTTCCGTGGAAACACCTGCCCCACCAAAAAAAACAATATTATCACTTTCGTAAATCCAATTTTGCAATTGGGCTAATTGTTCTTTCAAAAGAAATCCCCCCTTCACAATATTGACCAAAATTTAGAGAGTCCTTACAATGGGGACTCTCCAAAGATGCTTACGGTTTCAGTATAGCATATTAAAATTAACTCTTCAACTAAAACTGTATTACTCTTCCTGATTATCCTCGTCTACTCTTGGAACCACCCTTACGATGGTCTCACCAATTCGATGGTTTTCCACCTGATTCACCTGAATTTCCATGCCTGATGTCTCAATGGTAAACTGGGTTCCATCTTCAGGGATTTTACCCAGCTCACTAAAAATAAACCCACCATAAGTCTCATACTCTTCCACAGGTAAAGGAATGTTTAACTCATCACTTACATCCTCTAATGAAGCACAACCCATAATACGCCATGTATCTTCTGAAATACTTAAAATTTCTTCTTCTTCCATATCCTCAAGCATATCCCCAATTAAAAGATGAATTAAGTCCCGCAAGGTAATGATACCACTCACACCACCATACTCATCTAAAACCAAAGCAAAATGGTTTCTGTTGGCCCTCATATTCTTTAATAATACGTCGGCTTTCATTGTTTCAGGAACTAAATATGGCTTATCTACGGCTTCAGCCATAACAGTTTCCCTACTCTTATCTTGCAAACGGAAATATGTTTTTGTATCTAAAACACCCAAGATATCATCACTATCTTCACCACAAATAGGAAAGTAAGTAAATCGATTTTCCAAAATGATTTTTTCCCAAGTTTCCATATCATCTTCGATTTCCAGCATTACCACATCCACACGATGGGTACAAGCCTGTTCCACAGGGATGTCGTCAAAGGCAAAAACATTTCTAATAAATGTACTTTCTTCTATATCAATGGTACCTCTTTCATTGCCCTGATCTAACATCATAAAAATTTCTTCTTCTGAAATAATATCTTCTTCATCCTCGGGGTCTATACGCATCAAACGCAAAATACCATTGGTGGATACCGTCAACAGCCAAACCAGTGGCGCAAATATTTTTGCAACGGTTTTCAACATTCCGCTCATGGCTAAAGCCAGTTTCTCAGCATTTTTCATGGCCACACGCTTGGGTACCAACTCCCCAAAAACCAAGTTAAAGTAAGCCAAAATCAATGTAATTATAAATACACAAAAGGAGCGTAAAACATTTAACGGTGCCTCAATACCCCCATTTTGCAACAACTGCGCCAGCTCCCCAGCAAAGTTTTCAGCGGCAAATGCACTCCCCAGCAACCCTGCCAATGTAATAGCCACCTGTATTGTAGCTAAAAATCGTGCAGGCTGGTCTGTTAGGGCAAGCAACCTTTTCGCCCGTTTATCCCCACTCATGGCCATACGCTTCATTTTATTGTCATTCATGGAGATTACCGCTATCTCCGCACTTGCAAAGACTGCATTTAATGTAATCAAAAACACCTGTAATAGTATCGGAACCAAAAACATCAACTCTTCCTCCTTATTGACCTTACAAAAAAACATAAAAAGGCATACCTCACCTGTAACGTTATTCGTTATAGGCAAAGTATACCCTTGTATTCAAAATCTTATTGACAAATAAACATTTCACACTGATATCGGCGTCATTATCTCCGTCTGTGTCCAAGCTCATTTCTCTCCTTTTTACTAAATGTTAAAATTTTAGTATATCATCTCATATTTTTCAACCTACGTCAATGAATTATAAGGAAAAACAAATGAATATATGCTACTTTATTCTAAAACATTCTATAATCTTATTTTCTCCTTATTTCGTTGAGAATACATCTCTTATTGTAAGAAGTTTGGGAGCATTCCTTACGCCTAGCCTCTACATCAATTTACATAAAAAAGTGGTGCTCGGATTTCATCCAAAACACCACTTTTAGTTAACGATTATTTTCAAGCAAGAACTTTTCAATTTTCTCTATACAGACCTTTAGCTCCTCCACGCTATAAGCATAGGAAATGCGGACAAATCCCTCTCCACATTCACCAAAAGCATTTCCAGGAACAACTGCTACGCCGCTTTTAAAAAGAAGCTTTTCGCAAAATCCCTCCGAACCCATGCCTGTTTTTTGAATAGACGGAAACACATAAAAGGCTCCCTTTGGCTCAAAACAAGGCAAACCAAGTCTATGGAACTCACCAAGGAGGTACTTTCTTCTTTCATCATATGCCTGCCTCATAACACTCACATCTTCATCACAGAGGGTATCATCCCTTAATGCTTCAATGGCAGCCTGCTGGCTCATAACTGGGGCGCTCATAACTACATAAGCGTGAATTTTGTTCATTTGGGCAATTAAATCCTTGGGTCCTGCTGCATAGCCTAAACGCCACCCTGTCATGGCGAAGGATTTTGAAAAGCCATTTAATACAATGGTTCTTTCATACATCCCATCGATAGAGGCAATGGAAACATGATCCTTTGCGCCATAGGTTAACTCGGCGTAAATTTCATCAGAAATAACCAACAAATCATGTTTGATTAAAATCGGCGCAATTTTTTCCAAATCTTCCTTTTCCATAATCGCCCCTGTGGGGTTATTGGGATAAGGCAAAATAATTGCTTTTGTTTTTTCCGTAATGGCCTCTTCTAATTCTTCTGGCATAAGTTTAAAATCATTTTTAACCTTTGTTGTAACAACAATTGGCACACCATGCTGCAAGATAATAGATGGTTTATAAGAAACATAACAAGGTTCAATCACCAAAACCTCATCACCAGGCTCTAAAATGGTGCGTAGGGCAACGTCAATGGCCTCAGACGCACCAATGGTACACAAAATCTGACTGGCAGGGTCATAAACCGTATGGAAACGTCTTCCTAAGTAATGGGAAATACGCTCTCTTAAGGCAGGTATTCCCAAGTTCGCTGTATATCTGGTTCTTCCCTCTTCCAGTAAGTCGATGGCAGCCTGCCTTACACGCTCAGGGGTTTTAAAATCTGGTTCCCCAACCCCCAAAGACACCACATCTGGCATTGTAGCTACAACGTCAAAAAACTTTCGTATGCCCGAAGGCGGTAAATCAGCTACATGCTTTGCTACAAAATCTCTCATTTTCATCAGCCTTTCTCTTATGTCCAGTTGTATCACAAAAATTTCACTTGATATATTGCGTCACTTTTGGGTTCCTCCAGCAAGCATCTTCCTTGGGCTGTGACTAAAATACGTTCCTCTTCCGTAATCCGACCGATGATTGCCCCTTCGATACCATGGGCAGATAACTTTTTCAGCAGCTCCTGGCCATCCTGGGTTGTAATAATCATTGTCCCACTGGAAATGAGACGCAAAGGGTCAATATTTGCCTGATTACAAATTATCTTTGTTTCTTCTTTTAAAGGAATTCTATCCTGCCAAATCTCAACGCCCGTTTGGGAACATTCTGCCACTTCCCAAACGGCACCCAATATGCCACCCTCCGTGGCATCATGCATGGCTGTTGCCCCATGTTCGACTGCAATCAAAGACTCCGTTCCAACAGAAAGAAAATTCTTCATGCCTTGTGCAGCTTGAACCACTTCTAAAGGCAGTCCTTTCACCAATTCTTCTTCATACTCTTTGGCAATGATTGCAGTACCTTCCAATCCTGCCCACTTGGTCATAATGACATCTTGACCAACCTGGGCACCACCTGTTTGAACGATGTTTCTTTTGCGGCTTTTTCCAATCACTGCGGCAGAAACAATGGGCTTACAGACGGCATCGGTAACTTCCGTGTGTCCTCCCAAAATTTCAATGCCTAACTCTTCTGCACCTTTTAACGCCCCTTCGATGATTTCTTTCAAATCCTCTTCATCGCTACTTTCTGGCAGCAAAACTGTTAGCAATATCCCTACTGGTTCTGCTCCTGCGGAATAAATATCATTACAGTTAATCTGTACAGCTAAATAACCAATATCCTTGGCTGCCCCCGTAATTGGATCCGTGGATAACACGCACATTTCCCCTTGTAAATCAACCACAGAACAGTCCTCGCCCGTTTTTGGGCGCAATAAAATATCGTCTCTCTTAACGGTATTTTTCCTGATAGGGTTCATCACAATAGACTCCAATATTTCCGGGGGAATCTTCCCAATTTTGAACATTCACTTTCCGTCCTTTCGTACAGAAAATACCCCTGAATCGATATTTGTTTCAGAGGTACTCTTTTCCATTTGATTTTATTGTATTCCAAAGGAATTTTCGCCAATAGGATCCGTTACAAAACTAGGTTCCTGAGGAACAGGTACAAAAACAGGTTCATTCTCCGTCTCCACTTTTTTGGTTCCAACCGTCACTTCATCGGCAACGGCACGATATGAAGAACTACTAAACCTATCTTTACTTATTTGTTTCCCATTTTGGAGCACTTTCTTATATACGGAAACCTTGGATCCTGTTCTACCGGTATGGGTGACTTCTCGCTCCCCTTCTACCTTTTCAGGATCTTCTTTCACAATCTCATCAGGCTTTGGAATTGTAGCCTCATAAACCGTTTCAAATTCCACCTTCCTGCCCGCTTCATGAATTTCATGGCCATATAGCTTAACTTCTAATACGCCATTAGAAGCATATGTTTCTAAATAAATGGGATATTCTGTGTTATTCTTGATTTTCAAATCCTTATAATTCCCTGCAATGGCAGCATCACGGCCCAAAGGAACATATCCAACAGTCATAGAATGCGGGTGTCTTTCCACAATTTCCAATTCTGCATAAATAGCCGCATTATATAGTGTAGAAGTAATCTGACAAACACCGCCGCCCATTCCTGCCTCAACCTTACCATTTACATAAACCCCTGCATCACGATATCCTCGCTTATAGGTTTGCTCACCTAAACCTTCCGATGCCGAGAACACCTGGCCCGGTGCAATCAGGGTTCCATTCAGATATTGACAACCAACAACCAAATTGGTATTTCTATTTTTATCATAGGCCGTATATTTTGTGGAGTAGGAACCAATTAAATCCGCTACATGCTGATTGTCCTCATAGGTGATTTCTGGCTCCGTCACATCAGCAATAATTGCCGCTCTGCCACCTTGCATGCTTTCAACCACACGATCCACATTTATCATTGTTCCTTCTAGATCCATTTTTCGCCCTTGCACTTCTTTTTCAATTACAAATTTCCCATTCGCCCGCTTCATGCTACTATTTTGGGCTTCTTGATTAAACTGCTCTGAAACTTCAATCAGCTTATCCTGCATTTTTCTATCGTCATAAGTGAATTCCAAAGGGATTTCTTGGCCATTTCTAATCAAATTAGAAACCACCTGCATGTTCTCTTTTTCCGTGCCTGTTCTACCAAAGTTATACGCCGCTTCCACCGCTTCATCCACTTGATATTCAGCACCTATGTCTTTGAATGCGTAAACCCATTCTTCATTTTCATAAAAAAGCACTAAACTTTGGTTTGCAGCATCCTTTCCATGGGTCTTAACTAACATGTCCATGGCTGCCTCTTTGCTTAATCCGCCAACATCAATGCCATCAATGGTAATTCCTTCATAAATTCCCTTTTGTGCTAGAATCTCCTTTATCTTTTGATTTTGATTATACGCATAAGCAAAGTATCCGCCCGCTAGACAAAAGCATAAAATTGCCACACCAAGAAAAATACCTTTCTTCTTTTTTTTCCGTTGGCTTCTAAAACGCTTTCCACCATTTTGTCCTTCCATCCATTCTCCCCCTACTTCTACGGCTGCCTTTATATTTCAATTAAACAGAATCGACTTCATTCATTATAGTCCGATTGATTACAAAAGTTGCTTTTTAAAGCTCTTTTTTATAAAAAAGAAAAGATTCCGTCAAATAAAAAAATACGCCGTTATATAAATGGCCAAATTTTTAAAATAGGCCAATAAGTCTATCATAACGGAGTATTTTTTAAATTTCAATAAAAATTCTAATAATTAACATTACATTTTTATGAAATATAAAGAATGTTTATCAATTATTACGTTTTTTCCTTGCCGCTGCAAGCTTTTCAGCCGTACTTTGGGAAGAAACTTCCTGCGTTGTTTTTTTAGCAGCCTCTTTCGGCTCAGAAACTTTGGAGGTTTGTTCCACTTTTAAATCCATGGCAGGCTTTGACTTTGGCTTCGGCTTTGTTCCCCCTTTCGCCTTGCTGCCTTTTTGAGACAAGACACTCTCTAAACGTAATACCAAAACGGAAAAACGTCGCAAAGCAATATCCAACAAAAATAAAAGCAAACCTAAAACCATTAAAAATACAGTCAAATCCTTTTGGCTTACCACAGCCAAAGGTTCTCCTTCAAAGACCTGTTTACCACTTTCCAAAACCCTACCACCACTAGCATTGCTAATTTGCTGTAATAATGCTGCTCCTCCGCCCTTTTTGGTAATATCATATTCAGGGGGATAGGAAAGGGCAAACCCTGTGTTATAATGCTCTGTCCCTACCTTTTTTGCAATGGATAAATTGGCAACGTAAGCGCCTTCTTCCGCTGTCTCTATCTCGCCCTCGTAAACGCCAGGAGCAGTCATCGTTAATTGGGTTTCATAAGATTCCCCTTGGGAATTTAATACCGTGGCATCCACACCCGTTATTTCTTCATCAAAAGGCATCTCCAGACGCAACGTGCTTTTCTTCGCACCACTTAGTGCTGTCAGTTTCATGTCTTGGGCCATCTGGGCATTCATTGCCCATCCCACGGCATTCCTTAACACAGTACTTCCTTCCTGAGCAGATAGCCACTCCCTCGTCCATGTGCCCCCAACATCAGGGGTCCAGGCCACTGTCCTACCTAGTCCATATTGCCATGCAGCAAGAATAGGCTCCTCTCGGTCGCTGACCAGAACGGTATCAGCCCTACTTTTTCTAGTTGTGCCAATATACCCTTCTAGCAAAGGTACCGATGATACGGAAGATAAAATTGCCGATGCATCCTTTTGTTTGGGATAAAATTTACGATTATTCAAGTATTCTTTTCCTGCCAGCAAAGTTTCTTTGGCAAAGATACTGGGCAAGTCCGTAAATTCATCCGTAAAGTAATATCGTCCATTCCCCTCATTGGCCAGTCTCATTAAAAGGCTTACATCCGCCCCGCCACCAACGGCTACGGAGGAAAGGGTAATTCCGCTATTTTTCATTCTGCTTAGAACAGGGGTATAACCCTCCTGCTCTGCCTGACCATCCGTTAACAAAATGATATGCTTTTCCTTGGCATTTGTTTTGGCTAAGGTGTCCACAGCTTCTGTTAAACCAGGTAAAATACTGGTTCCGCCACCTGCTTGGATTTTTCCAATCTGCTCTTGGATGGAAGCTTTATTTCCACTCACCTTGGTCATGGGCACCGTCCACTGAAACTGATCATCAAAAGTTATGATGCCCACCTGGTCTTTTTCTTTGAAGCCATCTAAGCTACGAATGGCCGCTTCTTTGGCCATCTCCAATTGGGTTACTCCGTAACCCCCAGCGGTCATACTTCCCGAACGGTCAATTACCATAATCATTGCTAAATCAGGCTCTTCCCCTTCGGTCTTTAGCTCCATATCCACGGGGAGCATATCCTCCAATTGGGTGTTAAAATATCCACCTAAGGCATAGGACTTGTCCCCACCGCTGACAATTAGGCCTCCGCCTAATGTTCGTACATATGCCTCTAAAACCTCTAAAAATCCATCAGGTAAGTCTTCTACGGCCACGTTAGCCATAACGATACAATCATAGCCCTGTAGTCGCTCCGTAGACACAGGTACGGCCCCTGCCGTCACCATGTCCACCTGTAATTGCGAGGCAGAAACAATACCATTCCAACCCAAAGTATCTTCTCCATCCCCAATCAATAACACTCTGGGTACGTCGTCAATATAAGTGTAGGCATAGAATTTGTTGTTTTTACTTTGGGTATCTTTTTCAGGGGTGATTTCCGCCCGATAAGAAACACCACCACCCTCAGCAGTAATATCAGTAAATACGATACGACTTTCTCCGGAAGAAACACTTGCCTTCTCATTTGCAATCAAAGTATTCCCTTTGTAAAGACGGATTACCATAGGGGTATCCACATTTGAGTCAATACGAACGGCAATATCATAAGCCGTATTTTTATTAATAATCGTAGGCAATTCCAAGGCTGTAATTTGTACCTCTTGCCCCATTTCTTTCGCTAAAGGAAAAACATCAATGGTTACACCTTGAGCCGCCAACGCTCTGGCTTCCAACAATGCATCTGATGTGGTTTCTTCACCATCGGAAACCAATACAATACGCTTTGCCGCATCCTTTGGCAAAATACTTCCCGAAAGTTTCAACGCTGAGGCTAAATCCGATGCACCCTCATCCACATACGTGAGGAATCCATTGGTAGGTAAACTTCCTTCTATGGAGGGTAACGCTTCCACCCCTGCATCTTTACCGAAACATACCATACCTACACTATCTTTTTTGCCCCTAGTTTCATTTACTTCTTTCATAAAACCGCTTGTATCAACACTCTTCACGCTGGCAGAGCGGTCCATGGCAAATACCGTTGCAGTAATGTCCGACTTTTTAGAAATTTGCGGGGTAGCCATTGCCATCACAATGCAAATACAAACAGCAATGCGTACGCCTGTATAAAGCCTGCGGCGAAATGCTGAGGCAAACCGCCCCTTCCTAGCCGTATACAAAATAAATATAATTACGATAGGCAAAAGCCATAACCAATGAGGTTTCATAAAATCAATGTTCACGGCAATTCACCCGCCATTCTATCATCAGTATGATACATAAAATTAGAAGCAATAAGTTTCGCAATGGCTTTCCTACCCCAATGGTTTTTGCCTCTGCTCCCTCCAACGCTGTCTTTTCACCCTTTAAAGTCAAATTAGACTCCCCCTCAGTTTTAGCATTAACACCAAAAACTTGCGTGGTTTGGTTCCCACTTCCATCTTCTTCAACCAAGGAGTATAAACCTGTCTTCTGGGTTTTGGTAAAAGGTAAAGCGGGGAAGGGTGGTGCTACAACAATTTTATTTCCTTCTGGCGACAGCACCCAAGCTTTTTCCGTCTCAGGCCGCAATGAAAATGAAATAGCCGTACCTGCTTGCTGCTGACTTAGTCCGTCTTCTCCTTCTGGGAAAAACCATTCCCCAAGGCGATAAAGCAAAATAGGAAAACCCGCAGTTAAAGGCAAGTCCGAGTCGTGTAAATCAAACCCAAATACCGCCATTTTCTTTCCTTGATACTCACCAAACACCGCCAAGGTATCCTCTCCAGAACGGATTAAGGGCTTACCCCAAGACGCCTGAATGGGATTCCCCTTTGCAACTTCAAATGAGATGGACGAAATATCAGAAAGCCCTGTGTTGCCCATGGTGCGGGCTGTGGTAAGAATATCCTTCTCGTTACCTAATGTCACATATCCATTCTTTGGTGGGTTAAATAACATGACAAAACCATCCTCAGGCAAAGTTTCAGGCAAACAACTATCATAAATATATAACCCATAACCCGATAAATTTTTTGCTTTTTCCGGCGTTGTTTTATATAGCTCCATCTGGTCTACCAATGAAAGGGCTTTTTCCAAAAATAAATTGCTTTCTGTCACCAAAAGTACCTTCTCGTTGTTCGCTGTAGAAATTCCCTGATAACGCATATTATCCGTGGTCAAATCGTCTTCAGGAAACAAGCGAACGAGAATAGATTCCGTCTCCTTTGGTACGCCACGAAATGTCACATCCACGGTTTCTCCTCTTTCAAGGGTAAAGCTCTTTGTATCAAAAACAGCATCGTCAGTATAAAGCGTAACGGTTTTTTCCTCACCGCCAATTCCCCAGTTTTCTAAGCGAGTCAAAACTGAAAGACCATCCTCTTGTTCCGTATAAGAAAGCATAGATAATGCGCTATTATTTCCACCTTTGTTATACACTTGCTCCTGGGCGGGTAACGCACCTAAGTTACCATAATCGTCACCAAAAACAATAATTTCCCCGCCTAAAACATCTCTTTCCGCCTCTAAAATTGTCTTTGCCTTGTCCCAAGAAACGCCGCCATCTGTTACCTGAACCTCCTGAATACAGCGTAAAACTTCTTGTTTTTCATTGGCGCCGCTTAAAACTAAGTTTGGCTCCTCCTGTAAAAGTACCACAGAAAAAGAGGATTGCGGCGCAGCCTCGTCAACCAGACGCATCATGTCCTTTTTTGCCTCTAAAAACCTACTCTCCTCCACATCCGTCGCTTGCATACTCATGGAGCAGTCCAAAGCTAATACATAATCAACCACCTGACTTTTCCCCATAATATATGGTCCACCCAAAGCAAAAGCCAAAAGAGCAGCAGCAGCGATCTGCAAAAATAAGAGGATATTCTTTCTTAATTTCTGCCAAGGTTCTTGAGCTTTTGACTCTGGAAGCGCCTTTTTCCAAAGGTACAGACTGGGAACTTTCGTTTCCTTATATTTTTGTTTCAATAAATACATCAAAATTATGGTGGGTATTGCAAACAAAGCAAGTAATCCCCATGGGGTAAAAAAACGCATGTACTCCCCCCTTTCCTCAATTCATTTTCTTATTTCAGTAAATCTTTAATGATAGATGCCTAATATGATTTTATTTCACCACAGAGATTATTCTTCAATGCTTCAAAGGGTGAAAAAGGTGTCCCACCTAATCACCTATTTTTCTAAAGTTGAAAAATAATCAGAAACCAACTGCCGCATACCATAAGGGGTGTTTTGTTCTTCCAATGCCTTCATAGCATCATTTTGATAACTATGGAAAACCTGTTCATAAGGTAATCGTTCTCCATCTTCACCAATGGTTTTTTGTTGTGTAAAAGAACTATCGCCACCCTCGTTTTTCGCACCACTTACTTGGGTATCATAATGGTTTTTTTCTGCCGCTTTTCTTGTAAAAATTTCTTCGCCTTCAACATGACCACTGCCTCGACCTTGACCTGAACCTTGACCCTGTCCTTGGCCTTGTCCCTGTCCTTGGCCTTGGCCTTGATCCTGTCCTTGACCAGCAGCAGCTGGCTGAACTCCTGTTTTCCCTAACTTTTTATTGGCATCCAACAGTGCTTTTCTTAACTCTGCATTTTGGGCACTTTGTGCCGTCATCTGCTTACTTAATTGATCGAAAAGGCCAGAGGATATTTCCCCATTTGCCAAGGCTTCCGCCAGTTGTTCCAAGGCCTTCGCCAACGCTTCATTGGACATCTGAGATGCAGCCGCTCCCATCCGTTCACCTAATGCAGCAAGTTGTTCCTTGGAAAGCTGTTGGAGCTGTTCCTGAAGCTTTGCTATGGCGCCTTCTATGGCTTTTGCATCACCTTTTTCCGCGGCCTCCGCCAAAGGTGCCGTCATCCCATCTTTCGCAAACTCCTGAGCCAACTGTTTCAAGTCCTTGGAAACACTATCTTTTTCAAGTTTCTTCAGCTCTTGCTGGGCTTTTTGCACTGCCGTCTCCCCAGCCTCTTTACTGGCAACTCGCTTTAATTTCTTTGAAAGCCCCTTCATTTCTTTTTGTAAAAGCTTCTTTTCCTCCCCAGTCAGGGTCTCGTCCTTTTCAACTTCTTTAATCACTTTTTCCACCTGCTCAAGCTTTGCCTTCGCATAAACTTGGGCTTTTTCTTCCCGTGGAGATGGTAAAAATCCTGTTGCCATCATCAAAATAATAAAAAGTATCATCCAATGAAATGGTTTTTTGTGAAGTCGTAACCGATAGGCTTTTGCAAACTCAATTTGACTTCCCACCTTCATTCCGTCCTCTATTGCCATTTTTTCAATTTTCGAAGTCTCGTCTTTTCCCAATAATTCTAAAGCCGTTACCATACGTTCTTGCCCGCCTAATGCATCCGCCGCCTTTGCCGCTTCCTGCAGTTTCGGCCGTTTGACAAAAGCGTATAAGAACGCCAAAAGAAAAGCAGCCCCAAAAGTTCCAAACACAAAGTTCAGTGCATCTGGCATAAATACGATTTTGGACAGCACGATAACGGCAAGTCCAACGATACTTGCCGCCATCCAAAAGTAAATTAGTTTTTGTAAAAACCCTTCTAAAAAAAGCTTTCTTTTTAATGGAGCCAATAGGGTTTGAAGTTTGCCCATATCTTATTCCTCGCCTTTTTTCTCTTTTTTCATTTTCTTCTTTGTCTGTGTGCTTTTGTTTTTTTGTTTATGCTCACGAACAGGGTTGATTAGCCCTGCCGCCAGAATAATAAAAATGGAGCCTACCACAAGCTGAAATGCCATATGCAGCATCCATATATTCTTAGCTGCCCAAAGAATAAATGAGCTCTGGGTGCCGTTGCCCCCATTGTAAAGTACTTCTTGTGTAATGTTTGTACCAATCTGGCTGTCAACTAAGGAAAAGAATCCAACCCCTGGGTTCGGAATCAACATTACAATCATTTCCGCCATAGATGGGTCTTGATAGCTCCTCACAAAAATATGCAATGCTGCCAATATTAACGTACCAAAACATAATACACCGGTAATAATATAAACCAACATAATGGAAACTACGGTTCTTTTGTAAATACAGGAAAAAAATATGGAGATTCCGCCAAGCATAAATGCCGTTGTTAAAGTAAAACCGATCATTCCCAACAGTGCCCCAATACCCACACTACCAAAGTAAAACACAATGGAGAACACAGGCAACGTGCTAATAATCAGCAATAATACAAAAGCCATAGAGGATAGTAACTTTCCAATTACAATAGAAAATGGGGAAAGTTTCGTTACCAATAACAAATCTAAGGTTTGTCTCTCTCTCTCACCACTGATACTCCCTGCAGTCAAAGCAGGTACGGAAAGCACCACCAATGCCATCTGAATCGCCGCTAAAACCACATACAAATAAACAATCGTTTGGGGATCAAAGGCAAAACGGTATGATTGAAATACACTTGCATAAAAGAAAATTCCTGCCCCCAGCGTCATCATAAGCAAGTAAAACGTTAACACCGCATAATTCTTCCAACCACGTAAGGAAGTAATTGCTTCCCTTCTTAATACAGGGTTCATCATACGCCCTCACCTCCTGTTACTTGCATAAACACTTCTTCCAAATTACCCTCTTTTTCTTTAAAACTAAGTAACGGAATATCTGCCACGACTAATTGCTTTAGAATATTAGCCAACTGTTCGTCTGTCCCTGTAAAGTCAAATTCCACATCTTTTGTATTTTCCACTATGGCACGAACAAGGGGCTGTTCCTTCAAAATTTGAAGCATTTTGTCCATTTCCTTCAAGGGACGCACATGAACAATCCTCTTTTGACTCAACTTATGCATAATTTCCTGAACAGAGCCTTGAGCCGCCAACTTCCCTTGATTAATAATACAGACTTCTGTACACATTTCCGCAAGTTCGGGCAATATATGAGAACTAATAATAATGGTTTTGCCCATTTCTTGAAGTTGCTTTAAAACCTCTTTCATTTCCACCCTAGCTCTGGGGTCAAGACCCGAAGCAGGTTCATCCAGTATCAAAAGCTCTGGGTCATGAACAAGGCTTCGTGCCAAACAAAGTCTTTGCTTCATCCCACGGGATAAAGAATCAACATAGCTGTCTTTTTTATGGGCTAAATCAACAATCTCTAAAAGGTTATCCATAATGGGGCCTCTTTCCTTATAAGGAATTCCATAAGCACCCGCATAAAAATCCATATACTCCGTAACCTTCAAGTTATCGTATACACCAAAAAAGTCAGGCATATATCCAATTTTCTCTCGTAAAGCACGAGGGTTCTTCGTAACATCGACCCCATCTATAATGACATTGCCACTTGTTGCATTCAATAACCCTGCCATAATTCGCATGGTTGTGGTTTTACCCGCACCATTTGGCCCTACAAAGCCGCAGATTTCCCCTTTTCCAACGGATATTGAAAGGTGATCTACCGCCGTAAACTTCCCATACTTTTTTACCAATTCTTTAATTTCCAGCAAACAGGCCACCCCCTTGAATATATAATTTAGGAACTTTTGTTTCTCTCTCTTTCATGCAATGAACGGACACCTCTACCAGATGATTCTCATCTAGGTAATCTTGGGCTTGGATGGACTCTTCCATGGCTAAGTCATCCCATTGCTGGGTTTTCCTGTTATAAATCTTCATATCTTCAGGCATGAACGTACCGTCTTCTTCCCCTTCCACATGAAGCTCCAATGAATCAATACGCACACCTTTCGGCAAGTTATAACCAATATAGAATTCCGAATCTTCAAAAGGATATACCTTATCTCCAAACCCATGATCATACTGATCAAATTTTACAGGTCCATCTACTGAACCCTCAAGGCCAATCCAGAATTCTTCTTGCTTTGACAGCTCCAAGGGAAAACTTTGTTGATACATAACCATATTATTTTCTAACACAGATTTGCCATTTACTTCCATTTCGCCACTTAATATAGGAGCATCACTGTAGCCAAAAAATGTAACAGGTATTAATTCTATGCTTTCTTCATAATTGTAAAACTGTTGCCGCAAGTCTTCTTCGATATAGTTCAAATAAGCCTCTTGTCGTGTGATTTCCCCTGTTCTCACTTTTTCTCTGATGTCATCATAGTAATACCCTCTATAATAGTTGGTATTTCCCTGAGCCAAATCATCCTTTCCAACTTCAACTTTTAAGGTTTCTCCTGCACCCAAAGCATCAAATTCATGCAAGTTTCCACCTAGCATCAATACAACTTTATAAAAATCCACATTGGTATGATTTATGATTTCGCCGATGAATTTCTCACCTTTCATTGCTACAGTGCTTTCAATACTTCCGCCCAAATCAACGCTCCTTTGGGTTCTAAAATACTGTGTGCCCCAGCTTGATCCATCAACAAACACAATCTCTGTGGTATCACCAGACAGGATACGGTAAGCGCATTTTTCATTCTCCATCCCATCATCATAATAATAATCATCAATGGCCACGCTAATCGGCATTTTTTCTTCCCCAGTAAAGGTTATATCCCCTTTGCCGGAAGATTTTAATGCCACGCCAACATCTGCCTTGGCTACATTGGATCCTTCTTGCATTTCAACATAAGCAACGGTGTTAATCAATCCGTTTTTATAGGTACTGCTTTGAGCCAGAAAGAATACCAAGCCCATAAAGACAAAGGAAAGTATTGGAATTATAATCCACCCTTTTTCTCTTTTATCCTTCTTTTTTAGAACAAGATACATAACAGGCCCCGCCACCAAAATGTAAACTATAATGGCCCCTATGATTAAATACACAGAGCTCATTTCAAAAGGAGGAAAATCCCTAGCTATATAACTTATACGGTCATAATCCCTACCGTCATCATGGGCTGCCACGATAAAAGAAGGCTGTGCCACTTGCAATAAAATCTCTTGCAACATATCAAGCGTCTCATTCCGACCTGCCATAGGCGTTTCTGATAGGGAAAAATGGCTAAACAACACATGCCCTTGTCCTATTTGAATTTGCGAAAAAATGCTATTTCCATTTTCATGCTTAACTTGTGTCAATCTTTCACCACTTAACTGAGCCAACGAAACTACTCCCGCTACGCCCTGTACTCCACTTGCAACGGTTGTTCCTTCCACGTGAATATCGGATATAAAATCCAAGCCTTTCAGGGTTTTCTGTGCAGATGCCCCCGTTCCCACTACCAATGTACCACCACCTAAAATCCACTGGTGAAGAGCATCCACTTGCTCTTGGGATAAAACGGAAAAATCAAAGTCATCAACGATTAATGCAGAAAAGCTATTTAGCACATTAATGGAATTGGGGAAGGTAGATTCATCCATAAAAACAGAAAAATCATACTTCCTACTCACCTCTGTGCCATATTCCATGGAGTCATCCTCGAGTTGGGCTAAATACAAATTATTTATATATTTTAAATCCTGTGGGCTTTCGCTTAACACACCAGTCATAATGGTTTTTGGATCTTTTGGTGTCAAATAAATGTAATCCTGAAATACAATATTTCCCTTTGTATCCACCAAGGAAACACCGATATATTTATGGATATTCCCCATGGTTACGTCCATGTCAATGGACTTGGATGCACCTTGCTCCAAGTCTAGCTTTTGATAATAGATGGCATACTCTTTGTCCGAACTAGAGGCACGGGTATACGCTTTAATCTGTACCTCGCCATGGAATGCTTCCCCATGATTGGTTATCACCCCTCGCACAGGCATGGCTTTTTTTACGATATAGCTTTCTTGAAAGCCAGCTTGTACCTCAACACTAAACTGCTCCTGCCCAAAACTTTTCAAAGAATCCACTGACGCATCTGTCTTGGTTTCTTCTTCTTTATTTGCGGCCACAGTAGTTACCTCTTGGGTAACGGGTGCTGCTAAAATGGTAAACGGTGCAAGTAAGCTCAATACCATTATAATTGCCATAATCAAGGCAACTGCAGATATTATTTTTTTCTTAGCTTCTTGTTTCTTTTGATATTTCATAGTTCCCTCCGCATTTCATTATGTAGTGAGGTAAAATACCTTATTCTACCCATCTCCTTCTTTCAACGCCTGCCCTCCCTTTGTTTGAATACCTCATGCCTTTTTCTATGAAAGAACACAAAAGTAGCCTCCACAAGGGAAAACCATATCCTACATTGAAAAAATCTGTTTCAGTAAAAGAAAAAACAGATAAAAAAAGATTTTATTTCATTTATTATTATAACAACACGAAAACAGGAATGTATTAACATTTCCTTACGAATTGTTTAGGTTTCTTAAACAACCTTCTTACGACAATACCAGCCTCTCTTTAAAAAATGTAGAAGTTCCATAAAATCCTTAGCTACGTGGGGTATCCTTAGACCCTTGAAATAATTTCTCCACTTCCAAGCCCATCTCTTTTAAAAATCTGGACGGGTTCGTCTCTTTCCCATAACGACTTCTACTAGCCGATAGGCAAAGCCTTTCCTTCGTTCTGGTAATTGCCACGTAAAATAATCTTCTCTCTTCCTCCAATGCCTCTAGAGCTTTTTCATGAGGAACGATTCCTTCTACCAACGATGGCAAAAAAACAGCGTAAAACTCTAAACCCTTTGCCCCGTGCATTGTGGATAAGGTAACACCCTGGGTCCCCATTGTTTTTAGTTTAAACTGCTCCTTCATTTGTCGGCTCATTTCTTCCAGGTTGTTTCTGAACGCTCGGACATCTTCGGTTTTCTTTGCAATTTCCGTTATCTCATCGGCAATTTCAATCAATGCCCTTCCGCTGGACTTTCGAAACGCAGCATACTCCTCTAAATATTCATCGTACCCGATTACTCGACGAACATAGTTTATTCCATCGAAAAGGTTCCTTTTGCCGACTTGAATCAAATCCTGTCTAAGCTTTTCCAAATTTTCTTCTTGCCATTTTTTTAAAGTTGGACAAACAAAAAAACTCCGTAATAAAGTATAGGGCATCCTTTCCGCATCCTCCAAAATCTCTTTGCTTATGTACCGCTTGGGCTTGTTTATAATACGCCGTAAGGCACTATCCACATCCTCGCTTTCACCAAGGGTTAAATATGCTAAGAGGTCTTTGGCTATCCAATGATCATATATATTCCCACCGCCATCTCGAAGGATGTAAGGGATTCCTCGGCGGTATAAAGCTCTAGCAAAGGCCCCTCCTTGTACGTTGGTACGATAAATTACCGCTATTTCACGTAGTTCAATCCCGTCATCCAAAAGAGCGGCTATTTTTTCCCCAACATTCTCGGCCTCCGCCGTTGTGTCCTCAGCTAAAAAAAAGGAAACCTTTTCCCCTTCTCCACTAACACCCTTTAAAGCCTTGTCATAACGGTTTTCATTCACTCCAATCACCTTCCCTGCCAAAGAGAGAATCCGATGGGAGGAACGATAATTAACATCTAAAACCACGCTTTCACTTTGGGGGTATTGTCTCTGAAACTCAAGCAAAAAATCAGGCCTTGATCCACGAAAACTATATATACTCTGATCATCGTCTCCAACAACAAATAAGTTGTTTCTTGGTGCTGCCAATAGCCTCAAACACTGATATTGCACCTGGTTCACATCTTGAAACTCATCTACCATTATATAAGGAAATTTCTCTTGCCAAAAGGCCAGCGTGTCCCTATCCTCCATGAAAAGCTCATAACATTGTATCAGCATATCGTCAAAGTCCAACTTTCCATGTCTTTCTTTATACCCATCATAAGCACGATACAATTGACGAAACATATCTTGTTCTAACCCTTGGGGAATAAACTCCATAGGCGTCATCAATTCATTTCGCATAAAAGATGCTTGCATAATAAACTGGGATACAAACTCCTCTGGGTCGTCTAAAGCCCAATTTTTTTCAGCTAAAATATTAAGCAATAGCTTAAACTTCTCATCTTCTCCAATAATCTGCTCTGATGTATACCCATAGGTTCGCCGCAAAACACGAAAGAAAAGACTATGGAATGTGGCAAATAAAACCCTTGCCTCACCCCTTTGGCCAAATCGTTCTTTCATTTCTGTTGCTGCCGCCTTCGTAAAAGTTACTACAAGAATCCCGTTCTTTTTACTATCACTTTCAGACAAAAGGCGACGTAATCTGCAGAGGATTACAGTAGTCTTCCCGCTGCCCGGCCCTGCCAACACCATCATTGGTCCATCCCCATGATTTACGGCAATTCTTTGATTTTCGTTTAATTTTTTAGCCATATCCTACGCTCCTATCTATACTCTTTTCAGTATAGCATAAAAGCCTAGAATGAGAAAATTAATAAATTCTTCACAAATTCCTAAGCTTTTCTATGTTGTAAAAAAATAAGAAGTGTATTAAAATTTCCTAAGGACAAGATTAATTTTAATGGACTAAGGAGTATTTTTATGAATATAGGTATTTTTTCAGACACATATTTTCCACAAATAAATGGAGTCGCTACCTCAATCCGTACATTGGCTCATGGATTAGAAAAAAAAGGCCACAATGTTTATATTTTTACCCCATGGGACCCTCGTACGCCAGAAATTGACGAACCAAATGTTTTTCGAATTCCTAGCATGCCTTTCCTCTTTGCCAAGAGCTTTCGTGCTGGGTTGCTTTGTCCGCCACACCTTTGGAAAAAAATTTATTCTCTCAATCTAGATATTATACACACGCAAACTGAATTTTCCTTAGGCTTTTTGGGAAAATTCATTTCAACTACCCAAGGAATCCCCTTGGTACATACATACCACACAATGTACGAAGATTATGTTCATTATATTGCGGGGGGACATATTATTTCACCAGAAATGGCAAGGGACTTTAGCAAGGCCTTTTGTAACGTTACCACAGATGTAATCGTACCAACTAAAAAAACCGAGGATCTTTTATTAAGCTATGGGGTGACCACCCCCATTTCTATCATCCCAACGGGAATTGATACGACACACTTTAGTCGGGATAACTTCTCACGAGAGGAAATTCTTGAACTCCGTCATTCTTACGGCCTAGAGGAAGATACCCCCGTGGTTCTTTCCTTAGGGCGAGTGGCAAAGGAAAAAAGTATTGATTTGGTAATGGAAGCAATGCCAAGCTTATTAAATAAGCTACCCACGGCAAAGATGGTAGTTGTTGGGGAAGGTCCTGAGAAAGATAACTTAGCCCTTTTGGCTAGGTCATTAGGCATTGAAGAACATGTTATTTTCACTGGTGGCAAACCTTGGACAGAAATCGGAAAGTATTATCAACTAGGAAACGTTTTTTGCAGTGCATCCGTTACCGAAACCCAAGGCCTTACTTTTGCAGAATCCATGGCCGCAGGGGTTCCTGTAGTGGCTAAAAATGATCCTTGCATGAATAATATTGTTACCCATAACCTTACGGGCTTACTATTTGAAAATAAGGATGATTTGCCTGAGCTTCTTTATCAGGTACTAACGGATGAGAACCTTCAAAACAGGTTATCCCAAGCAGGAATGGAAACGATGAAAGAACTTTCTGTTGAAACTTTCTGCACAAGTGTTGAATCCTTATACGATAATATTTTGCAAAGTGGGGAAAGGCCCGAAAAAGTTGCCGCCCCCATAATCCCCTTGGTGCTTGGTGTAAGGGCAGCAAAAAGAATAACTGCCGTTCCAAGAAGGCTGGTGCGAAATAGCTTGCAACACTCACAGCAGTTAACAAAGATCTTACCCAATATTTATAAAAATAAATAAAAAGAAACTCCTTTTTCTGAGCTTTTCAATGAAAATTCATTTCTGGCGCATAGAAAAAGGAGTTTTTATCAAAACTTCCAAAATAACTCTTGACAAATATATCTCAATCCATTATGATATTAAATGTTCCGAAAAGCTATGTGAGTGTAGCTCAGCTGGATAGAGCGTCTGACTACGGATCAGAAGGCCGCGTGTTCGAATCATGTCACTCACACTTTAAACTACGTTTCTAAAGAGACGTAGTTTTTTTGCTTTCGTACAAGTAATCTATGAACATTTCGTTGGAGTAAAAGGCCCATATCAGGTAAACTCTTTTTAATGATTAAATGGGTTTCCTAATAGTAGAATTCAATAGATATTTGGGCACGACCCAACAGGGGTTAAAGTGAATATATGCTACACTTTTTTCCCGAAGTATCGATAGAAGAAACTTGATGTAGAAAATATTGGTAAATTGATAATTTGAAAAAATCCTCCCTATCTATGCGAAAAGAACGGGGTTGAAGCCGCAATGTGTCTGCATGGGTATATAAAAAAGCTTTCTAGCTCTAACATAGATTCCATGCTTCAGGAATAGATTTGACTACAGCAGTAGCAAAAAGAGTTTAATGTCGTCCTTCCTTTTAGCAAACAAAAAGACGGCATTTTATGCCGTCTTTTTGCCGTGGGGTTGTGTTACACAAAAATTATTTGTTTACTGTAGGGATTTCATCTGTGGACCAACCGTCCATATTATCATCCCACAGATATTTCCTAGTTTCGGAAACAATAACACCGCTCAGTCCAAGCAAAGCAACCAAGTTAGGGAACGCCATCATAGCATTCAATGTATCCGCAATATTCCAAACAAGGTCAAGAGCTGTAATACAGCCAATAAATACTACAACTACCCAAGCAAAACGGAAAGGTTTAATTGCCTTGGTTCCAACAAGGTATACCCAAGATCTTTCACCATAGTAGCTCCATCCCAAAATGGTAGACCATGCAAATGTAATTAAGCCAATGGTAAGTACAATTGGACCAATAACTGGAATTGTATCAAAAGCTGCTGTGGTAAGCATACCACCATTTAAACCTGACATTGCTTCAGGGTTTTTCAAAATGGAAGTTACCAACACCAAACCTGTTAATGCACATACAATAATTGTATCCCAGAATACGCCAGACATAGCAATTAAAGCTTGACGTACAGGGTTTCTTGTCATAGCAGCAGCATCAGCAATAGGTGCAGAACCTAAGCCAGATTCGTTAGTAAACAAACCACGAGCGATACCGAAACGAATTGCCATCATTACTGTTGCCCCAACAAAACCGCCACCGGCTGCTGTTGGTGTAAAGGCACTTGTAACAATGGTTTTTAGTGCAGCACCAACATAAGCGCCGTTGATTGCAAGAATAATAATACAACCTAAGATATAAAAACCTGCCATAAAAGGAACCAGTTTTTCACATGTCTTTGCGATGGACTTTACGCCACCCAGAATAACCAAAGCTGTACCAATCGTTAAAATAATACCGGTAATCCATGAAGGAATACCAAAGTTTGCATCAACCATAGTTGCGATGGAGTTGGCTTGAGTCATATTTCCGATACCAAAACAAGCAACACCAGCAAATAATGCGAATAATACACCCAACCACTTCTGGCCAAGTCCTCTTTCCAAAGCATACATAGGGCCACCTACCATAGCGCCAGTTTTATCTTTTACCCTATATTTGATTGCTAGCAAAGCCTCGCCATATTTTGTTGCTATACCAAAAAGGCCTGTCAGCCAGCACCACAAAATCGCACCTGGGCCACCTAACGCAACCGCTGTTGCAACACCAACAATATTACCAGTACCAATGGTAGCGGCCAAAGCCGTTGCCAAGGCTCCAAAACCTGATACATCGCCTTCCGCTTCATTGTCAGGTGTAATAGAAAGTTTTATTGCTTTAAAAATATGTCTTTGAATAAATCTTGTTCTAAACGTTAAGAAAACATGTGTACCAAACAGCAAAACCAGCATTACAGGCCCCCATACGAAGCCATTGATGGTTGATACAAAATCGTTTATTGCTTCCATGCTATTCCCCCCTAATTAAATATGAATGAGTGCTCCAGCCAGAGTATCTACGACCACGTTATTTGCAACTTCTCCCCCACGCCTCCTTGTTATAAATTTGACATTTAAGTTGTTTTACTAAACGTTTTAGATCCTCTTGCTTATATCTTATTTTACCTAATTATTTTTAAATTTCAAGCTTTTTTTGTGACATAAAAACACAAAGTTTTCTTTTTTGTGCAACAAATTATGCAAATGCACCTGTTATAAGGGCTAATTTTAATTTATTTTTACACTATTTGCACTAATCATTTTTAATAAAAACCCGTATATTTAAAAATAATTGTAACATAATTGAATTCTTGTCATACAATGCACACTGATTTGAAGCAATATGCATATAAATTCATCCATTTCATTGCTTGCTTTTCTCAAAAAAAACCCATTTCTGCATAAAATAAAGGATCAGACGTCTTTTTTTTAACGAGTTCTTAACAAGTTTTAGCAGACTTGGCTATTTTCTTGCTCAATAGGCTGATTTTTTCCGCCAAGCCTCTTCCTATTTAAAAGTAGCTCTCTCCTCTTGATTATGAAATTTTCGCAATATAAAATGCGAATATTTTTCTTTTTCCATTAAATTACTTATGTCTACCTTTGGCACCAAACTTTTTTTCAACTAACTCTATATCTCTTTGTTTGTTTATTTATTAATATCAGCTTGGATTGCCCTATTTTTTCTAACAATCTTAGGATTTGCTTTGGTGTCAGCCCTATAAACCTTTTGAAAAAGTTGGAAAAGTGGCTCTGGTCGGTAAAGCCTGTCTGCAAGGCCACATCTATTGGTAAAACACCTCGCTTCAGCATTTCTTTGGGGAAATACCCTTTTGCTTCGTAAACGAGCGAAGAAGATAGTATTTGCTTAGCCCTGTCAGCTTGCATAGGTCATCAAGTGTAATATTCTCCATGTAATGTTTTTCCAACAGACTATCCTTGCCTGCGCACTTTGCTCTGCGTTTTCTGTTGGCAAAGTTGGCAAAGCCTGTTCGGTATATTCCTCAATCAGCTGTTTCAAAAGGAAAAAGAAGCTTTCTTCCTTTCTAAAATCTCTTTCTTCTTCCATTATCATTTGATGTAAATCCCGAAGTACAGCAACCAATTCACTACGAAATAGTACTTGCGGCGTAAAATAAGGCAAATCTTCTTTTCCTGTTATTTCAAAGACTGCTGATTTCTGGTTGGATATTGATACACCGATAATCCAGGATTTTGCCGTTGATTTGTTCACACGCATGATTATCATGAGGATTAAACAATAATAAATTTCCTGGATCTAAGGTGTATTCCTTTTTTTGCAAGCTAAAAAACGCTGGCCATTTCAATAAAGCCAATCATATAGTATTCATGAAAATGATTGGGGAATTTCTGCATAATCTCTCGAAAATGATAGGCCTCCACCTTTAATTCAGCATCATATTTTACCTTTCTAATCTCTTGCTTCATATAATTTGTCCTCCTTTCCCATTTTTCACAAGTGGCATTGGCATTCTTGTATAATATTGCCCTGCTGATTCAGAAAAGATAAAGGTAACATACCCTAAAATACTAAACCCGGAAGCCAATAAAACGTCCCTGTCCACTGACCGAAAGTTGGTATTGCTGCCGCACCTGTAGTTGATTTCATAGACAGCTTCCATTGCCCGCAAAAAGGTGGCCATATTCAGGGGCGCCATCCAGTTACAAAAATACCGCTCATCTTATACAACTGAGCGGTATTTGATATTCCCTTATCCGCCTAGGATAAGGATTTTTGCAGTTTCCCTATACGTTTGGCTCAGAATAGCTCCCATCGCCAAAAGCCTTTTGAACCATGCGTCTGAGTGGTTTTTCTCCCCACAAAAAAAGACGGCATAAATGCCGTCTTTCGTGGGTTTTTGCTAAATTATCTATTTACTGTAGGAATTTCATCTGTAGACCAACCTTCCATATTGTCGTCCCACAGATATTTCTTTGTTTCAGATACAATAACACCACTTAAGCCCAATAACGCAACCAAGTTAGGGAATGCCATCATCGCATTCAATGTATCCGCTATATTCCATACCAAGTCAAGAGCTGTAACACTACCGATAAATACTACAATAACCCAAGCTACACGGAAAGGCATAATGGACTTTGTGCCTAATAAGTATACCCAAGCTCTTTCACCATAGTAGCTCCAGCCTAAGATTGTAGACCAAGCAAATGTGATCAACCCGACTGTTAATACAATAGGACCGATTACGGGAATGCCGTTAAATGCTGCAGATGTTAAAGCACCACCGTTTAATCCAGCCATACCTTCGGGATTCTTCAAAATAGAAGACACCAAAACCAAACCTGTCAAAGCACATACAATAATTGTATCCCAGAAAACACCAGACATCGCAATCAAAGCCTGACGTACAGGGTTTCTTGTCATAGCAGCCGCATCGGCAATAGGTGCAGAACCTAAACCAGATTCGTTTGTAAACAAACCACGAGCGATACCATAACGAATTGCTAACATTACTGTTGCACCAACAAAACCACCGCCAGCTGCACTACCTGTAAATGCGCTACCTACAATCAGTTTAAATGCAGGTACAATATAAGACGCATTCAAAACTATAATAACAACACAGCCTAAGATATAAAGACCTGCCATTAAGGGAACTAACTTTTCACAAACCCTTGCAATAGACTTAACGCCGCCAAGGATAACCACAGCTGTACCAACTGTAATGATAAGGCCTGTAGCCCAGATAGGAAGGCCAAAGTTGTCACGAACCATTGTAGAAATGGAGTTTGCCTGTGTCATGTTACCGATACCGAAACAAGCGAAACCAGCAAAAACAGCGAACAATACGCCTAACCATTTCTGTCCAAGACCTCTTTCCAGTGCATACATAGGACCACCAATCATGGCACCAGTGCTATCTTTCACTCTGTACTTAATCGCCAACAAAGCTTCGCCATATTTAGTAGCAATACCAAAAAGACCTGTTAACCAGCACCAGAAAATTGCACCAGGACCACCAATAGATACTGCAGTCGCCACACCTACGATGTTACCTGTACCAATTGTTGCTGCCAAAGCCGTTGCCAACGCACCAAAACCGGAAACGTCGCCTTCCGCTTCATCATCAGGTGTTATAGAGAGCCTAATCGCTTTAAAAATATGTCTCTGGATTACTTTTGTTCTGAGTGTAAGATAAACATGAGTACCAAACAACAGAATCAGCATTACAGGACCCCATACAAAACCATTGATGGTGGATACAAAATTGTTAATTGCTTCCATTTAATTCCCTCCCAAATTATTATTAAAATAAGTACACCGGCCAGAATCATCACCTCGCACTTGTATGACAACTCAAATCGTCCCCACGATAACGCATGAGCTTTTTTTGTCGAATACAAAATTAAGATGCTCCCTCAGATTCTGTTACCTATTTACTATTTTATATGATTATTTCAAAAAAACAAGTATTTTTTTATAAAGGTAAATATGCTACAACCCACCTTTATCAAAAAAGTGTACAATTTTTATTAATTTTTTATATTTTTTTTGACTCGTTTTATTAAATCAGCATTAAAAAATATCTAGTATAGTTTTATTCATCGCTAATCAAATTTTACGAAATAAATGAGTAAATTATCCTAATCCATGAACAAAATATCTATAATATGATTCATTTTCAACATAAATTTGTATTTATATTGATACATAGTCAAAACCGAATCGTCCATTTTTGCCCTTTGTGCATTTTCACTGCAAAATTCAAGCTATTATTAGTCAGTTATTGTTAAGATATAGCCTCTTATGTCACTCCTTTACCCACTTAAAAAATCATATTGTTATATAATCTCTTGTTTGAAAAATAAAAAGACCCTCCTTTTCAGAGAGCCTTCCATTTATGTTTTCAATTTGAACTGCATGGTCACTGGGTTATGATCGGAATAGGCAAATTTCTCATCAGATACTGTATAATCCAATACCTCAATATTTTCAGACACGATAAACCCGTCCAAAGTCACCACAAAGGATTTCTCAGGGTCAAAAGGGATGTCATTGGCCCTGCTGCTTTTCGCCTGCATCATAATTTTGCTCTGAGGGAAAAGGTCACCAGCAAGATGGAATGTTTCAGGCAACTCGTTTCTCAAGTCATCCTCCATACTTAGCAAATCATGGTTAAAGTCTCCACCGCAAACGATATAGTTCCCATCTTTATACTCCTGCTCCATGTCTTTCACCAACATTTCAATTTGTGCCGACCGGATTGAGGCATCATTTCCATAGGCAGATAGATGCACGTTGTATAGACAAAGGAACTTGCCATTTTCAACGGAAATTTGGCTTTTTGTATAGCACCGATCTAAATCCAAAAATTTGTTGAATCCTTCAGAAATTGGCAAACTGCGCCGCAGGGCACTGTCAATTTGGTAGCGTGAGTATACCGCAATGGTAGATAGTGACTTACCATGGGGCTCCCAAATTGGGTAAAACAAAAACGCAGAATTATAAATGATAGCGCTTTGGTTATCATATTCAGAAAAAACATTATCAAAAATTTCCTTTTGATTTACATGATAACTTCTTGTGGCATCCAAATCCACCTCCTGCAATAGCAAGAAGTCAGGTTCGAATTCCTTAGCAATCTGAGCAGAACCATTAATACACCCAAGGACCTTATCCTTACTTTCTGCCACTGAGCTTTTTCCCCCGTCCATGAAAAAACTATACTCTGGGGTATATGCGCCAAAGCCTATATTATACGTCATTACGCGATAAACTTCTCCCATTTTTATTGATTCTATGGTAGAGTTTTGATTAATTTCCAATGGCTGATTATCTTTAATTCGTTTATAGGATAAAATCACATATAGCAGGTAAATAACGATACCAATGAGAATTACCCCGACTAATGCCATGGTCTTTTTTTTCCAATTAATACTCATATCACCTAACCTTAATTAATGATTTCCGCAATGATGTCCATGGTCATCGCCACAATCATGGTCGCCATGGTGATGATTGCAATGGGTATCAGGGTTAAAGTCTAGTTCGCCGTTCAAATATTCCTGAACCCTTTCATCCGCATCTCCCTGAACCCCTGGGAATATAGCAATTTCCTTCTGGGCAAGTGCATCCTTTGCACCGCCACCAATACCTCCGCAAATCAAAACAGACACGCCATGAACATTCAAAAATTCTGCCAACAATCCGTGGCCGCTGCCATTGGTACTTACTTCTTCGGCAGATAAAATCACTTTGTCTTCCGTAGTATATAATTTGAATTTTTCTGAATGTCCAAAGTGCTGAAATACTTGTCCGTTTTCATAGGGTACACCAATAATTTTTTTCATTCCAATCACCTCATCTTTTTTCTAAGTAGTCTACAAGAGGGTTTAACCAATCGCCTTCAAAGTCTTCTGTCTCCCCTCTATCGCAGCGAGCTGCAATACTAGGGTCAATAGGTAACTTGCAAACTACAGGTATATTATGCTTCTGTGCAATCGCGTCTATGTTGCTTTCTCCGAAAATTTTATGAACCTCATCACATTGGGGACAGACAAAATAGGAAAGATTTTCTACAATACCTAAAATTGGTACATTCATCATCTCTGCCATCTTTACAGCTTTGTCCACAATCATACCAACCAACTCTTGGGGAGAGGTTACTATAATAATTCCGTCAATGGCAATGGATTGAAATACAGTTAATGGAACGTCCCCTGTACCAGGAGGCATATCGATAAACATGTAATCCACATCACCCCAAAGGACATCTTTCCAGAATTGTTTTACTGTTTCCGCAATAATAGGACCACGCCAAACCACGGGATCTGTTTCATTGTCCAATAAAAGGTTTACAGACATAACCTTGATTCCTTTTTTGGTTTCACAAGGAAGCATCCCTCGCTCCGTTCCATAAGCCTTATCCGCCATACCAAAAGCTTTTGGAATAGATGGACCTGTAATATCCGCATCCAAAACTGCCGTTCTCTTGCCCAAACGGTTCGTCAAAACAGCCATGGACGACGTAACCATAGATTTACCAACACCGCCCTTACCGCTTACAACGGCAATCACTTTTTTAATTTTGCTGTGTTCATTGGGTGGTATCAATAAATCAGCGGGTTTTCTGCTTGCACAATCGGAAGAACAACTTCCGCAGTTATGAGAACAACTTTCACTCATACTTACATCTCCTAACGTTTATTTACTTTTTTATTTTTCTTGCAGCAAAACCTTTCACATTTTTTTCCACAAGGGTTAGCGCCTTCACAAAGAGCAAAGTCCCCTCCCTCGATATAAAGTACCTTACCATGTACTAATGCATCTGCCAATTTCTTTCTTGCATCATAATAAATACCCTGAACCGTTGTTCTGGCTATATGCATTTGCTCTGCACATTCTTCTTGTGTATATCCAACTAAATCGATGAGGCGTATTGTTTCGTATTCATCTACAGCCATTATGACACGATTTTCATCGTCAATCCCGTTCATTGGTGCAAATCCGATATTCTCTGGTAATGAGCAAACTTTTCTGCATTTTCGCGGTCTTGCCACAAAAACTCCCCCTTTGTTTTCGACATATGTTGTTTATTAATAGTATACAGCTTATGAATCATATGTCAACTATTTCTTCGTAACAAAAAGGCGGAGAAGTCTCCGCCTTAGACGTTGATTTTATTCTGTTTTTTCATGTCCGTAATTTTTCAATACGAACCCAATGCACATAATTACTGCAAACAGTATTAAGTAATAAATGATTGATTGCCCTAAGGAAACAACTGCTGCAACTACCATAAATCCGCTGGCCATAATCCCTAAAACAGGGGCAATATAGCGATTGAATACCCCTAAATCTTTCCCTTTGATCAACTGCATTAAAAAAATAGGGACATACATAGCATAAATTGTAATAATCGGCAATTCTGAACTGTCAAAGCAAAATGGCCCAAACCAAGGTTCTGTTAAGTTCGCTCCATAAAAATATGTAAGCCAAATTGCAGCCATCAAAACACCCATAGCCGATGAGTTGGTAGGCATATTGGTTACCTTATCTAACCCATTAAACACATGAGGTGCAGGCCCTTCGTTTCTTGCTGCCATGGCATAAAAACCACGAGTACATGCCAACATTAAGCCATTTAAAGTACCTAGGCAAGAAATAACAACAAACACAAATAGTAATGCACCACCAGCCTGGGTAAATACCGTGGAGAAGGCAATTTTCGCCCCCGCTTCGCCACCTTCCATCATAACACTGTTTTCAACGGCACCCGCCAAACCAACATAGTAAAGCATATAAACCAATACAACAAATATTGTACCGATTACCAATGCCAAAGGTAAGTTACGCTTTGCCTCTTTTAGCTCTGCATTAATACTTGTTGCACAAATCCAACCTTCATAAGCAAAACAAGTGCCTACAACAGCGGTAAACAGCGGGTTACCCTGAACATCTGCAATTACCGTTCCGTTAAAATTCTCCACAAGGATTCCATTTTTCAAACCAAAAATTGTACCAACTATTGCCATTAAGCCTAAAGGAATTAACTTGATCACCGTTGTTGATACTTGTAACTTCCCTGCTAGTCTAGGAGAAAGTGCATTTAGTACATAGCTGCCTACTAAGAATAAACATGATATTGTCATGGCCTGAGGACCAACGATATCCCAGCCCATCAAAACACAGAAATATCTGGCAGAAACCCATGCCACTACGGAAGTCATTGCAGGAAAATAAATGGTTGCCATAAACCATGCAAAGAAATAACCATATTTGGGGCCTACCATGGTTTCCGCATAGTCAACAATACCACTTACTTTTTCATATCTTGTTGCCAAAACCGCAAAATTATATGCACAGGCAACCATAACCATACCACCTAAAAACCACGCTAAAATACCTTGGGGAAGATTCCCCCCTGTTGCCACTAAAACTTTCTCTGCCTTAAAGAATACACCACTGCCGATAACAATACCGACTACCATGGCAATTGCAGTCAAAAGGCCATACCTTTTTTCTAAACCCTGATCCATACTACCGCTCCCCTTATTCCTTTTGTACATAGCCGCATCAATACAGCTATGCTTTACTTTATAAAAGTACCATATTTTTTTTAATAATACAATGCGTTATACGAAAAAATTAATGTATTTTTATTAATACAATTTTAAAAATTGGTAAATACACTTCCCCCTTTTTAATTTCATTCCACTCTGTTTCTTGCGTTAAAATCTATGAGATGATACACTTTATCTACATCAAATCCATAAGGAGGAAATTATGTTAGTATACACTATTCTCTTATCTTGTATTGCTGTATTTTTTTACAAGGAAGGTAAGTCCATGAAACAAATGAATTCTCGGTTCCTACTGGATTTTAATAAAGACCCTTCCGTGGCAGAGCTTGCTGCAAATCAGCTTTTTTTGATCGCTTTTTGCTCCGCTATCAGTGCCGGTTTTATGTTTCTTGCCTTCATCTATAGGCAAATAGCAACTACATCGAATGCAAAAGTGTTAATCGCTTTATCTTTTTTAATTTATGGTGCCGGTTTTATGATGGGAATGTACCGCTGCTACAAATTGAAGAAATAATTGCAAAATGGAAAGAAAACCGAAACCTTCCATTAAGTATTTAGACGAAAGTCTTTATACTAAACAGTAGCAAAAAAATGGTGATTCATTGGTTTTATTGTTCATTTAAGCCTTCATGCAACAGCAAATTTCCATTGCAAAACAATCAAAATTCCTTTATCATAATGATATTGGGTTTGGTAAAGTACCTTAACATAAACTATATAATTACAAAGGTAACAATAAAATGGAGGCTTATTTATGAAAAAACGAGTGTCCCTGGGCTGTAATCTGGTTCTCTTCATATGTATATTAGGTGTTATTTTTGGCATCTATTGCATTGTTACGACTCCGATTTCATTTCCTTATTTGTCCGTTGCTTTTACTTGGATTATGATTTGGTGTATCGTTGCAAAGTACACATTAAAAAAGAAAAAATCAATGATTCATGAAACACAAACCAACGAAACTTAGTTTAATGTACTGAAAAAGGCAAAAGCTTAAAGCTTTTGCCTTTTCTTTATTCTGCGTTATCTTCAAATAAAAAGTCAATGGTGCCCATTTCTTTGGAAACTTTCGCAACAACAACTGTTACCTTGTCCCCTAAACGATATATTTTGCCTGTCTTCCTGCCAAAAACCAGCATACGCCTTTCGTCAAACTCATAATAATCATCGTCAAGCATAGCCAAAGAAACCATACCTTCAATGGTATTGGGCAATTCTACATAAATACCCCAGTTGGTTACACCTGAAATAATACCCTCAAAAAGCTGGCCAATTTTATCTTCCATATACTCAACTTTTTTCAACTGATCTGTATCTCTTTCCGCTTCTTCCGCAATACGTTCTCGCTTAGAGCAGTGCTTTGCCATCTCTGGCATCTTTTTGTGATACTCTCTGGACTCCATTTCACCCATTTTTCCATGAATGACTTTTTTCAACATCCTGTGAATTTCCAAGTCTGGGTAACGGCGAATAGGAGAGGTAAAGTGGCAATAATATTTTGCTGCCAAACCAAAATGTCCCAAGTTGTCTGCACCATAGCGGGCCTGCATCATACTGCGTAAAATTACTCTCGTAATAATTCTCTCCTGATCCGACCCTTCAGCGTCGTGTAAAACTCTTTGTATTTCCCTTGGATGAATTTCACCATCTTTTTTCCGCAGGTGATACCCAAATCCACGAATGAACTGCTCCATACGCTGTAGCTTTTCTTCATCTGGCTCTAAGTGGGTACGATACATAAAGGGAATCTCCTGCCAAAATGCATTCTCCGCAACGGTTTCATTACAAACCAACATGAATTCCTCAATCAAGTTCGTTGCAATGCTTCTTTCATAAGGACGAATTTCAATGGGTTTGCCCTGCTCATTTAAAATGATTTTAGACTCAGGCAAGTCGAAGTTTACGGATCCTCTTTTTCTTCTCTTTTCACCTAAGATTTGTCTTAGTTCATTCATTTCTGTAAGCATAGGCACAATTTCTTCATATTCCTCTAAAAGAGTCGGTGTCTGATCCTCTATAATTTCACGAACTGCCGTATATGTCATTCGATAGTTTGAGTGAATGACAGATTCGCAAATTTTATGGTCAACTACATTTCCATGCTGATCAATCTCCATAATGCAACTCATTGCCAGTCGGTCTGTCTGGGGATTCAATGAGCAAATACCGTTACTCAGCTTATGGGGTAACATGGGAATAACCCGATCTACCAAGTAAACGCTGGTACCCCTAGCATACGCCTCTTGATCCATAGCCGTATGTTCACGCACATAATTGGTAACATCAGCTATATGCACCCCCAGCAAATAATTTCCCTTTTCCGTTCGTGATAAAGAAACTGCATCATCTAAGTCTTTTGCATCTTCCCCATCAATGGTGATGGTTAAAATTTCTCTAAAATCTTCTCTTCCTTCTTTATGCTCATCCAAAACTTCTGTTTCCAGATTTTCGATTTCCCTATAAACTTCATCGGGAAATTCTATGGCTAAGTCAAAACGGCGAATGACAGATAAAATATCAACACCTGGGTCATTTACATGCCCCAGAATCTCAACAATCTTTCCTTCTGGATTACGTCGTTCCTCTCCATAATTAATAATTTCCACAACAACCTTGTGGCCAGTTACAGCCCCTTTGCCATTCTCCTTAGAAATAAAAATATCCTTGGCAAACTTCTTGTCGTCGGCAATAACAAAGCCAAATCCTTTGCTTTGCTCATAAAGGCCAACAACACGGGCAATTCCTCTCTCTAAAACTTTGATGATTACACCGTCGGCTTTTTTATCTCTATCTCCGCCACGAAGTACTTTGTAAAGTACCCTGTCTTTTTGCATGGCACCACCGGTTTCGTTAGCGGGAATAAAAATATCATCCCCACCTTCATCGGGCGTAACAAATCCGAACCCTTTGGCATGTCCCATAAAAATACCAGTAGACATATTTAAGCTTTTTGGTGCCATCAGCTTTCCTTTTTTTGTTTCAATCACTTTTCCTTCGTCAATCAATTCCTCCACCAGTCCATCAAACAATGCTCGGTCGGAATCCGGCACAGCTATCATCTGACGAATCTCTTTACGCTTCATAGGAATATAGTCTTCACTTTCGATATAGCCAATCAATCTTTTTTTCCGTTCTTCTAATGTACTATTTTGTTCCATAGACACCTCCGCTTTTATCAATATCTTCCATTCTACCCTCTTACAAAAAAAGAGATGCATTTTCTGCATCTCTCATCTATTAGCCAACCAAATTAATTGCCAGAGCAATAATCATAAAAAGGGCGCCACCAATTTTTGTGTATTTTTCCAACGCACCTTCAACAGAGTTACCTTTGTTCTTGCTCCAGTAAGTATCTCCACCACTGCTGGCGCTAATTGCACCTAAGCCTGCAGAACGCTTAGACTGCATTAATATAATTCCACATAACACGACTGCCACTACCGCTAAAATACCTGTCAAAACCAAACCGATTGTTGTCATTTGAAACCCTCCTATATATCTTGCTCATAAATCTGAGTCTTATCCATACTTAAACAGCATAAGTATTGTAACATATTATTTCTTATATCGCAAGATTTTTTTATAAATATACCGTCCTCAATCATACCTTCAACTATCATGATCTCCCGCACTAATATCAACTTTCTCTGCTCAAGTTATTTTATTATACCTTATCATAATTCTACACCAAAAGTTATGTAAACAAAATATACATAAATCTTTGGACTGACCCCAAAACCCGTGGCCATTTAATGTAGAGACTTTGGGCTGTTCTGAATTACCAATAATTTATCCCAAATGCACTTCTGTACAGTTTGCCCTCATATATTTAAAACAAGGCCTAGGTATCCAAGAAATTTCTGCGTAATTATTTGAAATTTGAACACCAGCCAACAGAATATATTTCCATAAAAATGCACCCCAAATGTTGGATAATATCCTTCACTTGGAGGTGCATGTTTTTTTGGGAAGTACTTATAGAAATAAAAGTTCAGAATTTTCTTATATTCTTGTATTATCTCATTTTTCGAAACTTATGGAATAAGTAAAGATTGACCTGCATAAATCATATCCGCATTCTCCAAGCTATTGGCATGCATGATTTTTGTAATACCACTGTTATCTCCATAGTATTTACTACTTATAAATCCTAAGCTATCACCTGCCTCCACGGTGTACCATGTCTCAACTGCATCTTCTTCAGGTTTTATCCCATCCTCCTTTTCTACCTGCACTGGTGTCTGTACCCCTGTCTCTGCCGCAAAGGCCGCCTGCACCCTTACTCCCTCTATGCTCTCTTCCAGCTTTTCATAGGAACTTTGTACCATCAAGATTTCGCCTTCTAAACTACGCAAACGGGTCATATTACTCATTAACGCAAAACCCATGCATATACAAACAACACAAAGAACACAGCTTACCCCTGCCAGCATGGTGTATCGTCCTTTTTGTGCTTCTTCTGCCTCCTCTGCACGTCTTTTTAGAACTCTGCGTATTTCTTTTGCTGCATCCATTCTCTCCTCTGGCTTCGGTCTCCGTCTTTTTCCCTCCCTTGTAACCATTTTTTGCTCTTCCTGAGGCTCCTCAATTGCCAAATCCTGTCCATCCTCTTTTGGACGAACCATGCTGTTGTCTAGCATATATTCTTGCATTTCCTGATTCTTATCATAATAAACAAAATATCCCCTAGCCTGTCTTAATCCTTTGCGGTCTTCATTGTAAATATAAAAGGTATCCATTTTGTCTAAACTATCAATGACAAATAAAAGCTGCCATTTTTCTTTGAAAAATTCTTGATGAAATAGCTCGTCTTTCGCCATCAAAAATGAGCCGAATCCAGGCTGTAGGTGGGCCCATCCCACTAAAGTCATGCCTTTGAAGTATGTCTCCATTTGGCTGCCAATGTATTCCCATGTTTCTTCACTAAAGCTTTCAACACCATTCTTCTGTATGGCGCCCCTCCCTTGAATGGCACCACAAATAATAATGGAATCCTCACCATTAATCTCTATATGCCGTCCTACCAAAGCCGCCACTTTTTCTTTCCCACCATTACTTTTACCATATTGATATAAATATGTATAAACATAATCCTCAATGTAGATGCGCATTTGACTTTCCAACGCACCCATCTGCTTTGTTTTTTCAGGCAAAGTTGATGACTCTTCATCTATGCCATAGCCATACAAATTCATATCACCGTTAAAATATTGCCGCATCCTATGTCCTCCCTTGTATTGAATATACACTGGCATGTTTCTTTGGCATTTTCCCAAAGACTATCTGCTTGTCCAAAATATACCATGCCTGCCCTGCACTTTCTGTCAAACGCTGTCGTGGCATTCCTTTTTTCTTCCGCAAAAATACCATAATATCCCTATAATTCGCAAAAAATAGCCCCAAGGAAGGGGGTTTTTTTACATGTCGACGTAACGCTCTATGTCCAACTCATTGCAGAAGGCTTGTTAAGTCAAACATCCACATGTCTTAGCCAAACAACAAGAACCCCCTGCAAAAAGCAAGGAGTTCCCGTTAAAGAAAATACCTTCTAACCTGAAACCATATTCCTCAATACAAAGTGTGTCGTTTTTAACACCTTTGAGTAAGTCTTACAGTCCGAAAACCATTAATTAAACGGTACCTGTTATTACCAAAGTGCTAACACCAGGGTTGATGATCCAATTTCCAAAGACAGCATCCTGCGTATAGGTTGCAGGTGGCACTGTAATTTCCCCAGCAACAGTGGTAAATTCGCCTGTAGCGCTGTTGTACGAGTAGTTAGTCGGATCACTCCAGCTAACACTATTAAACGTTACAGCGATGGGATCCAAAATAGGATCGAAAGTATCTGTTAAAATAACATTATCAGTCGCCACTGCAGCTGTATTTCCAGAGTTTTGAATTGTAAACGTATAGGTCAATTGTCCATTTTCAGTTACTGTTGATGGAGAAACTGCCTTGCTAATTGTCAGGACAGCTTTATCCTCTGTACTGATTGTTTCTGTAACAGCAAGCGGACTTGACAACCCCCCACCTGTGATTTCTGCTTCATTTACAATTGTATCTCCAACTCCTAATGGAGCAAATGAGTTGGCATTAACTTCATACATAATCATTGCGTTTCCATTGGCAGGTACATCAATACCACTGATAACTAAGGGTGGGCCAGCTGTAACGGTGGGAGCCGTTTGAAGTACACCATTGATATAGTACCTTACTGAACCTGTTGCATAGGTTAAAGGAACTAAATTTCCCAAACCAAAGGCATAGGAGCCAAGATTGTCCGTAATGGTCAAACCTGTAAAGGCTGTTGCCCCAGAGTTGATAATACTTATTACATAAGTTATGTCATCATTTGCAGTGTAATCATCCATAACGGCTGTTTTCGTTGCAGATAAAACTTCTAATAACTCACCACTAATAATATTTGAGTTTGTTACGTTACCGTTGTAGGAAAGTGTAGCTTGGTTATAAAACGTTGCCATATATATTACCTCCTATTTAAAATTATAATTGTTTAGTAACAACCTAATACTATAATATGGGGACTTGCCTTCTGTTGACACAAAATAAACTCTAAAATACCTAAGTTCTCAATATTTACTCTTAATCTTGCACAAATTGCTAAGCCGCTAAAGCTGCAAAAATAATATGTCGTCATTTCCCGCTTTGAGTAGAGTAAACACTTTTATCTTCAAGATAGAGCCTAGTTTGATATTTAAATTATGTAACGCCTTTCCTCAAATAGGTTTTTTGGGATACTTAATTAAAAAAACAGATGCTTTTCACACATCTGTTTCTTCCCTACGCACTAGTTATTTGATTAATTAACATTAAATTCACATCAAAGGCGCCACAACTTTTAGTAGCTTGCCTAAAATACGAATATATATTTTTTCCTTCTCACAGTCTTCCAAAGTGATTTGCCGGCATTTTTCAAGGGTCTCTTGATAGTCCCTTTCAATCACCTGAATTTCAGGTACACCATATAGGAAGGCCGCACACTCAAAGTGTAAGTATAAGCTGCGATAATCTAGGTTAATGGTGCCTACAACAGCCTTGATATCATCGCTAACAAAAACCTTAGCATGGACAAAACCAGGGGTATACTCATAAATTTTAACCCCAGCACGTATCAAATCTTTATAATGGCTTTTTGCCAATGCAAAAGGCAAAATTTTATCTGGAATATGAGGCAGCATGAGCTTCACGTCAACCCCCCTTTTCCCTGCATAAGTTAAAGCTGTTACCATTTCATGATCAAGAATTAAATAAGGTGACATAATATGAACATAGTGTTCTGCACGGTTCAAAATGTCCATATACACCATCTCACCAATTAACTCCTCGTCAAAGGGGCTATCCCCATAGGGCATAACAAAGCCCTGAGCTTCAACTTTCTCTTTCTCAACACAAAGATATTTTGAGTAGTCTTCGGCTTTTTCATTTACATTCCACATCTGTAAAAACATCTGAGTTAAACCTTCAACAGCATCACCTTTTAATAATACGGCGGTGTCCTTCCAATGGCCAAATCTTTCTTCGTGGTTAATATATTCATCGCCAATATTAATCCCGCCAGTAAAACCAACTTTCCCGTCAATTACCAGTATTTTACGGTGATCTCTATTATTATAATGTGTTGATAAGATTGGTTTTAATGGGGCAAACATTTTGCACCTAATTCCAATCTTCTTCAACATTTCAGGGTAATCATAGGGTAGTAAACTTACGGCACATGTACCATCATACATTAGTCGTACCTCAACACCCTCCCCCACTTTGCGTTGTAAAATTTCAAGTATTCTCTCCCACATAATTCCCCTTGCTAGAATAAAGTACTCCATGAAAATAAAATGCTTTGCCTTTTCAAGCTCTTCAATCATTGCCTCAAGCTTTGCCTCTCCCAGAGGAAGATACGTTACCTGTGTATTTTGGTAGATAGAAAAATTTCCATGCTTTCTCACATAGTCTGCCATTCGGGCAGTACCTATGTCTGCCTGCTTTAAGGAATTCACAACCTCATTGTCTTGTTTCACATATTTCTGCGTTTGCCTATATAACTTCTCCAGCCTTTTTTCTAAGATTCTTTGTCCAGGATGAGTTTCTACATATAGATATAATAACCCGCCCACCACTGGTGTCAGCAGTGTTAATATTGTCCATGAAAGCTGCACTGAAGGGTTATTTCCCTTATTGATTATGTATAAAACAATAAAAAAAGCAAAAACAGCATTACCACCAAAAAATGCGGGAACATACTGCTGGAAGTATTTTATAATATTAAATAGCAAAAATGCCTGAAGAACAATTAAAGCCAGTATAACCGCAGTTCGCCCAAAAATAATTCTTAAAATACCACTACGGCTTTTCTGTACTAATTGCATCTTAGCTATTTCTTCCCGTGTCATCTCCCCGCACCTCTATTCGATCCCGTATATCTTGCATCCGTAAATCCATATTACTAATAATTTCTGCACAATCTTTTAATTCTTCAAAAATGGCCTGTGCATCGGTAACATCCTTTTTGTACTTCAACTTATGCTCAAGGCTAGCCCAAAAATCCATAGCAATGGTGCGAAACTGCACTTCCACTTTCATAGGCTTTTTTTGCTCTGCTAAAAAAACTGGCACTTCTAAAAGAAGATGCAGGCTTCTATATCCATTATCTTTTGGATTTTTAATATAATCCTTTGCCTCTATCAGTGTTATATCATCCTGCTGAACCAACAAAGCAGCAATGGCATAAATATCATCAACAAAGGAACAAATGATACGTATACCAGCAATGTCAAACAAGTTATCTTCCATGCTCTCAACAGTGATAGGAAAACCTTTACGCTTTAGCTTTTCTACGATGCTTAAAGGTTTTTTTATTCTAGACTTGATGGACTCAAAAGGGTTTCTGTTGTATTTCAACGCAAACTCTTCATTCAAAACGTTCAGCTTCGTTTCAACTTCCATCAAAGCGCAGCGATACTCCATCATTAATTCCAAAAAAGGTCTTGCTTCTTTCAAAATTATTTCTGGTTGAACAGACTCCAATCTATCTTCATATTCTAACTCTAATATACTCATTTCTGCTTTTCCTCTCTTGTAAAATATTTTCAAGTATAGCATATTTCGTGGAAAATGTCTATTTCTTGACATATTCGTACTCCCTTACGTGGGCTATCGCCCTCGCTATAACTTCCTGCCTCTCTACTGAACATTTTAAACAAAAAAAGAGTTTCCCTTGGGAACCCAAAGGAAACTCTGATTAAACAAATTTTTAAAATTAGTTGCTAGCTTTTGCTTCTTTGTATTTTCTGATAGCATCAGCCAATCTAGGCAGGATCACTTTCACGTCACCTACGATACCCAAATCGGATACTTCGAAGATAGGTGCTGTGTCGTTTTTGTTGATGGAGATAACTACTTCAGAGTTTTCCATACCTGCAACGTGCTGAATCGCACCAGAGATACCGCAAGCCATGTACAATTCAGGACGTACTGTCTTACCTGTCTGACCTACCTGGCGATCTTTTTCAATCCAGCCAGCGTCAACACATGCTCTGGAAGAACCAATTTCAGCGCCCAATGCATCTGCTACGTCTCTGATCATGTCGAAGCCCTGAGGACCACCAATACCACGACCACCGGATACGATCATTTTAGCTTCTGTCAAGTCTGCATGTTTCTTGTCAGCCTTAACAACTTCAAGGATCTCAACGTTCATATCTGCATCTGTGAAGTCAACGTTAAATTTGATCAATTCGCCTGTTCTTGATTTGTCTTTTTCAATTCTTCTCATAACGCCAGGACGTACTGTCGCCATCTGAGGTTTTGTTCTAGGGCACATCAATGTTGCCATGATGTTACCACCGAATGCAGGACGAGTCATAAGAAGTGCTCTTGTAGGATCTTCGCAACCCATAGCTGCTTCCTTCGCGAATTCTTCTTCTGTCTTTGCCATTCTCAAACCTGTTGTATCTGCAACCAAACCTGTCTTAACACGGCTAGCTACACGAGGAGCCACGTCACGACCGATGGAAGATGCACCAAAGAGCATAATTTCAGGATCATATTCCTTCACAATAGCTGTGATAGCCTTTGTGTAAGGTTCTGTTACATAGTTTTTCAAGTAAGGGCTGTCAACAAGGATAACCTTGTCAGCACCATAGTGATAAAGTTTATCAACTTCGCCTTCGATTTCATGACCTAACAGGACAGCTACTACGTCGTCCTTCAGATCTTCTTTCAGTCTGGTGGATTCGCCGATCAGTTCAAGACCTACGTTCTGAACTTTACCGCTTCTCTGTTCGATTACTACAAAAATACCTTTACTCATTGTAGGGTTTCCTCCTTATATTCCAAATTTAGTATATAGTTCTTTCTGCTCGATTAAAGTTGTCACCAAATTAGATGATGAACTTAGCTTCCAACTTGTCGATAATAGCCTGAACTGCCTCTTCTGCAGACACATCTTTCAGGATTGTACCAGCGCCCTTAACTTCCTTAGTGAAGGACTGATATACGTTTGTAGGGGAACCCTTTAAGCCGATCATGTCAAGTTCAAGATCATCTTTCAAATCTTCAAAACCTAATGTTTTGATTTCTTTTTCGTAAGCTTCAACGATACCTCTTACGGACATGTATCTAGGATCAGCCAATTCAGCGATAGCTGTCAACAGGCAAGGTGTTTTGATTTTGATGATGTGGTAACCATCTTCGTACTGTCTCTGAACAACCACGTACTCTTCAGTAGCTTCTTTTACTTCTTCAACATAAGAAACCTGAGGAACCTGCAATTTTTCAGCAATCTGAGGACCAACCTGAGCTGTGTCACCATCGATAGCCTGACGACCTGTGATGATTACGTCATAGCCAATTTTCTTCAAAGCTGCAGCCAAGATACCGGATGTAGCATATGTATCGGAACCACCGAATTCTCTAGCGGAAACTAAGTAAGCTTCATCGCAACCCATAGCCAAAGCTTCTCTCAAAGCAACTTCTGCCTGAGGAGGTCCCATGGATACAACTGTTACTGTGCCACCTAATTCTTCTTTTAACTGAAGAGCAGCTTCAATACCTGTTTTGTCGTCATGGTTAATGATAGAAGGTACGCCGTCACGAATCAGGGTGCCTGTCTTAGGATCAATTTTAACTTCAACTGTGTCTGGTACTTGTTTAATACATACAACGATTTTCATTATAGTTGTTCTCCTTCCAAATTATAGTAGTATTTCGCTTCGTGTCTAGATTCAGAAGCTACTTATCAAACTTTCATAGCACCGGAGATAATCATCTTCATTGCTTCAGATGTACCTTCGTAGATTTCTGTAATCTTAGCGTCACGCATAGCTCTTTCTACAGGATATTCGCGGCAGTAACCGTAACCACCAAGCAACTGAACGCATACTCTTGTTACTTCGTTAGCTACTTCAGAGCCAAACAGTTTACACATAGCTGCCAAAGGAGCGTAGTTTTCATGATTGTCTTTTGCTGTTGCTGCTCTCCAAACCATCAATCTAGCAGCATCAACTTTTGTCTGGCATTCAGCAAGTTTGAACTGTGTGTTCTGGAACTTGTTGATTGTTTTACCAAACTGTTTTCTTTCTTTAACATATTTCATAGCTTCGTCGATAGCGCCCTGAGCGATACCTACGGACTGAGCACCGATACCGATACGTCCGCCACCTAAAGCTGTCATAGCAATTTTGTAACCAACACCTTCTTTACCTAACATTCTGCTTGCAGGTACTCTTACGTTTTCGTAAGCAACTTCACAGTTGGAAGCAGCTCTGATACCCATACGTTCGATGTTTTCACCTACAGTAATACCAGGCATTTCCTTGTCCAAGATAAATGCGGACATACCTTTAGGTCCTTTGGACTTATCTGTCAAAGCGAATACAATGAATGTGTCTGCAAAACCAGAGTTTGTTGTAAAGATTTTTGTACCGTTGATGATATAGTCATCGCCGTCTTTAACTGCTGTTGTCTGAACACCAGAAGCATCTGTACCAGCGTTAGGCTCTGTCAAACCAAAGCAACCAACTTTAGTACCGTCAACCAATGGTCTCAAGAATTCTTGTTTCTGTTCTTCTGTACCAAATTCATTGATACAAGGGCAGCAAAGGGATGTATGTACGGAAAGAGTTATACCTGTGGAACCATCAATTTTAGATACTTCTTCCATAGCCAATGTGTATGTAAGAACGTCTGCGCCCTGTCCGCCGTATTCTCTGGAATAAGGAATACCGAACATACCAGCCTTCTGTAACTTAGCAACAAGGCCCATGTCATATTCTTCAGCTTCGTCCATATCCTTAGCTATGGGTTTGATTTCTGTTTCAGCAAATTTTCTAAACAACTCTTGCTGAAGCAACTGAGTTTTTGTTAATTTGAAATCCATTTAATATTCCTCCTATTTTTAAAAAATTTTAAAACAATCGGTGCGGGCCACCGACCATTTTATTAATACCTACTACTTCCTTTAACGCTGCCACTAAAACGTTCACCCTTAATTTCAAAATTGCTTGCACAATAAGAAAAGTCTAGTTGTACGTCCATCATGAATATACCATTTTTGTTTAAAAATTGTCAACTCATTTGTTGACGAATATTACATAAAAAACGGTTGCGTTTTATGGTAATACCGCCGTATTTTTCGGCCGCATTGTCAAAAAAAACCTACAAAAAAGCTTTATCGGATCTTGTATTTTTATAAGTACATATAACTCATTTAACACCAAATATTCACTGTTTTGCCAACTTTGTATTGTAATATGAATGGAATTTTTTAAACAATGCTAATATTTAGTATGCAAGATATATACTTTAAAAAAGTACACATTACCCCCAATGGGTACGTGCAACTCCAGCTTTCTTGTCTTCCTATACTTTACACTATTGTCTTTTCTATGTCAATATATTTCGCATAGAAACAAAATTTTCTCAGCTCTCCTTGTCTTACAACATATAGTCAATTCTGCTAAAAATTTGGCCAGCCATATTTAAACCACGTAATCATGCTGTTAATCCTTCATCTTGCTTTCCCGGCATATTTTAAATCCCTATTTTTTCCATGCTAAAAACTTATCATTTTCATTTTTCTTTCACAATGAACTAAAATATTTTTTTCTTTTTCCATGACTTTTTCTTCTCACTATAAAAAAAGAAGCACCCTTTTAGGGTACTTCTTCAATTCTTATTCTACCACTTCTGTTACGGAACCAGCGCCTACTGTTCTACCACCTTCACGGATAGCAAAACGAAGACCCTGAGCCATAGCAACAGGTGTGATCAAATCGATAGACATTTCAACGTTGTCGCCAGGCATACACATTTCTGTACCATCAGGTAAGGAGATAACGCCTGTAACGTCTGTTGTTCTGAAGTAGAACTGAGGTCTGTAGTTGTTGAAGAAAGGTGTATGACGGCCACCTTCTTCTTTGCTCAATACGTAAACCTGAGCCTTGAATTTTGAATGAGGTTTGATGGAACCGGGTTTCGCCAATACCTGACCTCTTTCGATATCAGTTCTCTGAACACCACGAAGAAGAACACCGATGTTATCACCAGCTTCAGCCTGATCCAAAAGTTTACGGAACATTTCAACGCCAGTAACAACAACTTTTCTGATTTCATCGGACAAACCAACGATTTCAACTTCGTCCTGTACTTTAACGATACCAGCCTCAACTCTACCAGTTGCTACTGTACCACGACCTGTAATGGAGAATACGTCTTCGACAGGCATCAAGAAAGGCTTGTCTGTATCACGTTCAGGTTCGGGAATATAAGCTTCGATTTCGTTGAAAAGATCAACAATCTTGTCACCCCAAGAACCAGCAGGATCCTGAAGAGCCTGGAATGCGGAACCTCTGATAATAGGTGTATCATCACCAGGGAAGTCATATTCAGAAAGAAGGTCTCTGATTTCCATTTCAACCAAGTCAAGAAGTTCTTCGTCTTCAACCATGTCGCATTTGTTCATGAATACAACAACGTAAGGAACGCCTACCTGACGAGAAAGCAAGATGTGCTCTCTTGTCTGAGCCATAGGACCGTCAGTTGCAGCAACAACCAAGATAGCACCGTCCATCTGAGCAGCACCAGTGATCATGTTCTTTACATAGTCAGCATGTCCTGGGCAGTCAACGTGAGCGTAGTGTCTAACAGGTGTTTCATATTCAACGTGAGATGTGGAGATTGTGATACCACGTTCTCTTTCTTCGGGAGCCTTATCAATGTTGTCAAAATCTACAGCTGCACCAAACTTGTATCTATCATGCAGAGTCTTTGTGATAGCTGCTGTAAGAGTAGTTTTACCATGGTCAACGTGACCGATAGTACCAATATTCATATGAGGTTTGGTTCTTTCAAATTTTTGCTTTGCCATTTTAAATTATCCTCCTTTAGGTTTGTTGGAAATCTATTGTATTTAGTACATTTAGGAGAATGTACCTATCGATTTCAATTATATTAGACTTCATGTCTTTTTGCAATACCAAATATCCATTCCATGGGTATTTTGGCATATTTTCCGAACCATATAAATGTCTTTATTTAGCTCAAAATGGTTCTTACTTCTTACCTTCCAAAACCTTATCCTGAACGGATTTCGGGCAGGGTTCATAGTGGTCTACTTCCATTACGTAAGTACCACGACCCTGTGTTTTGGAACGAAGATCTGTAGCGTAACCAAACATTTCTGCCAAAGGCACAAAGGAGTGAACAACCTGTACACCACTTCTCGCTTCCATACCTTCAATACGGCCACGACGAGAGTTGATGTCACCAATAACGTCACCCATGTATTCCTCAGGAACAGATACTGTAACCTTCATGATAGGCTCCAGAAGTACCGCATCACCTTTTCTCATCGCTTCCTTGAAAGCCATGGAACCAGCAATCTGGTAAGCTGTTTCGGAGGAGTCAACATCATGGTAAGAACCATCGTAAACTTCTGCCTTTACACCAAGTACTGGATATCCACCCAAAATACCTGTTTGCATTGCCTGCTGAATACCTTTATCAATAGCTGGGATATATTCTTTAGGAATAGAACCACCAACAGTGCTATTTACGAATTCATAGTTGCTTTCTGCATCTGTACCGATAGGGAAGAAACGAACCTTACAGTGACCATACTGACCACGACCACCGGACTGACGTACGAATTTACCTTCAACGTCAACAGCTTTGCGGAATGTTTCTTTGTAAGATACCTGAGGCGCACCAACGTTAGCTTCTACTTTGAATTCTCTAAGCAGACGGTCAACGATGATTTCCAAATGCAACTCACCCATACCAGCAATAATTGTCTGTCCTGTATCAGCGTTTGAGTATGTCTTGAATGTAGGATCTTCTTCAGCCAATTTAGCCAATGCCATACCCATTTTATCTCTACCTGCTTTTGTTTTAGGTTCAATCGCAACTTCGATAACGGGTTCAGGGAATACCATGGATTCCAAGATAACTTCATTCGCTTCATCACAAATCGTATCACCAGTTGTTGTCAGCTTGAAACCAACAGCTGCCGCAATGTCACCGGAATAAACTCTATCAATTTCTTCTCTATGATTTGCATGCATCTGAAGGATACGACCAACACGTTCTTTTTTGCCCTTTGTAGAGTTGTAAACATAAGTGCCGGCATCCATTGTACCAGAGTACACACGGAAGAAGGCCAATTTACCTACGAAGGGGTCATTCATAATCTTAAATGCTAAAGCAGAGAAAGGTTCTTCATCAGAAGAATGTCTTTCAACTTCTTCGCCTGTGTCAGGGTCAACACCCTTAATTGCAGGGATGTCAAGTGGAGCAGGCATATATTCGATTACAGCATCCAGTAATCTCTGAACACCTTTGTTTCTGTATGCAGTACCACAGAAAACAGGAATCAAATCACAGTTGATACAAGCCTTACGCATTGCAGTTTTAAGCTGTTCTACAGAGGGTTCTTCACCTTCCAAGTACATCATCATCAGCTCTTCGTCTGTTTCTGCAACTGTTTCAACTAAAGTTTGTCTATATTCTGCAGCTTTTTCTTTCATATCTTCAGGAATTTCAGTCTCGCTAACATCTTTTCCTAAATCGTCAGCATAGATGTAAGCCTTCATAAGCATGAGGTCGATTACACCTACGAAATCGCTTTCAGCACCAATAGGCAACTGCATAGCTACTGGATTACAACCCAGTCTTTTTCTCATCATATCGAGAACGTTGTAGAAATCAGCACCCATGATATCCATTTTGTTAATGAATGCCATTCTAGGAACGTTATAGTTATCCGCCTGACGCCATACAGTTTCAGACTGAGGTTCAACACCGCCCTTTGCACAGAATACGCAAATAGCGCCGTCCAATACACGCAAAGAACGTTCTACTTCTACTGTAAAGTCAACGTGTCCGGGTGTATCGATGATATTAACTCTATTATCATTCCAATGACAGGTCGTAGCCGCAGAAGTAATGGTGATACCTCTTTCCTGCTCCTGTTCCATCCAGTCCATTGTGGCTGTACCCTCATGAGTATTACCAATTTTGTAGTTACGGCCTGTGTAAAACAAGATACGTTCTGTCAGAGTAGTCTTACCTGCGTCGATATGAGCCATAATACCGATATTTCTGGTTTGCTCCAGCGGAAATGCTCTTTTTGCCACGCTTTACTCCTCCTTTGTGTTATCCTTCATTAAACCAAACGAAAGGTCAGGCACATCTTTCGAAAAATGTGCCTAGGAAACAGTCTTTCCAAAACCCTTCGTGTCCATACTTTTTTATTACCACTTGAAATGGGAGAAAGCCTTGTTTGCTTCTGCCATTTTGTGTGTTTCGTCTTTCTTCTTGCAAGCACCACCAGCATTGCTTAATGCATCAGTGATTTCGCCTGCCAAACGATCAACCATGGTCTTTTCGCCACGTTTTCTGGAATAGATTGTTAACCAACGAAGACCCAATGTCTGGCGTCTTTCAGGTCTAATTTCCATAGGAACCTGGTAAGTTGCACCACCAACACGGCGTGCTTTAACTTCCAATACAGGCATAATGTTAGCCAAAGCTTCTTCAAAAGCCTCCAAAGCTTCTTTACCTGTCTTTTCTGCTACTTTGTCGAATGCACCATAAACGATTTTTTCAGCTACACCCTTCTTACCATCAAGCATAATGCTGTTGATCAGCTTTGTTACAAGCTTGCTATTGTAGATAGGATCTGCTAAAACCTCTCTTTTCGCAACATGTCCTTTTCTTGGCACGATTCTTCCCTCCTTAATGAATAATGATATTCTCGGTACTTCACGAGCCTAATACTCGTGTTTTCATGCCTTACCATTCAACGTATATCTCGTCTAAGCAATCGCAGATTGTATTGATCTGTATAAGGCATTTCCTATTGTTTTTTGATTACTTCTTTGCTGGTTTAGGGCGTTTTGCGCCGTATTTGGATCTAGCCTGCATTCTCTTTGCAACGCCTGCTGTATCCAAAGTACCTCTAACGATATGGTAACGCACACCTGGAAGGTCTTTTACTCTACCACCTCTGATCAGAACAACGCTATGTTCCTGAAGGTTGTGGCCTTCACCAGGGATATAAGCGGAAACTTCAATACCGTTGGAAAGACGAACTCTGGCAATCTTTCTGAGTGCGGAGTTTGGCTTTTTAGGTGTGGAAGTCTTCACTGCTGTACATACACCACGTTTCTGAGGAGAAGAAACATCTGTCGCTTTCTTCTGCAGAGAGTTCAAGCCTTTCTGCAAAGCGGGTGCTCCTGATTTTTTCTCCATCGTCTGTCTACCTTTTCTTACTAACTGATTAAACGTAGGCATTAATTGCACCTCCTTATAAAAATTAATACTTTCTGCTCTTGCAATAATTTTGCCTTTTTGAGTGTGTAATTAGAGCGTGCTTAGAAAAGCCCATAATTACAGACACTAGGAAATTTTATCACTCGATTCCCGAAAAGTCAAGGTTTTTTGCGAAATACCAAATTATTTTTCTAAAGTTTTGCCCATTTTTTACAATTTTTAAACTTATGCTGGTTTTCCTTCTTTTTTGCAAGTAAAAAATGCCTTGAGGGATATTTACTCAGGCATTTGCAAGCTATTTTTTTACTACATTCATTTTCGCTGTTTATCTCTGTATTATCCTTATTATTGTCTCTCTTAAATTCAATCATCCAAGGCGTGGTTTTAAAAATATGATGACCCAATCGGATGGATAGTTGCATCCCTGCTAATGTCATCATACCCACCATATAAACAATCACTTTCTTTGCTACAGGAAGCATCTCAGCAGAAATATCTAACAGCATAAACTGCCTTGCCGCCAAAATACCTGCTATAATAATTAGAACAGATAAAGAGATTTGAGTCCATTCAAACTCCTTCATTCTTCTTTTATAAAGCGCTTTTTTTTCCACAGACATTTCATGCTCTTCTTCTCTCATAATCAGCCTTCTTGCAACGAAACTTCTATGCCCTCGGCCTGATTTACGGGTGCTCATATACATCAGTAATAACCCAAGCACCATCTTTAAATTCAGAAGTTACCCAAACGGGAATCCGCCAACTTCCTGTAGACCACTCACCATCGCGTGCTTCATAGGAATATATATAGATAGATTTTGCATTCTTAGGCCAATACAGGGTAAATACAGGGGTACGCAAAGAAAATTCCCTTGCATTCGGGCTATCTCCCCCCCTAATGGAATGCATATTTTTATAACCCAGCCTTCTAAAATTTTCATCGGATATTATTTCTGGACTTGGATTGATTCTAAGGGGCACCTCATTCGCCGCTACAATCAGGCTCTCGATTTTTAAGCTGATATAGACGGAGCCTGCAAAATAAAGCAGGACGCAGAAAAAAATACAATGTAGAATTTTCTTTTTCATTGATATTCTTTTTTTCATAACACTCCGCCTCCAGTTTCATCATAAAAATTTTGACAGCAACATAAAACCCCGTCTAGGAATAATGCTAACCTTACCAACTTCATTCCTTGTGGTGTATACCTGTAGTATAAATTGATTTTTAAAAAGTTGTTGAAATTTAATCAAAACTAAGAACTCTAAATGTACTCGTTTCGTTTATTTCCTCAAGCGCCCTATCAAGTCTTGGACCTGTGTGCCCACAATATGCCATTTTCCCCTCTTCATTTAGTCCTGTAACAAATATTGAGTGGTACCAGTCGCCATCAGCACGCCTTAATTGTACCACATCTCCTGCCTTCACCCTGTTCAAAAGATCTTTCATGCTATAAACCGTAGCAACCCACGCACTGCCATGTAAAACAGAATAATCGTAGAAGTCCTCAACACGAATCCAAGAGCTTGTGTCGTAAACTCTAGTGTAATAAGCGTTTCCATGATATTCCCTCTCTAAATTACTATACCAATATTTCGTTGTACCTTTCGTTCCTAACGGAGGATTAGAAACTTTTCTCATTGGTATACCACCTGCATATATGCATTGTGATACGAAGTTGGTGCAGTCCCTGCCATATTCCTTATACTCTTCAGTATTAGGGTGTTCCGCATGTCGTCGCGCATAACGCACGGCTGCAGCAGCATCATACGTGGACGAAGTGGCAGCATATGCAGCCCTTGAATCAAGTGCCTGTTCATATACCTTCTCATCCTCTGCATCCTTGCGTCTTACTTCCTCCTTTATCTCTCCGATGGTTTTTGCTCTAAATTCATCGGAAGTTAAAAATATTTCAAAGGGTTCTGTCATCTCTACTTGCACCTGCTCCAACTCATACATATATTCTGCACCGTAGTAGCAGATCTCATTATAGTTAGGTAAAACTTCTAATTCCTCATCCGTACCTTCTACCAGCACTCCCATAAGATAGTCAACAAATTCTACGGTTCCAAATTCAATTTCCGGATGATTTTCTTCTAAATATGCTTTCAATTCATCCTCAAGATATTGCATTGTCATATCATCAGTGCTATCAAATTCTTCTGCGAATGCAACGTTGCCCAAAGGCAGAAGCATGGATAGAACAACAGTCATTGCAAAAATTTTCTTAAATAAATTTTTCATACATGTTCCCCTTTCAGTATAAATCTATCTTCATTATATTTAAAGACATTTTTGTAACTGAAAACAATGTGCACTTTGCTTCCAACCCCAGTATACCCCCCCCCCGTTTTACGACGTCAAGCACATCTTATCGACATTTTACTACAAACGTAGTTTTATTGCAAACAAGTCAAAATTCAATTCTTTCTTTCCCATAAAAAAAGAAAGTCTATGTCATAAACATAAACTTTCTCTCTTTAAGTTAAGTCTATTCCGTGAGGGCTTATGCCCATCACTAACTACCAAGTAAGCATCCCACCCTCTATAAGGTGGGGACTTCCTTTCCCCATTAAATCATATCGTCTTCATCCATATAAATTCCATCATCCTGTAAAGCACTTTGACTACCCACAGGTTCGATTTCTACGTTGCGGTACCTGGGCATACCTGTACCAGCGGGAATCAGCTTACCGATAATAACGTTTTCTTTCAGACCAATCAATGGATCAATCTTACCCTTGATTGCAGCTTCCGTCAAAACTCTTGTTGTCTCCTGGAAGGATGCCGCAGACAAGAAGGAGTCTGTTGCCAAAGAAGCCTTTGTGATACCCAACAGAACACGTGCACCGTTGGCAGGAGTCTTTCCTTCTGCTTCTAAAGCGATATTTGTATTTTCGAATACCAACCAGTCAACCAAGCTGCCTGGCAAGAACCCAGAATCACCGTTTTCTTCGATTTTAACACGCTTTAGCATCTGGCGAACAATCACTTCAATATGCTTATCGTTGATTTCTACACCCTGTAAACGGTATACACGCTGTACTTCCTGAATCATATAATCCTGTACGCCACGCAAACCTTTGATTTTCAGAATATCATGAGGGTTTACGCTACCTTCCGTGATTTCATCACCGGCTTCTACGTCGTCACCGTCATAAACTTTAATTCTGGAGCCATAAGGAATGAGATAATCCTTTACTTCTCCTGTTTCAGAGTTCGTAATAATAACTTCTCTCTTCTTCTTTGTATCGTTAAAGGTTACACGTCCAGCAAACTCAGCGATAATTGCAAGGCCCTTAGGCTTTCTTGCTTCAAATAATTCTTCAACACGAGGAAGACCCTGCGTGATGTCATCACCAGCGATACCACCCGTGTGGAAGGTACGCATTGTAAGCTGTGTACCTGGCTCACCGATAGACTGTGCCGCAATGATACCAACGGATTCACCGATTCGAACATATCTACCGCTTGCCATGTTGGCACCATAGCACTTAGCACAAATACCGATGTTGGAACGGCAAGTCAATACGGTACGAATTAATACCTTCTTAATGCCTGCTTTTTCCACACGTTCTGCCTGATCAAAAGTAATCATTGTATCCGCAGGAACGATGATTTCTCCTGTTTCTGGATGAATTACATCTAGGACAGACCATCTGCCACGGATTCTATCCTGTAAGCCTTCAATTACTTCATTGCCATCCATGAAAGCAGATACCCATAAACCGGGTGCTTCCTTATCGCTGTCTTCACAACAATCCCACTCACGAATGATAATATCCTGAGAAACGTCTACCAAACGACGAGTCAAGTAACCGGAATCGGCTGTTCTAAGTGCCGTATCCGTCAAACCTTTTCTTGCACCATGGGCGGAAATAAAGTACTCCAATACAGACAGACCTTCACGGAAGTTCGCCTTGATAGGTAATTCGATGATACCACCAGAAGGGTTGGCCATCAAACCACGCATACCAGCCAACTGTTTAATCTGGCTGTTGGAACCACGGGCACCAGAGTTGGCCATCATATAAATATTGTTATATTTACCCAAACCTGCCAACAACGCAACAGTAATCTTATCGTTGGCAATGTTCCAAGCCTCGATAACTTTGTTATGACGTTCTTCGTCTGTCATTAAACCACGTCTAAACTTCTTGGTAATCGTATCTACCTTTTCTTCCGCTTCAGCCAAGAATTCCGGTTTTTCCTTAGGAATTTCCATATCAGATACGGATACGGTTAAGGCTGCTTTTGTGGAGAACTTATAACCCAAAGCTTTAATCTTATCCAAAACTGCCGCAGTTTCAGTAGAACCACAACGGTTGATACATCTATTGATAATTTTACCAATCTGCTTTTTATCTACCAAGAAGTCAATTTCATAACGGAACTTTTCGTCTTCGTTCGTTCTATCTACATAGCCCAAGTTCTGAGGAATCGCTTCGTTGAAAATTATGCGGCCAACGGTGGTCTGCACCATACGAGTTTCAGCAACTCCGTTAAATGTTAAGACTCTTCTAACACGAATGACTTCCTGCAAAGCAATCTCATGGTTGTCATAAGCAAGAATTGCCTCTTTTTCATCTTTAAAGGCCCTCATAATCAAGTCGCCTTTTGCTTTGATTACATTGCCTTCCCCATCCAAAATATCTTCTTCGTAAAAGGCGTTTCTATCGTCTCTTTCCAAAGTCAGATAGTACATACCCAAAATCATATCCTGAGAAGGTACGGTTACAGGTGCGCCATCAGAAGGTTTCAGTAAGTTGTTAGGAGAAAGCAGTAAGAAACGGCATTCTGCCTGAGCCTCAACGGAAAGGGGAACGTGCACCGCCATCTGGTCACCATCGAAGTCGGCGTTATAAGCAGTACATACCAAAGGATGCAGCTTAATGGCACGGCCTTCAACCAAAACAGGTTCAAAAGCCTGAATACCCAATCTGTGCAGTGTTGGGGCACGGTTCAACATAACAGGATGTTCTTTAATAACATCTTCTAAAATATCCCAAACTTCTGTCTGAAGTCTTTCAACCATTCTCTTTGCAGATTTGATGTTGTGAGCCAAGCCATCTTCTACTAATTTCTTCATTACGAAAGGCTTGAACAACTCAATCGCCATTTCCTTAGGCAAACCACACTGGTAAATTTTCAGTTCGGGGCCAACTACGATAACGGAACGACCGGAGTAGTCAACACGTTTACCCAAGAGATTCTGACGGAAACGGCCTTGCTTACCTTTCAACATATCAGAAAGAGATTTCAGGGCACGGTTACCAGGGCCTGTTACAGGTCTACCACGTCTGCCGTTGTCAATCAAAGCATCCACAGCTTCCTGCAGCATTCTCTTTTCATTTCTAACGATAATGTCAGGGGCACCTAAATCCAACAATCTCTTCAAACGGTTATTTCTGTTGATTACACGTCTGTACAAGTCGTTCAAGTCACTGGTAGCAAAACGTCCACCATCCAACTGAACCATAGGACGAATATCAGGAGGAATAACAGGGATAGCATCCAGAATCATCCATTCAGGCTTGTTTCCAGAAATTCTAAAGCTTTCGATTACTTCAAGTTTTTTGATAATACGCACTCTCTTTTGGCCTGCAGTATCTTCCAGCTGGGCTTTCAGTTCAACAGATTCCTTTTCCAGGTCAATATCCATCAATAACTGCTTAACCGCCTCTGCGCCCATTGCAGCTTCGAAAACATTGCCGTATTTGTCATAGGCTTCTCTGTATTCCCTTTCACTTAAAAGCTGTTTGTACTGTAATTCTGTATCACCAGGATTGAGTACAATATAAGATGCGAAATACAGTACCTTTTCCAAAGCTCTGGGGCTCATGGCAAGAATCAGACCCATTCTGGAAGGGATCCCTTTGAAATACCAAATATGAGAAACAGGTGCAGCCAGTTCAATATGGCCCATTCTTTCACGTCTTACCTTCGCCTTTGTTACTTCAACACCACAACGATCACAAATAACACCTTTGTAGCGGATTCTTTTATATTTACCACAGTGGCATTCCCAATCTTTTGTTGGTCCAAAAATCTTTTCGCAGAAAAGACCATCTTTTTCAGGTTTTAATGTTCTGTAGTTAATTGTTTCGGGTTTTTTAACCTCGCCTCTTGACCACTCATGAATTTTTTCAGGAGACGCCAAACCAATCTTAATGGAATCAAATACGATTCCTTGCTCTGTGTTTTGTGTATTCATGGTCCTGTCCTCCTTTCTTATTCCTCGTCCTCAAAATCGCCATCTAGAAGCTCTTCTTCAAAATCGTCCTCAACCACTTCGTTGCCTTCTGCTTCAACACCCTCTTCGGCGTCAGCCTCAACACCTTCTTCTCCGTCAAAGAGGAAGTCTACCAACTCTTCTTCAGCCGTCAAAGGTCTTGCACGGCGGTAGTCTTGTTCTTCCGCTTCAAACCCATCAATATTTACATTTAAATCGTCCACTTCTTCGATGGACTCTTTAATCTCTACTTCTGTTTGATCATCACGCAGAACACGAATATCCAACGCTAAGGACTGTAATTCTTTCAGCAATACCTTGAAGGATTCAGGTACACCAGGTTCAGGAATATTTTCACCCTTAACAATAGATTCATATGTCTTAACACGACCAACAATATCGTCAGACTTCACAGTTAAGATTTCCTGCAAAGTATAAGCAGCGCCATAAGCTTCCAGCGCCCAAACTTCCATTTCACCGAAACGCTGACCGCCGAACTGAGCTTTACCACCCAAAGGCTGCTGCGTTACTAAGGAGTAAGGACCTGTGGAACGTGCGTGAATCTTATCATCAACCAAGTGGTGAAGTTTCAAGTAATGCATGAAACCAATGGTTACACGGTTATCAAAGAACTCACCTGTACGACCGTCACGCAAGGAAACCTTACCATCTCTGGAAATGGCAACACCCTTCCATTCTTCTCTATGGTCTCTGTTTGCATATAACTCGTCGTAAATTTCACCCTGTAATAAAGGCTTCCATTTTTCGGAGAATTCTTCCCAACAAGTATTTACATAATCATTGGCCATCTCCAAGGTATCCATGATGTCAATTTCGTTTGCACCGTCAAATACAGGGGTGCTGATTTTCCATCCCAATGCTTTTGCAGCCAAGGAAAGGTGAGTTTCCAACACCTGACCAATATTCATACGAGAAGGAATACCCAGAGGGTTCAATACGATGTCCAAAGGACGTCCGTTTGGCAAGAAAGGCATATCTTCCACAGGAAGAACACGGGAAACAACACCCTTGTTACCGTGACGACCAGCCATCTTATCACCAACGGAGATTTTTCTCTTCTGCGCAATATAAACACGTACCAACTGATTTACACCAGGGCCAACGTCATCGCCATTTTCTCTTGTAAAGATTTTAACGTCAACGATAATACCTGTTTCACCGTGAGGTACACGTAGGGAAGTATCTCTAACTTCTCTTGCCTTTTCACCGAAAATAGCACGAAGCAATCTTTCTTCCGCTGTCAGTTCTGTTTCACCCTTCGGTGTAACCTTACCAACTAAAATATCGTTGGGGCGAACTTCCGCACCAATACGAATGATACCTCTTTCATCCAAGTCCTTCAGGGCATCGTCACCCACGTTAGGAATGTCTCTTGTGATTTCTTCAGGTCCCAGCTTTGTATCTCTGGCATCTGCTTCAAATTCATTGATATGAACAGAAGTATAAACGTCATCCTGAACCAGTTTTTCACTTAATAAAACAGCATCTTCGTAGTTGTAACCTTCCCATGTCATAAAGCCGATGAGGGGGTTTTTACCCAATGCCAATTCACCATCACAAGTAGATGCACCATCGGCAATTATTTGATTCGCTTCAACCCGATCCCCTACATCAACAATAGGCTTCTGATTCAAGCATGTGCTCTGGTTACTTCTTTGATATTTAATCATCTTGTAGCGATCTCTTCCGGATGCATCGTTACGCACAACAATTTCATCTGCAGAGATTCTTTCAACAACACCGCTGTTTTTTGCAATGACGCAAATCCCGGAGTCTTTTGCGGTCTTGTATTCCATACCTGTACCTACGATAGGAGAGTCTGTTACCATCAAAGGTACCGCCTGACGCTGCATGTTGGAGCCCATCAGCGCACGGTTCGCATCGTCGTTTTCCAAGAAAGGAATGAGTGCTGTAGCAACAGAAACCATCTGCTTAGGGGAAACGTCCATCAAGTGAATTTGACTTCTGTCAACTTCGATGATTTCTTCTCTATGACGACCACTTACTTTTTTATGCACAAAGTGACCCATGCCGTCCAAAGGCTCATTGGCCTGGGCAACGCTGTAGTTTTCTTCTTCATCGGCGGTTACATAAATAAACTCTTCCATAACCCGAGGTTGTTCCCCGCTATGGTCTACCTTTCTGTAAGGTGCTTCAATGAAACCATATTCATTAATTCTTGCAAACGTTGCAAGAGTATTAATCAAACCGATGTTAGGACCTTCTGGCGTTTCGATAGGACACATTCTGCCGTAATGGGAATGGTGAACGTCTCGAACTTCGAAGCCCGCTCTTTCTCTTGACAAACCACCGGGGCCCAAAGCGGACAAACGACGCTTATGTGTCAACTCAGAAAGAGGGTTATTTTGATCCATAAACTGAGACAACTGAGAGCTACCAAAGAACTCTTTGATTGCAGCTGTTACAGGACGCACGTTTACCAACGCCTGAGGTGTAACAACGGCTAAATCCTGGGTTGTCATTCTTTCTCTAACAACTCTTTCCATTCTGGAAAGACCAATACGGAACTGATTCTGCAACAACTCTCCAACGGAACGAATACGTCTGTTGCCCAAGTGGTCAATGTCGTCCACATTGCCGTATGCGTAATCCAAATGCAACACATAGTTGATGGAAGCAAAGATATCTTCCAATGTGATATGCTTGGGAACCAATTCATGAATATTTTCTTTAATTGCTGCGGCTACTTCCTCTGAACTTTGGTACTCTTCTAAAATACGTACCAATAAAGGATAGTAAACCAATTCTCTAATACCAAGGTCTTCCGCCTTTAGGCCGAATTCTTCGATATAACCATCAATGTCAACGGCCTGATTGCTGAGAACCTTCAGCGTTCTATCTTCTACTTCGATCTGAACGTAAGCTGCACCTGTGTTCTGAATTTCTTCACACATCTCCATAGACAAGACTGTGCCTGCTTCTGCAACAACCTCGCCAGTCATTGGGTCAACCACATTTTCAGCAAGCTTTGCACCACGGATACGGTTTTTTAAAGCCAACTTCTTATTGAATTTGTAACGTCCAACTTTTGCCAAGTCATAACGCTTCGGATCGAAGAACATACCATCCAATAAGGACTTAGAGCTTTCCACTGTAGGAGGCTCACCTGGACGCAGCTTCTTATAAATTTCAACCAAGCCTTCTTCGTGACTCTTAGAGATATCTTTCTCTAAGGAAGCCAAAATTTTAGGCTCTTCGCCAAACATTTCAAGAATTTCCGCATCTGTACCAATACCCATGGCACGAATCAAAACGGTAACCGGCACTTTTCTTGTACGGTCTACACGTACATAAAAAATGTCATTGGAATCCGTTTCGTATTCCAGCCATGCACCTCTGTTTGGGATAACCGTAGCAGAGAGTAGTTTTTTACCAACCTTATCAAAATCAGAAGCATAGTAGATGCCGGGAGAACGAACAAGCTGGCTTACGATAACACGTTCCGCACCATTAATGATAAAGGTACCGGTCTCGGTCATCAAAGGGAAATCGCCCATAAAGATTTCCTGTTCTTTTAATTCATCCAATTCTCTGTTGTAAAGTCTAGCCTTTACCTTCAATGCAGCCGCAAAGGTTGCATCTCTTTCTTTACATTCTTCAATGGAGAATTTTGGTTCGGAATCCAAAGAAAAATCAATGAATTCCAGTACAAGGTTTCCGCTAAAGTCTGTAATTGGAGAAACGTCCTCAAATACTTCCTTTAGCCCCTCGCTTAAAAACCACTGGTAGCTGTTTTTCTGCACCTCAATCAGATTGGGCATTTCTAAAACCTCATTGATTCTAGAGTAGCTCATTCTGGTTGTGTCGCCAAAACGGAGTGCATGAATTCTGTTTTTTTCCATCTTGTCACCTCTCGAAATAATGATTGCACCGACAAAACCACCGCTTCCATAAAAGCAAGCGAAAAAGGGAATTTTCCCTGTCTGGACACAAAAAATTTAGAACTGCTTAAACAAAGCTAGACCTTTGCCTACACCGCCTTTGATCAGCGGCCATGACAAAAGCCTCTTTCTTCAAGAAATTCTAATCTTTACAACTGGGTATATCGCCAAATGACGTCCCACCCTCATATATATTGAACAAAAACAACCTCTCAACTCCTTAAAAACAAGCAGTTTTGCCTAGTAAAACAAGCAATTTCAACTAAAAATCACTCAATTGTAAAAATCCTGTTGAACTTTGATTTCTATTGTGCTATACTGCTTTTAAGTTGGGACATTGTCCGTATTCGTCAATGTGTGAAATATTTTATCATTTATAAGGCTTGGTGTCAAGCCTTTTTTTATGGGCTTTTTCTGGGATTCTAAGTTTTTTGTAACCCCCATAACCCCTACTTACTTTCCTTCTCTCTTTTCCTCAGTATTTCAATGTCTAAATATGTCAAAATTCCAATTTAACCAAGAACAACGCTAAAATTTCATTAAACTTTGGTATAATTTTTAATTTCCACAAAATTTAAATATAGCATTTTTGTGAAAAAAAATTGTTCTTTTTTTCGTACGTACTCATTTTTACCCCTCCAACCCTTTCCTTTCTGTCAAAATGTTGCTAAACTCTTTATAGTTTAAAGAGAGGTGTTTACTATGATCAAAGAAAATTATCAGCATATATTAGATAAAACCTTAAAACAAATTGAAAAAGGAGGAGATCGCCCTAGGCTATTACTTCATAGTTGTTGCGCCCCATGTTCTTCATATGTGTTGGAATATCTAACATCTTATTTTGATATCACAATTTTTTATTATAACCCAAACATCTTCCCTCAGGAGGAGTTCCTTTTTCGTGCAGACGAGCAGCAAAAGCTGATTGAAAATATGCCACTAAAAGCTCCTGTTTCCTTTCTCTTGGGAGAATATGATACAGAATCCTTCTTCTCCCTGGCAAAAGGCCACGAAAGGGAACTTGAGGGAGGCCCTCGGTGTAAGGCTTGCTACAGCCTACGGTTACGTAAAACCGCAGAGGAGGCAAAAAAAGGTGGGTTCGACTACTTTACAACCACCCTTTCCATAAGTCCCCATAAAGACGCACAAGCACTAAATCAGATTGGAAAACAGCTGGCAGAAAACTATGATGTTCCCTACCTATTTTCTGATTTTAAAAAGCGGGATGGTTATCGTCGCTCTTGTCAACTCTCGGAATCTTTTGGTCTTTATCGGCAAAACTATTGTGGCTGCCCCTATTCCAAACTGGAAGCAGAACTGCGAGAGGAGAACAGCCAAAATGAAATTTAGAAAGGATATATTGTTATGAGTCAACGTCATAAGGGCATTTTGTGCATCATCTTGTCCTCTTTTTCCTTCGTCCTAATGAACCTTTTCGTTCGTTTGTCCGGGGATTTACCTTCTATTCAAAAAAGTTTCTTCAGAAACCTGATTGCAATGCTTTTCGCCCTTGCTATTTTATTAAAAGAAAAGCCCGCTGTCTCGTTGGATGGGCAGTCAAAGCGATATTTAATTTACCGTTCCTTATTTGGCACCATTGGAATTCTATGTAATTTTTATGCCGTCGATCACTTGGTACTTTCCGATGCATCCCTGCTAAATAAAATGTCGCCATTTTTTGCAATTTTATTCGGAATATTAATTTTAAAGGAGAAAATTAATTTATTTCACCTTTCCTCTATTGTAACTGCCTTTGTTGGTGTACTTTTCGTCGTAAAGCCAACTGGCCTTAATATGGACCTCTTCCCTGCATTTATCGGGCTTCTTGGTGGTGTTTGTGCAGGTGCAGCTTATACTTTTGTACGGGCACTGGGGCAAAGAGGTGTACAAGGACCTTTTATTGTATTTTTCTTCTCTGCCTTTTCCTGTGTGGTGACTTTACCCTATCTTCTTTTCCAATACCAACCTATGGATTCCAGACAGGTACTGACTTTACTTTTTGCAGGCCTTGCGGCTGCAGGTGGGCAGTTTGGAATAACCGCCGCCTATTGTTATGCACCAGCAAGGGAAATTTCTGTCTTTGATTATTCTCAAATTCCCTTTTCCGCATTGCTAGGCTACTTAATTTGGGGACAAGTGCCGGATATGTATAGCTGGTTGGGGTATTTTATCATTTGCTCCACAGCGGTAACTGTGTTCCTCTATACAAACGGTTATTTTCATAGAAAAAAAGAATCACTCTCTAAATAAGTTATGAGGGGATTCAATACTTAAACAACTTCCCTCATCCCAATACAAAAATACTAAAAATAAAAAAGAACTTGATTTCACTAGTCAAGTTCTTTTTATATCTCATTATTTCTGCTATAAATAGTTCTATGGAAGTAAACTTAATATATAATATCCCTTTATCATTGATTATTTACCCCCTCAGGAAACCATCTTCTATTGACCATTCCATATCATCTACAATCTCTCTTTTTGCTTTTGCTGTTATTCAATCATCATCAGTTCTTGGGTCAGCCCTGAGATTACCTATTTAAATTAAACCCAGTTTATTCTGTGGTGTATATTTTTTCATTCAATCACCCCAACAGCAAAGTGCAATTACTCAGAGATTACAGGAACTTGTATAGCTCCAGTAGGATAATTGCACAACTAAGTACACTCAAAAAATAACCCCCAAAACATGATGTTTTAGGGGTTTTGTTTGCGTTTTTAATTACTTCAATGTAACCTTTGCGCCAACTTCTTCTAATTTAGCTTTGATCGCTTCAGCGTCTTCTTTGGAAGCCTGTTCTTTCAGAACTTTAGGAGCACCGTCTACTGCTTCTTTCGCTTCTTTCAAACCAAGACCTGTTACTTCACGAACTACTTTGATAACTTTGATCTTTTCAGAACCAACCTCTGTTAATTCTACGTCGAATTCTGTTTTTTCTTCAGCTGCTGCTACAGGGCCTGCTGCTACTGCTACACCTGCTGCTGCGGATACGCCGAATTCTTCTTCTGCTGCCTTTACCAAGTCGTTCAATTCTAATACTGTAAGTTCTTTTACAGCTGCAATGATTTCTTCAATTGTCAATTTTGCCATTTTAAAGCACCTCCGATTAAATTTGGTAGTTAATTATAATTTGCCCATGGGGCAATTCTTTTTTTGCAAAAATTATTCTGCTGCCGCATCTTTCTTCGCGATCTGATCGATAACACGTGCGAAAGAGGACATAGGGCTCTTGAAGCTGCCCAACAATTTGGAAAGCAATACTTCTTTGGAAGGGATATCAGCAACAAGCTTCATACCTTCAGCATCGTATACAACGCCTTCAATAACACCAGCTTTGAATTCCAAAGCCTTTGCATCTTTCGCTACTTTATTCAAAATAGATGCTGCTGTTGTAGCATCTTCGTAGCTGAATGCAAATGCACTGGGGCCAGACAAATACTGATCCAATCCTTCAAACTGTGTACCCTGAACTGCTAAGTGTACCATTGTGTTTTTGTAAACTTTATAGTCAACACCTGCATCTCTCAGTTGTTTTCTAAGAACTGTATCCTGTTCTACTGTTAAGCCTCTAGCGTCTACCACTACTAGGGAAAGCGCCTTTTCCAGCTTTTCTTTGATTTCATTTACGACAACCTGCTTCTGTTCGATTTTTGCCATATTTACACCTCCTTAAATCCTTTATAGATAAAGAAAGCCTCTTTGCACATAGACAAAGAGGCTCATAGCTCAATTTCAGCAATCTCCTCGGCAGGATTTACGCAATATTTTGCACCCGCTGTCTACGGCACTATTCGGTTTTTCTTTTCAACTTTTTTATTATACAAGATAAATAAGTTTCCGTCAAGAGCTTTTTTTGAGATTACTCAGAAATTTTCGCAGGGTTAACCTTTATGCCAGGGCCCATTGTTGTTGTTAAAACAACACTCTTTAAATACTGACCCTTAGCAGCTGTAGGTTTTGCTTTTATGATAGCACTCATCAGAGTCTGGAAGTTTTCTTCCAATTTCTCGGAACCAAAAGATACCTTACCTACGGGAACATGAATGATGTTTGTCTTATCCAAACGGTATTCAATCTTACCTGCTTTGATATCGTTGATAGCCTTTGTAACGTCCATTGTTACAGTGCCTGCTTTAGGGTTAGGCATTAAACCTTTAGGACCTAAAACACGACCCAAACGACCAACAACGCCCATCATATCAGGTGTTGCAACAGCAACATCGAAACCGAACCAGCCTTCATTCTGGATCTTGGGGATCAAATCTTCTGCTCCTACGAAATCAGCGCCGGCTGCTAAAGCTTCATCTGCTTTATCACCCTTTGCAAATACCAATACGCGAACTGTTTTACCTGTACCGTGTGGAAGAACAACGGCACCACGAACCTGCTGATCAGCATGTCTGCTGTCAACGCCCAAACGAACATGTGCTTCTACCGTTGCATCGAATTTTGTCACAGATGTTTTCTGCACTAAATCAATGGCTTCATTTGCATCGTAAAGCATAGCCTTGTCAACGAGCTTTACAACCTCGTTATATTTTTTTCCTCTTTTCACTTTCGTGACCTCCTTATGTGGTAATATCGGGAGAATTCCCTCCCACTTCTGCCGTCAAATCATTCGGCTTTTATTCTTCAACAACGATACCCATGCTTCTTGCTGTACCGCAAATCATGCTAAAAGCAGTCTCAACGTTAGCTGCGTTCAAGTCGGGCATTTTCAATTCTGCAATTTCCATTGCTTTTGCTTTGGAAACTTTAGCTACTTTTGTTTTGTTAGGCGCACCAGAACCGGATTCGATGCCGCAAGCCTTCTTCAAAAGAACTGCTGCAGGGGGTGTCTTTGTAACGAATGTGTAGCTTCTATCCTGATATACAGTGATAACAACAGGGATAATTAAACCTGCCTGAGAAGCTGTTTTTTCGTTGAATTCTTTACAAAAGCCCATGATGTTCACACCATGCTGGCCCAATGCAGGACCAACAGGAGGAGCGGGTGTTGCCTTCGCTGCTGGAATCTGTAATTTAATATAACCTGTTACCTTCTTTGCCATGATTGGCACCTCCTATAAATGTGGTAATTAGCGGGGATTTTTCCCTCCCACCTAGCGGACTTGCCGCCTTATGAAACGTTGACTTTAAATCTTGTCGATCTGAGCGAAATCAAGCTCAACCGGGGTCTCTCTGCCGAAGATGGAAAGACTGACCACAACGATTTTCTTATTGGTATTGATCTCTTTGATCTGACCAACAGAATCCGCAAAAGGCCCAGAAATAACACGAACGGAATCGCCCAGTGCCACATCCAAATTTTCCACCTCGCCACCAATGCCCATAGCACGCACTTCCATATCAGTCAATGGTACAGGCTTGGAACCAGGCCCCACAAAACTTGTAACGCCTCTTGTGTTTCTGACTACATACCAGGTTTCGTCGTTCATGATCATTTTAATCAGCACATAGCCGGGAAAGACTTTGCGCTGAACAGTCTTTTTCTGTCCGTCTTTGATCTCCACAACATCCTGCAAAGGCACGCTGATTTCATGAATTAAATCTTGCATACCTCTGTTTTCAACCGTTTTTTCAATATTGGCTTTTACTTTGTTTTCATACCCAGAATAGGTATGTACCACATACCATCTTGATTCGGTAGATGTTTTAATTTCTTCTGGCTTGTTGATTTCTTCAGACATAATACCATCCTTTTTCTACTCGATTTGTCTTAGCCCAAAAGTCCGATAATCGCACTGTATCCGGCTGAGAATACCGTATCCATACAGAAAATGATAACACCGACAATCAGGGAAGTAACAACAACGGTAAACGTTTTCTTCCCAATTTCAGGACGGCTGGGCCAAATAATTTTTTTAAATTCAGCCTTGTACTCTGCGAAGCCATCTCTTTCGCTATTTTTCTTAGCTTGCTTTGGCTTTGCTTGTTTCGTTTCGTTCGTTTGGTTGGTGTTTTTGTTTTCTTCCATAGGTTCACTTCCTTTTTCGGAATTTTCCCTTAAATTACTTTGTTTCTTTGTGTAATGTGTGGGATTTACAGAATTTACAATACTTTTTGATTTCCATTCTGTCAGGCATAACTTTCTTGTCCTTGGTAGTGCTGTAATTTCTCTGTTTGCACTCTGTGCAGGCTAAGGTAATCCTTGTTCTCAAGATTTCCACCTCCGTTGATGATTTTATTTTGTACATAAAAAAAAGACCTGCGTCTTCACACCTAGAATAGCACAAGTCTTTTTTACTGTCAACAACAAATCATGGAAAAACCTTGTTTTTTCAACGAAACATGGGTTTTTTAGATATTAATTATTACTGGTTTTTCATATATTCTTCTAAAGCCACTGCCAATTGATCTGGACAGCTGCTTTTTCTTATGCCACAAGTAATGCCTCTTAGTCTTCCTGCTGCCTCTTCTGGTGCCATTCCTTCCGCCAGTGCCGCTAACCCTTTGTGGTTACCATCACACCCACCAAAAAAAGAAATGTTTTTTACCAATCCATCTTCCACGTCAAATTCAACTTTTTGGGCACAAATTCCTTTGGTTTTAAAGCTGTAATGCATCTTTATCCCCCCCTGTCTCTAAAATGCTCGTAACAGCATATCATAGAATTCGACAAAATACAATTACTTTTATTTCCGCCCTCTAGCCATTAAGTAAGTGAGGAAAAAAAACGCCGACAACACCAATACAATGGAGGCCCCTGCTGATGTACCAAACTGATAGGAAATGAATAGCCCAATAACCGATGCCACTAGGGCGAAGACCGTTGCAATCCAATGATATGACCGGGCACTTTCAGCAACATTCCTCGCTGCCGCTGCCGGTAAAATCAATAGAGAATTAATCATTAAAATCCCTACCCAACGAATGGATACCATAACTGCAACGGCAACCATGACAACAAAAATATTTTCTATCAACAGGGTTTTGATTCCACGGCTAACAGCCATAGAACGATTCACGCTTAATAATAACAAAGGATTATAAAGATATACCCAAAGGCCGTACACCAAAAATAAAACCAGAAAAATCAGACCTAGGTCTTTTTCCCCCACGGTTAAAATATCTCCTATTAAATAGGAAGAAATTCTTGCAAAACCACCTTTAGCTGTTAAAATCATAATTCCCAAGGCCATGGCCATGGATGAAAATACACTGATTACCGTGTCAGAGGAAGCCAGCCCCGAAGCTTTTACCCTTGTGATTACTAAACTAATAAAAATACCAAAGGCAATCATGGCCATTAGGGGATCATTAAGGCCAAGCAAACCGCCCAGGGCAATTCCCGTAAACGCACTATGTCCCAAAGCATCGGAAAAGAAGGCCATTTTATTGTTTACTGTCATGGTACCCAATAAGGCAAACAAGGGTGATAATAAAATAAGGGCGATAAAGGCGTTTTTCATAAAATCATATTGAAACATAGAAAACGGTAAGCCTTCCAATACCCCATAAATCAAATCCATTTTTTCTCCTCCCCTAAATGCAAAAGACCAAAAGCATTTTGATAAGCATCTGTTGTAAATACTTCCTCAGGCTTTCCCTGTGCCACTACGGTTTTATCTAAAAGTATAACCTTATCAGCATACTTTTGAATCAGTTCCAAATCATGAGACACCAAAAGAATGGGCATATGGTACTTGTCCCTCAACTCCGTTACCCTTTTATAAAATAAATCTAAGCCAGAAACATCCACACCGGAAACAGGCTCGTCCAATATCAAAAGATCTGGTATAGGTTCTGTTGCCAATGTTAGCAAAACCCGTTGTAACTCACCGCCGCTCAATGCCCCAAGGCGACGGTTTATTAAATACCCACACTCTACTTCATCTAAAGATTTTAAAATCTCTTTCCTTAATTCCTTTCCATGCCTAATCCACACTGGAGAACCGCCTCTGGCAGCTGCCATAAAATCCAAGACCGTAACAGGCATACTTTTATCAAAATCCAAATGCTGTGGTATATAGCCAATTCTAGGTTTTCCTACAACGTCACCTTGGTGATCAGAAAAACGAATGGAACCCTGAAAATGATACTCTCCTAAAATCGCTTTTAATAAGGTAGTTTTTCCTGCTCCATTTTTACCGATTAAGACGGTCAACTCTCCACATTGTAATGTTATGTTAACATCATGAATCAAAGTAGCCCGACCACTGCTTACCGACAAATTGGCAACCTCAATACTGCAAAGACCGCAATGATTATGAATCACCATGATGTTCTTCCTCCAAACATTTCTCAATCAATTTGATATTGTCCTCCATGATAGAAGCGTAGCTCTCACCTTCCATAGTTCCTCCTGTAATAGGGTTCAAAACAATCACTTGTCCCCCACATTCCTTTGCTAAAACCTCTGCATACTTCCTTCCAGCATCGTCTGCTACCAAGTAGTATTCAATACCTTCCTTACGAATTTCATCCACCGCTTCTGCTAACTCTTTTGCCGAAGGCCCTACATTTTCTTCCACAAAAATCTGCACATGGGCATTCAGATGAAACACCTCCGTAAGGTAGGCAAAGCCCTCATGGAACACCGCAACATTAACATGACCATCATGATTGTGGTGATAGGTTTCAGCTTCTTTTTGTAAACTTATTAATTGCTGTAAAACATCTTGCCCATTATGCTTTATCTTACCCTTCTCCTGAGGCAGTACTTCTGTAAGCCCCCTTACCATATTTTCTACTTGCTTCTGCACTCGACTAGGTGACAACCAAATGTGGCTGTTACCACATTCTTCGTGAGCAAAAGCATCCACACTATTATGAAGTCCCCCCTCAATCTCATGTTCGTCTAATTCTCCATGCTCATGGTAGTGGCTGTGTTGGCTTTCTAATAGGTCAATCCCCTCAGATGTGTCAACAACGATCAGCTCAGGAAATTGCTTCAGTGCCTGCTCTAAAAAACTCTCCATGCCACCGCCGTTAATCAGCAATACGTCAGCTTCTTGCAGTTTCTGCATATCACCAGTTGTCAAAGTATAATCGTGTAAACACCCCGTTTGAGGTTGAGCCATATTATATAAATCAATGCCATCTACCCCCTTTGTCACTTCCTGAGCAAGCAGAAAGATGGGGTGAAAACTGGTGAGCACTTTTAAATGTTCTTTATTATTCTTCTCCTTAACAGGGGCACAGCCTGTAAGAATGAAAGCCAAAAGTAGTATTAAGCAAATTTTTCTCTTCATTCTAACCTCCATCAAATGCAAATCATTTGCAATTTGATTTTATGCTCCTCCTATCCACTTGTCAACATCCAAATTCCACTACACTATTTAAGACAAAGGAAGTTTCCTATTTTTCCCTTATGAAAAGGATTGACACTATAATAAGAAACTATAAGTAGTTTTTACTAAAAAGTTTCTCATTCAAACTAAATATTCCTCGTACCACCATGATGAATGAATTGTTCGTCATGCGAAATGCATGGAGAATTTGAGAATGTTGTAATCTGTGATTATACCAAGTCCAGATTTCTAACCTCCATCTGGAAAATGAATTTGCTATCATTGTTCATAAAGGAGTACGTCGGCCACAAATCTTAGCTATAGCTGAGCCATTGTCATGATTATTCAAGATGGGCACAGAAATTTAAGCGTTCGTTATCAGGGTGGACCACCTAAAAAATATAGAAATCCCCTCCATGCACTGGCTACGGATTTTATTAGAATATCCATCCCATTCATGAATCCCTCACAAAAAGGTATTCACGAACAGTATCAGTGTTTCTAAAATTAATAAAAAAGTAGAAAGCGAGTAAATATTCTATCTTTATAAATTAATGTACTTTTTTGTAGAATCTTACACTTTTTCATGTTTTTTTCTTAGAAATTTCTCAAATATTCCTTGCACAATGTAATATTTTGATATACAATAAGCATTGTAGAATGAAGAAGGAGGTGTTTTTAATGGCTCACGTAATCGGACCTGAATGTATCGGTTGTGGCGCTTGCGCTGGCGAATGTCCTACAAGCTGTATCGTTGACGCTGGTGGCGTTTTCGAAATCAAAGCTGCTGAATGTATCGACTGTGGTACATGTGTTGGTGCTTGCCCTACAGGCGCAATCAAACCAGAATAATTTTACTTAAAAAAAGTGAGCATTTGCCTCACTTTTTTATTTTGGGCTAAAGTGCTCACTTTCTGTTACAATATGATTCTAGCTAATCTATAATTTGTACTTCACGTTCAAATTTCCCCTATCTATCCCTCGCTATTACATTCTTTTCAGCAAATAAGCTTTATCTCTCAAAGCATTCATCCTGCCTTCTAGAATATCAAACGGATATATATTCCTCTCTACTATTTCAAATAATGGTATCAAGCTAAAAATCCCCACATTTCTATGGAAATCATAAAATTAAATGCCTATATCCTTATAAAAAGTTAAATAAAAAAGGTTGGTTTACTTTCCTATCTCCTGAGCAAAGAAATTCCTGACTTATCTTCAACTTTAAGGCAAATTTCCAATTATCAAGCTTTCCTATAAATTTTTTCCAGTAACTAAACTTGGATTTTCCCTGGACCTGCTCCTCTCGTTATTAAATCACTCGGATTCTATTTCTAATCTCCTAGCCCTCCATTTGTACTCACCATTAATATAGTAGAAAACCGTAACAAAATATCACTATTATTGAGTAAAACCACTTAACGTTTTTTTGACCAACCTTTACAGAAATCAAAACCACGCGTTAAACGCATGGTTTGCACTAGCCCTAGAAGGGCTTTTTACTGGCACAGCGTCTTAAGACGCATTGAATATTCCGCCAACCGCATTACTATTTCGTGGAGCCGCTAAAGCGGCTTTATTTTATCCCTTTTAATTCTTGTCACCCGTAAACGGGTCAATATATTCCTTTAATGATATTTGTTCTGCTATTATGTCTTCCTGTAGTTGATTTTTTATATAGTCCTTTATTACTCGTTCATTTCGACCTACTGTGTCTACATAATACCCCCTACACCAAAAGTGGCGATTTCCATACTTATATTTCAGATTTGCAAGTCTATCAAATATCATTAACGCGCTCTTTCCTTTTAAGAAACCTATAAACTGTGCAACACTTAAACTTGGTGGTATCTCAACTAGCATAAGTATATGGTCTTTACATGCTTGTGCCTCAACTATCTCTACTTCTTTTTGTTCACATAGTTTTCTTATAATTTCTCCTATATCAGCTTTTATCTTTCCATAAATCGCTAACCTTCTATACTTAGGTGCAAATACAACATGATATTTACATCTCCACTTTGAATGTGATAAACTTTTTACGTCAGTCATGACAAAAAACCTCCTTTGATTTTTTAGCGGTTGGGGAACCACTTTAATCTTATCAAAGGAGGTTTACTACTGCTATAAGCATTTCACTCCACCAGCAGAGCTGGTGGTTTATTGGAGCTTAAGCACCAATAGAAAAAACGCCTCATTCTTAAAAAAGAGGCGTTTCATCTAAGTAAATTTATTTACACTTTTGTGCTAAAACATTTGCCAATTCTGTAATGGAAATGGAGGTTTTTTCGCCAGTTTCCATTTCTTTTAGCTCAACGACACCATTTTCTAATTCACTGTCACCAATTACCAAGGAGTACTTTGCACCAATTTTATTAGCATATTTCATCTGGGCTTTTACACTTCGTTCCACCGTATCGCAATCTGCAGAGATACCTGCTTTTCTCAGACTCAGTGCCAGACCTTGGGCTTTTAGGAAGCCTTTATCGCCCATGGAGCCGATGAAAACGTCTCTTTCAGGTGCTTCTACAATTTCACCTTTTTGCTTTTCCAAAATCATTACAAGGCGCTCGATACCTAAGCCGAATCCAACGGCACCTGTGGGCTTTCCGCCACATTCTTCAATTAAGTTATCATAACGTCCACCGCCACAAACGGTTAAGCCATCGGAAATAAATTCATACACCGTTCTTGTGTAATAATCTAATCCACGAACTATTTTGGGATCGATGGTAAAGGCAATGCCCATTTCTGTCAAAATATCCTGTACCTTTTGAAAATGCCCTGTACACTCCTCATCCAAACAATCTAAAACGGAAGGCGCATTGGCAATAATTGTTTTACAGCCTTCTTCTTTACAGTCCAATACACGCAGTGGATTTTTTTCGAAACGTTCTTTACAAGTTGGACAAAGTTTATCCAAATTCTGGCCAATAAAGTCCCTTAATGTTTTATTGTAACGGCTGCGGCATTCAGGACAACCTAAGCTATTCATGCGTAGCTCAACACCCTGAATACCCATTTCTTCCAATAAAGCAGCTGCCACAGAAATGGACTCTGCATCCTGTGCCGCACTATAAGAGCCTAACATTTCAACACCAAATTGGTGGAACTGACGTTGACGTCCTGCCTGGGTATTTTCACAACGGAAGGTAGGGGAAATATAATAAAGCTTTGTTGGTTGGGCCTGATTGTGCATTCCGTGCTCAATATAAGCACGTGCAACGCCTGCTGTTCCCTCAGGACGCAAGGTTAAGCTTCTGTCGCCATCATCTGTAAAAGTGTACATTTCTTTCTGAACGATGTCTGTTGTTTCGCCAACACCACGTACAAACAGTTCAGTAAACTCAAAGATTGGTGTTCTGATTTCACCAATGCCAAATGTTTCGCAGAGATTTCTCATCTTTCTTTCAATATCCTGCCAAGCCTTTACTTCTGCCCCCAAAATATCTTTTGTTCCTTTTACCAACTGAATCATTTCCATCCTCCTTTGGGTAGTCCCACTTTCTTGCGTTCAATCATTTCGTCAATCCTTGCTATATAATCTTCCACGCTTTTCACATTAAAGATTCTCTCAATGCGATCCGTTTGGGGATCCACAGTTTTTGTACTTGCCCCTGCCCCCACTGCCAAAACAGTCTGCTTCTCTTCCATGATTTGAACATTGTATATGCCTTCTTTCCCAGGGTGGCAATATCCAACATTTTCAAAATTCCCCACCATATTTTTCTGGCGGTACATATAATAAGGCTCCATGCCCATTTTTTCCGCATATTCCGCTGCAATAGAAAGCATTTTTTCCAACGCTTCTGCCGTTGCTAAGGTATGTTGGTCAAACTCCTCTTTCAGCCGTGATGCCCTTTTCACCGCTAAGGTGTGTACCGTAACATTATCGGGGGCCAAGGCCAAAATCTCCTCCATGGTGCTTCTTACGTCTTCAGGCTCTTCCCCCGGCAATCCCAAAATTAAGTCCATATTAATATTTTCATGACCCAACTCTCTTGCCTCATAAAACACACGGCGGATATCCTCAACGGAGTGCTGTCTACCGATACGCTTTAAGGTATCTTCATTCATGGTTTGAGGATTGATAGAAATACGGTTTACACCATAATCCTTCATCAAGCGTAGTTTTTCCTTGGTGATTGTATCAGGGCGGCCTGCTTCTACCGTGTATTCAATATCCTTAGTATCAAAAAGAATTGCCACCTTTTGCAAAAGGCGCTGTAACTGCTGTTCTGTCAAAGAGGTTGGCGTACCTCCGCCGATATAAATATTTTGCACATGGAGGTCTTTTGCGTATTCTTCCAAAAACTCCAACTCCCGAAACATCGCTTCCAAATACTCATCCACCCTATTTTTATATTGTGCCAAGGGGTAGGCTGTAAAGGAGCAGTATAAGCATCTAGTGGGGCAAAAAGGAATGCCAATATACAGACTAATGTCCTTAGGTTTGTTGCTGTTCAATATCTTTTCCTCGGCCTTGGCTACGGTAAGGGCTAGCTTAGCCTTATGCTCCATAACCAAGTAATCCTTTGTCAGATATTCTAGGCAATCGTCTTCGCTGTTTCCTTCCATCAAAAGACCACTAATAATCTTCGCAGGACGTACACCTGTTAACAAGCCCCATTGGGGACGCAAGCCTGTTTCTGCTTTTAACAGCTCGTAAATGGTACGTTTGATCAGTCGTTTTTCTTCTTTTTCCCCTAGCCCCTCTTGATATTCCATGGAAAAGCGATTCACTTTTTTGCCATCACGACAAAGCACCGCAGAAGCAATGCCTTTTTCCATACTGCTTATGACTGACAGGCCAGAAGGGACAACCTCATCCATACGAATGTAATGAAGGTTCGGATAAAAAACCTGAATCATGGTCTGTACATCATTTTGTAGTTCATGTCCTTGAAGAATATAGTGTATCATTATGAATCCCTTTACTTAAAATAATTTTTCGCTATCTAATAACAGTGTAACAGGGCCGTCGTTTACCAAGCTAACCTTCATATCCGCCTGAAACTGGCCTGTTTCTACTTTTTTGAGGGGCATTTCTTTTGCCTTTTCACATAATCTTTCAAAAAGCTTTGCCGCAACATCTGGTGCAGCACCGCTGGAATAACCCGGTCTTCTACCTTTTCTTGCGTCGCCGTATAAGGTAAAGTTCGGTACGATTAATAATTCCCCTTCAATATCCAATAAAGAAAGGTTCATCTTACCGTTTTCATCTTCAAAAATACGAAGATTTACGACTTTGTCCAGCATATATTCCATGGTTTTTTCATCGTCAGTACCAAGCATACCCAAAAGAACCATAATACCCTTACCAATTTCGCCAATTACCTGACCATCTACGGTAACCTTTGCCTCTGTCACTCTTTGTAATACCCCACGCATAATATCCTCCTATTTCTATCCTTATCCAGAAACACGCTCGATATCAATCACGTCTTTCACGCTTTTCAGACGTTTTGTAATTCTTACAAGCTGATCCTTGGTTCTAATCTCCAAAGTAATATTAAATATAGCAAGCATATCTTTCGTAGTACGAATATTAAATCCTTTTACCGCAATATCTTCATCTGCCAAAAGGCGGCTGATTTCAAAAAGAAGCCCATTTCTATCGTTGGCAATCACCCTAATTTCCGCCAAGTAAGATGCTGTTACCACATCACCGTGGGTGTATTGGGCATCCCATTCTGCGTTTATCAAACGGCCCCTTTCATCGTCATCAAGATTCAAAACATTGATGCAGTCTGTTCGATGGATGGTAACACCACGGCCTCGTGTAACAAAGCCAATAATTTCATCCCCAGGAACAGGGCTGCAACATTTTGAAAAACGTACCGCCACATCGCCAACTCCCTCGACCATAATGCCGCTTTTGCTTTTTTTCTTCTTATGAATTGGTTTCTGGTCAACGGTTTTTTCAAAATCCTGCAACATCTCTTCTGCAGTTTGGGTTTTACGCTTTTCTTTTAAATATTCATCTCTTAATCGATTAACAACCTGACCTTCCTTTATGCCGCCATAGCCAACGGCAGCCATAATGGCGTCCCAATCTTTAAAATCGTACTTATTTAAAACCAACTCCATCCACTCGGTACGAAGAAGATCACTTGAGGCAAATCCCTTTTTCTTCATATCGGCGATAAGTAGTTCTTTACCACGAAGAATGTTTTCTTCCTTTTCTTCCTTTTTAAACCACTGTTTAATTTTTGTTCTTGCTTGAGAACTTTTTACTAAGGAAATCCAGTCTCGACTGGGGCCTCTGGAATTCTGGGAGGTCATAATTTCTACAATATCACCATTTTGAATATTGTAATCGATGGTTGCCATCTTATTATTGACCCTTGCTCCCACCATTCTATTGCCTACAGCAGAGTGAATCATGTAAGCAAAATCAATGGGTGTGGAATCCTTGGGCAACTGAATAACTTTACCTTGGGGGGTAAAGGCGTAAACCTGAGTGGTAAATACATTTAAATCCAGCTTAATGGTATCCAGATATTCCTTATTATCGGACATATCCCTCTGCCATTCCAAAATCTGACGTAGCCAAGCTAACTTCGCTTCTTCTGTTTCATTGGTACGATCTCCGGATTTACCTTCTTTATATTTCCAGTGTGCGGCAATACCATATTCACTGGTGCGGTGCATATCCCACGTACGAATCTGTATTTCAAAGGGCTGTCCACCGGGCCCAATGAGTGTGTTATGCAAGGACTGATACATATTCGGCTTGGGCATTGCAATATAATCTTTAAACCTACCCAACATTGGGGTATACATAGTATGGACAATACCTAAAACCGCATAACAATCCTTAATGCTATCTACAATGGCTCTTACTGCAAACAGGTCATAAATCTGGTCCAAATTCTTTTTTTGATTTACCATTTTTTTATAAATGCTAAAGAAATGTTTGCTTCTGCCTTCTATTTTCCCAGAAATTCCAGCCTCGTCCATTTTGGCTTTCACTTCTGTTACAATATCGTGAACAAAAGCTTCCCTCTCCACACGCTTCTTCTCGATTTTTGCTGCCAAATCGAAGTAAGCTTCGGGGTTCAAATATTTAAAGCAGAGATCTTCCATTTCCGTACGGATTTTGGAAATACCCAGTCTATGTGCCAACGGCGCATAAATGTCTAAGGTTTCCTGAGCCTTTTCCCTCTGTTTTTCTGGCGTCATATAGTTTAGCGTACGCATATTGTGCAATCGATCCGCCAACTTAATCAAAATAACACGAATGTCCTTGGCCATGGCCAAAAACATTTTACGGTAATTTTCCGCTTGAATCTCTTCTTTGGTTGTATAGGAAAGTTTTCCTAACTTTGTAACTCCATCAACCAAACTGGCAACTTCCTCGCTAAAAATATGAGCAATATCTTCATGGCTATAATTGGTATCTTCAATGACATCATGGAGCATACCTGCAATGATAGACTCCATATCCAATTCTAACTCAGCTAATATAATTGCAACTTTTAAGGGATGGATTACATATGGCTCGCCTGACTTCCTCTTTTGTTCTTTATGGGCATCCGCTGCCAGCTCATACGCCCTCTCCAACATACTATAATCCTTAGACGGATGATACATTTTGATCCGTTCCAGTAACTCTTGGTATAATTGTTCTGCTGCCGCCATGTCCATCACCTCCCTACTTTTCTATTAATATGTCCCTTTTTGGTAATCAATGTCTAAAAAACCTGTAAACTTGATTATAACTTCTCAAACCTATATTTTCAAGGAGTTTCTATTATTTCAGTAAGCCCTTGTCATACTTTAGCCCTAATATTCTATGCAAACTTTCGTCCAGACGTCCTTCTGAAATACGGCCTTCTTTGGTTGCATCAAGGAGTGCTTGATACGCCTCATCTAAGTCCGCTGGCATCAATACAATATCAATTCCTGCCAAAACAGACATAACAGCGGACTCGCCAGCGCCATAATGTTGCGTTATGGCCTGCATATTCATAGCATCTGTAACGGTCACACCGTCATAATTTAATTCATCCCTTAATAATCCTATGGACTGGCCAGAAAGGGTAGCAGGTAAATCGTCTGAAGTGGCATTGGGGGTTTTGATGTGTCCAATCATTACCAAGTCAACCCCTTCCTCAATGGCTTTTGCAAAGGGCACAAACTCAACTGTTTTCAGTCTTTCCATATCATGGGTTACAAATACCTCTCCGTAATGACTATCTGTTGTTGTATCCCCATGGCCAGGGAAATGCTTTACCGCCCCACTAACGCCTGCTCCTTGCAACCCCTTAATGAAAGCACAAGCCATTTCTCCCGCCTTTTGGGGATTATCAGAATAAGAACGAATACCAATGACTGGGTTTTCAGGGTTTGTATTTACGTCAGCAATGGGAGCAAAGTCCACGTTTACGCCCATACTTGCTAAGGTTTCCCCAATAGAGCGGCCTGCCGCCTCTGCCTCGTTAGGTTCCTTCATCTGCCCAGGGGAGGGCATGTCTTCATGGGGAATGTTGCTTTTGTTTAATCTAGAAACCAAACCGCCTTCTTCATCAATCCCGATGAACAAAGGAATTTCCGCAACTTTTTGAAAGTCACTGGTCAACCTTTGGGTTTGCTCTAAAGTATCCAGATTTTCTGCAAATAATATTACCCCACCAAGGTGGTAGCTCTCAATTTTTTCAGCCACATCTTTTCTTAAAGCTGTCATCCCACTGCCGTCTGCATTATTTCTAAAATCAGCCATGAGTAATTGTCCCAACTTCTCTTCAACACCCATGGAATCAATGGTTTCTTGTATTGTATCCTGCCTGATCTCTTCCGCTGTCTTTACTACTTCTACCTGAGGTTGTTCTTCACCATTATTTGTACAACCTGCACCAAAACACATAACCGCTGTTAACACAGCTACCAGCCAACGTTTCATACTGTTCCCTCTCTTTCATATGCTAACATTATAGCCTTTTTCCCTAAAAATGAACAGTATTCCTTTTATTTTTCTTTCATTTCCGATATAATATATAAAATTGTAAATATAAATCTCAAACTCCTTCTTTACCCAAAGCCAAGGGATTTAAGGCTATCTTCTTATGAACAAATCAGTCAAAACTGCAAGGGGAACCGAAAAAATTTATCTGCCGAGGTGTCCAGTTCCATAAAATCCCCTTGTAATTCCCTGGGTATTTCGCCCATATTCCATATAAAAGCACAGAACCTGGAATCCCTTGGATTCTCGGTCTTTTGCTTTGCAAATAGGCTGCCACAGATTAAGCTTGTTAACTTACTTACAATTTCGTTTGTTTACAGCCCATATTCTCCGCTTTTATGATATAATATCTTTTTAGTATGAATTAACAAAGGAGACTGATTTATGAAACTGCAGAAATTGCTTAGCTACGTGCGTCGTGCCGTAGATGATTATAATATGATTGAAGAAGGGGACAAAATTGCCATAGGCGTATCCGGTGGCAAAGATAGTATTTGCCTTCTTCTTGCTTTAAAAAACTTGCAGCGGTTTTATCCCAAAAACTTTGAAATTGAAGCAGTCACCGTTTCCCTTGGGCTACCCGGGGCCAAATATGATGATATTCAAGCTTTATGCGATAAAATTGGTGTCAACTATACCGTTGTCCATACAGATATCGGGCAAATTATTTTTGAAGAAAGAAAAGAAAAAAATCCTTGTTCCCTTTGTGCCAAAATGCGTAAAGGCGCTTTAAATGATGCCGCAGAAAAATTAGGATGCAATAAGGTGGCTTTGGGGCACAACAAAGACGACGTTGTGGAAACCTTCTTCATGTCTTTATTTTATGAAGGTAGAATAAACTGTTTCGCACCTGTAAGTTATTTAGATCGAAAAAAAATATATTCTATTCGCCCTTTGATGTATGTTCCTGAGTGGGAAGCAAAGAGTTTTGTTGTAAAAAATGACATTAACATTGTAAAAAACCCTTGCCTCGCCGATGGAAATACAAAACGTCAGGAAACAAAGGAACTTCTGGCTGAGCTTTCTAAGGATTATGATAATTTACAGGAAAAGGTGTTTGGTGCAATTAAACGTTCAAATTTAAAAGGCTGGAATGGAGAGATATAGTCCATGTCAACATATCACGAAAGTTTAAAAAATAAAGAAACTTTACGGCTTCGGGAGATTCAAAAAGAACTCCCGCCATTTTTGATAGAATTTTTTCGAGGGATTGCTCAAACAACCTCTACAAAAACAAGGCTAGGCTATGCCTACGACTTACGAATTTTCTTTCGCTATCTTTATGAGGAACATAAAACCCTTGGGGGAATGGAGGCGAAAGACCTGGAAGTGCAACACCTAAACGAAATAAGCTCTGATGATATAGATTGCTTTATGGAGTATCTTTCCTATTATGTAAGGCCTGATTATGAAAACCCTGAAAACAGCACAGAACTACATAATGATGAAAAAGGAAAGTCCAGAAAGCTGGCTGCTGTCCGCTCTATGTTCAAATTCTTCTATAAGAAAAAAAAGGTTGATGCTAACCCTGCAACCATAGTGGAAACGCCAAAAATCCATGACAAACAAATCGTGCGACTAGATGTAAATGAAATGGCGGATTTTTTAGATGCAGTGGAGTCAGGCGAGAAACTAACGGACCGTCAAAAAACCTTCCATGAACGCACCAAAAAAAGAGATTTAGCCATAACTACCCTTCTTTTGGGAACTGGAATGCGCGTTTCCGAATGTGTCGGCATAAATATAAAGGATATAGATTTTAAAAACAATGCAATTAAAATAGTCAGAAAAGGCGGAAATGAAGTATTTTTATATTTTGGTGATGAAGTGCAAGAGGCTTTGCAAGATTATTTGGAAGAACGACAGCAAGCAATCACAAAGGAGGAGGGAGATGATGCCCTTTTCCTATCCTCCCAAGGAAAACGTATTACCGTTCGTGCCGTTCAAAAAATGGTAAAAAAATACGCCCTTGGTGTTACCATTAAAAATATCTCCCCCCATAAATTACGCAGTACCTTTGGTACGAATCTTTATCAAGAAACAGGGGACATTTATCTAGTAGCAGATACCTTAGGTCATGCAGACGTTAATACAACCAGAAAGCATTACGCAGAAATCGAAGACCAAAGACGGCGTAAAGCCGCCTCTCATGTTAAATTAAGAAAGGACTGACGCTATGGCTGATCAGAATTTGGATATCCAAAAAATCTCACATGTTTTTAAAGAACATCAAGCGGAACCTATATTTAAGCTTCGTCGTTTCGCTGTTCTAGCCTTAATTACCGAAAAAAACGGAGAACTATGTTTCGTTTTAAATAAACGGGCCCCCGGAGTCCGTCAACCTGGTGATATTTGTTTCCCAGGTGGACAGCATGAAGCGGGTGAAACCTTGCTGGAAACGGCTTTGCGGGAAACGGAAGAAGAGTTAGGTATCCCACAAAGTGAAATTTCCATATTAGGAAAAAGCGACTATATGCTTACCATCTATCGTGGTGTCATTCAGCCTTTTTTAGGCTATGTATGCTACGATGTATTGCGTTCTTCTTGCCCCAACGATGATGAAGTTTCGCAGATTTTTACTGTTCCTATCTCCTTTTTTATGGAGACACCTCCGGAAATCCATGATATGTTTTGGGAATCCATTGTTGTTGATAGCTTTCCTTATCATCGTATTGAGGGTGGGAAAGATTACCCCTTTAGTAAATGCCATATTCCTGAACTGTTTTATGAATACAAAGGTCATACCATATGGGGTTTCACAGCCCAAGTCATTCAGAATATTGTTTCCATTCTAAACAAGAAATAAGAAAAACCTGAGAATCAATCTCAGGTTTTTCTTATTTCTTCTTTTTCTTATATTTCTCCTTACGCACTCTATCTTCCGCTGCTTTTAACTTTTCCTTCTCAGCCTTTGCCTCCAACATTTCATCAATATCTTCAGGCAGTTCTAAAGTAATGCGTCCAAGCTTTCCGCCTCTAAATTCGTCTATCAAAATTTTTGCGGCTCTTTCTAAATCAGGCTCTCCACCCTTTAATTTAAATCCTCTTGCCTCTGCGATTTGCCTTAAGACCACATGGGGCTCTTCGATGGTATCGAATTCGATTTGATAACGCTTTCTGATGCAATCTGCGTTGCGCAGCAGCATATGATCAATAAAGGCTATGGCTAGTGTTTCTGCGTCCAAAATATCATCATTTATCGCCCCTGTAAAAGCAAGCTTCAAACCCACTTCCTGATCTTCAAACTTGGGCCACAAAATACCTGGTGTATCCAAAAGCTCGAAGTCTTTTTTCAGCTTTATCCACTGCTTTCCTCGGGTTACACCGGGTTTATCTCCCGTTTTGGCCGTAGTTTTTCCAACGTATTTATTGATAAATGTGGATTTTCCTACGTTGGGAATCCCTGCAATCATGCTGCGGATTGGCACATTAATACGGCCTCTGGCTTTCAGCTTTTCGATTTTTTCTTGCATCAAACTTCTTGCCGCATCGGTCACTTCGTTCATTCCAGATCCTTTTAATGCATTCATTTGGATTACACGAAACCCTTGCTTTTCAAAATAATCCGTCCAGATTACTGTAGCCCTATCATCTGCTAAATCGGCTTTGTTCAGTAAAATGATACGGTGTTTATTTTTCGCTAGCGTATCTAAATCAGGGTTTTTACTGCTATAAGGAATACGTGCATCCACCAATTCGATGACAATATCAACCAGCGAAATGGTTTCTTCCATCATACGACGGGTTTTGGTCATATGCCCTGGATACCATTGTATATTCATATCTGTTCTTTCCTTCCTTTATGAAATAAAACCAAATCCACTAAAGGGGTATAGACGGAACACAGTCTGTCCAACCAAGTCTTTTTTTTCGATTGCACCGATAGACATTTTACGGCTATCTGAGCTGCCATTTCGGTTGTCTCCCATTACAAAATAGCTTTTTTCTGGCACTACAAAAGGATATTCTATATCACCCTTTGTCATCATCGGTTCCCCCAGAAAAGGTTCTTCTATCAATTCATCATTCACATAAAGATAGTATTCTACATTCTCACTATCCCCATTCCAAACAATATCAATTTCATCCCCAGGCAAGCCAATGACACGTTTAATAATGTTCTCTTCCTGTCCATCGGGGTTCAAGCGACAAATGACAACGTCACCTTTCTTAGGCGTTCCTATGGAAGTTGCCAATTTATTGATAAACACCAGGTCTCCATGATGAAAGTTTGGCTCCATAGAGGAACCTTTTACATATACCGTTCCCAATACAAAGGTACGAAGAACAAAAACCAAAGCTACCAATAAAATCAACTGAAGCCACATAGGGATATCCTTCTTCTTTTTAGACTTACTTTCCCTTGCTTCTTGCTCACTTTGTTCCTGTGTCTGTTCCATTTACCAATCACCCTCCTCACACTGCCTTTGGAAAAAAAACGAAAGCCAGCTTCCCTTGACCCTTTGTTTTCATATTTTCCATCCCAGTTTTTTTCGTAAAAAGCAAATCCATCTGCCTTGCCTCTTACGAAAAAAACCTCGATGAAACAATTCCACCGAGGCCACTTTTCTTATCTCAATACTTCTTTAACTTTTGCTGCTTTACCAACTTTGTCTCTCAAGTAGAAAAGTTTCGCACGTCTTACAATACCACGTCTTGCAACCTCAATACGGTCAATTCTAGGGGAGTGTAAAGGCCATGTTCTTTCCACACCAACGCCAGAAGCAATACGTCTAACTGTAAAAGTTTCTCTGATGCCGCCGCCCTGTCTTTTAATAACAACGCCTTCGAACATCTGAAGTCTTTCTCTGGTGCCTTCTACTACTTTCGCATAAACGCGAACTGTATCACCAACATTAAAAGGAGTTACTTCGCTTTTCAACTGTTCTTTTTCCAGTTCTCTAATGATATCCATTTTATTTCCTCCTTCCTTCAAAGATGTTCTTAATGCCATCCCTTTGATGCATCATCGGACCATCCGTAATCACAATTCAGAATTATAACATATCTAAAATAAGTGTGCAAGCACTTTTATAGGATTTCCCAATATTTCTACGTATTTTTTACACCAGCTACATCCAGATGCGGCTAATTGTAATGCAAACAGGTACAGTCGCCATGGAAAAGGCGGTGGTGAGCATAACCATTTTAGAAGAAACCTCTACACCCGTGCCATATCTGCCTACAATCATTGGTACAATTGCCGCCGATGGCAGGGACATTGCAATAAAGTAAACGGTTTTCACCATAGGCTCCACGGGAATAAAGAAAATAAAAGCAAAGGCAAAAAGAGGCATAACAATCATTTTAATCAGGCTTGCTTCTAAGGATTCCCGATCCTTCATTAAATATCTCAGGCCGCTATTTCCAGTTAAGGCGCCTATGTAAATGAGGGAAAGAGGCGTTGAAACACTACCTAGAGATCGAATAAATTCTTGCACAAAGTCTGGAATATAGGCCATAAGCCCAATAACTGATGCAAAAAGACCCAATAAGATAGATGAAATGTTGGGATTGATGGCACCCTTTACTATGGTTTTAACCATCGTCCCCACACTTTCCCCTTGAACACCTTTTATTATGTATAACCCAACACTCCAAAGATATAAATTTAGCCCTAAAACGCTGGCAGACATATATACCACCGCTTCCTCACCAAAAAACATCATGGCAATGGGAAAGCCAATAAACGCATTGTTTACAGATACCGCTGTTACTTCAAGCATATTGAGGTGGTTCTCATTAAACTTACGAAAACGATAATAAAGTCGAATGATTCGCCCAAACATCAACATACTGATAAACTGCAGTCCTGCAACGGTGGCAAAGTTTATCAGCATATCCCTCTCCACTTTTGTATTGGCTAAGCTAGTAAATAATAAAGCAGGAATGGTAAAGAAAAGAACAATATTTCCAACGCCAACTGTCATCTCATTATTTAGGAATTTTTTTCTGCTGCAAACATACCCCACCGCCATCAAACCAAATAACACAAAAAATTGACCAAACATATTTTTCTCCTTTGTATGATTTCGCTCTGTTTTTCCCCTCAAATGCTATAAAAAATGCTTCTTTTCACATCTTAGCAAATATCTTGATACTTTACAACAAATACCCAAATAAGGGTACTTTCTATTCTCCCTCTGCCAGTTTCTTTATCTAACAAAAAAAGCGCCATCCCATTTTTGGGGGAATAGCACTTTTTTATTTCATAAAACCCAACTTTAATAGTGAATCACTGTTTCAACTTTGTACCCATCCAGTACATCTCTACCCTTTAAGAAATCCAACTCGATTAAGAAATTTAGGGAAACCACTTCTGCGCCAATCTCTTCAACCATTTCCACAAGGGCCTTTGCCGTGCCGCCCGTTGCCAAAAGGTCATCCACAATTACAACCTTCTGCCCTGGTTGCACCGCATCCTTATGCATTTCAATAGTGGATGTGCCGTACTCTAAGGAATATTCTTTACTTACAACCTCTGCGGGCAATTTTCCTTTTTTCCGAATGGGAATAAAGCCTTTTTTTAAGTTATATGCAATAGGCATACCAAAAATAAAACCTCTGGACTCAGGCCCCAAAATTAAGTCAAATTCCAGACCTTCCAATTTTTTCTGCATCTGATCTACCGCTTCTACCAAACCATCTGCGTCCTTAAGCAGGGTAGTAATATCCCGAAATATAACGCCTGTTTCAGGATAATCGGGAATAGATCTGATTTTATCTTTCAATTCCATTTGATGTTCCTCCTTATTTAGAAAGCCTAAAGTCTTTTATCATTAATTGCACAGAACTTCTACCGTTATATGTATTGATTTCTATGCTATAAACAAAGTCAAATTTTCCAGGTATTTTTCCACCGCTCATCATTTTAACACATTCTTCTTGGGGATACAATTCTTTTAGTAAATTCAGCATCCCGTTGTATCCATCAAAGGATAGGGCACTAAAACGCATCCCACTTTTCTCCTGGGATATGGTCATACGAAAAATGTCCTTATTTTTCCCAATTAGGTCCACCCTATCCACGGAAACGCCTTTGGAACCAAATAAGGGAGAGGGGTTTTCTTTTCCAAAGGGTGCTAACATTTTCAACTCTTTTGCCAACTCAAGATTGATTTCCGAAAATTTAAGTTGCTTTTCTAAACGCAAAACAGGTGTCATTTCTTCTTCTGTTAGCTGATAACTATCGTTTAGCCTTTGTCTCAAAATGGTTATATTTTCTTTGGGCAGAGAAAGCCCTGCCGCCATAGCATGTCCGCCGAAACGGCTAAATAGCTCCTTGCAAGCAAATAAGGCCTGAAATAAGTTATATCCTTCAATGCTCCTACCTGAACCTTTTGCTCCTTCTTCCCCAGAAGTGATTAAAATGACAGGACGATAGTACCGTTCCTTTATTCTGCCTGCAACAATCCCCGCAATGCTTTCATGGGTGTCCTCATCATACAAAACAAGGACGTTCTCTTTATGTAAATGATCCTTCTCGATTAACTCTATTGCCCGCTCTGCCGCCTGAAGTGTTAGACTTTTGCGTTCTTCGTTCAGGTTAATTAATGCCTTTGCAATTGCCCTTGCTTTTGCCTCATCTGTTTCACAAAAAAGCTCCACCGCTTTACGGCCGCTTTCTAGACGCCCAGTGGCATTGATACAAGGGCCAATGATAAATCCCAAATGATACTCCGTAGTAGGCTTATCCCCGATTCCCGTTTCTTCCAGCAAAACACGTAAACCGATATTTGTTGTTTTTTGTATTTCTCTTAAGCCCCAACGAACCATGATTCTGTTTTCATCTAATAAATCTACGATATCACAAACCGTTGCAATAGCACCGAAACATAAAAACTCTTTTTCTAAGCTTTCATCCTTTACTTCAAATACCTGCAATAGTGTCATAGCGAATTTATATGCTATGCCCCCTGCACAAAGCATGGGAAAGGGGTAGTTGCACTTCCTTTGTTTTGGGTCAATCACTGCATCGGCAACGGGGAGGATATCCTTCTTTTCTCCATCCACTTCTAAAAAACCTGGCTCATGATGGTCCAAAATTACAACACTCATGCCTAACTCCTTGGCTCTTTTGCACTCCTCCAAAGCAGCTATGCCATTATCGCAAGTGAATAGTACATTCACGCCTTCTTTTGCCAATTGCTCGATTGCGTCAAGGTTAAGACCATAGCCTTCCTTTTGCCTATGGGGTACATAGTAAACTGCATCTCCACCGCACCTTAAAATTCCCCGATAGAGGATGGTGGTACTCATAACCCCATCCACATCATAGTCACCATAAACAGCAATTTTTCTTCCTGTTTTAATGGCCTGTCCAATTAGGTCTATTGCCAAAGCCATGTCCTTCATCAAGTAAGGATCTCTTAAATCTTCCATTGTGCCATATATAAAATCCCAAGCCTTTTGCCGCTGTCCAAGGCCTCTGTTGGCAAGTACACAAGCAACAGCTTCCTTAACTCCCAGCTCCCTAGCCATGGTAGAAGTATCTATTTTAGATCTTTTTAGTAACCATCGTTTCATCTGTAACAACTCCTTCAACCTTTCTATTATAGCATAAAAGATAAGGAAAGGAACAAGGAATCCCCTGCATCAATATAAACGAACAAAAGCTTAACCCTTAAAAAAGAGAGACCTCAAACTTTCATACTTTTTCAAATTCCATGGATGGAGTGTCCCTTCTTCCCAACAGATAAAGTTAACCCTTTTCCAATAAAAAAAGCAGCAAGGATTTTTTCCCTGCTGCATAGAATTATTTTTCATTTTTCGGTAATAACGAAAACCAAACGGAACCGGAAATACAAATAGAGGAATATGCGCCCACAACGATACCTACCATCATTGGGAGGGCAAATTCTTTAATAGACTGCACACCGATTACATAAATGGCACCTACGGTAAAGAACGTGGTAATGGACGTATTAATGGATCTTGCTAAAGTCTGACCAATACTCTTGTTGATTTTTTCCATGGTTTCATGTGTTGAAAATTTATCGTGGTTTTCACGGATACGGTCAAAAATTACAATTGTAGCATTTACCGAGTAACCTAAAATTGTTAATAACACAGCAATAAATGAATTATTCACTGGGATACGGAAAATCGCATATGCCGCTATAACCACCAAAACATCATGAACCAAGGCAATAATTGCACTGCTACCCGCCCGAACGTCTTTAAAACGAATAGAGATATAGATTAACATTGCTAAACACGCAAGTAGCGATGCTTTAATCGCCGCCATTTGCATCTCCGCACTTACTGTACCGCTTACGTCTGAAGTCGTTTTAACATCTGATAAAGGGAACTCCCCTTTTATGGCATCTGCCAACTGCCCTCTTGTTGCGCTGTCAATGGACTGCATCTTTACTACAAACTCATTTGTGCCGATGACATCCTGGATCTGAGGACTTTTTTGTCCTGTAACGTTATAAATTATTTCGGCCAGTTTTTCATGGTCATAATCCTCGCCCATATCAATTTCCATGGAAGTACCACCTGTAAACTCCACGTCCCAATTCAGCATACCATTACCCTTACTGCCGTGATAAAACATTGCCGCTATTCCAATGAAAATCAAAATTAAGGAAAAGGCAAAATATTTCTTTCTATTCTCAATTATTCTCATCTTTGCCACCTCCTTACTTTACTCGAAACCCATAGTTTTTTGGGTTATGAAATCCTGCTTTTATCATGCCATTTACAATGACTCTTGTCACAACCAATGCGGTGAACATAGAAATAATGATACCAATCATAAGTGTGGTGGCAAAGCCTTTAATCGTACCTGAGCCTAAAAAGAATAATACAACCGCTGCAATTAATGTGGTTACATTACCATCAACAATGGCGGGCAAAGCCCTTGAAAAGCCGGTCTTTACAGCTGAACGTAGTGTTTTACCAATAATCAGCTCTTCTTTAATACGTTCAAATATTACAACGTTCGCATCCACCGCCATACCAATGGAGAGGATAATACCCGCAATACCAGGAAGGGTTAACGTAACGTTAAACAAACTTAAAACGATTAAATCCAATGCAATATAAATAATTAACGCCCAGTCCGCCGCAAAGCCTAATAGTCTGTATGCGCAAACCATATATGCAAGCACTAGCCCAATGCCTACCAAGCCCGCTAAAACACCTGTAGAGAGGGCATCTGCCCCCAACCTTGCCCCAACATTGTTCATTTGTATTACATTTAAGTTGAAGGGTAAAGATCCAGCACGAATCAACGCCGCCAAATTTTCCGCACTCTCCCCAGTAAATTGACCAGAAATCATAGCATGTCCATCGGTAATTTTTGACTGTACGACGGGCGCACTAATCACTTCTTCATCCATAACAATGCCAATGGTTCTACCAATATTTTCTTCTGTTGCCTTGGCAAACTTTTCTTTCCCCTCGTCGTTGAATTCCAAAGAAACATAGGGGATAGAGGGTGCATTCTTGGAGGTTGCCCCAACTTGCTTTGTCGCATTTTTTATCATATCGCCGGTGAGCAGTACATTGCCCGCCTCATCTACAAAGGCTAGCTGTGCTGTCTGCCCAATCTCCTGAATCGCTTCCTCTGCATCATCTACACCTGGAATCTGTACACGGATGCGATTTGTACCTTCTTTAGCCGCTTCTGCTTCTGTCCAGCCATTCCAATCCAAACGGCCTTGTAGCAAAGAAATCGCCGCTGCCATTTCTTCATCGGTAACATTTTCCTTGTCAGCCTGATACAAAATATCAACACCACCGCTTAAATCCAGACCTTGCTTAATATCGTTGATACTCAGCTGCTTGTCCTGCCCAAATCCATAATAGGTTATTGCGCTTAGTCCTAATGCCATGATTAGCATAATGAATAGCATTAGTCTTCCCTTTGTTTTCATCCTGTTTCCCTCCTGAAATCTTTGTGCCTCCGAGTTTTTGCACAAAAGAAAGGCGGTTCTCCTTTTTTAAAAAGGAGAAACCAGCCTATTTCGCACTTATTTAGAAAGTCAGCCATTTCTATTTTTTGATAGAAAAATTGTATACTCTCTTAGCAGTCAGTATATCACACTGAGTAGATTTTTCAAGTATTTTTTCACTTTTTCCCATTAACACCCAGTATTCCACCAATGCCGCCGCCAGCCAAGGAAACGATTAAAGTCATTATTTTTGACATACCCAAAGTAAAGGTATCGCTTGCCAAACCCGTCACAACAAAGAGGATTAATGTGTACAAAAGACCCGCTGCCAGCCCCATAAGCATGCCTTTTTTCTTACGACATTTTGCCCAATCGTACCCAGCCACTGCCGAAGAAAGAGCAGTACATACCAACGCAACCATAGGCAGACTTTGTTCGGAAATATTTGTGTATGTAAGCACAAGCCCATATGCAATAAAGAAAATACAAGTAATGGCATATGCAATAGCCATACCTTTCACCATACAAATCCAGCTTTGCCCACTTTGCTTTTCCATGCTTTCTCTTTTTTTCTGTATTTTTTTCTTACTCTCCTTCTTTTTCTTTTCCAAAAATATCCTCTCCCAGTTAGCTTTGGTTTATTTTATGGGAGAAGCTTAACAAATATGATACAAACTTGGTATTCTGTTGTCTGAATAGCACATCCCAAATCTTTAATTTATTTTTCATCTTTCATAATTTCGAAGACCTTGTTTTCCCTTTTATGGTATACTTATAGGAAAGGAGGAAGGAATATGGAAAAAATCAATGTAATTGACTTGCATACCCACTCTTATTGTTCCGACGGCACTTTCTCGCCTGAAGATCTTATTATTTTGGCAAAAAAACAAGGGCTTTCCGCCATTGCCCTAACGGACCACGATACCATTGAAGGGCTTGAGGCGTTCCTTCTGGCTGGAAAAAAACATGGTATAGAAGCCATCCCCGGAATTGAGTTGGGCGCCGAATGCCCTTTCTTTCATCAGCCTGAGCTACATATTGTGGGCTTAGGCATTGATCCAAAGGCCCCCATTTTGGCAGAACAAATGGAGATTATGGGACAAAACCGCATGAATAGAAACATCCAAATGATAGCTCAATTAACACAAATTGGTCTGCCAATCACCATAGAGGAAGTCATGGAAAATGCTGGGGGTGAAATCATAACACGTGCCCATTTTGCAAACGTCCTTTTGAAAAAAGGCTATATTTACACCCGAGAAGAAGCATTTACAAAGTACCTCTCCCCAGGGCTCCCTGGTTACGTCCCGAAAGCCCTATTGACACCCACCCAATGTATTCAAACCATCCATCTTGCAGGAGGCATAAGTATTCTTGCTCATCCTACACTCTATAACCTTGCCCACGATCAGTTGGACTTTCTATGCAAAGAACTGGCCTTAATGGGCTTAGATGGAATAGAGTGCTTTTATTCCACTTATACCCGTTCCCAAAGAAAAAACATGATGAAGTTCGCAAAGAAATATGGTCTTTTCCCTTCAGGGGGTAGCGATTTTCATGGAGCTAATAAGCCCTTAATTCGTTTGGGCACTGGTAGAGGTAACTTGGCTATTCCCTTCACTGTATGGCAGGATATGCAAGAAGCAATCAAAGAAATCAGAAACAGTAATCATGCTTAGTATTTCATAAGAACTTGCCTTGCTTTATCAACAAACAATTAGAATAACTGCTTTATTATAATACTAAGTAAATTTTATGAACAAAAAAGGGCAACATCATTTCTGATGTCGCCCCTTAATTTTAATTCTTGTTTGTCTTCTTATCTTGCTACAGTAACTTCTTTTAAGCCGTCTACTGTCTGATAATCAACTGTATAACCTAATTTCTCAAAATCACGAACGCTGATAAAGGATTTACCATCCTGCAAAACGCCGCTCATCGCTGTCTTACCGTCTTCACGAACAACATAAGCTGTTTTTTCTTCTTTGTTCCATTCAACGGTTTCGCCCAACGCTTCACAAATTACACGCAAAGGCAAGTACGCACGACCATCCTGAACAACGTAGTCTGTAAATTCAACATCGTCAGATACCAAAGAAATTTCTGCTCTTTCTGTTGTCATCATGGCTTCGGAATCGCCTTCCCAGCCCCAAAGAACAGTTACTGCTGAAACAGGGTTATATTTTTCTGTCAATACAGTGAGCTTTTCTTCTACTTCCTCTGCGCTAACGCTTGCTGTAGGCATAACAACCTTACCGCTAGAAGCCTTCACGTTGCTTGTGCTTGTTACTTTTAATACACTCTTGTTATCGTCTGTAACAGCAAAAGTTTCTTTTGCATTAAATGTTGCACCTGATCTTGTGATTGTTGCTTCGTATGCAAAGCTATCCAATACATCGGAAACAGCAGGGTCTGCAATCGCTTCCTCAAACATAGCCTTCATAGCGTCTGTTGTTTCTTTAATCACAGCTGTGTTGCCCTTTACAGCATCCATTTCTGCCTGGAATGCAGCAATTTCCTCTTCAGAAGCTTTCATAACCTTCATTACATCCAACATATAAGTTGTAGTTGCAGCTAATACTGTGTCAGGGTTACTGCCAACATAGTCTAACAAGTCAACCACTAATTTTGCAACGGCTTTTCCGTCTGCCTGAACTTTGTATCCACCAGAAACTTCACTTACCATGTTTGTAGTAAAGCCAGAGAATGCATTCTTGTAGAATTCAAGTACAGAATTATACAAGTCGCCGAAACCACCTTCTGGAGCAATCTGCCCCAGCTCATCATCTGTCAGACCCATTTCAGCCATAGACATTAAGTTAATGTATTTGCTTTGGTCCAATGTTGCTTTTAATTCTTTTGCAAAGTTTTCATCTAACAAATAGCTAGATTCTTCAGTATCTACGAAGTCCTTTGCCATTTCATACATACCCCAAACTGTCTGGCCAGAAACATAAATACCATCTGTCATGCCAAAGTACATGTCACCCATGTCATATTTCTTACCACCGTAAGTCATATCCATATCCATATGGTAGTTAAGAGTGTCCATGTTCATTTTAAAAGTATAGTCCAAAACAACAGACTTCTTGCCACTAACATCTTCTAATTCTTTTAATGCATCTGCAACTTCTTCATCTGTAGACCCTGCTGATTTGGAAATTTTTGTTGCAAAATCTTTCATTGCATCCACATCCAAATCTACATTGATTTTACCAGATGCTTCACAAGCCTCCAGTTTGTTCAACATGTCAACGCTCATTTGCAGATAGCCCAATTCGGCACTGGAGCATCCAGTAAATGCTGTGATACACATTACGGCACACAGAAGTGCTGCTAACTTCTTTCTCATAAGTATTTCCCCCTTAAATTTTGTTTGCACAAAAATATGCACTCATAATTATACACCCTTACTTTACCTATATCAAACAAAAGTGCCAATATTAAGGAATTCTTAAAACTTTTAATTTTCTTTTTTTGGTTCTTCTTTTTTAGGCTTACCCTTTAGTAAAAAGGTATTAGTAAAGGTTGTTCCTTCCCCCTCCTTGCTTTCAACGGAAATTTGTCCATTATGGCTGTCCATAATCCATTCTGCAATAGAAAGACCCAAGCCTGTTCCTGAAATACCTTTATTTCTAGACTGATCTACACGATAAAATCGATCAAAAATCTTTGGTAGATGCTCTGCCGATATTCCCGCACCATTATCACCCACAGAAACATAGGCATATTTTTTATCCTTCCACACCTTTAAGGTGATGGCTTCTCCATCTTTTGTATATTTTAACGCATTTTCCACATGAATCCAAAGCAACTGTTTAATTAAGTCAGGATCTGCCCATATTTCAGCAGGGTCCCACTCCTGAAAGATAACCTTACGATTAACCTCTAAAATCTCCAGTTCCTTCACAACCTCAGCGGAAATTTCATTTAAAGTCACCAACTGCTTCTGAACCAGCATACGATTCTGATCGCCCTTTGCTAAAAACAGAAGTTTCCGAATCAATGCACTCATATGCTCTGTTTCACTTAAAATGGAATCGATGGATTCTTGTAAAATATCAGGGTCACTTTTCCCCCACCGATTAATCAGATTTGCATACCCCTGAATGACAGAAATAGGCGTTCTTAATTCATGGGAAGCATCAGAAACAAATTGATTCTGCCTTTGAAAGGAACTCTCCAAACGATCTATCATGGAGTTAAACGTTACAGTCAATTCTTTCATTTCGTCGTCAGGGCCGTCTGTATCTATACGTTGGCTTAAGTCCTCTATGGTAATGCGCTCCGCTGCAGAACGAATAGCCTCTACGGGCTGTAACATTCGACGGCTGATGTAACGGCCAATCAAAAATGCACAAAAAACCCCAACAATGTCTATCATGCCAAGTTTCATAATGAACCCCCGAAGGAAGCTGGCGTTAATATCAATTAACTTAAAAGCTTCTATACGATAAAGCCCATCCTCCGTTGGAATAGAGGAAGAGATTAACATCAGCTGTTGGTTTTTCCCATTTTCTAAAATATACTCTGTGCTATTGCCCCCAGTTTCTTTTTGCACCGTAATTTTAAATCCATCTGTCTCAAAAGAACGCTTTCTTTCTTTCAATTGCTCATCAATTTTAACCAAATCTCCGTTGTGTCCTTGCAAGTTAAACTCGGGAGATTGAATGAGGGAAGGCCCTTCCCCAAAATGACTAAAATAATAAACATTGTCTTTTTGGGCATATACACAAACCTCAACATATTTATTTTCCAAAAGTCCTCTTAAATTTTCGCTGTTTAGCTCTTTCCCTTCTCGTATAAAGCCTTCAATATTACTAATGGTGTAGGTAAGTTCCCGTCGGATGTTGTGCTGTTGAATGACGGTGATATTTAGGGTCATAAATAAGCTAATAATGAGCAAAGAAAAGCTGAAAATCCCGCCATAGAGCAATGTAATTTTCTTGGCGATTGCCATATGACGCATACCGCCAAAAACCCCTTTTTTAGTCTTCTTTGACATAATAGCCTACCCCACGAATCGTATGGATAAATTTTTTCTGAAAGGCTTCATCAATTTTTGCTCGCAAATAACGTACATAAACATCCACAACATTTGTCTCTCCAATATAGCTATAGCCCCAAACCTCGTTTAAAATTTGCTCTCTTGTGAGCACAATATTTTTATTCTGTACTAAGTACAAAAGAAGTTCATATTCTTTTTTCGTTAACTCAACGGCTACCCCACCAACTGTAACCAAACGTTTTTCTGTGTCTATTTCCAAATCATGCACCTGCAAAAGAACTTTTTTTGTGGTTCGATCCTCACAATGCTTGAACGCAACCCGCATTCTAGCTAAAAGTTCCTCAATAGCAAAAGGTTTTGTCAAATAATCATCGGCACCGCTATCAAGGCCTGCCACTTTATCAATTACCTCGTCCTTTGCTGTCAGCATAATAATTGGCACATTAGATGTTTTACGAACCCTACGGCAAATTTCTATACCCGTTAAGCCAGGTAGCATCAAGTCCAGGAGAATCATATCAAAATTCCCTTCGTTGATAAGCGCCATACCCTCACGTCCGTCATGACATACAGTCACTTCGTATCCTTCATACTTGAGTTCTAGCTCAACAAACCGTGCTAACTTCACTTCATCTTCAATTAAAAGAATTTTCTTCTGTGCCATAATTCTATCTCCTTTTCAACATTTGGTACATTATACCATAAAACAAAGAAATTAGACAAAAACCAATCTATTAAAAGGTTTGACCCATATTTTCTATATGGCTCACCTTACATTTATAAAGGTCTTTTTCACTTCACATAAATCCTTAATTTTAGAGAAGTGAATCATATTTTTCCCACACTAATTGTGATTAGGCTAAAACATCTTTATTTCTTGCATAAAAGCTTTGTAGCTTTGTCTATAATTCCATTAAGTCTTAATATACACATAAGTTCCTTAAAAAGTATAACTTTATGCAGTTAAAAGGAAATTGCTGTCCCATTAAAAAGCAATTAAAAAATAAGTTTATCTTTGATTTTCCATCGGTTTTACCATTGCGATGGCTACACTTTTTCTGTATAATAATGTAGCATGTTTGAATCAAACCATGTTATCTTGTAGCCTTGGCTGATTTTTACAAATAAAAAGAATAGAAATAGATTTCTTTTTGTTCTTTTACTTTAATAGGAGGATTAATAATGAGAAAAAAAATGGCACTTTTTCTTGCGCTCATCATGACGATTAATGTTCTTGACGGGTGTGGAAAAAAGGATACTACAACAGGGAATGCCACCGAAGAATTACAAACAGATTATCGCTTTGAGCAATGTGGCTTGGCTTATAGCCTTCCAAAGGAATGGCTGCAACGGGAAGATGTGAATTTAATTCCTGTAAGCTACGTGGATACTGCTGGGGAAATCTATGGGAAAATTGAATATGATTTTGCTCCTAGCGAAAATTTAGACGAATTAAATAATATTGATTCGCAAGTTCCCGTGGAAGAACTCATGATTCCCCTGTTTACTCTTTTAGTTGTTCGGGATGAAAATGTTGATTCTGACAGCGTTCAGGATGAAATAGACTTGTACGAGAATTGTGAGGAGTTGGCCCAAGAGGAAGGATTCCATTTTTACTATTTAACAGATTACATTGGCAGTACTCCAAGGTTTAAAAAAAGCTCTGAAAAGATCTTTGAAACCCTAAAATCCGAGTTACCGCTACTAAGGGAAACCATAGAAACCTTCCCTCCTGACGAAAGCTCTGTACAGGCACAGGTAGATATAGATAAGCAGTATCTGAATTTTATGTCTACTACATTAGATGGAGATTCTATTACAAGTACCATGTTTTATGATTATGATTTAACCGTGGTAAACTTTTGGGCATCCTACTGTTACCCTGATATTAACGAGCTTGATACCTTACAAGCCTTCTATGAAGAGCTGAAACAAAAGTATCCCAACGTAAACTTTGTACAAGTTGTCATCGACACCCCTGGAGAGGGCGCAGAAGACATCGTTGAAAAGGCCCATAAAGAAGCTGGGGTAACTTTTACCACCATTATACCTGACAAAAATATGGCCTCATGGATAATTGAAAACTTAAACGGTCTTCCCACATCCATTTTTGTAGACAAAACAGGAAAGCCTTTACCCCAAAAAATCGAAGGGGTGAAAGATTTGGATTATTATATAACTACAACAGATTCTATGCTAAAAGAAATCAAAACAGACGAAACAGATAAATAGCTTTAAAAGGAGCGTATCTTATAGATGCGTTCCTTTTTTTCAATTCTTTTTTTCACCCCTACGCATAAAATAATAAATAAATAGCGGAGGTGGGCTGATGACGATTCATGTAGTAAATACTGACGAAACAATTTATTCTATTGCATTAAAATATAATGTACCAATCAAAGAGCTCATGGAGCATAATGCCATTACAAATCCAAACCTTCTTACCAAAGGCCAAGCCCTTCTAATTTTAGAGCCCGAGGTAATTTATCAAGTAGAAGCGGGAGACAGCATATTCTCCATTGCACAAAAATTTGGCATAACCGAATATACACTGCTGCAAAATAACCCTCAACTTATATCAGCAAGTTATATTTACCCAGGGCAAACTTTGAATATTTCCTATACAGGGGAACCTCTGGGACAGTACCTAGTAAACGGTTATGTTTACCCACATATAAAACAAGATGTTTTAAATCAAACGGTACCCTATTTGTCCATGCTTTCCATCTTCTCCTATGGTTTTCAGCCTGATGGACAGCTACTCCCCCCAGATGACCAGGCATTACTTCTTGCTGCTAATACAAAAGGTGCTGCCCCTATTTTGGTGCTTACCCCTTTAGATGCTTCAGGAAGGTTTAGCAATGAACTAGTGTCTCAGATGTTAAATAACCCTGATTCAAGAGAAACCTTGATTAACAACCTGCTAAGCGTTATGTCACAAAAAGGGTATTATGGTATTGATATAGACTTTGAATATGTATTGCCCGAAGATAAAGAGGCCTTTATCAGCTTTATTGGTGAAGTGAAAGCCGCCATGAATGCGGCAGGCTATAAAGTTTTCGTTGCATTGGCACCAAAGACCTCAGCAGAGCAACCGGGATTGCTTTACGAAGCCCATGATTATAAACGCATCGGTGAAATTGCTGACTATGTATTCCTTATGACCTATGAATGGGGCTTTGCTTACGGCCCTCCTATGGGCGTGGCTCCTTTAAACAAAGTAAAGGAGGTATTAGACTACGCCATTACAGAAATTCCACCCGAAAAAATTATTATGGGTATCCCAAACTACGGTTACGACTGGTCTTTACCCTTTCTTCGTGGAGACAGCAAAGCCATATCCATGGGGAATCAAGAAGCGGTGCAAATGGCTATGAACCTTCGTGCAGAAATCCTCTATGATGAGCTGGCACAAAGCCCTTACTTTTACTATTCAGACGAAGAAGGCATGCCCCATGTGGTTTGGTTTGAGGACGCTAGAAGCATTGATGCAAAACTTCGTACTGCCTCGGAATATGGCTTCGCTGGGGTAGGTTATTGGAATATCATGCGGCCATTTGTTCAAAATTGGATGTTGGCTTCAAACCTGTATAATATTGAGAAATTCGCTAGATAATCCAACTATATAAAGATTGAAACATCATTCAAAAAAGAAGCGATAACCCAAAATTTAGGCTATCGCTTTTTTGTACTTTATTCTTATGTTTCAGAAGGTTGATTTATATAAACACGCAATTTAGAAATTCGGTTTTTATCCATTTCTTCCACAACAAACTTCAAGTCGTCAGACTCTATCACTTCTCCACCCTCTGGGAAATTTCCTAAAATCATCAATACATATCCCGCAATGGTATCTACCTCATCAGACTCTAATTGGCTTCCAACCATCTTGTTAAATTCCTCTAAACGTGTACTACCGTCTACTACATACTCATCTTCTTTAATCACTTCAATTTCATATTCTTCGTCATCGTATTCATCGGCAATTTCGCCCATAATTTCTTCGATAATATCTTCCATTGTGGCCAAACCTGAAGTACCGCCGTACTCGTCCAATACAATGGCAACCGCCAAACGACTTGCCCTCATTTCTGCAAAAAGTCCGTCAACAGGCTTACTTTCATAAGTAAAGTAAGGTTCCCTCATGTATTTTTCTGTAGAGAAGTCATTTTCATCAACAAAAAATACGTCCTTTACATAGAGAATCCCCACAATGTCGTCAATATCCTCATTGTATACGGGAAAACGAGAAAATCCTTCCTCTTTTACCAAGGTAACAAATTCTTCATACGTAATATCACTAGAAACCGTAACCATATCTGTTCTAGGGGTCATAACATCCTTTGCCTTGGCATCGCCAAAATTAAAAATATTATTAATCATGATTCTTTCTTCTGACTCCAAAACACCTTCTTCGTGGCTGACATTTACAATGGTTTTCAATTCAGCCTCTGTAATTGTAGGTGTTTTTTCGTTGGGGTCGCACCCGGAAAGACGAATCAGTGCCCCTGTCGCCACGTTCAAAACTAAGACCACTGGCCGTAGAACAAAAACCACGGCAGCAATAATATTCACGACAACTAGCGCTACTTTCTCCGCTTGTTGCGCCGCTATGGTTTTCGGGGTAATTTCACCAAAAATTAAAATTACTACTGTAATAAATGCCGTGGCAACACTGGCACCGCTGCCTGCATCTCCATGAAAAAGTTGAATTGCTAAGGCTGTTGTCAAGGCTGAGGCACCGTTATTTACCAAGTTATTGCCTACTAGGATAGAGCTTAATAATCGGTTTGGATCATCTAAAAGTTTGCTAATTTTATCTGCGTTCTTAATTTTTTCCTCCACCATATTACGAAGGCGAATCCTGCTTATAGAAGTCAAAGCTGTTTCGGAAGCAGAAAAAAATGCGGAACAACAAACTAAAAAAAACAAAAGCCCTATCAGGTACGGACTGGCACCGTCCACTAAAATCACTCTCCATTTCTAAAATACCGATACATTTTTACAATATAACAAGATACCACAAAAGCCGTTCTACGTCCATAGAAAATTCACATTATCCCCGCTCTATGCGGTTTCTCTCAATTTCCTCCGCCAATTCCATCAATTCCATCCAACGCTCCATTTTGCTTTCCAGTTTACGCTCCAACGCTTCTTTCTGTTGGGATAACTCTTGAAGCTTTGTATAGTCCGACATGCAGGATTCCATTTTTGCCACTGTGTTTTCAACACTCTCTTCCAGTTTTGCAATTTCATCCCCGATGGTATCATACTCTCGTTGATCCTTATAGCTCATTTTTGTAATTGGCGCTGTACTTTTTACTCTTACAGTTTCTATTTTTTGGGGCTTCACCTCTTCAAAAGCAGGAGCCTCTTTCTCTCTCGCTTCCTTATAATCGGTATATCCGCCCTCATACTGTTTAATTCTGCCATGGCCTATAAAGGCAAAAATACGATTTACCGTTTTATCCAAGAAATATCTATCATGGGATACGGCCACCACCGCCCCTTGGAATCCTTCCAAATAATCCTCTAAAATCATTAAAGTCTCTAAATCCAAGTCATTGGTTGGCTCATCTAAAAACAAAATGTTGGGAGAACCCATTAAAACCCTAGCCAAATATAGCCTTCTTTTTTCTCCACCGGAAAGCATGGAGATAGGCCCCCTTTGCATATCCGCAGGGAATAAAAACTTTTCAAGCATCTGGGATGCACTAATTTTACCATCCCCCGTTTCAATGTACTCCGCCACCTCACGGATATAATCAAGAACCTTCATGGCCCCATCCATATGGTCATTTTCCTGAGAGAATACACCGATTTTAACAGTCTCTCCTCGGTGTACCATACCGCTGTCAGGCTGTAATTTCCCTGTCATTATTTTCAATAGGGTGGTTTTGCCACAACCATTTTCCCCTGTAATGCCAATGCGGTCATCCCGTAATACGATATAGCTAAAATCATTGATATACTCTTTCCCATCATAGGCTTTTGCTATATTTTCCAACTCAATGGTTTTTTTACCAAGACGACTTCCCACGGAGGAAAGCTCCACATTCTGCTTTTCTTCAGGGCCTTTTTGAGAAGAAACCTCCTCAAAACGTTGCAATCTTGCTTTTTGCTTTGTACTTCTGGCTTGGGCTCCTCGACGCACCCACTCCAACTCGGTTCTCAAAAAGTTTTGACGCTTTCTTTCTCCCGCTGCCGCTAATTCTTCTCGCTCCGCCTTCAATTCCAAGAACTTTGTGTAATTTGCTTGATAGGAGTAAATCTTCCCATTTTCCAGCTCTAACGTCCGATTGGCAACACGGTCCAAGAAATACCGGTCATGAGTAACCATCAGTAACGCCTTAGAGTATTTTTCCAGATGTTTTTCCAGCCACTCAACGGTGTCATGGTCAATATGGTTAGTAGGCTCGTCTAAAATCAAAAGTTCCACAGGGGCAATCAATGCCGCTGCCAAAGCCACTCTTTTTTTCTGTCCTCCAGAAAGGGTTTCTACCTTTTGCCCAAACTCAGAAATTCCAAGACGGGTGAGAATGTTTTTTGCCTCACTTTCCAAAGACCATGCCTCTTCCTTATCCATTTCCTCCGTCAGTTTTGCACACAAGGCAACCAATTTACCATCTTCAGGACTTTTGCTTAGTTGCTCCATGGTTTCTTCATAATCCCTTACCAACGCAAGCTTGGGGTTATCCCCAGCGAAAACCTGTTGCAACACCGTAGTCCCCGCTGTAAACTCAGGATTCTGAGAAAGGTAGGCAACCCTCATACCGTTCATGGTAATAATTTCACCACTGTAAGCATGGCCAACCCCTGCCACCATTTTCAGCAACGTGGACTTTCCCGTACCATTGACACCAATAACGCCAATTTTATCCCCTTCATGAATACTAAATGAAATATCATCAAAGATAATCCTTGTTCCATAACTTTTTCGTATATGTTCCGCTGTTAATAAAACCATGCCTTTTCCTCCAATATGTAACACTGCCTCTGCGTTAAAAACAACAGAGGCCCAAGTTGAACATAATGTTCTTACTCGTCGTTATTCTCTTCCTCTATCGAGGAACCACCAGCACCTCCAGGTGCATGGGAAAGCCTTATTTGCTTTCCTTTCCAAATTAAAAATAAAGTGGCTGCAACAATCAGTATCCCCGATAGCATTTGGGAAACAGCAACTCCACCAAGGGTAAGCTGATCCGTACGCAAACCTTCAATCCAAACCCTGCCTAATCCATAACCAAGGAAGTATAGTCCCGCAATCTGCCCGTGGAATTTCTTGTTACGACTCATGTAAATCAAAAGGATAAACACCACTAAATTCCATAACGATTCATATAAAAAGGTGGGGTGAACCTGAATATACTCAACCCCATCAATGACTTGGAGTTGCCTTAATGTCTCATCGGAAACATCCCCCCAACGTACCTGAGAAAGCTGATAACGCATGGCAAACAGATTGTCTGTAAAACCACCGAAGGCCTCCCGATTAAAAAAGTTCCCCCAACGGCCTAAAACCTGTCCCAAAATCAAACTGGGTGCAGCGGTATCCGCCAACTGCCAGAAATTTAACTTCTTAATTTTACAATACGCCCAAGCAGTAATAACCCCACCGATAACACCACCATAAATGGCAAGGCCACCCTCTCTAGTGGCAAAGATTTCTCCAAGGTTTTGGCTGTAATACTCCCAAGAGAACAGGACATAATATAACCTTGCACCAATGATAGAAAAAACCAAGGCATATAGTGAAAAATCCAAATAAATATCTGGGTCTTGCCCTGTCCTTTTTGCTTCATTCAGGGCTAATAAAATCCCCAAAAAAACTCCTGTGCCGATTAGAATACCGTACCAATAAACGTCATACCCAAATATCGTAAATGCAACTCTACTTAAATGGTCTATTTCTATTCCCAAATTGGGAAACCATATTTCTGGCATATGCACTCCTACCTTTCTTACTTAAATTGTTACTCCTTCAACTTTCTTTAAACCTATTCTAACCAATTTTTGTTCATATTATATGATGTCCACGCTCCATCCCTATACCCGAAGAAGGTTTTCTATAAAAACCCTTATCTCAAACAGCCTATTTAGAAAAAATAATACCACAACAAGCCCTGTAACTCAATGAATTCTTATTTAAAAACCAATTAACAACTAGAATCTAGTCTTTACATACCTTCTTTTTGTTATATCCAAAGCCTTATTCTTCTACCCATAAATATAAAACGGATACAGAGAAAGGCACCTTTGGACAAAGTATAGCTTGTTGAAAAATGAAAGCTCCAATTCACTCCAATATTTTCTTCTTAAGCAAAATAAAAAAACACAGAAACCTCAAGTTATCTGTGTTTTTTTACTTCAATTAACGTATCACTGAAAGCACCATTTTCTCTGCCAAAAGATCATTCTGCAACAGCTGATTTACCTGACTTTTTTCCACGGATTTAATAAAACGGAATGCCTCACCCGCTGAAGTGTCTTCCATAGCCCACTCAATTTGTCCTAGTACCATACCCGAAACGGACTGACTTCTTCGAATAAAACGACCGATTTGTTTTTTACGGATACGGCGGAAGTCTTCATCCCCAACGCCGTCTTTTCGCAGGGCTTCTAAATGCTGAATCAAGAGTTCACAAACCTCTTTTCCCCTTTCTCCTGTACCCGAAAAAGCGCAAAAAGCGTATTCCTCACCACTAAAGTAGGCATTCCCCATAGGCTCGTCCAAATACTTTTTATTATAAGCCTCTTGATAAAACAAACTACTTTCTCCAGCTAAAACATCCATTAAAATGTTCATTATAATTCTTTGGCGTAAAGCACCCTTTTGTACTGGCGACATTTTAAAGCCAATTTGGAAAATAGGTCTGGTAATACCAAGCTTTCTTTCCACATAACTTTCTTTAATTTCTTCAGGTTCCCTGTAAAAAAGTGGATTTGACCCTGTTTTTCCTTTCTTCATCATCCCTGCCGCTTCCATTACCTTTCCCACGGGGATATCTCCTCCGCATATCAAACTAAAGCGGTCAGGGGTATATAAGCAGTCGTACGCCTGTTGTAAAACCTTATGATTAATCTTTTTAATGGATTTATGGTCACCTGCAATGGGAATTCTAATGGGGTGATTATGATACATGGCCTGCAAAAGCTGATAATACACCACCCAATCTGGATCATCATCGTACATTGTAATCTCACTATCAATAATGCTTTTTTCCTGCTCTGTTTCTTCCTCTAAAAAATAGGGATTTTGTACAAAGCTTAAAAGTAAACGCAGATTCTCAAAAAAGTTTTCCTGACAACTAAAATAATAAACTGTCTTTAATGGGTCTGTAAAGGCATTGGCTGAAGCACCCTGCTTGCTAAATGCTGCAAAGGCGTCCCCCCATCTTTGTCTAAACAGCCTATGTTCAATAAAGTGGGCCGTTCCATGGGGAAAATCTTGTGGTTTCTCTCCTTTGTCCCCGTCACAAACCAAGAAGTTGGAACCTGCCTTTACCACAATTGCCGCCATTTTTTCCCCGTAGTCTGGCATAGGCATCAAATAACAGTCCATACCCGATGGCATTTTTCTCCAAACCACTCCGCTTTTATCCGTTTCATTTCCCTTCATGTTTCGTCGCCTCCTTTCCGCTTAACAAATAAATGCTTCTTAATCTGGCCCTGTTCGCCATGCGGCATACCTCTTCTGCCGTCACATTACGGATACGACGTAAAAAAGGATCTAATCCACGTTCCCCTTCTACCAAAATTTGTTCCACGGAAAAGTCCACCATACCCCAAGGCTGATCCGCTATGGTGTTGTACTGGCGCAGAAGGGCTGTTTTTGCTTGCTCTAACTTTTTGGGCTCAACAATATCCTCCCCCAATTCTTCCAGAGCCTTTAAAATCCCCACTGCAGACTTCTTTGCGTCTTGAGCCTGAATGCCCGTTTGTACAAATAAAAGCCCTGTAAGCGGATAGGTATAAGATTTTATGTCGTAGCAAAGACCGTCTCGTTCTCGCAAGTTTTGAAATAATAAGGAGTCTGGATCTCCACCAAAAAGCTGGTTTAACACCAGCATGGTTGCGTAGCTACGTTTTCCCCATTCTGCCTTTGTATCAAAGGCCATCAATAACCTTGCTTGCTCCATGGTAGCCTGTTCTTTGATAAATACTGGCTCCTGCTTGGGTAAGGCGCCGCCCTCTTCCATGGTGACCAATGCCTCTCCACCTTTGAAAATCTTTCGAAATAAGGTAAGCTTCCCTTTTTCGCCCTCATCTCCACAGAAAAAAACTTTTACTGTGCCGTTTTCAATAATTTTAAGATAATGGTCATACAATGTTTTCCCATCAATTTGCTCTAAGTCCTCAATATAACCATCCGCAGAAATTTCCAATGGTGTACCCTTTGCCACTTCTTCTAAACAACGTTTTCTTGCGTATCCACGCTTGTCATCTTTCAAAGCGGCTAGCCTTCTTGCTAAAATTTCTTTACGCCTATCTACTATTTCTTCTACAAAGCCTTGGTTTTCCACCAAAGGCTCTGAAGACAATGCTTTTAAAAACGCCATTGCTTCCTCTACATCCACAGCCTTTGCCGTTTCCAAAGAAAATAACAATAACTGCCTATCGCCTTTTTTAACAATAGATATATCCCACAAGGCGCCATACATTTCCTCTGCAGCAACGGCTAGCCCACGTGGGTCTGGATAAGCCTTGCAGCCTTCTTTTAATACCTCTGCCAATAATGCTGTTTTCGTAGCAGTATCACGTTTCAACGGTAGGTCAAAAAAAAGTACAAACAAGTTTGTTTTAAACTTTTTTCCATCCAACCAATAAATTCTACATCTTGGTGTATTTCTTTCCAAGGAATACATTTTTTCACCTCATTTTCTACGTTTTGGGTTATTCTTTCCCAAAGGGGCAAAAATAAGCAATGAAAAAAACAAAATTTCAATTAGAGTCAATGTAATTCCCTAAAAGCTTCATTCATTACTCCTAACCATATTTTTTTATTCACCCTCTTGCTTTATTAAAAAAAGAAACCCTCTAGGTTACTAGACGGTCTCATGAGAACTACGCTTATTGAGTTTTTTTTGATAGTACTGAATTTTATTTTTATACATTATTTGGTCTGCTTCATGCATCAAGTGTAAAACTGCATCCCTTGTAATTTTCAAGTTTCTAACGGATTTACTTCCGCAGGAAATAGAAATGGGGCCATGCTCATAATTTTCCCACTTCTCAGTTGCTCTTAATATTCTTTCCTGACACTCCTCATTATCAAGGGCAGTTTCCGTCAATAATACCACGAATTCATCCCCGCCTAAACGATACCATGCATCCTGTTCTTCTGGAAAGGCATCCTTGATGCTTTTCGCAGCCTCACATAAAAGCCGATCCCCTGCACCATGTCCATTTTTATCGTTTACAGGTTTTAACCCATTTACATCCATTAATATCACTGTTAAACTTCCGCAAACTCTCCCCACCTCTTCCAAAGTTTGAATGCGCTTTTCTAAGGCGGCTCGATTGGGTAGTCGAGTTAAAACATCCCTGAGGGCTAGCTCTTTATAGACTCGATTTTCAACTTCTACCTCCACATAACAAAGCATTCTCTTTGCACAAATCCATAAAATAATTATAATAAACGCTAAAATACCATATCGAAAAAATCTTGCGTTGTCCATGGGAACATCATAGAAAAATCGAAGAACATCTAAAATATAAAACCCTAAAAATATGATGGTCGAAATTAAGAAGCCGGAAGCATAGTAAGAGGCTCCTTTCGCACGTTCCTGAAAGGAAATACCAATTAATACGAAAATGGAAAGAAGGGACACAATATAAGTAATGGGCATCATTTCAATATACTGGTACTTTCCAAAAAAGTACAACAAATTCTGCAAAACAAAGTTAAGAGAAGCCACCCCTGCCAATCGATTTAAGGAACCCTTCTGTTCTTCCAGCACATCCCCATAAAAAATTGGGATTGCCACAGGTAACAACATAAAGGAATTAAAGGAAAGAAAGGCTAAAACCATATCGTTTTGCACTGACAAATATACCATAGAGGAATTTGTAATGGACCAAATACCGCTTAAAGCCATTAATATTGACGTATGTGCCAAAACTCCACACTTTTCTTGTCCACCAGCTTTTTGTCTAATACACATTGCCAAAAATAAAAGGGCAAAAAAAATCATAATCCCTGAAAAAATCAAAGCTGGGGCGTCGTAGCGGAAAAAATTTAAAAGTAGTGCCGGCTCGGTGCCAATGAAAAAATCAGGAAGATATAAACTGGAGTTAGCCAAGGGGGCGTGAAAAAACACCTCAATTGTCTTCCCACTATCCTCCTTTTCCAAGTCAATGATACAAAAAACGTTGGTATTCATCCGTCTATAGCTATTGGGCAATAGCCCAGTATACGAATAGCGTTCTTCCCCATCAATTTTAACTTGTACATCCTGAAAGCGGTTTCTAAACGCCAAAATAGAATCGCCATTTAATGCTTCTGGCAACTTTCGAATCAGCGTTCCTTGACTTGTTGTATCCAAAAAAACTTTTGGTAAATGCTCCACTTTATGTACTGTGTCCTTTTCCTTAAACCTCCACCCTTCATTTATTTCCATCAGACTTTCCTGCTGTTTATTCCTTGCCCCATAATGAAAAAATTCAACTGCATCAATACATACAAAACTAAATACACCAATTATAACCATATAAAGTATAAGAACTAAATTCTTTCTAGTCATAGGCATAGTCTCCTTAATCTTATACTTTAATTATATATGGTTTGGGTAGAAATTTCATATAAAATACATCTATTTTTCCATAAAACATTCCGAACTTTATCGACAAAAAACACCCTAGTGAAGTTAGACTCCACATAGGGTGCTGTAAAAATTCCTTATTTCCAGAACTCGAATTCCAGATCGTAAATACGAACGGTATCCCCTTGTTCAATTCCTTTTTCCTCTAAAGCTTCGATAATTCCCTTTTCTTTCAAATATCTCTGGAAGAACGCAAAGCCCTTTTCCGTTTCAATATTGGTATATCCAATCATCTTTTCTACACCAACGCCAGTTACTACAAAGTAGCCATCCTCTTCCTCTTCGATGGTGAAAGGCTCTTTGTCTACAGCAACCTCGTCGTATTCTTCATAATCTTCCTCGAAAACAATATCTTCGGGATAATCTTTTAAAATCGCTGCTACGGCAGTCAACAGCTCGTCTAAACCTTTATTTGTTGCCGCAGAGATGGGGAATACTTTATATCCCTCTTTTTCATAAACTTCTTTTAATCGTTCTACGTTTTCCGCCGCTTCAGGGATATCCGTTTTGTTTGCTGCAATAACCTGAGGACGTTTTAATAACTCAGAATTATATTCTTCCAATTCTCGATTGATTTTACGCACACTCTCCACAGGATCATCCCCCTCAACACCTGCAGCATCCACAACGTGTATAAATACCTTTGTTCTTTCCACGTGACGTAAAAATTCATGGCCCAAACCAACGCCTTCACTGGCGCCCTCAACCAAACCAGGAATATCAGCTAAAACGAAGGTATCACCATATTTTCCCTGCACCACCCCTAAGTTGGGGGAAAGGGTTGTAAAGTGATAATTTGCTATTTTAGGGTTTGCATTGGTTACCATTGAAAGCAATGTAGACTTACCTACATTAGGGAATCCAATCAAACCTACATCGGCAATGAGCTTTAATTCCAAAATCACATCATACTCTTTGGCAATTCGGCCTCTTTCTGCATATCTGGGAGCCTGTCTGGTGGGGGTGGCAAAATGCTGATTCCCTTTTCCTCCCTTGCCGCCAAAAATCAAAACTTTTTCTTCCCCCGCTTTATTAATATCCGCCATAACCTTGCCGCTTTCGGCCTCACGGATTACAGTACCCACAGGTACCTTAATAATGACATCTTCGCCATCTTTACCAAAGCAGTTTCTTTTGCCGCCATCTTCACCATTCCTAGCCTTGAATAGTCTTTTAAAACGAAAATCCATAAGGGTATTCAGGCCTTCATCTCCAATAAAAATGACACTGCCGCCTTTTCCGCCGTCGCCACCGTCAGGGCCACCGTGGGTAATGTATTTTGCTCTATAAAAAGAAACCATACCATTGCCACCATTACCGCCTTTGACGTGAATCTTGACTCTATCTACAAACATTACTTTCACCTCTTTACTCATTACATAATTACATCTATATTTGCACCTTTTTCGTCAAAAGCAAAAATAGTTTGCTTTTCACGAAAAAGGCTTCAAATGGTATCATTTGAAGCCTTCGCAATTCTTATTCAGCAATTTCGATAGGGTAAACAGAAACCTGTTTTTTGTCTCTACCTTTTCTTTCATATTTCACACGACCGTCAACCAAAGCAAACAAAGTGTCATTGCCACCTTTGCCTACGTTCACGCCGGGGTGAATCTTTGTGCCCCTCTGTGTGTATAAGATATTGCCAGCCAATACAAACTGACCGTCTGCACGTTTTGCGCCAAGTCTCTTTGCATTAGAGTCACGACCATTCTTTGTGGAACCGCCGCCCTTATGATGCGCGAAGAACTGAAGGTTTAATCTGAACATCACTACACCTCCTTATAATTCAAAGTAAGATACTGATTATATTCCGTCTCTATTGCTGACAAACCCATTTCCAACGTTCTAAGTAAAAGTTGGGTGTCATGGTCTGCCATACCCTCTAAAGGGAAATGGATTTTGAGAAAACCACCGTTTTCCTCATCCGCCTCACAGCGAAAGGGGATTTCCGTAAACTGCTCAATGGCATTTAGGGTATTTAGTGTCAATACAGATACAGCAGAACAAACGATATCCTCGCCCTTCTTTGCATAGCCTGCATGACCGGTTAACTCAACTCCACAGATTTTTCCGTCTTTACGATAAAGAATAGCGTTTATCATAATTAGATAGACTTGATCTGTAATTTAGTGAAAGGCTGTCTATGGCCTTTTTTCTTGTGGAAGCCTTTTTTAGGTTTGTACTTATACACTACAACCTTTTTCGCCTTACCATCACCAATTACAGAAGCTGTAACAGCAGCACCCTCAACATAAGGAGCGCCTACTTTCACATCACCGTCTTTTGCTAAAACAAGAACCTTATCGAATGTAAAATCCTGACCAGCTTCAACGCCTAACTTTTCAACTGTGATGATATCACCTTCAGCAACCTTGTACTGCTTACCACCTGTTTCAATAATTGCGTACATCTGAACACCTCCTCGCAATTTACTCGCCGAATGTGGTAACCAAAGCCTTTCTTTGATTTTACAGAACCTCTTCGTGCGGCTGAACATACTTCAATATAGTATCACAGGCAAAAAACCATGTCAACTAAAACTATTCCATTTCACAGCCATTTTTTATAGAAAAATAAGCTTTATTATCACCATTCTTCCATAAAAGCCTACTCAACAGTTGCAGGCCCTCTTTTGTGATGCACTTTTTCCCCTGCAGGCTTTGATTATAAGCTAATTTCAACGCCTCTATGGCTTTTTCTTCCAACCCTGCTAAACTATATAACCGCCCCACCTTATCGCATACTTTTGCAAAATTTTCCGAGGCTATTCCACTTTTTCCTGCCAAAATCAAAACACGGTCCAAAAGAGTTTCTGCTTCCCTCGTATTGCACAAATGAATATAAAGAATTGCCATTCGTAGCAGTAGCTTAGCAAACCTCGCCGTTTCCCCTTCTCTGTCACGAATGGACATTGCTAATACACAATATTCTTCCACTGCCTCCTTATATCTGTCAGAAGCCGTTAGTATTTTGCAAATCTTTTCTACCCGATTATCATAAGACAGGCAATCTGGCAAGTTTAGCTCTTTATACAACTGATTCCATGAATCATAAAAGCCCAAAGCCCTTTCCTTGTCACCTTTCTTATAAAAATAATCTCCTATGTGCCCTAAAATTTTGCAATAGTCTGCAGAGTGGGGGTTACCATACTCCCCAATATATTCCTTTACATTTAAAAATTTTTGAAAGGCTTTTTCTTCCTGACCATATGCATAATAGGCCTCACCTAGCCGTGTACAAGCACGAACATAGTATTCAGGCTCAGATTCTTTTTCCGCCAATGTATACCAGTTTATAGCCTCTTCTTTTTTGCCAAGACGCTGATGCATCTCCCCTAATGAGAATGCCATAAAGGCTTTTTTCTTTTTTTCATTTTCCACGGTATTTTCGGCTTTTTCATAAAACTGTATGAGAAAAGCAATGGTTTGTTCCAAGCACCGTTGCTCTCCATCCCGCATACGTTTTCGCCCTGGCTGGCTTGCTTGAAAACTTCCGTTTTTCCCACTTTCAAACATTGCCTTTAATTGATTGTACTTTTCATTGGGAATGATGTGGCATCGTTTTATCTTTTCCTCGGCTTCCGTGAAATACGCCTTTGACTTCTCCTTGTCTCCTAACTTCAAATAACAGTTGCCAATGGCCAACAGCGTACAAGCTGCTTCCCTGCGATCCTGGGCTGTTTCTTCAAAGTTCACATCGTTTCGCTCTTTATAAAGCTGAATTGCTCGGACACAATCCCCCCGATTAAAACAAACTTCCGCAAATATTTCTAATGTTTTTATATAAATAGGATTATCCTCATCCAAAGCTTCCCTTTGAATATTCAGTGCTTGCTCAAGATATCTACCTGCCGTAAACAAATCCCCTGACTTTTGATACGCAACCCCCACGTGTTTTAGTGCGGTGGCATACTTTGGATGCTCCTTTCCATAAAGCTTCCTTGCCACCTTTTCCATTTCAAGGCAAGTCAGCACAGCCCTCGTGAATTCTCCTTGCTTTCCACGGGTCTGGGCTAAGGACTTCATGAAGTAAACATCCGTATCATTCTTTGCAGAAAAATAAGAGTCCCTAATTTTCAAAGCTACTTCATACATAAATGCTGCCGCTTCATAGGCCCCTTGGCGATCAAAAAGCTGTGCTATTTTGTTCCATGTATCAGCAATGGCCCCTCTGCAATCCTCCATATTTTTTTCTCGAACAGCCAGTGCATTTTGAAAATAGAAGGTTGCTTGGGCGTAATCCCCCATTTTATCCGCAATTTCCCCTAGGGTCATATAGCTTTTTGTAATTTCAACTTCTCCTTCTGGCAAAGTCTTACTTCTTAACTCCAGTGCTCTCTGGCTATATTCCAAGGCTTTTGTAAAATCCTTCTTATAGCAAAAACCTATTGCTATTTTGTCTAAAATATCTGAATAGGAAAAACACTTTTGTCCAAAGTGCTTTTCAATTAAATCAAGGGCAATTTTGTGAAACTTCAACGCTTTGTCAAACTGACCATCTTTGCGACAAAGGGCAGCAAGATAATTCAGATTGTTTACATAATCCAAATGACCTTGTGGAAACATTTGCCTGCGTATTTCAACCACTTTTTCGCAATATTCCACAGCAAGCCCAATAAACTCTGATTTTTGGCAAACTGAAACCAATGAAGTGGCATTTGTAATATAATGTAAGCTTTTTACCCCTTGCTTTTTTTCAATAATATCCAAAGCGAACTCAAAATAAAAAATTGCTTTTTTGAAATTCCCTTTGTACTCATAACAGCGAGCCATAGAGGCATGAATATCTGCAATATCCATCATTTGCAACGTCTTACAGCAATAGCTCATCTCCAACGCCTGTCCTAGGCTTTCAAGGGCATCATCGTATTGATCTAAGGCCTCATGGGTATTGCCTATGTTGTATAACGTATGGATGTAATCAATATGATCCCGCCCAAGTTTTTTTTCACGCAAATCCAAAACACGCATATGGGTTTGCAAAGCAGCTTCGTGCTGCCCCATTTTGCTATAAGCGATGGCCAAGTTATTTAATGTATCTGCAAAAGAAACGGACTCACCGCAACGTGTCTTTTTAATTGTTGCTGCTTCAAGGTAACACTCTACCGCTTTATCATATAATCCAATTTCATCAAAAATAACCCCTACATTATGAGTATCTTCGGCGAAACCTTGGGTACCCAAGCCTCCATTTTGTTTATAGATCTCTAATAACTGCTTCCCCAGAAATAAAGCTCTTTTTAGATCTCCACCTTTATATGATTCCACTAAGTCTTTTCGCAGCTCTTTAATTTCCGCTAAATAAAAACTCATGCTCCCACACCCTATTTCCCCTGTTTTTGATCCATCTCACTAAAAGCATCTTTAATAACGCCATAGGCGTAGCCTTTTCGTTGCAAAAAGCCGTATAACTGCTTTTTTTTCTTTTCATCGGGAGGCCACTGCCCTCTCGTTTTCTTTTCCAACCACATTACAGCATCATCTATTTCAGAAAAATCCGTTTCACTTAATACTTCTTCACATATTTTGTCCGAAACACCCCGCTGCAACAGCTCCATACGCAGTGCAAAGGCACTTCTTGGATTCAGTCGCAAACGCTCTTTGATATATCGCTGGGCATAGTCCCTATCATCAGTATATTTATATTCACATAAAAAATTGAGTACTTCTTGTATTACGCCTTCAGAAAAATCCCTCTCCTGTAATTTTTGCCGCACCTCTTTTTCCGTACGCATCTTATATCCGATAAAACCCAAGGCCACATTTTGGGCCTGAACATAGATCAAGCTCTTTTGAATAAAAGCAACCGTTTTCTCCGGCACTTCTTTCCCTTCTTTTATTCCAAAGTATTCCATGTCCTGAGGAATCAGGGCAAAAAAATATTCTCCATCAATGTAAATATTAAACTTCACTGGATCCCTTTTTTGAGGTATCACTTTTGTTACCAACATAGCCTTGTTCTCCTTGCTTTTCTACTATTATAGCATAATCCTTTTGTATGTTCTATGACAATCCAATAAATAAAAACCGACTATTTTTCAATAGTCGGTTAGATGTGTAGCATAAAGAAATTATGATACAAACCCTACTATAAAGCTTTTATTTTGCCACTTCTTTTCCCAAAAGGGATAAAAAGGTAACGATTAACCCATGTATTCCCACTATAAAAATAGACGGCATTTACTCCAAGTCCAGCTCTACAACAGCTGCATCTTTTTTATCTTCTTTTTTGTCCTCTTTTTTATCTTCTTTTTTATCATCTTTCTTCTCTGATGCATTTGGTTTGGCCTCACTATTTACATCGGCCAAAGCAGTTAAGCCATAATGCTCCCTTACGGCATTCTCAACCTCCAAAGAAATATCTGCGTGCTCTTTTAAAAATTGCTTTGCATTTTCCCTACCTTGCCCAATTCTTATTTCTTTGTAAGAATACCACGAGCCACTTTTGTTGATAATGCTTACTTCCGCAGCTAAATCCAAAATATCTCCTTCTTTGGAGATACCCTGTCCATAAACAATATCAAACTCTGCGGTTTTGAAAGGGGGTGCTACTTTATTCTTTGCAACCTTCACTTTAACCCTATTTCCCACTAGTTCTGTACCTTGCTTTAGTACATCGGCTCTTCGAATATCAATACGCACAGATGCGTAGAATTTCAAGGCACGGCCACCTGTGGTTGTTTCAGGGTTACCATAGGTTATACCAATTTTTTCTCTTAACTGGTTGATAAAAACAACGGTACACTTAGACTTATTTGTAATACCGGTGAGTTTTCTCAGGGCCTGGCTCATTAATCTGGCCTGCAAACCCACGTGAGAGTCACCCATCTCCCCTTCAATCTCTGCCTTTGGAACCAATGCCGCAACGGAATCCACGATAACAATATCAATGGCCCCACATCGTACCATGGTTTCCGCAATCTCCAGTGCCTGCTCGCCATTATCAGGCTGAGAAATATATAACTCGTCAATATTTACGCCTAAGGCCTTGGCATAAGTAGGGTCCATGGCATGCTCCGCATCAATATATCCAGCAATGCCCCCTATTTTTTGTACCTCCGCTACCATATGAAGGGCTACTGTCGTTTTACCGGAAGACTCTGGGCCATATACTTCTATAATTCTACCCTTTGGCACACCGCCAACCCCCAAAGCCACATCAAGGCTTAAGGAACCCGATGGTACCACTTCAACGTTCATCTGCTTGCTGCTATCGCCAAGTTTCATGATCGCACCCTTACCAAACTGCTTCTCTATCTGACCTAAAGCCGCCTCAAGGGCTTTTTCCTTATCTTCAAACCGAATATCTTCTTTTTTGGAATCGTTCTTTGCCATCTTCTACCCATCCTCTCTAAACGAACTTACGTTCTTATGTTAACCTATTTTTTCAGTGCTGTCAACTACTTTTCCTATAGGCTTCTCTACCAATACCATTGCGATAAATATAATTCCGCATCCCAATATACCTCGCCACCCCATGCGTTCGCCATAAATCAATACAGATAAGATAGCGGCAAAGATAGACTCCGAGGTAATAATAATGGCTGTTTTATTGGCAGAGGTATACTTCTGACCGATGGATTGTAAAATAAAATATACCGCTGTACAAAAAACGCCGAGAAACAAAAAACTCCTCACCGCCAAGCCACTAAAAGGGGGCATATGTATTCCTGTGAAGGCTACGATGAAGCAAGAAATGACCGCCACCGTTATATGCTCTACCAAGGCAATATTTACACAATCACATGCTTCAACAGCCTTGCCCATAAAAGCCATTTGAAGAGAAAAAGCTACCGATGCACCAAGGGATAAAATTGCACCTATACTAATGCTGAAGTCCTTCGTAACCGAAAGAAGAGCCACCCCCACAAGGGTTAGAAATGCCGCAAAAAAACAACTTGTCATAGGCTTTTGATGAAAGGCTAACCAACAAATAAAAGGAACAATTACCCCTTGGGTGTTACACAAAAATGCATTCACTGATGGTGTGGTATATTGCAACCCCATCGTTAAAAGTAAAAAAGTTGCAGCCAGTAACACCCCTAAAATGCCACCCATTCTCCATTCTTTTTTTGTAATATTAGGATAATTTTTATAGTAAACCAAGCTTAAACAAAGGGTGGCAATGATAAACCTGCCTAGCATAATTTGATATGGGTTATACCCCCAATCCAAAAGATACCTTGCACTGATGAAACCACCCCCACCAATCATGGCAGCAACCAGTAACATCCAGTCTCCTTTATTTTTCATATTGCAACTTCCTACGCAACCAATCTAAGGCTTGGAAGGTTGCCCGTTCCCTTATTTTATTTCTACTTCCTGCAAAGTGAAACTCCCTTGTTTCCACGGTCCCGTTATAATAAAGTCCCATGTACACCAAGCCAACAGGCTTGTCCTTTGTTCCACCATCAGGCCCTGCTATGCCCGTTGTGGCAATACCAATGTCTGCCCCTGCGGTTTCGGCAACCCCTTTGGCCATCTCCAAGGCTGTTTCTTTACTGACTGCCCCAAACTTCTCAAGGGTTTCCTGTAAAACTTTCAAACGTTTTATTTTCGATTCATTGGAGTATGTGACACAACCTTCCAATAATACCTGAGAAATCCCAGGATAACGAACCAACTGAGAAGAAATCTCCCCTCCTGTACAGGATTCTGCTACGGCAATTGTTTTGTTCTGCGCTACCAACAGCTTGGCAACTTCCGTTTCCATGTTGGTTTCCCCTTCCGCATAAACGGATTTACCCAACCTTTCCTTTAAAGCCTGGGCAACAGGATCAATCAACCTATTTGCCTCTTCCTCATTCTTTGCTTTTGCTGTAATTCTTAAAAGAGCTTCTCCATCCTTTGCATAAGGTGCAATAGTGGGGTTTGTCTGGGCATCAATCAAGTCTTTCACCAGCATCTCCATGGCACTTTCTCCAACACTGGCTACCCGTAATATTCTTGATATAAAGGTATACTCTTGTTTCTTTGCCAAATATGGTTTTACCTGATTTTCAAACATAGGTACTACTTCTTTCGGGGGGCCCGGTAGCATGACCATGATCTTTTCATTTTTTTCAAGGATAATTCCAGGAGCTGTGCCGTTGGCGTTGTACAACACCACACCGTTATTTTCTGGTACATAGGCTTGCTTTGTATTGTTAGCCGTCATTTCTCTGTCAATACGATCAAAAAACACCTGAATTTGTGATAAAGCCTTTTCATCCAGAACTAGATTTTCCCCAAAATATTTGGCCGCTGTTTCCTTGGTAAGGTCATCCTCTGTTGGGCCTAAACCCCCAGTGGTAATGACCAAATCCGCTCTGGAAAAAGCATGGAAAATGGTATCTTCCAACCTTTTAGGATTATCTCCTACTACCGTTTGATAATAGACTTCTATTCCAAGAAAAGCCAACTCTTTGGCTAAAAACTGGGCATTGGTATTCAGGATATCTCCTAGCAGCAGTTCTGTTCCCACCGCAATGATTTCCGCTTTCATAATGTTCCTCCTCCATAAGTCAAAGACTATGTGTATTTTTGCTACCAAAAATACTGATAACGGACGGCATTTGACCTCCAAAGTCCGTAAAACCACCTTTTTCTATTGTATCTCTTTCCAGTCTTCTTTTCCAACCTTTTTTTACGAAATTCCAAAAGCAAAAAAGGAGAGCTTTCGCTCCCCCTCAAAGGTCTTTAACCACGGTTTCCTCTGGTGCCTGTACAATGACTGCTTCTTCCGCTGTCTGCATTTGCACATAGTTAATTAATACAATTGATCCCATAACAAGGATAATTCCAATTCCACCTCGTAGGCTGATTTTTTCATGAAAGAGTAATATACCTAAGAGAATTGCCTCAATGGGTTCAAATACACTGACAATTGCCGCTTTGGCCGAGCCAATTATCTTTACTCCGAAGGAAAGGGCAATGGCTCCCACCGCCGTAGTAAAGACAGCCATGGCGATAATCCCCGCCCAACAGGGCAAAGGCATATCCACCCGTAACTCCCCCCTTGCCAAGCAAAAAAGAAAATAAGAAATACCCGCAAACAGGGAAGAATATGCACCCACCACAACACTGTCAAGTTCTGTTACATTCCGCTTTCCCAAACACAGAATATATGCTGTGTTGCTGACAGCCGCCACAACGGAAAAAAAGATTCCGATAAAACTCATCCTAATATCATCCAAGGTTACAGTCATAAGAATCCCGATAAACGCCGCCACCAAAGACAGTAATTGTATCTTTGAAATGGCTTCCTTGAAAAACATCACACTCAGTATATTCACAATAAAAGGATAGGTATAAAAAATCATAATATGTATTGAAATTGGCACATACTTCAAGGCACTAAAATAACACTGGGTTGTCAAAAAATGGGCTAAACCTCCCACCACAACCATCATCAACATCTGGTCCTTTCGCAGGCGAAGATTCAAGTCCTTACGGAACAAAAGAATATAGCCCCACACCAGTGCTGTGGCAATGATAAACCTCCAAAGTAATACATTGCCCACCGTAACATCATAGCGATACACAAATTTTGCAATAGGAGAAGCGGCTCCAAAGCATGCCGCTGCCAACAATGTAATCAAAATGCCCTTCGTCTGCGTCTTCAATTTTCATCAGCCTTTCAGAACCTGTTTGTTCTTTACAATATAATCCACTCCGGAAAGAACTGTAAAGAACACCGCCAAAGCCACCAGTATCATTTCCACTGCTCCCATAAATGCAAAGGGCAGTCCCAAAAGCACTACAATTATCATAACCATTTGAATTGTGGTTTTCACTTTACCCCACCAACTTGCCGCCATAACAATATTCGCCTCCATGGCTAGGGTACGGAAGCCTGTAATGGCAAACTCACGAGCTAAAATGATGATTACAACCCAACTTGGCAAGTCCCCCAGCTCCACCATGGCAACAAGGGCAGCCATAACCAAAAGTTTATCTGCCAAAGGGTCCATAAACTTTCCGAAATTACTTACCAAATTCCACTTTCTAGCTAGGTATCCATCTAAAAAATCAGTCAAAGATGCAATAACAAAAATAACAACGGCAATATAACGATTCATGGGCGAAGGGGTCAAAAATAACACCAACAGGAAAATAGGTATTAAAATCACCCGTAAAATTGTAAGCTTATTCGGCAGGTTCATCTGCATAAATTACATCTCCCATCAAATCATAATCTCCGGCTTCTCTAATTTTCACCGTTACGAAATCTCCGGAATAAATTTCTTCTTCTGCATTCAAGAATACCAACCCATCAATGTCAGGGGCATCCCTACGGGTACGACCGCAGTAAACGCTTTCTTCGGGCAGCTTGCCTTCCACCAAAACCTGAACCACCTTGCCTACCTCTTTTTCACAAAGGGCAGCAGCGATATTTTTTTGAATATCCATAATGGTGTCTCGTCTGGCCTCTTTCAGTTCGTCTTCGATTTGATTTTCCATCTTACCCGCAGGTGTGCCCTCTTCCTGAGAGTAGGAAAATACGCCCAAACGGTCAAATTTCATTTCTTCAACAAAGGAAACTAGGTCTTGGAATTCTTCTTCTGTTTCCCCTGGGAACCCTACAATCAACGTAGTTCGAATGGCAATATCAGGCATTGCCTGTCTTAGGGCTGCCACTTTTTCTTTGATTAAAGCTTGACTGCTTTTTCTTCCCATACGTTTTAAAACAGCATCATTACCATGCTGGATGGGCATATCAATATAATGACAAATTTTTTCATTTTTTGCCATTACATCAATGGTTTCCTGAGTCAAAGTCTCTGGATAACAGTATAAAAGTCGAATCCATTCAATGCCATTAATCTTGGCTAATTCCTCAAGCAAAACGTGTAGTTTAGACTCGCCGTATAAATCTCTGCCATAAATGGAAGTATCTTGGGCTACCACAACCAATTCCTTTACGCCATTCTGGGCTAAGACAGCTGCCTCATCCATCAGGCTTTCCAAGGCACGACTTCTATGTTTTCCACGTAGTTTAGGTATAACACAATAGGTGCAATGGTTATCACAACCTTCGGAAATTTTCAAATATGCAAAATAAGGGGCTGTAGAAAGGACCCGTAATTTTCCATTGGCATCTTCCATAGGGCGGTCAATGTCTTCCAAATATCTTTCCCCAGTTTTTCCAGCCAAAATTTCTGAGGCAACCTCAGCCACAGATTCATAAGCCGCAGTACCAATGATTGCATCCACCTCAGGCAACTCATTGAAAAAGTCTTCCTCATAACGCTGCCCTAAACAGCCCGCCACGATTAAGCCCTTACAATTGCCAGTTTTCTTATATTCTGCCATTTCCAAAATGGTTTCAATACTCTCTTCCAAGGCATCTTTAATAAAACAACAAGTATTTACAACGATGATATCCGCCTGTCCTTCATCGGCAATGACTTGAAAGCCCTTTTGCGCCAATATCCCCAGCATAACTTCGCTGTCCACTCTGTTTTTATCGCACCCCAAAGAGGTGAATGCTACGGTTCCTTTCATATTTGCCTCCTAAGTTTATATCAGATTATTTTGCATTTTCGCAGCGACCAGACAATTTTTCATAAGCATTGCAATGGTCATAGGTCCTACGCCTCCGGGCACAGGTGTGATTGCCCCTGCAACATCTTTTACATTTTCAAAATCCACATCGCCGCAAAGCTTTCCAGCTTCGTTACGGTTCATGCCTACGTCAATGATAACGGCACCTGCCTTTACCATATCTGCCGTAACGGTGTTTACCTTACCCGTTGCACTAACGATAATATCCGCTCCCCGGCAAATCTCCACCAAATTTCTAGTCTTAGAATGGCAAATGGTAACCGTTCCGTTTTCCTTCATCAATAGCATAGCCACAGGTTTTCCTACAATATTACTTCTTCCAATAATCACACAATTCTGTCCTTGGATAGTATGACCGCTACGCTTAATCAGCTCAATAATGCCCGCAGGAGTACATGGCAAAAAACCTTTTCCACCTGTATGCAATAACCCAACGTTAATGGGATGAAAGCAGTCTACATCCTTTTTGGCATCAATGGCTAGAATTACTTTGTCTTCGTCAATTTGCTTGGGTAATGGCATCTGTACCAAAATGCCATTCACTGTTTCATCGGCATTTAACTTAGCCACAAGCTGAAGCAGTTCTTCCTCTGTTGCCTCCTCTGCTAATTCATAGGATACAGAGCGAATACCAACGGCTTCACATGCCTTCTTTTTATTATTTACATAAACCTGAGAAGCAGAATCATTTCCAACCAAAACGACAGCAAGGCATGGGGTTACCCCCTGTGCTTTAATCTCTGCCGCTTCTACTGCCGCCTCTTGTTTAATTTGTCCCGAAATCAATTTTCCGTCAATCAATTGTGCTGTCATATTTTCTACTCCACTCCTTAGAATAATCCAACGATGTTGCCGTCGTCATCAATATCAATATTCAAAGCCGCAGGCTTCTTAGGCAAACCAGGCATTGTCATAACATCGCCAAGCAATACAACAATAAAGCCTGCTCCTGCGGAAATACGCAATTCTTTTACAGTTACTTCAAAGCCTTCAGGGCGACCCAAAACCTTAGGATCGTCGGAAAGGGAGTACTGTGTTTTTGCGATGCAAACAGGGAAATGGCCAAATCCTAACTGCTCAATCTGGGCTAATGTCTTCCTAGCCGCCGCAGAGAAGTTTACCGTACCCGCCCCGTAAATTTCTTTACATACACAGTTTACTTTTTCTTCAATTGTTAAATCATCCGCATATAAAGTATGGAAGTTATTCTCCTTTGTTTCCAAAGTTTCCATCACTTTTTCCGCCAATTCACAGCCACCTTCACCACCTGCAGCCCATACCCTTGCGATAGCAAAGGTTGCACCCATTGCTTCACAACGCTCTTTTACAAAAGCAACTTCTGCCTCTGTATCTGCAACAAAGTGATTCAATGTTACAACAACAGGAACGCCGTATTTCTGTATATTTTCAATGTGTTTTTCCAAATTCACAAAACCTTTTTCTAAAGCTTCTAAATTTTCATTACTCAAGTCAGCCTTAGCAACACCACCATTATATTTCATTGCACGGATTGTTGCAACCAAAACAACAGCGTCCGGCTGAATTCCCGCCTTACGACATTTGATATCAAAAAACTTCTCCGCTCCCAGATCAGCACCGAATCCAGCCTCGGTTACCACATAATCCGCCATCTTCATGGCAAACTTTGTAGCACGTACGCTATTGCAACCATGGGCAATATTTGCAAAAGGTCCACCGTGGATAATTGCAGGGGTATGCTCTAAAGTCTGAACTAAATTAGGCTGAAGTGCATCCTTTAATAATACAGCCATAGCTCCATCGGCACCTACTTCTTTTGCCGTTACTGGTTCATCATCGTAAGTATAGCCAATAATGATTTGGCCTAACATTTCTTTTAAGTGTTTCATATCATTTGCCAAACAAAAGATTGCCATGATTTCCGAAGCAACAGTAATTTGGAACCCGTCTTCTCTGGGCGTGCCATTTACCTTGCCACCCAAACCGGAAATTACATTTCTAAGTTGTCTGTCATTCAAGTCAACGACTCTTTTCCAAGCTATTTTTCTGGGGTCAATATTCAACTCATTGCCCTGTTGAATATGATTATCTACCATAGATGCCAAAAGGTTATTTGCCGTTGTAATGGCATGTAGGTCCCCCGTAAAATGCAGGTTGATGTCTTCCATTGGTACAACCTGAGCATAACCACCACCAGCAGCACCGCCCTTTACACCCATACAAGGCCCCAAAGATGGTTCTCTTAAACAAGTAATGGCGTTTTTCCCTAATTTCTGCAATGCCTGAGTCAAGCCAATGGTTACAGTGGTCTTCCCCTCCCCTGCAGGGGTAGGGTTTACTGCTGTTACCAAAATCAACTTCGCATCGGGGTTGTTTTTAATCTGATCGTAGTACTTGTCACTAATCTTCGCTTTGTACTTACCATAGCATTCCACAAATTCCTCGGGGATACCTGCTTTTGCTGCAATAGCTGTGATTGGTTCCATTGTACATTCCTGTGCGATCTGTAAATCTGTTTTCATGATTAACAAACTCCTCTCCGTATTTAAATTTGATTTCCCACGAGCTTTGAACTGCAAATGAAAAATGCCAACAGTCCAAGCGTCATAGCCCAGACGGTCGGCATTTACCAGTCATACTCCATGTGGTTCACTCCACTTCCGTCAGTCATATGACCTATAAAAAGATGGTACTATAGGCTAATATTTTTGTCAACAAACATTAAAAATTTTTATACTTGTGTTACTTTTGTTCAGGCAAAACCTCTTTTTTGGGGGAAAAGCATCTCCCATTACTGTGTAAAATCGATTACATATTTTTACAATTTTTTTTGCATTGTTAGATGGAGTAGATTATACTAAAAATGAACATTCCCAAGTAACTGTTCTTTTGATACAAGCAGCTCATGATGATAAAGGCAGGTATTTGGATTACTAGTAAAGGCGATGTTTCCCATGTACAGCTTGATGCATATTTTTGTATTATCCTATCTGTATTCGTATGTCCCATATATGTTCATATGCTTAAACAAATTAGAGATAATAAACCAGTGGCTAGTCATACATTGGTTTTATCCCTATTTGTTTTTCTATTTGTTTCATTGGTGGTTCGGAATATGTACTGACTTCTATAAAACAATGGCTTTACACAAAAATTATGGCGCTCTAAAACAAAAACCAATCAAGTGTTTGAGATGTTATCAAAACATAACCTCACCTGATTGGTTTTTTATTTTGATTGATTTTTTAAAAAGCTTGCAAAAAATCCTCTTAAATTTCCTCTTCCACAGGCTCTTTTATGGCTTCCCATTGAGCTCGGGTAATGAGTACCTTTCTTGGCTTGCTTCCCTCCTCGGGGCCAACAAAGTTTTTACCCTCCAATTCGTCCATAAGCCTTGCGGCACGGTTATACCCAATTCTAAACTGTCTTTGTAGCATAGAAACAGATGCTTTTTCCTTCTCAATAATTAAGTCAACAGCGGGTTCGAAAAACTCGTCGCTCTCTTCCCCAGCGTCCATACCGCCTTTTGCAACCTTTGTAATTTGATCTATTGTCTCTTGGGTATAGCCAGGGCGTCCGCTTTTTCTAAGGAAGGAAACGATATCTTCCACTTCTTTATCTGTCACAAATGCACCCTGCATACGAGCCGGCTTACTTTGTCCCGCAGGATAGAATAACATATCCCCTTTACCTAACAGTTTTTCCGCACCAACCATATCCAAAATCGTTCTAGAGTCAATACCCGAAGAAACGGCAAATGCCAAACGGGATGGAATATTCGCCTTGATTACCCCTGTAATAACGTCTACCGAAGGTCTTTGGGTTGCAATAATTAAATGCATTCCCGCTGCACGGGCCATCTGGGCCAACCGACAAATGGCATCCTCCACCTCACCCGGTGCTGCCATCATCAAGTCCGCCAACTCGTCAATTACAATCACAATATGGGACATCTTCCCTTTTTCATCACCGGCGTCCTCCTTCATTGCGTTAAAGCCTTTGATATCTCTTACGCCAGAAGCGGCAAAATCATTGTACCTTTCTAGCATCTCCCGAACTGCCCAATTTAAGGCAGCAGAAGCTTTTTTAGGGTCAGTAACAACGGGAATTAACAAGTGAGGAATACCATTATACACACTTAACTCTACCACTTTCGGGTCAACCAATAGTAGTTTTACTTCCTTGGGATCCGCTTTATACAAAATACTGGTGATGAGGGTATTGATACAAACGCTCTTACCACTACCTGTAGCCCCTGCAATTAATAAGTGAGGCATCTTGGCAATATCCGTAACCACTGGGTTTCCCGCAATATCTTCCCCCAAAGCAAAGGCCAATTTGGAAGCATGATTTTTGAAAGCATCGCTGTCCAAAACTGTTCTTAGGTAAACGGATTGGGTCTCTCGATTGGGCACTTCAATGCCTACCGCCGCTTTACCGGGAATTGGTGCCTCAATTCTAATACCACTTGCCGCTAAGTTTAGCGCAATATCATCGGCTAGATTTACAATTTTGCTAACCTTAACCCCTTGGCTAGGGGATAATTCATAGCGGGTAACGGTTGGCCCTTTATTAATCTGAATCACCTTTGCATCTACACCAAAGCTTTTTAAAGTAGACTCCAGCTTCCTTGCATTGGCTAACATTTCCGCTTTTGTGTCCCCGCCACCTGTTTTAGGGTCTTCACCCAAAAGCTCAATGGGAGGAAATTCATAGGGAATTTCTTCTTCTTCCATAGGAGCATCTGGAGTGGCTTCTTCTTGCTCTTCCTGTTCTTCTTCCTTTGTTTCCAGCGTTTCTTTCTTTGGTGCCTCGTCCGTAGTTCCTTGTTCTTCCACAGTATCTGTTCCTTGGTCATCTTCTTCTATAATTCCAATTGGAATATCTTCTTCATCAACCGGAGGTTGGTCTGTGATAATAACCACTTCTTCCTCCGTTAAATCCTCCTCAACTTCCGTAACTTCCTTAAAAATATCCTCAATGAGCTGATCTGCATCCTCCAACACCTCTTTGGAATGAATCATTACAGGAACTTCCTCTACTACTCCCTCTACTGCTTCCTCTATGTTTTCAGGCAAGGTTTCAATTTCAAAATCCCCTGAAACCGTCTCCAAAAGAGTTTCTTGCGCCCCATATTCCTCCAAAGTAAAGTTATAAATGGGCGATGACACTTTTTTAAACTTTTTGGGACCCTTTTTACGAAAAACTGTCTCCTCTACCATGGGTTCTTCGCCTGGAAGGTCTTCTCTCTCATTCAACTCTATATTATAACTTGTTTTTTTCCTAGCCTTTTCACGACGCCGCTCCATTTTTGCAGCTTCTGCTAATTCCATTTGCCGTATTTGCTCTGCCTTGCTTTTAATTCTCTCGTTTCTCACCCTCTGCTTCGCCTTTCGGTGGTCAGAGTAATCACCGATGGCTTGAAAAAACGACTTCCCTGTGGCCATAATAATGGAAATGATTAAAAGGGCAATTAATACCAAAGTGCTACCAAGGGTATCCAAAGCATTATATAATAAGCCCCCTAGTACCCCACCAAAAAAACCACCGTTTAGTAATGTCCCACTATCATAGTATACAGCCATCTTCTTGAAAAAACCTAAATTCGTTGTAACATCAATGGGATTGATTAACTGCATTCCGGCAGAAATACAAAGCAAAAACAACAATCCACCCATAGCACGAACAATAGGCATTTTCCTTTCTTGGTTTGTCAGTAGCCATCCACAATAAGCAATAATTAAAACGGGTAATAATGCGCCTGCAAAACCAAACAGACCTTTAAAAAGGCTATTGAACATATGACCGATTATACCCATTTTTTCTGTAATCAAACTGATTTCAGCCACCACAGAAACCAACATTATAATAATAAGAATAACCTCATCTAAAATACTATCCCCAAAGTGACTGCTTTGAGCTGTCACCTTCGTGGTTTCTTTATGGGACATTTGTTTTGGGCTAGATTTCCCCGTTCCACCTTTTTTTGCTGTACCTTTTTTTACGGCAGGAGATTTTGTGGCAGGCTTGGATGTGCCCTTTTTGCCACTTTTTGTTGTTGTCTTTTTCTGTTCTGCCAAACTTCTCACCCCATCTATCTTTTGTTTCTAAAAATCACTATCACTATTTGCATTAATATAAAATTATACCATAAATATGAAATTTTCGCATCTTTTTTCGTTGGATCGGTTCCCTTGGATATATTGCATCTATTCATGATGAACTGTATAATATAAAGGGATACACGTTTACAATAGGATTAGGAGGAATTTAAGATGAAGTACAGTGGAGAAAAGATTCAACTAAGAGCAATTGAAACAGTAGCTTCCCTCATGATTGCGGCAGCCAAAACTGCCCCCAAGGCTTGTGGCGTTGATAGTATGGAAACATTCATTATTGATGGTGCCGACAAAGATGCCCTTGCTTCAGCAATGAGAAAAATCGGCGAGGAAACACGCCAACCATTTTATATTAGAGATGCAGATAACTTAGATTTATCTGCTTGCGTTGTTCTCTTCGGTGCACAAGATACCTACCGTGGCTTGCCACACTGTGGTTACTGTGGCGCTGGCAACTGCTTTGGCGCAAACAAAAGCGGTGCCCATTGTGCCTTTGCTGTAGGCGACTTAGGTATCGCCATGGGTTCTGCCGTTTCCGTAGCAGCAGCTCATCATATCGACAATCGTGTTATGTTTTCTGCAGGAAAAGCAGCATTAACCTTAGGCCTTTTCTCTGAAAAAGTATTTTTAGCATACGCAATACCTCTTTCCGTATCTGAAAAAAGTCCTTTTTATGACCGTCCTGCAACACCCCCTGCATCTGCTGCCCCTGCACCCGCTGCACCAGCATGTAATGCAAAATAAGAAACCCTTCCCCCATCTTTTGGAAGGAAATTAAATATTAGAATTATGAAAAGAAAAAAGCCCCTTACTTCTTACAGGTATCTCTTGTAAGTTACAGTAAACGGGCTTATTTTTTTAGAATGATTCGTAAAGAATGATGGCACGAAAACGTACTGCATTTACTGAAAAAGCATAAAATACTCCTTCAATAAGGCTGGTGTTTCACTTTCGCAAATCCGTTAAAATCATTTCAATACAATCCCAATCTTCTTCCTTGACTTCATACTTAATAACCAAATCCCCATCTTGTACAAACCCCAAAGATTCATAACATTTTTTGGCACAAGTATTTCCAGCATATACACCTAATGAAATCTGCTTTGCTCCCAAAAAAATATGTGCATACCTTATGCCCATAGAGACCAGTTCTCTCCCAAGCCCCTGTCCCCGTCGTTCATGGTCTACCAGAACAAAGCCTAGGCGAACCGTCTCCCTTGCCCTGTCCAAAAAACGCATGCACATATGGCCCACAACACCCATTTCGTCCTCAGCAGTCATTCCCCAGCAGGCAGTATTATCTTGAAGTTTATCATAATACATATTTAGCCTTTCTTCTTTCAGGGGATATTCTCCAATTAAACCTGCACACCATTGGTAATATGTAGTTTCGTCTTTTACCCATTGAACAACATGCTTTGCATCACTGTTTTTATACGGCCTCAGTTTCATTATCCGCCACTTCCCTTTCCTTATCTTCTCTGCCAGAGTAAAAAGACAAAATGAAAACAGTACCTAAAACCAAAATAAACCCAACCAACTCAATAGGATGGAACGCCGAGCCTAAGAATAAAATTGATACAACAATGGCTGTCACCGGCTCTACACTGGTTAAAAGGCTTCCCATAAAAGGTCCAACCATACTAACCCCCTTTAAATACAAGGAGAAAGCCACCGCCGTTCCGATGACAACCACACCTAAAACTGCCCAAATTGTTTGCTTGTCCCAAATAATTTCATATTTCCACGGAGGCGCAACCACCACCATGACAATGCCTGCAATGAGCATCCCAAACCCAACAACTACATAAACACCGTACTTTTTCATCAACCTACCAGATAACAAATTATAAAGTGCAGCACAAACAGCTGAACTTAACCCTAAAAATAATGCCCTACCTGTCAGAGACATGGTATGAATATCCCCGTGGGTACTCAATAAAAAAGTACCTATTAGCGCAGCAATAATTGCCCCAAGTTCCAATTTACTGGGAAATCGTATTTCTTTTACACAAACCACCGCCAATATAACCAAGGGATTTAAAGATTGCAGCACCGTTGCCGTCCCCGCATTGGAATGTTCTATTGCGGCAAAATATGTATACTGCACCAAAAGCATGCCCAAGATGGAAAAAACCAAAAGTTGTTTCATATCGGCCTTATCCTTGAAAACATCCAACATCTTCCCTTTTTTCAAAATAAAACCCATGGCAACCAATAGGGCACCTGCAGAAATTAGACGAATGGAAACCAGCCACTCTGCGCTTATTCCCTTCTCAACAAATAAATACTGGCCAAAGCAGCCAGAAAATCCCCAGCAAATGGCACCACTTAGTGTGACTAGGATGCCAGCCTTATTCTTCCCTCCCATAACTTCCCTCCATAATCAAGTTAACTTATAGTATAGTGCTTCTACCCCCTTTGTGCAACATAAAAACATCCTTTTGCCATAGCAAAAGGATGTTAAATTATAAAGCCGAGCTTAGTGAAAAAGATTGAGCCCTTCTACGCTGCCCCCACAAGCGGAAGAAGAATGAAATGTATGATATTCTTTTCAATTTTAAAAGTATTTTACTTGCTAATTTTTCATGCATCTATTAAAAACATCTCTTCGTTTCCAGTAAAATTTTATATATGCATTTGTCTCAAATCAAATTCACCAGCACTCATTACAGAAAATGAGGGACTTTTTATCAATGTAATTTCATTACTTTACATCATAACCCTTTGAAACAAGCATTTTAATTAACTCTTCGCAATGCTCTTTGTTTCTCGTTTCCACTGTAACGTCAACCACACATTTACCAACGGCTACGCTACGAACCATACGATCATGGGTTACATTAAAAATGTTGGCACCTTCCTCCGCAATAATTTGCAACAAGCGTGTAAGTTGACCAGGTTTATCAATCATAGTTAAGGAGAACTTTGTTAAACGTCCATTTACCTGTAAACCTTTATCGATAATACGGTCCAAAATATTAATATCCACATTCCCACCAGAAATGACACATACTGTTTTTTTGCCTTTGATATCCCCTTTGTTGTGCATAGCCGCCGCAACAGAAACAGCCCCCGCACCTTCAGCAACCATTTTATGCTTTTCTAAAAGCAAAAGAATCCCAGATGCAATTTCTTCTTCTGTTACTGTAACAATACCGTCCACATACTTCTGGCACATTTCAAAAGTCTTATCCCCTGGTTGCTTTACAGCAATACCATCGGCAACGGTACTCACTTCTTCCAACGTTTCAATTTTACCATCACGAATGGAGTTATACATAGAAGGGGCACCAGCCGCCTGCACACCATAAACCTTACAGCTAGGTTTCAATGATTTAATGGCGCAAGCAACACCACTAATCAGTCCACCGCCACCAATGGGCACCAACACAACCTCCACATCTTCTAAATGTTCCAAAATTTCAAGGCCAACCGTTCCCTGCCCAGCCATTACGTAATCATCATTAAAAGGATGTAAAAAGGTATATCCTTTTTCATTTTTCAGTTCAGTTGCTTTTGCCGCCGCATCGTCATAAACACCAGGAACCAATACAACCTCTGCACCATAGCTTCTTGTTGCCTCCACCTTAGCCAATGGTGCCCCAGCAGGCATACAAATTACTGCTGGAATATTTTTTTTCTGAGCTGCCAAAGCAACACCCTGAGCGTGATTACCTGCAGAACAAGCCACAACACCGTGCTTTGCTTCTTCCTCTGTCAAATTTACGGTTTTATAATAGGCACCTCTAAGCTTGAAGGACCCTGTTACCTGCATATTTTCGCACTTAATATAAACATCTGCATCTGGATTAATGCATTTTGACTGGAACAAAGGCGTCACAGTAGCAACCCCTTCCAAAACTTTTTTGGCATCTTGGATCATTTCTAAAGATAACATAATTCGCTCACTCCTACGTCTTTATAATATGGACATATGTCTATTTTTGTCTACCACACAAATACAGATTAATTATATGTCTACTTTTTCACAACGTCAACATATTTCATTATATTTTTCACCTATTTTGTGATTTTGTGATAATTGCTATTCATTCCATCTTCAATGTACATTCTTCCACAGATAGCAAACGATTTTATGTGTCTCTGTGTAGATATGCATAAGGAATACATTCCCATTCTCAGTGGGAAAGCTATTAAAATTGAGAATCATCATTAAAGAGTATTACAAAAAGTGAGTAAATTTATGTTTGGAAAATAAAAAAAACCTCTATGATAATTTTCTATCATAGAGGTTAAGATACAATTTTTCACAATCAATACCACTTCTAATTTTAGGAAGCATTCACCTTTCTTGTAGGTTTACGCTTACGCATACGTTGTAATGGTTGTCTGTCCTCGTTGTAAACATAGGTTGGTTCTTCAGTGCCTTCCACAACGCCTTGGGTAATGATACATTTTTCTACTGTTGTTTCCGCGGGAATTTCATACATAATTGGGTTGATGAATTCCTCCATAATTGCACGTAAGCCTCTGGCTCCCGTTGCTCTCTCCATTGCTTTTTTGGCAATGGTGAGGAGGGCATCCTGTTCGAACTCAAGAATTACATCATCCAAAGCAAATAAATATTCATACTGCTTTGTTAATGCATTCTTAGGCTCCGTTAAAATATGGATAAACGCTTCTTCATCTAAATTATCCAACGTTACCACAACGGGCAAACGTCCAATAAATTCTGGTATCAAGCCATACTTTAATAAATCTTGAGGCATAAGAGAACGAAGAATTTCGTCATCTGTCTGCTCTAATTTACTATGCACCTCGGCACCAAACCCGATTACTTTATGGCCCATACGATTCTGTATGATTTTTTCGATGCCACCAAAAGCACCGCCACAAATAAATAATATATTTGTTGTATCAATCTGGATAAATTCCTGATGAGGATGCTTTCTACCACCCTGAGGTGGCACACTTGCCGTTGTACCTTCCAGAATTTTCAGTAATGCCTGCTGCACGCCTTCACCACTCACGTCTCTGGTTATCGATACATTTTCAGATTTTTTTGTTATCTTATCGATTTCATCAATATAGATAATCCCTCTTTCAGCCCGTTCAATATCATAGTCCGCAGCTTGAATCAGCTTTAACAGGATATTTTCAACATCCTCGCCTACATATCCTGCCTCTGTTAAAGAGGTCGCATCTGCAATGGCAAACGGTACATTTAATACCTTGGCTAAAGTTTGGGCAAGTAAAGTTTTACCGGTACCCGTAGGTCCCACTAAAAGAATATTGCTTTTTTGCAGTTCCACATCATCCGCCTTGGCATCCATTAGAATGCGTTTGTAGTGATTATACACCGCTACCGACAAAGTCTGTTTTGCCTTATCCTGACCAATCACATATTGATCTAAGGTTTCTTTAATTTCTTTGGGCTTAGGAACGTTAAAATCTTCTTCTTTATTTGCTAAAACATCATACTCTTCATCAATAATATCGGCACACAGATCGATACATTCATCACAAATATATACATTAGGCCCAGCAATCAGTTTTTTTACCTGTTCCTGAGTTTTCCCGCAGAAGGAACAACGTAATTTGTTTATCTCTTCTGTTTTTCCTGCCATATTTAGCCTCTCTCCTTTGTCTGAGGTTTTGTGATAACATCATCTATAAGACCATAGGCCTTTGCTTCCTCAGCCGTCATAAAATAATCTCTTTCGGTATCTCTTTCGATTATATCAATCGCTTTACCTGTATTTGCTGCTAAAATTTCGTTTAATTTTCTTTTTGTGCGCAGGATATTCTCGGCATGAATATGAATATCCGTTGCCTGTCCTCTTGCACCACCACTTGGCTGGTGAATCATGACCTCTGCATTAGGCAATGCGTATCTTTTCCCCTTCGCTCCACCGGCTAAAAGAAAAGCCCCCATACTTGCCGCCATACCGATACAGATTGTAGATACATCAGGTTTGATGTATTGCATTGTGTCGTAAATAGCAAGCCCTGCTGTTACAGAGCCGCCGGGGCTATTGATATATAGGCTGATATCTTTATCAGGATCTTCCGCTGCTAAAAATAACAACTGAGCTACAACAAGGCTGGCAGTAACGTCATTTACTTCTTCGCCCAGAAAAATAATTCTGTCTTTTAACAGTCTGGAATAAATATCATAAGAACGTTCTCCACGGTTTGTTTGCTCCACTACCATAGGCACTAAACTCATATGAACTCCCTCCATTCCCATTTATTTTTTATTACTTTGAAACACCTTAACTCTATAAAGTTAAAATTAGGCACAGGAAACCTGTGCCTAATTGGTTGGTCTTATTCAGCCTTAGGCTCTGTAAAAATAGCTGTTTCTTCGATCAGCTTCATTGCTGCTCTAACGAGCATATCCATTTCCAGTGCCTCTTTATCTTCTTCTCTGAACATTTCCAGCATAGTCTTTCCATCAATACCATAGCTTTCGCCATATTTGCAAATTTCAGCTTCCAATTCTTCCTGAGAAATAGCCAAGCTTTCTTCTTTTGCAATCGCTTCAAGCATCAGTCTTGCGTCAACACTCTTCACGCTCGTATCCTTGAAGTTTTCTCTCATTTCTTCAGGAGTTGTGCCCATATACTGGCAATAAATATCTAAGCTTAAGCCCTGACGAGTGATATTTTCTTCAAACTCTTTCATCATGCTGTCAATTTTGTTATCGTACATAACCTGTGGAACTTCCATTTCACAGTTTGCAACAGCTACATCTAACAGCTTATCACCCTGAATCTGGCTTGCTTTTTCCTCTTTCTCCTTTGCAAGCTTTTCCAGAATGCTAGCTTTATATTCATCCAAAGTGGAAAATTCAGAAACATCTTCTGCAAATGCATCATCCAACTCAGGCAGTTCTTTCTTTGTAATACCTTTGATTTCAATTGCAAAAACGGCGTCCTTGCCAGCCAAATCCCCTGAATGGTACTGTTCAGGGAACTTCACGCTAATGTCAAACTTTTCGCCCAATCCGTGGCCTACAACCTGTTCTTCGAAACCGGGAATGAACATACCGCTGCCCAATTCCAAGTCATGTTCGTCAGACTGTCCACCTTCAAAAGGAACACCATCCACAGAACCTTCATAGCTCATTTTTACAACGTCACCAAGTTCTGCTGCTCTATCTGTAACTTCTACAGTTCTTGCATTTTTAGCCTGAACTGTTTTCAGTTCTTCCAAAACTTCTTCTTCTGTTACTTCAGAAACTACTTTTTCAACAGAAAGGCCTTTGTACTGACCTAACTTTACTTCTGGCTTAATTGTTACATCAATGAGGAACTTTGCACCTTTGCCAGTTTCGATATAGTCTACATCCAATGTGGGTGTGGAAACAACATCTAATCCCAACTCTTTCACAGCCGCCATATATTCTTCGGGAAAGATATGGTTTACTGCATCTTCATAGAAAAAGCTTTCGCCGTACTGTGCCTCGATTAATTTTCTGGGCACTTTACCCTTTCTGAAACCAGGGATAGAAATCTGATTTTTATGTTTGTTATAGGAAAAAGCCATACCTTTTTCCAATACTTCTGCACTAACTTCAAAAGAAAATTTTACTTCTGTTTTTTCCTTGCTCAACAATGTTGCGTTCATGTTTGAAGCTCCTCCTTAAAATATGTTTCTATGACAACCAAGCTTATAAAAAAATCAAACTGTTGTCACTCAAATGTCAGTTCCTAAAACTGCACAATCAAAGGTTATTATAACACACGGTATTTTGAAAATCTACTGTTTCACGTAAAAAAATCCTCTGTTTTAGCCAAAAATCCTCCCTAAAACACATCAATTTCTGTGGTAATCATTTCCGCTTCTGTGTTTTGTTCCATAAAGCGCAGTATGTGTTGTATCATACTGTCGGCATGTCGTTTTTCATTGGTAACACAAGCAAAACCGATCACAATGGTTTTATGTTGATCTTGACAATCCACCTCAGCAACAGAAACATTGAACTTGTGCTTGGTTTTATCAACAAGACTTTTCACGACCATACGCTTTTCCTTTAGGGATGATACCCAATCCGCATAAAACGTTACTTCGCAGCTACCGATAATCATCGAATTCCCCCTTCCTTATGTATCAAAAAGAGTTAGCTGAATGGGTTCGTCTTTCCCATGAACCTCTCTATCCAGCCTGCTTTTGTAGTCAGCGGAAACTTGATACTTACCTCGCACTTTTCTCAATCTTTCGTATACTATATTTCTATAATTCTTTAGCTCGCCCTTATGATAGAGGTTTTGATATTCCACCAATAAATTGGGGTATTCTTTTTTCAAGAAATGATAAAACACCTGTTTTGTTTCTCCCCTTAAATATAAAAGACCACTTAACAGGTAATCCACCCCGACTTCCTTTGCATTGGAAAAAATGGTATTCAGGTTTTCTTCCCCATCGGTAAGGTAAGGAATCACGGGCATCATATGCACTGCCGTGGATGCCTTGGTTTTACCAAATTCCTTTAGCATGAAAAATCGACGTTTAGGGCTAACTGCTCCTGACTCCAATTTTCTTTGCAAAGCCTCATCGGCAGTGGTAATGGTAGACGCAATATTTACATATGTCTTACGTGATAATTCTTCAATCAGGTCAAAATCTCGTAAAATCAAATCCGACTTGGTGGATATAATGATGGGATTCTGATAACGAATCATAAGACGTAGAATTTCCGGCATTTGTTCCTGGGTAGCTTCTGCCGGTTGATAATTATCTGTTACGCCGCCCAAATTGATTACACTTTTGTCCCATCTTGGATTTCGTAGCTGCCTTTCCAAAGCTTCTGCAATATTTGTTTTCACAAAAATGGTATCAGAAAAGCCCCCTGAATCTTGTAAATATTTATGAGAATAACGAGCATAGCAATATTTACAATCGTGGGTACAACCTCTATAAACATTCAAATCCCAATGATAGGGGAATCTCCCTTTTACAAAAGTACAAGCTGTATTGCATTGAATGGGACTGCAACCTTTCATTTTATTTGCTCCCTCTTAACTCCGCCAGTTTATTTTGTAGTTTCAGATATGCTTCCTCAACATTTGTTTCTTCCAAAACCGTAGCCTCCATGGGACACATACCATCTTTCCTACGGTTGATGATATAAGGCACCGATTTACCATACTCAAAGGGTATGTTGTTTTCTTTTAACGCCTCTGCCGCATGGGCACTCATGACTCCTGCGTACAAGTGGCTTATCTTACCTTTCACCAATAATAACGCCGCCGCTTTTCCAATTACTTTATCTGCCACATACGCCCCTTCTAAAAACTGGGCTTCTGATTTTAAAATTTCCATAATAGGGGCAATACCTTTTTGGGTAGAGGTGCGTAATTCACCTTGGGTAGAAACCGCAGCAAAGGTTACTCCTTCACCTGCCAAAGCGGCTCTTGCCTGTTCTTCCTTTTGCAACATGCTTTTTTCCTCTCATTTCTAGTTCTTCTCATTCAAGTCTGCCCAAACACGGGGCATATCCTCTGAAATGCTTATCTTCTGTGGACACTTATCTTCACATTCTTTGCACTGAATGCACTGGTTGGCTTTCCTTTTTCTTCTCAATCCTGCCCAGGCAAATCGAATGGGTTCATAGCTTTGGTACATATGATAGGTGTTCCATATTTTAAAGTTATCTGGTATGTTTACCCCTTGTGGACAAGGCATACAATAGCCACACCCAGTACAGCCGTTTTGTACCCGAGCTTGCAAAATGTCTCGTGTCTGCTGTATCACTGCCTCTTCCCTCTGGTTTAAGGGGATAAAGGGAGAAAATGTTTTTATATTATCCTTCACCTGTTCCATGGAACTCATTCCACTTAAAATGACTTTTACATTTGAAAGCCCTGCAACATAACGTAAAGCATAGGAAGCAATGGAGGCTTGCTCATCCAAAGCCTGAAACTTTGCGTTCATCTCTTCCGAGAAATTTGCCAAAGCACCGCCCCTAACTGGTTCCATAACAATAATAGGTATGCCCAATTCCTCAGCGAGATGATAACCCTTCATTCCTGCTTGTTCCTCTGTATCCATATAATTTAGCTGTATTTGGCAAAAATCCCACTTGCGATACTGCAAAATTTCTTCAAAAACATCATACTCGTCATGGAAGGAAAACCCAATGTGGCGAATTTTCCCTTCTTGTCGCAGTTCCTCTAAAATAGATAAAATATCGTTTTCCAATGCAATGTCCCATTTTTTTCGATCTAAGGTGTGCAGCAAATAAAAGTCAATATACTCTGTGCCCAAACGGCTCAGTTGCTCTTCTACCACTTTTCTTGTGTCCTGTCTGTCCTTTAAAATCCAAACGGGTAACTTCGTAGCCAGATAATAGGAGGCACGGTCATGGTTTTTCAAGGCCTTTCCTAAAAAAACTTCACTCTCGCCATCGTGATAAAAATAAGCCGTATCAATATAGTTCACACCACTGGCTAACGCATAGTCTATCATTTCTTGAGATTGTACTTCATCAATCTTGCCCTCTGCCGTCAAAGGAAAACGCATACACCCAAACCCCAATAGGGAAGTCTCTATTCCTAAGTTCTCTAGCTGTCTCTTCTCCATAGAATCACTCCTTTTAAACGCCCCTAAGTAATGATTACATTACTAAATCCGTATTTAAAAATCGCATTATCAAAATAAAACATTATCCTTAGACTACCATAATTCTCGTAGAAATCCCAGTTTTTTCTTATATCTAACAAAGACAAACTAATAAAGATAAATCAGACTTCGTATTATGAAGTCTTTCCACTGGAATCTTTCGTATTTTTGAAAAATATAATAAAAAAATCGGTTTTGAATATTCAAAACCGATTAAGACAGCGCGAGACGAGATTCGAACTCGCGACCCTCGCCTTGGCAAGGCGATGCTCTACCACTGAGCCACTCGCGCATATTAAATTGCATAGATATCATACTATAATTCTTTAGGCTTGTCAAGCCCGTAAAGAATTGTTGGCTAAAAACTAAGTTTTTTTATCTTTTCTCCTTCTCTTTTTTCATTTTATGATATAATAAAAGGCAAATATTGTGAAAGATTTTTCATCTGTTTTCTTAAATATAAACTTTATTAAAAGGGGGATTTTAAATGAAATATGAAATACTGGGAGATACCTTACCAGTTGTTATTTGTAAACTGGATGAGGGAGAAACAATGATTACAGAAAAAGGCTCCATGGCTTGGATGTCGCCGAATATGCAGATGGATACAAGTACAAACGGAGGATTTGGAAAAGCCTTTGGCCGCATGTTTTCAGGGGAATCTTTTTTTCAAAATAAATATACTGCTAATCCAGGGTCTGGCGTAATTGCCTTTGCTTCAAGCTTTCCTGGAAGCATTAAGGCCTTTGAAGTTGGCCCAAATCAGGAGTATATATTGCAAAAAAGTGCGTTTTTGGCAGGAGAATCCACCATTCAGCTTTCTGTCCACTTTCATAAAAAATTTGCTTCGGGCTTATTTGGTGGAGAAGGCTTTATTCTTCAAAAAATATCAGGAAGCGGGGTATTTTTCGCTGAATTCGACGGCCATACCGTTGAGTACGATCTTCAGGCAGGGCAACAAATTGTTATTGACAGCGGCTACCTTGCCGCAATGAGTACCACGTGTTCAATGGATATTCAGACGGTTCCAGGGCTTAAAAATATGCTCTTCGGTGGCGAAGGTCTTTTCAATACTGTCATCACAGGCCCAGGTCATGTTTGGTTGCAAACCATGCCCATCAGTGCTGTTGCTGGCGTACTGAGACCATACTTCCCTTCGGGCTCCTCCAACTGATTTAGTCATCCGCAAAGCATTGATTAGCTTAAATGATAACTAAAGTTTGCCTCCTCAATTCTTTAATAATGATAAAGGCAATCACTCCTAAGAGTTGAATAAAAAAATTGGAATATGTTTCCGCTTTTATTCTATAAAATGGTATGGTAATATATGCGTGTAACACTTTCGTAACAATTACATAATATTTCGAAACAATATCGTAATTGTTAATTTTCAACTTCTAAGGAGGAACTTAAATGAAAAAATTTAGATTAATCTCAGCAGTTTCCGTTGCAGTATTATCCATGTCTGTGCAGGCTATGGCTATGCCACTAAGCGCAAATGCTTCCACCTCTTTACAATGCGCAAGTAATACAAGTATCAGAAATTGTATTACTCAAACTAATGACAAGAATGGCAGCACAAGTAAAAATTGTCTGAATTCCCTGGATATTGATAGCATTGTAAAGAACTTAAACTGCTCCAACACAAAAGGCTCTTACACAGTTCCAAATTTTAATTGCGACTTAAATGGTGGTTCCGTGGATAGCGCATCTAAAACATCCTGTAGTAAGGGTTCCGCTGTTAAGGCAGCCACTGTTAAGGGCTCCACAAAAAAAGTAACAGCGAAAAAAGTTACAGCAAAAAAGGCTACCGCTAAAAAAGTCGCTGCTGTAAATAAGAGCTGTGTTAAAAAGAGCTGTGTTGACAATAGCTGTGCTGACAAGAGTTGTGCTGACAAAAGCTGTGCTGGCAATAGCTGTGCTGATAAGAGTACCGCTAATACCTGCAACAACGGCTCTTGCAATAACACTTCCATAGATAAGGGCACTGCTAACAACACCCCCGTAGATAAGGGCACTGCTGATAAAGGTACCAACAACAACGTTCCCGTTGATACAGGCTCCGCTGATAAAGGTTCAGTAACGACCAATGATACTTCTGCTTCTATCTCTGCTTACGCACAGAAAGTTGTTGACTTGGTAAATGAAGAAAGAGCAAAACAGGGTATTAGCCCATTATCCGTAGATACAAAAGTTATGGCAGCAGCTCAGGTTAGAGCAAAAGAGATTCAGTCCAGTTTTTCTCACACAAGACCTGACGGCAGAAGCTGTTTCACAGCCCTTGATGAAGCGGGTGCATCTTATCGTGGTGCTGGAGAAAACATTGCCCTTGGACAAAAAACTCCCGAACAGGTTGTAAACGATTGGATGAACTCCGAAGGACATAGAAAAAATATTTTAAACTCCAACTTTAAGTATATCGGTGTTGGTGTTGATAACACAGCTTGGACACAGTTGTTCACATATTAATAAACCAAATCATAAAAGTGTGCCTTCATAGGTACACTTTTTTAAATGCAGAAATGACAACGTACTTTAAAAATGATAACCTCTCCTCTCCCTTCCACTTACATAATTCCCTAATGATTTTTTGTACCTCTTCCCATGAAACATAGTGTATTATCTTCCATCGGCGTAAAAAAGGTGTACCCTCAACAGGGTACACCTAATTATTTCTTTTCTTTATTATTACAATTGCTACAATTACCTGAACAGCCACTACAGCCGCCCTTTTTATTCATATTACGAATGGCCAGAATGAAAGAAACGGCAATACAACCTAAAATAATGTAATCAAATATACCCATGGCTTTAACCCCTTACACAAATAACTGTAATAATTGGTATACCCCAAAAGCAACAATCCATGCCACCACACACTGTAGCAATGCGATACCAGCGGCCAAAAGCCCTGAGTTTAACTCTCTTTTCACCGCCGCAATAGCTGCCACACAAGGCGTATAAAGTAATGTAAAGACTAGAAAGCTAATAGCAGAAATTGGTGTAAATAAAGATGCCAGTGCACTATCTAACTGGGCTACCGTTGTTCCCAACAACACACTCATGGTGCTGACAACTGCCTCTTTTGCAGTAAAGCCAGTAATCAAAGCCGTGGGGATTCTCCAATCTGTAAAACCCAAGGGAACGAACAATGGAGCCAAAACCCGTCCTACCATAGCCAACAAACTATCTGCACTATCTGTTACGATGTTTAAATGACTGTCAAAGCTTTGCAGGAACCAAATAATAATGGTGGCAACAAAAATAACGGTAAATGCCCTTTGTAAGAAATCCTTCGCCTTATCCCACATCAATAGGAACACACTTTTCACAGAAGGAAAGCGATAGTTAGGAAGTTCCATTACAAAAGGAATTGGCTTTCCATCGAAAACCGTTCTCCCAAATAATAGGGCAACCAGAATCCCAGTGACAATCCCCGCTACATACAAACCAATCATAACCAAAGCAGCATACTCAGAAAAAAATGCCGCCGCAAAAACAGCGTAGATGGGTATTTTTGCAGAACAACTCATAAAGGGCGTGAGCATAATGGTCATTTTTCTATCCCTTTCCGATGAAAGGGTTCTCGTTGCCATAACTGCAGGCACTGTACAGCCAAAACCAATTAAAAGAGGAACAATGCTTCGCCCAGAAAGGCCAATTTTTCTAAGAAGCTTGTCCATCACAAAGGCAACTCTGGCCATATATCCTGTATCTTCTAAAATAGACAGGAAGAAAAACAATACAACGATAATAGGCAAGAAGCTTAAAACGCTACCCACGCCCGCAAAGATACCTTCAATTACCAAGCTATGTACTACGGGGTTAATTCCGTATGCGGTAAGACCATTGTCAACCCAAGCAGTAACTCCATCAATGAATACGGATAAAGCATCACTTAAAACCGCTCCAAATACGTTAAATGTAAGGAAAAATATGGTGAACATAATTCCAATAAAAATGGGAATAGCCAAATGTTTATGGGTTAACAGGCTGTCTATTCGAACGCTACGAATATGCTCTTTGCTCTCTTGGCATTTTATCACCGTTGAGGCACAAACACTTTCGATAAAGTCATAACGCATATCTGCCAAAGCTGCATTTCGATCCATGGAAAGTTCCGTCTCCATTTCAATAATACTATGCTCAATTAACTCCAACTCATTTTGGCTTAGGCTCAACCTTTGAATAATATCCTCGTCATTTTCAATTACTTTGGTGGCACTAAAACGCAAAGGAAGCCCTGCGTTCTCCGCATGGTCTTCAAGCTGATGACAAACAGAATGAATACATCGATGCACAGGCCCTTGAGGGCAGAAGTCCAAACGCTCAGGCATATTTTTCTGCTTTGTTTCCTTTATCGCACAGTTAAGCAGTTCATCAATGCCCTCATTTTTTACGGCACTTATGGGAATGACAGGGATACCTAGTACTTCAGACATCTTTTCCACATTTATCGTGCCACCGTTATTGCGAACCTCATCCATCATATTTAATGCCAAAACCATGGGAATTCTCATTTCCATTAGCTGCAAAGTTAAGTACAAATTTCTTTCAATATTCGTAGCGTCTACAATATTTATAATCCCATCGGGCTTTTCATTTAGTATAAAGTCTCGGGTCACGATTTCTTCGCTTGTATAGGGGCGGATGGAATAAATCCCCGGCAAGTCCACAACCTTACAATCCTTATGCCCTCTGATTTCGCCAATTTTCTGATCCACTGTTACACCAGGGAAGTTACCCACGTGCTGATTGGAACCGGTCAACTGATTAAACAGCGTTGTCTTCCCACAATTCTGATTTCCGGCTAAAGCAAATATCATTTTTTTGTCCCCTCAATCACATGAATATTCTGTGCATCTTCAATGCGGATGGTAAGGGTATACCCTCTTAAACGCAACTCTATAGGATCGCCCATAGGTGCAACTTTTGTCACTGTTACCTTTGTTTTGGGGATCAACCCCATATCTAAAAGACGATAGCGTAATACGCCCTCGCCACCAACCTTCGTAATTACTGCTTCTTTGCCAATGGGCAATTCATTTAACGTCATAATCATCCCTCTATCCCAATAATTAACTAGGACTAACTACTAATTCTTGTGAAAGTATAGCATAGGCCACCTTTCATGTCAATTCAGTTTATCCCTGTAATTAAAAGGAATGATTGCCTTTTTTCTTTCGAACACACACTATGTATTTTTGTATAAAATAAAGAAGTAAACCGATGAACTTTGGATACAAAGGAGTATAGGCTTAAACCTCAAGTATGAACTATAATTTACAACCCCATTTCTTTTTTGAAAGATTATTCTTCTTGATTCCCCTGCATCTCCTGCATTTCCTTCATAAGTCCTTCATTTACCCCGTGGGGATTACCCATACAAAAAAATCTACTTCTTTCACAGCCTACCTACTCTATTTTCTCCAAAAGGGAACAGAAACTATGTTCCTGATAACCCACAGTCTCCTTCATTAGCTCTTGAATGGTTCTTCCCTCTTGGCGCAACTCATCTAAAGTAACATCTACCACCAAATTATTTTCTTTTAGAATAATGACCCGATCCACAAAATTCTCAATTTCACTGATCTCATGGGTGGTAATAAAAATCGTTTCCTCCCCCGTTAGTGTCCCTGCCAGAGCCTGCATAAAGTCTTGACGCGTAAACATATCTTTTCCCACAAAAGGTTCATCCATGATAATGTATGGGGTACGCTTTGCCATACCTGCGGCTACCTCCACCTTAGCCTTTTGCCCTTTAGACATTTTTTTAATTGGTCGTTCCTGTAACTGAAAAAATTCCAAAAGCATGTCAAAGTAAGGTCTGTCAAAGGACGGAAAAAAATCCTGCAAAAAGTCACCGTATTCCTTGGGCTTTAAATCATTAAAGTATGTTCCCCCTTCACTGATAAATGCAATTTTTCCTGCCAGCTCTAGAGGGGCTTTCCCATCTATTAAAACCTGCAAATTCCCATCCGGCGCCAAAAGCCCTGCAATTAGTTTTAAAAGTGTAGTCTTTCCTGCACCATTTGCACCTAATATAGCCACAATCTGCCCCTTTGGAACAGAAAAAGTTAAATCTTCTAAAACCGTTGCGTAATTTGGATAGGTAAAATATAACTTCTCTATCTGAACCATATATTTTCCACCTTTCCGTTGATTGGTAAAATATTGCTGATTTGTCTTTGCCTTTGAACAATGATATCACCAACATAGTAATTAGGCATAGATTCTTCCAGATAAGGCGCATTTACAGCGATATTATGTGGCGAAAAAAGTTTATATAGATCCTCCGCGTAATCTGTTTGTATTTTCCCCTTGTACAAAACTTTACCCGTATCCCCATTCATCACGCTAAGATGCACCTGATAACCATAATAATAAGGAACGTTCAGCTCCTCATCATGCACCATGGATACATCTAAAATCAAATTATTTCTGCATACCATAAGTAATTTTCCGCTGTCCTGACCATCATAATTCAGCCTCTTTAAGCCCTTTTCATCCACTTGGTACAACCCAAAAATGGTGCCTTCCCAAATCTCAGTGCCCTCTTGCTCAAAAACCTGATACATTCTAAAGTAGATAGACACGTCTTTTCCATCCCATGCAACCACATCCGCCTCTACTTCACTTATTTTGCTTCCATGCTCCTGTGAAACCAATTCCCTTACGATCAATTTGCCTTCAGTATCATAAATTTCAAAAAATACTCTTTCCCCTTCAACTCTAAATATTCCAAGAGAAGACTCACCAACGGCAAACATACCAAGAACCCGATTGTCCTCATCCACAGGGAAAGTGCAAAGTATGTCTGCATCCCCATATTCTCTCTGCTCATATAACCCTTTTTCACTATACTCTTCTTGATGAACCTGCAGCCCTTCTTCTTTGATACGAAAAAGGGATGTTTCCCCTTGGCATTCTCTGTTGGGAATGGCAATGCAATAATATGTATCTCCAAGCTTTATTGAAGATGCTTCCACCTGCATATCATTATAGGAAAAGTAACTCTGAAAAAAATAACTATCTGTCTCTTCATAATCGCCTCTGGTGTAGTAATACTCCTCCTCCTGCAAGGTCATTCCCGTACGAACTCTTGCATGACCGTTACCGCTTCGTCCCCACATATCTAAATAAATATCAACTTTATCTGCGATTACCGTTTCCCCACCGCTAAATTCTTCATTTCTAAAGTTTTCATTCCTTAAAACCTCTTCATGTATTACATCTGTATGCTGTAGTGTTGCATCCTTAGACGGTGCAGAGTCTACGGAGACTAACGGCCTTTTCAGAAAGTCCTGATTGTAATAGTCATAGTTATATTTCTTTAACCCCCTTATCCCTTCTCTTTCAGCAAAAAGAATGGTGTTGATCTGCTCTGTTCCAAAAGGGTAGTGTTTCGTAGAAAGCTGTCCCTCATCTAATTGAAATATAAAGCCGTGACTTCCATCCCCTGTGACACCCTCCACAGGAAAAAGTTCTAAATACTCCCTTTGCCCCTCGATATCTTTTAAGTAAAAAATACCATTATCTTTTAATCGGGACATTGTGCCCATAAACCCTGCAAAAATCAAGATGGACACGGCCATAATCCAAACTATTTTATTTTTCATATCCATCCCTCCTTATATATCTTTTCTGCGTTTTAATTTATGTACTGCAGTAAATAGCAAAGCCCCTCCAATGATTAGTGCTGCTGCCGTTCCCGATAAACCTTGCAGGACCACACCTTGACTGATGTAATTATAGTTATTTTGAAAAGTAAGCCATGCCCCATAAAATGCTACAACAAATCCCCCCAACACAGCTAAAAACAATACTACCCGAAGGGAAATATAATCATTATAAAGTCCTGCAAAAACTACGGCAACCGTGGACAGAAGCATGCCACTTAATACTGCAAAAGCTTGTATAGAAAAAGCTGGAAAGCAGGTGGACAAAAAAACGCTTCTTTGAAATGCTAAGAAGAATCCGTTGGTTATAGTCGTATCTAAATCCCTTATGGTTACCTCCTCAGAGATATACAAAACTGCCTCAGATGCTGCTTTTTCATACATACTGGTTATGGGAAAATACAGTATAATCATGGCTACGAGCCAAACTGCAAAGTAAAGCATGACAGCGGTGGCAGCTGATAAAAGAAAAGCCATGAATACCTCACTTCTTCTCATAGGCAAGGTAAATATAGAATACATCCCCTTCCCATTGGTGTAAAAACCATTTATCTGAATAAAAATTGAGATAAATATTGTTGCCAAGCCAAGTAAAAAAACAAACCCAGCACCACTGTAGTCTACAACCAAATCGTATGTTCGAAATTCAATGGCGATGTGGTGATATTTGTCTTTATTATCTAAATTCCCAACAAAAATCAAGACTGTTGAAATAGCTAAAGAAATCCATAATATATATCGCTCATACTTATGAAAAAACCAGCCAAACAAATAATTGCTTAGCTTTAATGTATTTTTCATTCTTCCGCCCCCTTTTCCCATTCCTGCTGAAGCAAAATCATCACCTCATCAAGGGATAAATTATTTTCTTTTACACGCCTTACAAACTCCGCAACAATATCTGCCGTCATTTCCCGTTGTATATCCAATAGCAAATCATCGTCAAAATATAAAATGCTGACCGTATTTTTCGGAGTTAATACCAGTCCCGCTTCCTCCATGGCCCGAAAGGCCCTTTGTGCCGTGTTAGGGTTTATTTTTAACTGTGTCGCCAGCTCTCGTCTAGAAGGCAAAGGATCCCCTTTCTTTGCCTTACCTAAAAATATCTGCCTTTTCACAAATTCATTTATTTGGGTATAAACTGGTTCCACTGTGTTTAGATCCAGTTGCGTAAAATCTAACATGCCATTTTCCTCCTTAAGCGTATCACAGTATCACATCTGTAGTACACTTTATAAGTGTATTATATAGATAATACACTTATGTGTCAATAATAGAATTCTTTTGTGGAAAATTAATTTGATGATAAAAAATCCTAAGGGCATATTGAAATAAGCATAAGCCCGAGTTTTAGCAAAAAAGCCTTACAGCTAAAGGAAAAACCTCCCTACCAGCAAATGGGTGGTTTCGCCAAGCTAAAACAGCAATAAAAAAACCTTCATGGAAGCCATGAAGGTTTTACGATTATTCAACTGTAACAGATTTGGCTAAGTTTCTTGGTTTATCAACATCACAGCCTCTTTCTACCGCAGTGTAGTATGCAAATAACTGCATGGGCAGCACATTGTAAGAGCTTGTGAAAATATCTGCTGATTTTGGCAGATAGATGACTTCATCTGCAACTTCTTCCATGGCAAGGTTACCCTCGGTTGCAATGGCAATCACATTAGCACCTCTTGCCTTTACCTCTTTTACGTTGCTTACCAGCTTTTCGAACAACCTTTCTTGGGTTGCAATGGCAATGACCAAGGTTCCCTCTTCGATCAAAGAAATGGTACCATGTTTTAACTCCCCTGCCGCATACGCTTCGCTATGAATATAAGAAATCTCTTTCAACTTCAAAGAGGATTCCATGGCTGCAGCATAGTCCAACCCACGGCCAATAATAAAAGCGTTCTCGCTCTGGGCATACTTTTTAGCAAGATTTTCCATCTGCCCATCTAATTTTAAAATTTCCTCTGTTTTTTCAGGCAGCATATGCAGTTCTTTTAAATATTCCCGCAAGCTTTCTTCCCCAATGGTACCACGAACCTTTGCGAAGTGGAGTGCAACCAAATATAGCATAGAAAGCTGGGTTGTGTAACCCTTTGTGGTTGCAACGGCAATTTCAGGCCCTGCCCATGTGTAAAGAACATCATCGCTTTCTCTAGCAATGGAACTGCCTACCACATTGACAATGGAAAGCACCTTTACACCCTGCTTTTTCGCTTCTCTTAAAGCTGCCAAAGTATCTGCCGTTTCACCAGACTGGCTGATGATGACACACAGGTCATTCTTGTGCAAAATAGGGTTACGATAACGGAATTCCGATGCAATATCTACCTCAACGGGAATTCTGCTTACTTCCTCCATGACATATCTGCCTACAATGCCTGCATGCCATGCACTACCGCAAGCAACAATGTGGATACGATTAAAATGCTTGATTTCTTCTTCTGTTAGAGAAAGGTCCTCCAAAGCAATTCCCTGCTCTACCATTCTTGGGAACAGCGTCTTTCTTAATGCTTCAGGCTGCTCCATGATTTCTTTCATCATGAAATAGTCGTAACCACCTTTTTCCGCCGCATCAATATCCCATGTTACATGGAAAACATCTTTGTGAATCTGATTTCCGTCCAAATCATACAGGGTAACCCCGTCTTTGGTTAGGAATACGATTTCATTATCATTCAATAAATAATAGTCTCTGGTATATTCCAACAAAGCTGGAATATCAGAAGCAATATAATTACCTTCTTGGCTTAAGCCCACCAAAAGGGGACTATCCTTACGCACGGCAATCAAACGATCGGGGTGGTCGTTACACATAATGCCCAAAGCATATGCACCACGAAGCCTCCCAATTATTTTTCTTAATGTGCCTACGGGGTCACCATCATAATAAAAATCGAATAATTGGGCAACGACTTCTGTATCTGTTTCAGATACAAAGTGATAGCCCTTGTCTAGTAAGAAATCCTTGATTTCCATATAGTTTTCAATAATTCCGTTGTGAACAACAGAAACTTTTCCACTCTGGCTATTGTGAGGGTGGCTATTTCTGTCGCTGGGGGCACCATGGGTTGCCCATCTTGTGTGCCCAATGCCCATATGGGAAGATACACTACCTTCACCTTGAATTTTATCCGACAAATTTGCCAGTCTGCCTTTTGCTTTAATTGTACGAATTCCATCCTTATAAACTGAAATTCCCGCTGAATCATATCCACGGTACTCCAACTTGGCAAGACCGTTTAACAAAACGGGTACTGCCTCCTCGTTACCAATATATCCAACAATTCCACACATAATTTAAGTTCTCCTTCACTCTTTTATTCGTCCGTTGCCTTTCCCTTTGTGGGAAGAATTCACTTCTTCCATTTGTAGAAAGACCTGCGACCCTGAACGAATGGGCGAGAAGCATCCGCCGAAATTTCGATCACTTCTACCTCGTCAACCGCCCTATCTGCGGTTCTGGCGCTTTTAACAAACATACCATCCTTTCTTCCATATTAACCGATAGGAAGCCTACGATTTGCCCTGTCATTTTCCCTCGGACAATGTCGTTTTGATAGTATATCATCTTTTTACGAAAGGGTAAAGAGTTTCTCTTTATTATAATTATGTGTAAAAATGAAAGAATTGCAAAAAATTTATAAATATGAAAGACTTTTGTTACGATTCGTTTATAATATAGGACTATACTAAATATAAAAGAATAATGACACTAGCCTTAAAGGAGGACTTTATATGAAAAAAATCTTACTTTGTATAATGACTGGTCTGTTGCTAATCGGAACTACAGCTTGTAGTGAAAAAACCACCAAACCCCAGCCCCCGCAGCCCCAAACTGCAGGAGCATTGCCCCAAGACATGGCCCCTATGACGGAGCCTATTGATTCTTTGGTTCGCTGTATGTTAGAAGACAATAAAGCATATGACCCCACGGATCCAGCGTTCTTTTGGACTGGGCTATACTATTTCTTAGGGGAATATGGCTCTTTAAACCCTCTTGTTACAGAAACAGAGGATGGCAAGTTAAAGGTTCCTAGAAAAGTTGCCCAAGAATATGCCATCGCCCTTTTTGCCAACTACGAGGATTTATTACCTCTGCCAGAAGGCCTTTCCGCTTCTATTACATACGATGAAGATTTGGAAGCATATCTATTAGGCCAAGGGGATCGTGGTCTTACTGAAACCCTCTTATCCGATTATGAGGAAACAGAAAATACATATTCCGTGACAGCAAAGCTTGTTTCCACCATGGAAGATAAAGAGGTTTTGGGGGAATGGGTCGTTAAGATGCAAAAAAATGCGTTCGCCGATAGCATCGAAGAACCCAAATATTTTTATAGTATAACCAGCGTAACCCCAGTAAACGGCATGGTTCTGCCCCCCCAAAGTGTTTCCGCTGTTTACAACGGTTTGTCCGATAACCACACTGTAGAGGTAACTTTAGAGGATGGTACCATTCAAGCCTTTCAGTTTTATGACTCAACCGTTTCTGAAAAGCTGCATTCTTTAAACGAGGGTGATGCATTTAGCTTCCTTTATTTTACCGATGATAAGACAGGAGCCTTAACCATACTTGAAGTTGACTAAGCCAAACATAACCTCCACCTTTTTTGGTGGAGGCTTTCTTTTTTATGGAAGGTGTCTGCTATGTAGGGTTCTTTTATATCGTTCTCTTTTCTTGCACAACCACGCTCTATATGGTAAATTATAGAAGGAAATTTAGCGATAGAAAGGAGAAAAACATGAATTTAACTTTTCGATATGCAACCAAAGGGGATGTCCCTCTCATATTGCAATTTATAAAAGAATTAGCGGACTATGAAAAAATGCTAGATGAGGTCATTGCCACGGAAGAACTCCTTGAGGAATGGATTTTTGAACAAAAAAAAGCAGAAGTGATTTTTCCTATGCTAGAAGGAAAAGAAATCGGCTTTGCCCTATTCTTTCATAATTTTTCAACCTTCTTAGGTAGATCTGGCATATACCTTGAAGATTTATATATCAAACAAGAATACAGAGGTAGAGGCTATGGCAAAATGCTTTTAAAAGAGTTGGCAAAAATCGCAGTGGAACGCAAATGTGGTCGATTAGAGTGGTGGTGTCTGGATTGGAACCAACCCAGCATTGACTTTTACTTATCCATAGGTGCCGAGCCTATGAAGGATTGGACCGTTTACCGCCTTGCGGGAGAAACTTTGGAAAGCTTAGCCCTGAAATAAAAAAATTACCACGAGAGACTTATTTCTTATGAATTAAACAACACCCAAATGATATGCTTTACGTATGCCCTTTTGGTTTACACTGTTTCCAGAAGCTTGGGTTTGAATCTTCCCCAGAGTGGACGTAGTAAAATACCCAAGGTTTCCAGAAATATTGTGTCACAAAAAAAGCTCCTATAGTATCCTAGGAGCTTTTGTATTTAAAAGAAAAAAGCTATTTATTTTAAGTTATTTTGAAATATTTTTTCTGCCATAGAAATTCCATCTACAGCCGCAGACACAATACCCCCTGCGTAGCCTGCACCCTCTCCCGTAGGGTAAAGGCCAACTGCCCATGGACTTACCCCGTTTTCGTCACGCAAAATTCGTATGGGGGATGAGCTTCTGCTTTCAACTGCCGTCAACATGGCATCGTCTCTGTCAAACCCTCGCAGTTTCTTGCCCATTGCAGGTATGGCCTCAACCATGGCTTCAGTCATAAAAGATGGAAAAATCTCATCCATTTCAACCTCTTTTGTTTTAGGAAGGTATGTTGGGCAAACCTTAGCGCTTTCCTTAGAAGTCTTTAAAAAAGATCCAACACTTTGTATGGGCGCAGTGTAATTACCACCACCCACTTCAAAAGCTTTCTCTTCTAACCTTCGTTGAAAGTACATCCCCTCCAAAGGATGGTCCGAACCAAAATCCTCGGGGAATACTTGCACCAACAAAGCAGAGTTTGCATTTTCTCCATCACGAGCGTGCTGGCTCATTCCATTTACTGTCAAGCGACCTTCTTCTGAAGCCGCCGCCACCACATAACCACCGGGACACATACAAAATGTATAAACGCCCCTACCCTTTTGGGTGGTATGTGTCAAGCGATAATCTGCTGGGGGTAATTTCTCCGCCGCCTCACCATACTGGGCAAAATCTATCATTTTCTGGGGATGCTCAATACGTACACCCATGGCAAACGGTTTCTGTTCCATAGAAACACCATTTTTATATAACATTTCAAAGGTATCCCTTGCACTATGTCCAATGGCCAAAACAACATCATTGGTTTGAATCCCCTCGCCATCAGCAAGGATAACCCCTTGAACCCTTCCATTTTTCACTTCAATATCCGTGACCTTTGCAAAAAAGCGAACTTCACCTCCAAGGGAAATAATCTTTTCTCGTATTCTTTGCACAACCCCCTGTAACAAATCCGTTCCAATATGGGGCTTTGCATCATATAAAATCTCCTCGGGGGCACCAGCCTCTACTAAAGCCTCTAATACCTTACGGCAACGGGGGTCCTTAATTCGTGTGGTCAGCTTACCGTCAGAAAAGGTTCCTGCGCCACCTTCTCCAAACTGAACATTATTTTCCGTATCCAGCTTACCTTCCTTCCAAAAAAGGTCAACGGCCTTTTTGCGGCTTTCCACATCTCCCCCACGCTCTAAGACTATAGGCTTCAGGCCCATTTCAGCCAACAGCAATGCAGCAAACATCCCCCCAGGGCCAAAGCCAACCACAATAGGGCGATGGGCACATTCAGCCTGTCCATGGGGAAATGTATATGAATAGTCTGGCGATGGAGAAACGTTCTTTCCTTTCGCCTTAGATAATATCTTTTTTTCTTCGCCAACTTCAACATCCACCACATAAACATAGTGGATTTGATCTTTTTTTCTGGCGTCTAGAGAACGGCGGAAAATTTTCACTTTTAATATCGCTTCCATAGGAACTGCCAACGCTTTCGCAGCTTTCTTTTTTAGCTGCTCCTCCGTACCGTGTATCGGCAGTTTTAAATCTGTAATTCTAATCATTTTTCATCCTGCCCTTCTTCATAAAACACCTCTTTTAACGCTAGTCCTTTTGATGGAGCAGTAAATCCTGCTTGTTCTCTATCCAAAGCCCCTAAAACAGCCTTCATTTCTTTGGGGTCTTTCTTCCCCTCACCAACCTCAATAAGGGTTCCCGTTAAAATCCGAATCATCTGGTACAAAAATCCATTGCCATGATAGGAGATAGTTATTTTATCATCCTCACAGTGAAACTGAATCTTATAAATTTTACGCACTGTGGATTTTTTCATACGCTTATTGGCACAAAAGCTCTTAAAATCATGCTCGCCCATCAACACTTTTGACGCCTCCTGCATTTTTGTCACATTTAAAGGCTTTTCACACCAAAAAACATACTTTCTATGAAATACGGGAGGCTTTTTGCTGTTCCAAATGGTATACTCATAAATTTTGCCTTTGGCACTTAACCTACTGTGAAACCTTGGATGTACTACCTCCAAAGAAAGAAGCGCAATATCTTCGGGCAATTTTTCGTTGATACAATCCATCAGCTCTTCTGCCGTCCCCTTCCAGTCCATGTGGAAGTTGGCAACTTGTCCATAGGCATGGGTTCCTGCATCCGTTCGCCCTGAGCCGTAAACTTCAATAGGGCATCCTGCCAAAGCAGAAAGGATGCCCTCTAATTTTTCCTGTATCGTATTATCTGTGTTGCCCTGCTTTTGCCAGCCATTGTATCTGCCACCGTCATAAGCAAGAATCATCTTATAATTTTTCATCATAAAACCTGCTGAATTCCATTTAGTATTTTAGGAACAAACTGTTTTTTCCTTGAAACCATGCCGGGAAGGAAAATCCAGCTATCTTCTTCTATTGTGCCACAAAAGGATGCTTCTACTACTTCTTTTGCTTTTTCACCCACAAAAACCAACTCTGATGACTCCATTATAATATTGGTTAATAGGAAGAATAAAATATCACAACTTCCCTCGATGGATTCCATATAAGCCGCAATTTTAGGTCGAAGCTGTGCTAACTCATCCTGATCTAGAGAGGAAATTTGGCCAACGCCAAAGCTTAAGCCGCTACCACTGAATTTTTTGAAATCTTGATAGAAAATTTCTTCAGGGGCTTTATTTCCTAAACAGCTTCCAGCACGGAACATTTTTTCCGCATACTCCTGTATTTCAATTCCTGCAATCTTGGATAAAGCCTCTGCTGCAACCTGATCCTTTTCTGTGCAAGTAGGGGAACGGAACATTAACGTATCGGATAATATGGCGGAACACAATAATCCAGCAATTTCAGGCTTAATCTCCACACCATTTTCCTGATACATGCTGTAAATAATAGTAGCTGTACAGCCAACAGGCTGATTACGGAAATATACAGGCAGTGTTGTTTCTAAACTGCCCAGACGGTGATGGTCAATAATTTCAATGATTTCTGCCTCCTCAATGCCATCTACCGCTTGAGACTTTTCATTATGATCCACCATGATAATTCTCTTTTTTTCTGTGTTCAACAAAGAACGTCTGGAAAGCATGCCACAATAGTTGCCTTCGTGGTCTAAAACCGGAAAGTCTCTATGTCTAATTTTCGATAGCACCGTTTTAATATCAGCAATTAAGTCATCCTTATAGAAGGTAATTAATCCTTCTTTTCGCATAAAATACCCAACGGGTGTACTCTGGCTCATTAATCTTGCTGTCATATAAGTATCATGGGGCGTGCTAATAATTTTGCAGTTGTTTTCTACTGCCAGTTTTTGAATGGTTTTAGAGACAGGGGCACCCATACAAACAACAATGCATCCCGCATTCATTTCAATGCCACAAAGCTGACTCTCAAAACGGTTTCCAGTAATAACAATATCCCCTTCGCCAACATAAGATTCCAAAAGCTCGGGATTAGCAGCACCAATCAAAATCTTTCCCTTGGTAACAACATCATTTTCATCCCCTATAATCATCTTACCATCAATGGTTTCAAGAATATTTGTATACTTGGTCTTAGACATTGCTAAAATGTGGGTTTCATATACGTCCATATTTGCCGTTGCAATGTCTTTTACAGAAATAATTCCTTCAAGCCTACCATCCTGTACTACGGGCATGGTTGCATCCCCTAAATCACGCATGGTGTTCCAAGCTTTTTTTAATGAGAATTCCTTGCTAATGGCAGGCGTTGACTTTATGGTAACATCGCTCACCTGTGTTGCAACGTGCCCGATAAATTCGGGTATTTCCACATCAAAATATTCTAAAACAAACTTTGTTTCATTGTTTAATTCCCCAGCTCTTTTTGGTGCAAACTGTCCTTCATCTAAATGATTCTTTAATGCCGCATAGGCAATGGCAGAACAAATGGAATCCGTATCTGGGTTCTTATGTCCGATTACATAAACAGTTCTTTCTTCTTGCATTATCCAACCTCCTAAGGAGAACTTTAATACTCACTACAAAAAAATTGACGGTAAAAGTCTTTTACGGCCATCGTTTCAATCAGTATAGCCCTAAATCTTTACACCGTCAACATTTTTTGTTAGCATGCTCCCTACTTTATGCAAGCCCTGATATAACCAAGGTTTCTTTGTTATTTTCCCAACGATTTTATCTCATTTTGGTACCAAATATAAGACATTATCGTAGGAACGATTAGCGTTATGCTAAGTAAAACCACCGCTACATAAGACATGATTTCCATTGGAACAAAAAGGGAACCCACTGCCATGAGAAGCCCACTCAAAAAAAACATCTTTCCCCCTATCCGCTGAGTTTTATTCCAAACGGTTTCACTGCTTAATGCCCAAGGTGTTTTCACACCTGTAAAGAAGTTGGATTTTACCTTTGGTAACATGTTTCCTAATAAAACCAAAAGTAATCCCACGCTGACACTTACAACCCGTGTTACAGGAATTCTGTGGGGATAAAGACTTTCCATAATCACAACGCCCATTATAACCGCCATAAATATTTCAATCAAAAGAACCATACTTTCATAAACATTGGAAAACTTAGAATAATTTTTTCGTTTTGGATCGATTTTTGCCAAGATGGGAACAATGACTCCCATAACCAAGCTTAAACCTGCAATCATAAATAGTTCCCACTTATCGCCGTAGCGTACACCGCCCCCTGTTTGCCACTGCATAGGCACCAATTCTGGCAGTTTTTGATAAACCAAGCTTACCATAATAAGCGGTAATGCGCCAAAAAAATATATTGCTACTCTTTTTTTACTCATCCTTATTCCCTCCAGTAAAAGCGGTAACCCAGCTCAAGATTTCTTCAAATACAGTCATATTTAATTCATAATAAATATACTTTCCTTTTTTCTCATCCAGAATCAGCCCAGCATTTTTTAATACAGATAAATGATGGGAAATGGTTGCCCCCGTTGCTTCAAAATTTTGCCCTATTTCCCCTGCCGTTTTTTCTCCAGATTTTAATAAATCCAAAATTTCTCGCCGTGTAGGATCACCAATTGCTTTTAAAGTTTTCTGTATCCCCAACTCCTTACCTCCACTTCACTTAGATATCCATCTAAATATAAAATACCATAGTCAATTCCATTCGTCAATAACATTTAGACAATTATCTAAATATTTCCTATACCATTTATATTTCAAATTTCCTCACCTGTAAAATGGTAAAAAAATGCCCCAAACGAAAGTCCTAGGGCATTTTTACATAGAATCCAAGAATTTTATTTTGCTATATTCTTAACAACCATTGTGATGGATTATCCATACTATTTTGCAAAATTTCAAAAAACATTTTTAAGTGATAACCATCCGTTGTTGCATGGTGTACGGTTACAGATAATGGCATAAGGATCTTTTCCTCTGTTTCAACAAACTTACCCGCCTCAAAACTGGGAAAATAATAATCCTTCAAGTTATGATTATATAACGAGAAGCTTTGAAATGAAAACCATGGTATACAGGAAATAACATATCCATTTGGTAAAGGCATCCCTTTGGAGGATAAAATACCATGGCTATCTCCATGCTCCTTTGTATCCTTAATATAGCTCTGGTAAAATTCCAAAAAATTATCATGATGTTCCGTCCATAGTAAGGAGGTTGTCTGATCATCTTCATGAAACTGGGGGTACAACGGAGTCAGTTGCCTCCAGCACCCTAAAACACCATCTTTTAATCCCACTCTCAGCTCAGGTACTTCATTTATCGCCTTTGTAACAAGCCACAGATACGTGGGGAAAAACTTTAATCCTTGCTGCTTCAACTCATTTCTTAACACCGTAACATCCATGGAAACATTGATTGAATAGGTGGTGGGGGCCATTTGTGTATAATAATAAAAGCTTTGTGCCCTTGGCCAGGTTTCCATATCAATTGGTTCAAACAGTTCATCTATCGTCTTCATCATTAATTCACCCACAATCCATGTTTACTACATCCAAAATAAAACTTCCCACCATGAAGCCTTGGTATCCTCAATTCCCCACCTTGCTCAGGGTATAGCTTCACAAAAAGAACTCTGTCGTAGGACACATAGGCAATAAAACAAATATAGTGCTCTTTTTTCATGTCATGGGGGAAAGTGACATAAAAATCGTTCTCTATATTTTCCACCTTTAAACAATGTTCCTCATCTGCAGGCTTGGGCACCAAAGCAGACAGTTTTCTGCCACAACAGGAAATTTCAGCTTCACCTGTTGCTGTCATTACGTTGCCACAGTTGGGGCACATAAAAAATTTTACTCTTTTCATATTTCCTCCGTCCATGCTATTGGGTTCTAAATCCCCTAGCAATATTTTTTCTATATTCACATTTAATGCATCTGATAACTCATGCAAAAGGGATACATCAGGACAACCTAAACCACGCTCCCATTTTGAAATGGTTTTATCGCTTATATTCATAAATTCCGCAAGCTGGCGCTGTGTCAGACTTTTTTCTTTTCTAAGATCATGAATTAATTTTCCCACTTTATTGCAATCCACCCCAATCACCTCCATATACGTATTATAGGTTATTTCTTTCCGTAATCCAATCTACGCTCCGTAGAATTTTAACTAAAAATTCTACAAAATAAAAGCTCCAAAAAGAAACTCGTCATTCAATAAGTTATATGATTTCCAATACCAGAGTTCAGAAGAGACTTGGATTGGCCTATACCATTTCCATTCATCCGCCAATGCATTGTTGCCGCATCTCCCATTATATGTAAATATAATGAGAGCATTCCCTTGCCAATACCCATTGAGTAAATTATAATAGCTATATATTTTCTGGACTCTTTTACATAGAAAGTGGTGAGTTTATGACCCAAGGTGCATCGGTTTTGATTATTGACGACGATCCTGAGATTCGGGAGATTGTTTCTCTTTTATTAAACAGAGAGGGCTTTATTGTTCGAGAAGCCTTTGATTTTGATTCAGCTATGCTTATGCTCAATACCTCCATAAATCTGATTATTCTTGATATTATGATGCCCGATTGCTCTGGGCTAGAGCTATGCTCTAAAATCAGGAAAACCACGATGGTTCCAATTTTATTTCTAACGGCAAAGGCTCAGGATTCTGACAAGGAGGCAGGCTTTTCACGGGGCGGTGATGACTATCTGGTCAAGCCATTCTCATCGGTAGAGCTGGTATCAAGAGTCAAGGCACTTCTGCGTAGGCATCTTGTCTATCAACAGCCCCTAAGTAACATTAAGCCAAATATCCTTCGTCACTGCGAGCTAGCTGTTAATTTAGATACCGGCGTCGTTTCTCTTCATAATCAAGAAGTCCTTTTAACGAGCACAGAGTATCAAGTTTTGGTACTGCTACTGAAAAATCGAAAAAAAGTCCTTTCTGCTCGGGAAATATACGAACAAGTTTGGAAAGAAACGTTTCTTCCTGTTTCTAATAATGCAGTGATGGTACATATTAAAAATCTGAGAAAAAAACTGGAGAAAGATTGGGGACATCCTCAATATATCCGTACTGTTTGGGGAAAGGGGTACTATATTGGGTAAAATAAAGGGTGAGTTTAGTCTTTCACGGAAGTTGGTAATGTATATTGGAGCATCTCTCCTGATTTCTGCTGTGCTGTTTTCAGTTTTGCAATACGCAGCCCATGGCTTTATTCGGTCTTATTGTAGCAATCCTGCGGTGATTGCCAAACATATTAAGAAAAAGGCTCAGGATGTGCAACAATATGTAACTGCAAATCAGATTTCCCTGACAAATCTTTCCGCCCTTGACCCTTGGACAGAGCAGGAAGGGTTGACTGCACTTGCTGTCTACTATAACGGGAACTTACTATATAGCTCACATATGATGCTGCCAGATGCGAACACGCCACCCCACCCATATCAAAAGTATGACCGGCTGTCTCCATGGGAGTACTGTAATACCATCATTTTTCATGATGGCACCGCACAAGTTTTTATTAACGACTTGTTTATGCATCGCTATATAGACTATGCCACCAACCTTAGCCTTGTGGCTTTTTTTATATGCTCCTCTTCCATCGTTCTCGTTTTTATTCGGAAAAAGGTTCGCTACATCCATACCTTGGAACAGGAAATTAAGATTCTACAAGGCGGTGATCTTAGTTATGATATCACCATTAAAGGAAATGACGAGCTTGCTTCTTTGGCTTTTGAGATAAACGAAATGAGAAAAGCCTTCGTAGAGCGTGAGCAGTATGCAGGGCGGGTAAAGGCCGAGACATATGAACTTATGACAAGCCTGTCCCATGACCTAAGGACACCTCTTACCGCCATAATCGGCTATTTAGAAGTGCTAGATGGCGATAAAAATATAAGAAAAAACGAGTTCCTGCTAAAAATCAAGAATCGAGCACTACAACTCAAAGAGTTAATTGACCACCTATTTGAATACTTTTTTATTTCTACAAATAACGGCGAACAATTCCCCATCCGTACTATTTCTGTAAAAGAAGCACTCGGTGAAATCATCCACGAATATATTTATCTTCTAAAACAAAATGGATTTAGTATATTCCATGAAATACATCTACCCCTTGGCCAAATGAAGGCTAATGATGGAATGCTTCAAAGAATATTTGATAATTTACTGTCCAATATCCGTAAATATGCAGACCCCATAGATGAAATACGAATAAAGATTGGAGAATCCAACGGCGAGCTGTCTATCGTCATTGAAAATACTGTAATAGCTGCCTCAAACTTCGATAAAACCAGTCTGGGTTTAGCCAACTGTAAAAAAATGATGGCCCTGCATCAGGGGCGTTTACATTATGAACAAAAGGGAGATCAGTTTATGGTAAAACTCTTTTTCCCACTGATATAAGAAGTCGCAGTCTCTCAAATGACGAGGGGCTGCTTTTTTCTTCCAAAAGAATTCTGAAGATTTCTGAAGAATCCAGTAAATCCATTGACGAATTATTTTTAACTTGCTAATGTTAGTTATGACTAACTTTGTGTGTATGGTCTGCGAGTTTCTACGTACATAACCATACTTTTACAATCAGGAGGAGATTACTAAAATGAAAAAGTTACCAATTGCACTTTTCACAGCTGCATGCATGTTGCTTTCAGCATGCAGCAATGCTCCAACTTCTGACCCTAAATCAAAGGCTGCTGCCACAACAGAGACTTCCTCAAAAGACACCATCAGTATGGCCATAGCAAATGATATCGGGGATGTGAACGCACATCTTTATTCCGGTGATATGGTTGTACAGGGGATGTTGTTTGAGGGTCTGGTGGAAAACACCCCAGAGGGACCTAAGCCCTGCCTGGCTGAACGGTGGGAGATTTCAGATGATGGCAAGACATATACTTTTTATTTGAAAAAAGGAGTCAAGTTTAGCGACGGAGAGCCTATGAATGCAGCGGCCATCAAAGCAAATATGGATGCCATTCAGGCAAATAAGGAATTTCATAACTGGTTAGAATTAAGCAACAAAATTGTAAGCTGTGACATCGTTGACGAATATACAGTAAACCTTGTTCTGTCCAACCCCTATTATCCCACGTTAGAGGAACTAGGGCTTACCCGCCCCTATCATATGATGTCCCCTGCAACCTTCATCAACGGCGCCACCATGGACGGTGTTTCTGACTATGTAGGTACAGGGGCATACAAGCTGGAGGAATATGTTGAGGATCAGTATGCAGTATTTACCGCAAACGAAGAATATCATGGCGGCGTGCCTGCCATTAAAAAAATCACAATGAAGGTAATGCCTGCTGGCGAAACACCCTTATTGGCTATGATGAACGGAGAAATCAACTTTCTGTTCAGTACGGATACATCGGGTTTGGTAGATGCGGATATATTAAGGCAACTCCAAAAGGACAACAAGTTCCAAGTTCAGACCAGCCACCCATGCTCCACCAGATACCTTTTAACCAATTCAATGAAGGAGAGAACCATTGCCGATAAGAACATCAAACAGGCTGTGTGGTACGCCATCAATCGTCAGGACATGTGCTCTTATGTATTTTCGGAATTTGAGACTCCTGCACAGAGCATTTTTGCCCGCACAGTGCCCTATTGCGATGTGGACTTGCCAGAAAGAGAATACAGTGTGGATGAGGCAAAAAGTTTAATCGAGAAATCTGCATGGGTTATGGATGAAAGTACCGGCTACTACACCAAGGAAGGTAAGAGGCTATCACTAGAGCTGGTATATAACAGCAGCTTGGCAATCAATAAGACCACAGGGGAATTTATTCAGGCAAATTTGAAGGACGCTGGTATTGATGTAATTCTGGTTCCTTCTGAAAGCACCTCTGTGCGGCAGTTACGTGCGGCAGGCAACTATGACCTCTATCTTGACCGCTCTTGGGGCTTACCTTATGACCCACAAACCACCCTTACAGGATTGTTTGGAGAAATTGCTTATGTGAGTGCTGCAATTGACCTTGAGTGCTACGATGAGCTGCATGAACTGGTAAATGGCGCATTGGTTGAAATGGATGAAGAAGTAAGGCAGGAGTACTACAACAAAATACTTACAATCGTTCATGAGGAGAGCTGTTTTATACCTTTATCCTATTCACAGGCTATTATTGCCGCAGAGAAAGACTTACAGGGGATTTCCTTTAATCAGACACAATTGGAGGTTCCTTTCAAAAAGTTCCATTACTAATCATTAAGACCATTGAACCCATTAAACTATTTATGTGAATTGAAAATGCCTGTTTCGTATTTGTAATCCTCCCTCAGTGACGGGTAATTACAGAGTATCGGACAGGCGTTTTATCTAAGATAAGGTGGTGCAGCATGAGGGAATATATTGTAAGGAGACTTTTATTTCTCATTCCTACTTTTTTTATTGTTTCATTTTTAGCCTTTGTACTTATTAACGCTTCAACAGAGGATCCAGCGGTTATTGTGCTGGAGGCACAGGGCGTTCCCCGTATTACACAAGAATTAATCGATCAGGTAAACGAGGCCTATGGATTTAATCAACCCTTTTTTTTGCGGTATCTAGATTGGTTGGCAGATGCATTGCGGCTGGACTTTGGCAAGTCCTTTGTAACAAACAATGATGTCAGCCAAACAATACGAACTGCCTTTTCTTACACCTTACAGTTGGCAGGAACCACTACAGTAATGACCTTTATATTTTCTGTTGTTTTAGGGACTCTTTGTGCCATTTGGGAGGGAAGATGGTTTGACAGAGCCACTCGGGGTATTATGTTTGTGCTATCATCTATGCCCGCCTATTTGATTGGAACCATATTTGCATGGCTATTTGCTGTGAAGCTAGAATGGTTTCCCACCAGCGGTGCGGCTTCTCTACGTAGTTTTATATTGCCAACGGTAGTGATGTCCATTGGTTATTGCGGTTTATTTTTCCGTATGATTCGAAATTCCATGCTGGAAAACATGAACGAAAACTATGTGAGTTTTTTCCGTTCTTGCGGTGTTCGTGAGAAAAAGGTAATACGACATATTTTAAGAAATTCAATGCATACAATGCTGACTGCTTTTTCTATGGCAATACCCGCCATGATTGCAGGCACGGTAGTCATTGAAAATGTTTTTGCATGGCCGGGACTTGGCAGACTTTGCGTAGAAGCTGTATTCAGCCGAGATGTGCCAATCATTCAAACATATGTATTGCTGATTGCATTGTTTTATTGTGTGTTTAATATTTTATCTGATATTGTGAATGCCTTTATCAACCCAAAGTTAAGGAGGACATAGGATGAAAATACTGAAAAAGTTAAAAAAAGACCCCGTGGTCATTGGTTTTACTATGATTATTTTGGTAGTCATACTTTTAGGATGCTTTGCCCCTCTCATTGCTCCTAACGATCCAAATGAAATGAGCATAACCTTGAAATATGGGGCTATATCCTTTCAGTATCCCTTTGGAAATGACTATTTAGGACGTTGTATTTTTTCAAGAATTCTTTATGGCATACGTCCCAGCGTATTGATGGTGATTTCCGCCATGATGCTCACTGTTTCAATAGGCACGCTAGTAGGATTGGTGGCAGGATATTTTAAGGGAAAGGTGGATGAAATTCTTATGCGCATCTGCGATATTATGCTTTCCTTCCCGCCAGATGCAATGGTACTTGCCAGTGTGGGCATTTTTGGCGTTGGCTTACGCAACATCTTGTTGACCATCGTTTTTTTACGGTGGCCTTGGTATGCTCGAGTGTTTCGTACGGCAGTTATGAAGTATACAGATAAAAACTTTATACAGTTTGCCAAAGCATCAGGAACTAACGATATGCGTATTATCTTCAGACATATACTCCCTTCGGTTTTACCGGATATTACCGTAGTGGCTAGTAATAACATCTGTACCCTCATACTCATGATTTCTGGTTTTTCATTTCTGGGCTTGGGGGTGCAAGCTCCAACGGCGGAATGGGGGGTTATGCTTAATGAAGCAAAAAGAGTCATGCTCTCCCATCCTGAACAGCTCATTGCACCTGCAACGGCAATTATTTTGGTATGCGTTTCTTTCGCCTTCTTGGGAGATGCTTTGCGAGATGCAATGGACTCTAAGCACATGAATTACAATCTACAGCGAAAGGGTTTCAAGGTGTTAAGAAATACGCTAAGAAATGTGGTAAGAAAGAAAGAGGGGGTTGCATGAGTATGCTGCAGGTTTCCAATTTGACAATAAAAGACACAAAAAATGGTCAGGTTATTGTAAAAAACATTTCCTTTTCTATTGAGGCCCATACCTGTCTTGCCATTGTTGGAGAAAGCGGAAGTGGAAAATCTATGACCGTGAAAGCAATCAGCGGGCTCCATAACCCGTGGATTCATTGCAATGGAAAAGTTCTCTTTGAAAGGGTGAACTTGCTTGGGCAGACAACAAAAGCCATGCAGGAAATTAGAGGGAATCAGATATTTATGATCTTTCAGGATGGAACGAGTGCTTTTGACCCCTCCTGTACCATCGGAGAAACATTTTCAGAAATTCTTTTGGAAAATCATCAGTGTACCAAAAAAGATGTAGAAAGCAGTATGATTGCAGCTTTGGAAAAGGTATTGCTGCGAAACCCACTTGAATTGTTGAAAAAATATCCTCACCAGCTTTCTGGTGGTATGTTGCAGCGCACGATGATTGCAATATCCTTGGCTTTGGGCGCAAAATTGATTATTGCAGATGAACCTACAACGGCCTTGGATACCATTACCCAATATGAAGTAGTAAAAGAGTTTATTCGTTTACGCCAGGAGTATGCAGCCACTATGATTTTTATTTCCCACGATTTAGGCATTGTGAGAAAAATCGCCGATTATGTAATACTGATGAAAGACGGGGAATTGGTTGAGGAAGGACCGGTAGAGGAGATTTTTCAACATCCTAAGAGCTCATATGCAAAGTACCTGATTGGTACAAGAAGAGAACTTGGGGAGAACTATAATCAACTGATGGGAGGGAATCTTCAAAATGCTTAATGTGAAAAATATTGAAAAAACATATAAATGTTCAGGGCTGTTTACAAATAAGCGTCAGCCGATACTTCAGGATGTAAGTTTTTCTATGGATGAATTTGAGTGCCTGGGCATTATTGGCGAAAGCGGCAGCGGAAAATCCACCCTAGGCCGCCTGATATTAGGGATAGAAAAACCCGATAGCGGTGAAATCTTATTTGAAGGTCAGAGTGTGCAAAAAGCCAAACACAGACGGGGTAATATCAGCGCAGTTTTTCAGGATTATACATCCTCTATTAATCCAAATGAAACCATTCGCACTGCAATCAAAGAACCCATGGTAGAGTTAGGGCTACCCTGTGACGACTCCATTATTGAAAGCCTTTTGATACAGGTTGGGCTGGATGGCACCTTTATGGATAAGTATCCCCATGAATTGTCTGGTGGGCAGGCACAAAGAGTCTGCATCGCCCGTACCATTTCCACAAATCCTAAATTTTTGATTTTGGATGAAGCCATATCCTCTTTGGATGTTTCAGTGCAGCTACGTATTTTGAAGCTACTGAAAGATTTACGAGAAAAGTATAAAATGAGTTACCTCTTTATCACCCACGATATACAGGCAGCAGCCTATATATGTGACCGGCTAATTATTTTCAATGAAGGAAGGATTGTAGAACAGCTTCCCATTAAACAAATCGGTCAAGCTAAAAAGGAGTATTCCAAACAGCTTTTAAACGCTATAATCACCGTTTAAACGAATGTTCCCGAATAGATTTGATGTCTTTTAAAATAAAAATTAGTGGGTCATAATAATTTCTACGTTTTAAAAGGAGCTTACAGGCAGCAAATAAAATAAAGCCATAGCTTTTAAGGTGAAAACCTGAGGTTATATAGGGAGGAATAGATTAACTTGAAAATAATAAGAAATTGGATTTCGATAAATTCAATGATAAATCCCCAAAAAATACAGGGGGCACTTCCAAAATCTTCGGAAATCTATAAGGATTATTGGAGTGTGGCATGGCCAGCGGCGATAGAAGGAGTATTTTTAAATGTAATGCTTCTGGCTGATCTGGCAATGATTGGGATGCTTGGCATTGAGCAAGTGGCCGCCGTTGGAGTTGCCAGCCAGCCTCGAATGATCTTTCAAATGCTTGGTGTATCAATGGGTGTTGCCGTTACAGCCATGGTATCCAGACGAAAAGGTGAAAAGGATATAAATGGGATGAATAGCTGTGTGAAACAAGCCCTCTTATTAACAGCAATTATTTATATTGCCCTTACTTTTTTTGCTCTTTTGTTTTCAAAGGAAATAGTTGTTTTGTCTGGTGCAAAAGCTGATTATGTGGAATATGCCACATCGTACTGGCGTTACATAGCCATTTCCAGCTTTTTCAGAGTAATGTTTGCCCCTTTGATGGCTACTCAAATTGGTGTTGGAAATACAAAGATTGTTTTGTATTCAAATGTAATTGGCAATATTATAAATGTCATTTTAAACTATGTATTAATATTCGGAAAATTTGGCTTCCCCCGCATGGAAATTGCTGGAGCAGGCCTCGCCACAGCCATTGGAAATGTAATTATATTTTTACTTCTTTTGAAGTCCGTGATACGGGGTCAAAATGGAGTTGATATTCTCAAAGGTAGCGGTAAACTAACACCCTCTTTCACCAAACCCCTTGTTAGCATCGGCGGAAGCTCTTTCATGGAAAATATTTGGGAACGATTGGGACTTTTTATTTTCACAAGAATGATTGCCGAGCTTGGAACAGTTGCAATGGGAATCCATCACTACTGTATCCTTTTATGGGATTTGTATTACTATTTTGGGAGTGGCATGAGTACTGCAAGTTCGTCTTTTACAGGAAGAAAACTGGGAGAGAATAGAAAAGACCTTGCTGTTATTTTTGCTAAAGCCGCACAACGCTCTGGAGTCTTAGTCTCTCTTATGGCCTGCGTCATCTTCTTGGTAACCAGAGAGCAGGCATTCCGATTTTTTGTAGACGATCCTTATGGTGTAAAATTGGGTGTTTCCGTAATGGGAATTGTAGCGTTACTAATGATACCACAGACCTATGCTCAAATATCCTCTGGAGTTCTGAGAGGTGCAGGAGATAATCGTTTTATCGCCATCTATTCTCTTTTTGTCAGTGCAATTCTCAGGCCTTTCATCGCCTATGTCCTTGCATTTGTTTTTGGGCTTGGCCTAAGTGGCATGTGGCTGGCTTTATTTATCGACGAAGCATTAAAAATGATTCTAACCAAATTCAGAGTAGACCAAGGAATTTGGCTCACTAAGGATATTTAATTACTAAATATAAAAAACAAGCCAGTTTAATGTAATGATTCCTTTTTTCCCTTTTCACCTTAATCCTTACATATTTCCTGTTGCCAAGTTCTAAGGGGGGAGATTATTTAAGAAATCAGCAGTCTGAAAAATGTTGCTTGGAGGCTTTTGACCATAGATGCTTTTTGATTCCTATTTGTCAGAAGCCTTTTTTCCATCCTATGCAGACGGATGGAGCTCATGCTCTGGAAGAAGCATTAGAAAAATTGACAACCTTCCCTAGGGATATAATTTTCCGAGTTTAGCATAATTAAAATTTTCCTGACAAAGCCTGTAATCTCCGCCATGGTTTTGTCTTTTGATGTGGTGGAACCAACGCAATGATTGACTTTGTCTATCAAATGGCAAATTGACAAAGGGGCTTACTTTCCATATCACTCCATGCCTCAACTCAACAACTATATATAAGCATAAAAAAAAGCCTTCTGGAAGAACCAAAGGGCATATTGAAACTAGAACTGTTTTGATAATGCTCAAAATCATGAAGGCGCCACCCGGATTTGAACCGGGGATAGAGGTGTTGCAGACCTTTGCCTTACCACTTGGCTATGGCGCCAAACACAAGATAATTATAGTGTTTTCAACTTAAAGGTCAATAGTCATTTGACCCAAATTTCCATTAATCTAAGACCCAGATATCATTTTCCCCATTTGTTTTTCTGTTTATAGGTTTTTGATTAATTCAAGTCTCTAAATTAACTTTCCTAGACTTCCTAGACTTTAATATAAATGACGGATCGCCTGCTTTATTTCCTTGATTTTTGAGGAATAACGTTAGAATTGCCTTTATAGTCTCTTTGACTAACCTAGCTTTTAAAGTGTCTAAGTACCATTAATGCCAAAAATTCTCATAGCCCAGACGAAACCTTTGAAACATCAACCCTACCACCTGATTTTTTTCTAACTATTAAAATTGCAAGTCTACTATACTATTTATATGTCTTTGGACGACATTCATTCCTCTTTCTTTAAACAAAAATACGTCTTAAACCAGCAAATGCTCGTTCAAGACGTATCACGCAAGGCGCCACCCGGATTTGAACCGGGGATAGAGGTGTTGCAGACCTTTGCCTTACCACTTGGCTATGGCGCCAAATAAAATGATCCGTGCGGGATTCGAACCCGCGTTACCGCCGTGAAAGGGCGGTGTCTTAACCCCTTGACCAACGGACCATATGTACTCCCCGTGTTGGATTCGAACCAACGACCCTCCGGTTAACAGCCGGATGCTCTACCGCTGAGCTAACGAGGATCACTACAATGATCTTCTCTGCGATGAAGTATCCTCTACTAAGGGGGATGCTCAATCGCCAGGCGATCGAGATGCAAAAAATTTGATTCTGGCAACCATCTACTTTCCCAGGCAGCTTCCCACCAAGTATCATCGACCGCTCAGGTCTTAACCGACGTGTTCGGAATGGGAACGGGTGTGTCCCCTGAGCGCATCATCACCAGAAATATATCAGATGTACTTTCATACACCTTCAAAACTGAATACAAGAAGTTAGCGTTTTTTACCTTTGCGTTTATCAATCACCGACCCAACACCAAAGGTGTAAAAAGAGGTTATTGGTGCAAAGGATATTAGTGGTCTTTTCCGTCAAGAAAAGAAACTACCACGCTATTATATCATCAATCTTTCATTTGGTCAAGCCCTCGGTCTATTAGTATTGGTCAGCTGAACACGTTGCCGTGCTTACACCTCCAACCTATCTACCTCGTTATCTTCAAGGGACCTTACTTCCGAAGAATGGGAAATCTTATCTTGAGGGCGGCTTCACGCTTAGATGCCTTCAGCGTTTATCCGTTCCATACATAGCTACCCGGCTGTGCAGTTGGTCTGCAACCGGTACACCAGAGGTACGTCCATCCCGGTCCTCTCGTACTAAGGACAGCTCCTCTCAAATTTCCAGCGCCCACAACGGATAGGGACCGAACTGTCTCACGACGTTCTGAACCCAGCTCGCGTACCGCTTTAATGGGCGAACAGCCCAACCCTTGGGACCGACTACAGCCCCAGGATGCGATGAGCCGACATCGAGGTGCCAAACCTCCCCGTCGATGTGAACTCTTGGGGGAGATAAGCCTGTTATCCCCAGGGTAGCTTTTATCCGTTGAGCGATGGCATTCCCACTTATTACCACCGGATCACTAAGTCCTACTTTCGTACCTGCTCCAGCCGTCGCTGTCGCAGTCAAGCCACCTTTTGCCTTTACACTCTTTGAATGGTTTCCAATCATTCTGAGGTGACCTTCGAGCGCCTCCGTTACCTTTTAGGAGGCGACCGCCCCAGTCAAACTGCCCGCCTGACATTGTCCTATACCCGGATCACGGGCATTAGTTAGAAATTCAATGACATAAGAGAGGTATCCCACCGGCGGCTCCACCAAGACTAGCGTCCTGGCTTCATAGCCTCCCTCCTATCCTGTACATATATCATCGAATCCCAGTATCAGGCTGCAGTAAAGCTCCATGGGGTCTTTCCGTCCTGTTGCGGGTAACCAGTATCTTCACTGGTTCTTCAATTTCACCGGGCGTGTTGTCGAGACAGTGCTCAAATCGTTACACCTTTCGTGCGGGTCAGAACTTACCTGACAAGGAATTTCGCTACCTTAGGACCGTTATAGTTACGGCCGCCGTTTACTGGGGCTTGAATTCAAAGCTTCGCTTACGCTAACCTCTCCTTTTAACCTTCCAGCACCGGGCAGGTGTCAGCCCATATACATCACCTTACGGTTTCGCATAGACCTATGTTTTTGCTAAACAGTCGCTTGAGCCTCTTTTCTGCGGCCACTTGCGTGGCTCCCCTTATCCCTAAGTTACGGGGTCATTTTGCCGAGTTCCTTAACAACACTTCTCCCGTCGGCCTGTGGATTTTCTCCTCATCTACCTGTGTCGGTTTACGGTACGGGTACGTATAATACAATAGCGGCTTTTCTCGGCAGTGTGGATTCGGAAACTTCCCTACTTTTGTTCAGTCCTCATCACATTTCACCATCAAGAGACGGATTTGCCTATCTCCCTTGGCTTTATGCTTGACCGGGTTTTTCCATTCCCCGGTTTCCCTATCCTCCTGCGTCCCCACAGTTCTGATTATACGTAGTACAGGAATATCAACCTGTTGTCCATCGACTACGACTTTCGTCCTCGCCTTAGGCCCCGACTAACCCTGAGAAGATTAGCTTTACTCAGGAAACCTTAGATATTCGGCCTATATGTTTCTCACATATATCTCGCTACTCATTCCGGCATTCTCTCTCCTGTTTCGTCCACCATTGCTCTCGCTTTGGCTTCATCCTTGCAGGATGCTCCTCTACCACTGACAACACTTAAGTTGTCAATCCGTAGCTTCGGTGACGTGTTTTAGCCCCGTTACATTTTCGGCGCAGGTTTTCTCGACTAGTGAGCTGTTACGCACTCTTTAAATGAGTGGCTGCTTCTAAGCCAACATCCTAGTTGTCTATGAAATCCCACATCCTTTTCCACTTAACACGTACTTTGGGACCTTAGCTGTCGGTCTGGGCTCTTTCCCTTTTGTCCATGCGACTTATCTCACATAGACTGACTCCCGAGGGTATCTCTACGGCATTCTTAGTTTGATATGAGTTGGTAACCTTTTTGGGCCCCGCGTCAGTTCAGTGCTTTACCTCCGTTAGACTCCTCTCGAGGCTAGCCCTAAAGCTATTTCGAGGAGAACCAGCTATCTCCGAGTTCGATTGGAATTTCTCCGCTATCCACACCTCATCACCACCTTTTTCAACAGATGTGTGTTCGGTCCTCCAAAGCCTTTTACGGCTCCTTCAACCTGGACATGGATAGGTCACCCGGTTTCGGGTCTACTAATACTAACTATACGCCCTATTCAGACTTGGTTTCCCTTCGGCTCCGTGGCTTCTAACCACTTAACCTCGCTGGCATTAGTAACTCGCCGGACCGTTCTACAAAAAGTACGCCATCAGGCACAAAGCCCTCTGACTGTTTGTAAGCACAAGGTTTCAGGTTCTCTTTCACTCCCCTCCCGGGGTTCTTTTCACCTTTCCTTCACAGTACTACTTCACTATCGGTCACTAGGGAGTATTTAGGCTTGGGGGGTGGTCCCCCCGGCTTCCCACAGGGTTTCTCGTGTCCCGTGGTACTCTGGATACTGTCAGCTGGCTCGAAATTTCGTCTACTGGACTTTCACCTTCTTTGGTGTGCTTTCCCAAAACACTTCGACTATCTCTTGCCAATGCCTTATACAGTCCGCAACCCCGAAGAACTAGGTCCTTCGGTTTGGCCTGTTTCCCGTTCGCTCGCCGCTACTAAGGAAATCGAGTTTTCTTTCTCCTCCTGCTGCTACTTAGATGTTTCAGTTCACAGCGTTCCCTTCCGCAGGCTATGTATTCACCTACGGATACTTGAGGTTTGCTCAAGTAGGTTTCCCCATTCAGAAATCTCCGGATCGATGGCTATTTGCGCCTCCCCGAAGCTTATCGCAGCTTATCACGTCTTTCATCGGCTCCTAGTGCCAAGGCATTCTCCTTGTGCTCTTTCTTGCTTGACCAGTTCGTTAGATTTTTGTATTGATGTTCTGAGTACTGCGACCTAACATTTCGTAGAAATGTAAGAGCAGTGCGAAATCAAAACAAAAATCGGTTTTCATTACGAAGTAATGAAAAAACTTCCTTATTGCTTTGACCCTCTTCTCATCAAGTCAAAATCTATAGCTTGTTCTTTGGAATGTTTCGTAGTAGCGATACTACGATTTTTGTTAGCATCGTCTGCTAACTTCGTTAGATTTTTTCTTTGATGTTTTGAATGCTGCCACCTCACATTTATAAAAATGTAAGAGCTGCATAAAATCAAAGATAAAATCGGTTTTCATTGCATTGCAATGAAAAAACTACTTTATTATTTCTAAAGAAATTTATTTATTTCTCGATTGACTCTATTTTTTCTTGTATTCAGTTTTCAAGGTGCATTCGCCTCTGTTCGAGGTTTTTTCGGCCTTCTTGCGACCGCCTAAACATACTATCATGTATAAGCACCTTTGTCAACAATTTTTTTCGCTTTTTTTTGCATAATATAACGACCCCTTGAAAACACTGGGTTTCTCACGCAAAAATTGTCAAGATTAGATATAATAAAATGTTATTTTCATAAAGAAATAACGCAACGGAAGATTGGTCCAAGGCAGAAAAAATAGGGTGTAGTTTTGCATTACATTGAAAAAAAGTCAAACCCATTGCAATGAGCCAAAACCAAAATAGACCTTTAGCCCCCCCGATCAACATCCCGCTGCAACGATTGCAAAAGTTTAAGATTGGCAACTTACTTACAAGGTTTAACGCCTTTAGCAAAAACTTTACACCAATTAAAACAACAATAAATACTAAAATCACACTCACAATATTTACACAAACATTGGCCAAAAAGCCCGCAATATAATCCTTTAAACCTTCTGCATCTAATAGGCTATAAATAACGGGATTATTATTTTCCAATAAAGAGTTCTTTAAAAAATCTGGCAACTTCATATTCTGTATGATTTCTGTTTGGGTCTGCATCGCCGCATTACTAATTGCCGCATCCAGTTGCATAGACTCCCCAATAGAATCGGCCAAGGAACCAAACATAGGTGTCTGCCGTAACCACTTCCCTGCAATAGGAGTAAATAACTTTACAGCCACCAATGCCGCAACCATGGGTAAAAAACTCAATGCCTCTATAATAAACCCTTTATAATAGCCTATAATGGCACAAGCTAAAATTCCAACTACCACTAGCCCATCCAATATCAATGGCATTTGTTCCATATACTCACCTTCGCTCTAAAATTTCTTTACACTTTATTCCGCAATACTTGCTTTCTTTTGCTTTTCCTCGGTGTTCCCATCTTCCTCCACAGGTTCCGCTGGCACATTCGACAAGGGCAGATTCGTTTCTGTTTCAGCCTTTCCCCCAACCACCTCATGTTTCGGTTCCGTTTCATCTGAAACAATAGGCTTAGCCTTTTGACTGCCCTTCATTTGCGTAATAATCGCCTCATTTTTGGTTACAAGCATTACTTGCTCTAGGCTTTCCATAGGCAAAATATCTCGCACATCGGAAGTGGCCCGATAACTCCAAGCTAATTTCCCACTATGCCTGAGTCCCAAGTACATCTTATCCACGCCAATAACAACCCCATGTTCTGAGGCCTGTAAATACTCAACTTCCCCTTCACCTTCGTAATAGGCGCTTTCCTCTCCGCTTTTGTTTATCCATAAAACGGAACCCTCCGCACGGCCTTCCTTATTCGTAATGACATCCCCCAAGGCAAGGACAACATAATCTTTATTGGCTAAAGAAGCTTGCTGCACCATATTATCCAGAGGATACCCCCATGCTTCCTGCCCTGCAGCAGAAATTCCATATACCATCTTATCTGAAATGACCGCAAGCACTCCCCCCTGCATAAAGCCGATAATGGGAACGATTTCACCATTTTTTTCTACTGCGGCAAACATGCTGTCTGTGTAGTTCTCGCTGTCTTCAGGGTTTATGTAAAAAAACAATACTCTGCCTACGGGTTCTACGTCAGAAGTATCCATGTAGCTTACAACGAAAGACTTATTATCATCAGAAATATCAGAAGATAGTGGAAATACCCCTGCACTTTCCTCTATTCGTCCTTTTAACAGCGTTCCACTTGTATTGTATATCTGAATACGATATGCACTATTTTCCTTAGAAATAACCGATAAATATCCATTCATATTTAACGCAAACTGCATCAGTTCTCCCTCGGTCTGCACTTTATACAATAAACCATTTTCCCCATAAACATGTATGGTTTTGCCGCTCATATCGCCAACTGCTGCATATTCTCCTTCGAAAATCAACTGGGGCGTGGTCATATTAAACGTATCGTTCCACTTTCGGTCCCCCATCCCGTTGAAGAATTTTACACCGTCTTTGGTACACAGCAAGAAGCGTTCCTCAAAAGCGGCAAACTTGGAGTGACTGCTTTCGTCAATTACCATTTTTTCTTGGCTTGAAACGGGACTCTCTTCTCCTTCCCTTGGGCCGTCTTTTTGCAATACCGTAGAAAAATAGCCTTGAAGTTTCCCTCCACCGTAAAATGTATCCATATAAATAAATCCTGCTGCTGCACCAACCACAGTCAGTAAAAACAGCAGTGAAATAAGCCCTTTGTTTGGTTTTCTCCCTTTTCCTTCCTTTTGCATAGACTGCTCCTTCCTTATGCAATGTCCTTTTCTCATAAATTTCATCATACTCTATTTCAACATTATTTGCAATTTCCCCCAGCAAAAACATTGACTTTTTTTCGTCTTTTCTAGTCAAAATATTTGCTACTTTTCTAAAGAAAAAAAGCCTACTACTCAGAAACATATTTCAAGGTAAAAACATATCTCTTAAATAAAAGGCTTTTCCATTATTCTGCTGGTGTTGCTTCTTTTTTCAGCGATTCATAAAGCTTAATATATTCTGACGCAGAGTTGGCCCAAGAATAATTACTGTTCATGGCATTTTTTACAACATGGCTCCACTCATCCTTACCCATATTGTAAACCCCAAGGGCCTGATCCAATGCCCAAAGAATACTGCCTCCATCGTAATTTTCAAATAAAAAGCCATTACCCTTTTTACTTTCCGTATTATAAGGTAGTATTGTATCCGCAAGGCCCCCTGTTTTTCGCACAATGGGTATGGTACCGTAACGTAGGCTAAACATTTGCCCTAGCCCACAAGGCTCAAACTTAGAAGGCATTAAAAATAAATCGGAACCGGCATAGATTTGTTGTGCTAAGGTCTCGTCGAAAAAAATATTAATGCTAATCCTACCAGGGTAGCGATTGGCCATTTCTCTAAAGAAGTATTCAAACCTTGTTTCACCTGTACCCAATAAAACAAATTGAATATCTCTTTGCATCATATCGTGGAAAACGTGGGATAAAATATCAAGGCCCTTTTGGTCAGCTAGACGGGTTATCATGGAAACCACGGGCACATCCCGCCTCTCAAGCCCCAGACGTTCTTGCAGCCCTCGCTTATTTTCCCCTTTTCCTTCAATATCTTCGGCACTATAATTACATATAATACGATTGTCCCTTTCAGGGTCGTTGGCTAAATAGTCAATGCCATTGATGATTCCACTTAATACATCTTTACGGCTGCGTAAAAGGCCGTCCATGCCATAGCCGTACTCCCATGTTTGAATTTCTTTGGCATAAGTTTGGCTTACCGTAGAAATCCGATCTGCATAAACCAACCCCATTTTCATGAAGCTAACATTATTATAAAATTCTACTGTACCTTTTTCATAGCAATAATAGGGCACCCCCAAAATCTCCATGGTGTTCTTATCAAAATTCCCTTGGTATTGCAAATTATGAATGGTAAAGAGGGTTTTGATTCTTGAATAATAAATCATTTTGCTGTAAATTTCTTTTAAATACATACAAACAGGTCCTGTCTGCCAATCGTTACAGTGTAGCACATCAGGATAAAAATCCAACATTGCCATCATGTCCAACACAGCTTTGCCAAAAAATGAAAACCTCTCGTTGTCATCCCCATAACCGTATAGGTTTCCACGACCAAAGTAAAAATCATTCTCTATAAAATAAATGGGTACTTCTTGGGGCTTTACCAACACTTTCGCCCGTTGCGTACGCCAAAATAAATGCACATCAAATTCACCAACATACTCCACCCCATACATTTCGCTGTTTTTTACAGCCATATGACGAGGAATCACTACACGAACATCAACTCCCTGCTCACGCAGTGCCATTGGCAACGACCCCACTACATCACCCAAGCCGCCGCTTTTAATAAAGGGTGCCGCCTCAGAGGCAACAATCAGTACCTTTAAACCTTTTTTCATCTATCTCACCTCTTTTGCTATCATACTATGATTTTTTATCATGGGCAAGAAAATCTTCGCTTTTCCTTCATATACCTACTAAAAAGTGGTATACTATTTCAGAAATGACCATTTAAAGAAATACATTTAATTTTGTAAATTAAATTTAATTTTCCCTTTTAGAAAGGATGATACCTATGAACCACGTTTTACCCGAAAGAAAAGAAGCAAACCCCGATTATAAGTGGCGTATTGAGGATTATTATGCTGAGGATGCACAGTGGGAAAAAACCTTTGGCGCTTTGCAAAAACGACTCCCTGAAATGGGGGATTTTTCTGGCCACTTGGCAGACTCTGCCCGCACCCTTTTAGATTGCTTAACAAAAAACAGTGAACTTTCCCTTACTTTGGAGCACCTTTATACCTATGCAAATATGCGTCTGCATGAAGATAGTGCCAACGCATTCTATCAAGGTATGGCGTCCCGTGCAGAAACCCTTTTGATTCAGTATTCTGCGACGGTTTCCTTTATCTCCCCCGAGATTATCAGTATTCCCGAAGAAAAACTGGCAGGCTTTCGTAAAGAGCTAGCAGACGAATTTAAAATATACGACCATTATTTCCACTCTTTGCTCAGACAAAAGGAACACACCCTTACCCCAGCAGAAGAACAGCTTTTGGCAAAAACTTCGGAGTTGGGTGGTGCACCCCAAAATATTTTTACAATGATGAATGACGCTGATATCCATTTCCCTATGATTACCGATGAAGAAGGAAACCAAAGGGAGTTAACAAAAGGGCGTTATATAACATTCTTGGAAAGCCAAAACCGTCGTGTGCGTGAAGAAGCCTTCAAAGCCTTATACAGCGTGTATTTAAGCAAGAAAAACACCCTTGCCGCAACATACAGTGCCTCTGTAAAAAGCGATGTGTTCTTTGCAAAAACAAGAAAATATGGCTCCGCAATGGAAATGGCTCTTTCCGATGACAATATCCCTTTATCAGTATATGATACCCTCATTCAGACGGTTCATGAAAACCTTCCTCTGCTCCATCGCTATATCGATATTCGAAAAAAAGAGCTTGGCGTTGAGGAACTTCATATGTATGACCTTTATGTTCCCTTGGTATCTGAAGCAGACGTAAAAATCCCTTATGAAGAGGCAAAAGAAACCGTAACAAAAGCCCTTCAAGTTTTAGGGGATGATTACATGAAGGCTTTGCAAGTAGGGCTGAATAACGGCTGGATTGACGTTTATGAAAACAAGGGCAAGCGTGGCGGTGCTTATTCTTGGGGCAGCTATGGCGTGCATCCCTATGTTTTGTTAAATCATAACGACACCATCAATAGTATGTTCACCCTGGCTCACGAAATGGGTCATGCCCTGCATAGTCACTTTACTTGGGAAAAACAGCCCTACCTGTATAGTGGTCACAAAATTTTCGTTGCCGAAGTGGCCTCCACCTGTAACGAGGCATTGTTAATGGAACACCTTTTAAATGCAACGGATGATAAAATGATGCGTAAGTACCTTATCAATTACTTCTTAGAGCAGTTCCGTGGCACCTTATTCCGCCAAACAATGTTTGCTGAATTTGAAAAAATCACCCATGAAATGGTTGAGGGTGGTGAGCCTTTAACATGGGAATGCATGAACAGCATCTATCGTGATTTGAATAAGAAATACTTTGGCGAAAATATCGTCATAGACGATGAAATCGATATAGAGTGGGCAAGAATTCCCCATTTCTATAATGCCTTTTATGTATACCAGTACGCAACAGGATATAGTGCTGCCATTGCTCTTTCCAGAAGAATTCTTGACAAAGGAAAACCAGCTATCGACGACTACATGGAATTCCTTTGTAAAGGCGACAGCGAGTATTCCATCGACTTATTAAAGGGTGCCGGCGTTGACCTCTCCACAGGGGAACCCATTGAAAAGGCCCTTGCTTTATTTAAAGAATTGTTAGATGAGTTTGAAACATTGTAAACCTTAAAATAAATGAAAGGCAGGTATCCACTAGAAGGGTACCTGCCTTTTTATTCCCATAATAACTTTTCAATGATTACAAATATAATATGTCATCCCCCACCTGAGGGATGACACTTTTTAGCCACCTAACGAGATTTCTTGTTTGTTATACCACTGAATGGCCTCTTCTAAATGGCTCTCTTCGAAGTTGGGCCAGAACTCATCAAGAAAGTAAAAATCAGCATAAACCGATTGCAAAGGTAAAAATCCCGATAAACGTTTTCTTCCGCCCCAGCGTATCACAAGATCCACACGGGAAACATCTTTGGATTTTAAAGGCCCCATTATTTCATTTTTCTCAAAGCCTGTATCCCATTCCCAGCTGTAATTGACTAAAAAATTAATTCTAATACCACCCTTTCCAAAGGTTTGTCTTGTTGTATAGGGCAAAAGCTCCTCCGGAAACATTTTGGAGCCGATGTTACCCAAAACAAGTAATTCTGCATCTTCCTTTGAAAGGAGTTTCACTGCTTCAACGCAAGCATTGGTAAAGGAAAGCCGTTGTTCCGTGGGCCGTTTTGTATTATCCACAGTAAATCCGTAATAAGTAATCTCCTCTACACCCATTCTTTTGCAAACTTTGTATAACTCCAAACCAGGGTTTAAACCTTTCTGGTACCCATCCTTTTTTTCCAATCCATTTTCCACCGCCCAGCGACGGTTCCCATCAGGTATTACGCCAATATGTTTTGGTATCCTCATACTTTTTCTCCTTAAAGTCTCGTTTTGATGAAGCTATAAGGTTAGTATGCCACAAGGCAAAAAATATATAACATTAATTGGAAATTTCCTTGCTGATTCTTTTTTGCTTATTTGAGGTTACAAACCATCATGAACTCCTGGTCATTTTCACTCTCTATCTCAAATCCAACTTTTTGATACATTTTGACGGCGTAATTATCTTTTTGAACTGCAAGAGAAGTCCTTGGATACCCCTTTTCCCTTAATATTTTCAACATCTCTTTCATCAATTCACTTCCGATACCTTTCCCCCTATATTGTGGATATAAGGAAATTGCTAATTCAGGGACAGAATCATCAATGTGCCCAAATGCCTTAATGCACCGAACCCAAACAGCACCTACTGTGTATCCATCAACCTCCGCCACAAGACAATGATCGTCCTTTTTTGATCCAAAGCCATCAATATATATCCATATACACGGTTCTTGAATAATAGTCCTTGGAATGGGTTTGTCTCCTTCTTTTTGAAAAATCGCTTCATAAATAAACTCAGTCAATAGCATAACTTCTTCGTTTTTTATCGGTCTAATCATGAATTTTCACCCCCTAGGGTAGTAGAAATAAATTGACTTAGTCTATCTTAGCACAAAAATCACCATTCAAACAGTTGGCTAACCCTTTTTTAACCAGAACTATCTATACCTAAATTAAAAAAACCACGTATGAGAAAAAACCTCACACATGGATTCATTTTAAAAAGAGTATTCCAAGGAACACTTACGAAGGAACTCATTCACCTACACATATTTATACTCTTGCGTTTTATCATCAACTCCAGCTTGGATTACATCTCGTTATTATATTTATTCATCAAAATCAATTCTAAAATGGTTTTCAACAAAAACACACCCACAAGAAGAACTGTTATCCAAAGGGCAAAGTCTGCTAAAATAGTGATCCAAGCAACTGCCATAATCGTCCACTGGATAATATCAGAACTTCTAGCCTTGGCTTTATTGCGGATTATTTCACTTCTTTCGTCTTTGTAGTCAATTTCAGCTTGTTTCATTTCTTTTGGATATTTTTTAGACCAATACAACATGACTAAGTTAGAAACGGAAAAACCTAAAAATCCTGCACCTATGCCAAAACACCAAGGCTTTAACCCATCTCCCTCCAAATAAACGAAACAAATTCCAATTAAAGTAGCACTTACAATCAACAAAATTATATTAAGTGATTTCTTCATTACTTTTCCTCCTCATAAATAAATATGTCTTCAATTTGCATCTCAAAGTAACGAGCAATTTTAAATGCTAATATAATCGACGGATTATATCGCCCGTTTTCCAAGGAGCCAATTGTCTGCCTCGAAACCTCAAGAACTGCAGCTAAATCTTCTTGCTTTATTCCTCTTTTCTTTCTAATCTCTTCCAAACGATTTTTCACTTTTAACCTCCCCTTCACGGAAAGTTTGCTTTCCTTATTTGAACAGTATCATAAGTGCAAGATAAATGTCAAGCTAGCTTTCCATGAAAATATTAATTATTTATACCTATTTAATGATATATAAATAATCTCTGCTTGCATTTTTGATAGATGTCCTAACACATGACTTTGAACCCAAGCCACATAAGATAAAGAAAACTTCATTAAATTGCCGATTCACAAAAAAGACGTGGGAGGTCAAAAAATCCATAAATCCAGAGAAAATATTGTCAAATGGAGCAATCTAATTATCTGGAAAATAGCACTTTTTATTAAGACAAATCCCTTAAATCTTGTTAAAATGAATAAACAGGAGGCGATACCATGAATACGTATAAGCACATTGTAAAAGGAGTTATTAATTATATAGAAAATAATTTAGACAAAGAAATTGACTTAGCAAAGATTGCTGAAAATATTGGCTATTCTAAATTTCACCTTAACCGAATATTTGCAGAGGAAACTGGCTGTACTATTTATAAATACTTGCAAGTGCGCAGGCTTACCATTGCTGCCGAGAAACTTACAAATACTGATAGACCAATTACACAGATTGCCTATGAAGCTGGTTATAATTCACAGCAGGCATTCTCATTGGCATTTAAGCAGGTCTATGTATATCCCCCAAAGATATATAGAGATATGGGTGTCTTTATACCAAGGCAAACGAAACTTTCAATGTGTTTACATCTCTATTCTAATGTGAATCAAAATTATGCTAGAAAAATTGGAGGAATTGCCGCATGAGTACCATTCCATATGTGATTGAGCAAACCGGCCGTGGAGAAAGAAGCTATGATATTTTCTCCAGGTTGTTATCTGATAGGAATATTTTTTTAGGAGAGGAAGTCAGTAATACATCAGCAAGTTTGATAGTAGCCCAACTGCTTTTTCTAGAGGCACAAGACCCTAGTAAAGATATTCAACTGTATATCAATAGTCCTGGTGGTTCTGTAACCGCAGGTTTTGCAATTTATGATACGATGCAGTATATCAAATGCGATGTTTCAACGATATGTATCGGGCTTGCTGCAAGTTTCGGTGCATTTTTGTTAGCAGGTGGTAAACAGGGGAAACGTATGGCTTTACCAAACGCCGAGATTATGATACATCAACCAGCTATGCATGGTAATGGTATTCAAGGACCTGCCAGCGATATAAAAATCATGTCCGACTATATGCAAAGAAGTAAACAAAGACTTAATCGAATCTTAGCAGAAAATACTAGGCGTACCATTGAGGAAATTGAAAGAGATACAGACCGAGATTATTTTATGAGTCCAGAAGATGCGTTAAAATATGGCTTAATTGACTCTATTATCTCGAATCGGTAATATACCCTTTCCTTTTTCGTATTTTGAGAGTGAATAATCGCTGATCGCTATCATACACCATAAGGGCAACAGGTATTTCCGAGTTTATCGTAATGTCTTGAAATTCCTGCAAGAATCCTTTCATAGATACCATTGCTTCACTATCGAGTAAAATTTCATCCGTTTTGTAGGAAGCCTTTCCACCGGCATTAATAACAAAATCAATTGTATAATTTTCTTTTAGCTGCATTGTAAATATTCCGGTTAATTGGTCAATTGGCTTTCTATCTGTGCCGATAGAAATGCCACCGCCACCAGTACTGCTCCATTTACCACCGTCTTCAAGACGATAAACATTTACATTCAAGGCAATTGCCTCTTTCGGTGCATTGAAAGAAATGATTTGTGAAGTGCCGTCCATATTGAATGACTGCAATATATATTTCTCACTTTCTGATAATTCATAAGGAGAAATACCCTCTTTGCTTAAAACTTTAGGTAAATCAGCCTTGCTTGAACAAGCAGTCAACATCAACAGTAAAATGAACAGAAGCATGCCCCGCAATCTTTTCATCGTATATGTCCTCCTCCCCTAAATATAAATCCTTTACAACAATATCACAAGAAAACAATAAAGTCATGTATGAGTTCAAATCCTCAAACATGACTTTAATTTGTGTTATTAGGTCAAAATTAATGTTGTGTGTATTGTAGTTGTGAATGATAAATGAAATACAAGAGTCTAAAGTATTGAAGAGCCTTGCTCCTCATCCGTCTCCTCCATTACCATTCTTTTTTTCTCAGCAACAGTTACAATAATAGTATCTTCTGGAATTGCAAGCTTAATATCCTCATTTTTAGCAATATCTAAATCTTCTATTTTAACAATAGTTCCGGCTTTCATTCCATCCACGTCTATAACTATTTCTTGAACAAAATTCCTTGGTAGTGCCTTATAGGGAATTTCGTCAATATGTTGTTGGATTATGCTTTGACTCTTTTCCTTATTTGTTAAGACTACCTTTACCACGCTATTGACCGCTTCATCGGCAACAATATGCTGAAATTCTATGTGCTCAACTTGTTGTCTAACGGGTTCATGCGTAATGTTTTTAAATATGACATTATATTTTTCATCTTCGACTTCAATCGTCATCCTATTTCCCTTTGATACCTTGCTAAGAAGGCAATTGACATCGGTCAGAGGAATCTGAATCAAAATAGGCTCTTTTAAATTTCGTCCATAAATCGATGCTGGAATAATGCCAATACGTCTCAATTGTTTTGCTTTAAAAGTTCTGTCTCTGGGTTCACCTTTTATGTTATAAATAATAATCCCTCCATTTTCTACAGATTTTTTTAACCAAATACCTAAAAACTTGTTTTAATTGTATAAAGCGAGTATAGCACAAACAAAAAGTTAAAGCAAATAAAGGGTTTATTTTCTTGTATGTTTATAGAATATAACTACAGAACAAAAAAACAGTAACCAGAACTGGTTGCAATTTTTGTTTCTGTAATAAGGATTATACATGTTATCGTCTGATTTCCTGCAGTGTATTTGAACGATTACGGAAGGTTATGCTTTCTTTATATCTTCGGTATTCTCAATATAAATAGAAATTTCACCACAATTAGGACAAGTTGCCACTTTGGGTTTTCCTATTCTTCCTGCAAAAACTCTATTTGTGTTATTCGCAGCAGTAAGACCGTATCCACCATTCTCAACTTTAATATCGCAATTTTCTACCATATCAAATTGACTTCTTAAACATATACGCATAACCTCCTGTTATATAAATATTCTTTTCTTTAATATATAATTGTAAAAATAAAAAGGTCATGTTTGAGTTCAAATCCTCATACATGACCTTTTTTGCTGCGGATGACAGGACTTGAACCTGCACGGGGTACCCCACTGGAACCTAAATCCAGCGCGTCTGCCAATTTCGCCACATCCGCATATAAAATTACAAAACTTATTTTAACCTGTAGAAAAAATATTGTCAAGGGATAAATTGTCGTAAATATGAAAAAGCTCGCAGGAACGAGCACACTGAACCAGGAGGGATTCGAACCCCCGACCCACGGCTTAGAAGGCCGTTGCTCTATCCAACTGAGCTACTGATTCTCACAAAAAAGCGGGTGATGAGAATCGAACTCACGTGTTCAGCTTGGAAGGCTGACGTTCTACCATTGAACTACACCCGCAAAAAATCTGAACCAGGAGGGATTCGAACCCCCGACCCACGGCTTAGAAGGCCGTTGCTCTATCCAACTGAGCTACTGATTCGCATAAAAAAAAGCGGGTGATGAGAATCGAACTCACGTGTTCAGCTTGGAAGGCTGACGTTCTACCATTGAACTACACCCGCAAAATCTGAACCAGGAGGGATTCGAACCCCCGACCCACGGCTTAGAAGGCCGTTGCTCTATCCAACTGAGCTACTGATTCAAAGCGATTACGCAAAAATTATTATGCCACAACTTTCGTGTTAAGTCAACACTTTTTTTAAAAACTTACCCTTTTTTAATATTTCACCCAATTCAACAAAAACAATAAAAAGGGTATTAAGGCCACATTTCTGGGTATTTTGGTACAAAAAAATGTGGCCAAAACTACTTTTATACAACTGAAATTTAAATAATTTGAACTACCATTGTCTCAGTCGCCTTTTTATTTCACCGTTATGAGAAAATTCCATAATTGTTCCTTCAATTTTTCTCTTTTCAACGGTTATTATTCCAAAGGTAGGTGTAAGCCCCTCCCGGGGTAGGGTGATACTCCCTGGGTTAAATAAAAAAATCCTCCCAGTGTCATCATTCAAAGCTACATGAGTATGACCAAAAACAACGGCATCCGCACCTTGTTCTTCTCCCCAGTAAGCTATGGTGTTCAAGTCGTAGTGAACCCGCTGTTTATGCCCATGGGTCAAGAGAAAGCGTTTCCCTTGGGCAATGACCAACTTATGGGAAACTGTATTCATACTAAAATCGTTATTTCCTTTTACATAGTGAAAGGGTAGGTTTGGAAACATTGACTGCAAGGCTATGGCATCTTCGTCATAATCCCCTAAATGAAATACCATATCCACCTGTTGCTCTAACTTTTGCAAAATGGCTTTTGGATTGTCAATTCGTCCATGGCTATCGCTAAATACTAAAATTTTCATTTATCCAATTCCTTTTTTAGCAACACCTTCATTTTGCGAAGAGCCTTTCCTCTATGGCTAATCGCATTCTTCTCCTCTGGGGAAAGTTCAGCCATATATTTCTCTATTTCAGGAACATAAAAAATAGGGTCGTAACCGAAACCATTTTCCCCTTTTACTTCCCAACCAATGATACCTTCTACTGTATCATAACTCATCAGCTTTCTTCCATCGGGAAAAGCCGCAGCAATGCAGCTTACAAACCGAGCAGTTCTTTTTTCTGCTTCAACACCCGCCAGCTTTTCAAAAATCGCATCAAATCTTTGGGAATAAGGTGTGTCTTCCCCCAGAAATCTAGCAGAATATACACCTGGAGCCTTATCCATATAATCAATTTCCAAGCCAGAATCGTCAGATAAGGTTATCTTTTGGCTAATTTCCATAATCTGAACTGCTTTCTTCATGGCATTTTCTTCAAATGTAGTTCCATCTTCTACGACATCAAAGGTAATTCCCGCATCTTCCATTGATACAACCTTTACGTTCATATCCTCTAAAATTGCGTTGATTTCTTTGATTTTCCCTTTGTTTTTTGTTGCAAAAATAATTGTTTCCATTTTACTTCTCCCCAATCTTAGTTCAGTTCCAACCCATCTAAAGCTGCTTTTTGTATTTCAATTAAATCAACGATGCCCTTCTTGCCAAGGCGAAGCATTTCTTCCAGCTGTTCCTGAGAAAAAGTACCATTTTCTCCCGTTCCTTGCAGTTCGATGAATCCCTTTGCATCGCTCATAATAATATTCATATCAACCTCTGCCGTAGAATCCTCTTCGTAGCAAAGATCCAAAAGACCTTGTCCCTCCACAATACCAACGCTTACCGCCGTGATATAGTGGTGAAGGGGCAATTTTGTAATAAGACCGTGTTCCAAAAGCCTTTGACACGCCAACGCCAATGCTATAAATCCTCCTGTAATGGATGCCGTTCTAGTCCCACCATCTGCCTGAATCACGTCACAATCCACCGTGATACTTCTCTCCCCCAGCTCCTTCATGTTAACAGCACCACGTAACGCTCTACCAATCAACCTTTGAATTTCTGTTGCTCTGGGGTTAAGCTTTAATTTATTTATATCCCGCTTGTTTCTTGTCTGGGTAGCACGGGGCAACATGGAGTATTCCGCTGTAACCCAACCTTCGCCGCTGCCCTTTTTAAACCCGGGAACACTTTCTTCTACGGTGGCATTACAAAGAACCTTTGTATTTCCCCACTCTATTAAAACAGACCCCTCAGCGTAACGGGTAAAATCTTTCGTTAGTTTAATGGGTCTTAACTCATCTTTTCCCCTGTTGTCAAATCTCATCATTTCTTTTGACCTCCTCTTTTGAATCTATTGCTCATTATATCCCCTCTGGCACTATTTGAACAGAATATTTTCCAGCTTTTCTTTCACTGAATTTTAGAATTTTTAATTAATCAGAAATTACCAAGAAGAAAAGAAAGGAAATCCTAATAAATCATGCAAAAAATATAATACTAATTTTATTACTGAAAGGAGGATTTACATGGATACTTTTATACGTAGAACTATGATTTTTTTGATTGGTAGCTTAGGCTATTTTAGCCTTGAAATCATTTATCGTGGCTACTCCCACTGGACCATGTTTTTAACTGGCGGGATTGTATTTTTATGCTTATTTTCTTTGTTTACATCAACCGCGCCTTTTCCTTTTTGGGCTCGTTGCATTGCTGGGGCATCCATTGTTACTACCATAGAGTTTGTTGTAGGAATCATCGTAAATAAATGGCTCGATTGGCAAGTTTGGGACTATTCCAGTCTCCCCTATAATCTATTCGGTCAAATATGTTTAGCTTATAGCGTCATTTGGCTCATTCTGTGCATTCCCATAGGTTTTTTCTCTCGACTGTTAAACCAAAAGGTTCTAAAACGGATTACCACAACTTAAGGTAATACTAGTTTCTTAAAAAAAATAAAGTTGTGTTTTATTTCTTTTTAAAGAAAAAGGTTTTTCCATAGATGCTTAAGCCGGGTCCTTTTCTCTATTCCTACATGTTTATGAACAAATAATTCTTTTTAAATTTTAAAAAGGTACTGCAAAGAAATCCCATCTTTGCAGTACCTTTAATTTACTCCATTTAATTGTAAAACCGTTGTCTGATAGCCAAAGGATACCATGTGCTTTATCTTATTCGGTAATCTTCCATCATCTCTACAATGGCATCCGCCATGGCTTTCGCCACAATATCCTGATTTGCTTTTGAAGAAATTTTCAAAGCATCCCCAGGGTTGGAGAGAAAACATACCTCCACTAATATGGTAGGCACCTTTGTTGCGTTAAGAATCAACAAGTCAGTTCTTTGTTTCACACCACGGTTGGTTGTTCCTAATGCCTGAATCAAATGACTTTGCATAACCTCTGCCGCCTTACGGCTAGTCAACATGCTGTTGTTGTCATTTTTATGTACCTGGAATAGGGTTTCTGTACCATTGGCAGTGGTGTTGTTTGTGGCTGCATTAAAATGGATTGAAACCATCAAGTCTGAAATCTGATTTGCATTTTTTGCTCTGGAATTATTATCAGGTCTAGTATCGCTATCCCTTGTCAGATACACCTTTACACCAGAGTCTTTTAAATACTCTTCAATTTTTAATGCCAATGCTAAGTTAAGGGATTTTTCTGTCAAACCATTCCCGCTGGTACCAGGGTCATTTCCACCATGACCTGCATCCAAAAGTAAAACTTTATCGTAAACATCTTTTGGATTTTTTACCTGAATTTCATAGCCACTCTTCCCTTCCTTTACTACATACTCGCTAAAGCGATTTTGTGTAAAGCGAATTACCGTTTGATTATTCTTCGTTGAAAGGGAAATGTTATTCATCACATCATTTCCAATCTTCAATGTGCCGTATCCATAGGCATTTTCATAATTACCAGGTAAAAGAATCTCATAATAGCCCTCTGTATGACGATCTCTTTTTTCAATATCATCAATGTCCAAAGACTCCACATCATCCAAGGTTAAGATATTGGAGCTTGTATCATAAGAAAGATTCTCAAGGGTGGACTTTTTCACTTCAAGGGTTAATTCGTTGTTTTTTTCTTCCCAGCTAAAGTCAGTTAACTGCCCAACCTCCAATACAATACGGAATGTGTTGGTATCATACATACCCGTTCTGGCGGATGTAACATAAGATAAATCCTTTGTGCTTAGTTCGTTCTGTACCTTTGATTCCACGTTAGGAATATCCACAACAATCCTCTGGGGATTTGACAAAGTGGAAACCTTCGCCCCCAGAGCCCCGTCCGCCCCCACTACCAGCCTGTCAGAATCGCTACGGCCTGTAAGGGAGATTTCATCTACAACAACTTGCTCAAAAGTAACCATAATTTTTTTCTTATCGGAACTTTGGGTTACTGTGTATCCCTTTTTCCCGCTTAAATCCAAAACAACACGGGTTACGGGGATCCCCTTATTATCATGCTGGGCAGAGCGAATTGCCGTTACAACGCTACTATTGGTAGCCGTAATCTTATCCCCTAGAGCAGAAGTTGCATTTTGAATATCGATTACAACCTTGGAATCATCCACATAAATTTCATCATAGCTATAGATTGCAGAATTTGACTCTATGGTAAATACCTGCGGGTCTGTGGTTCTAGCAGGAACAGAAACCTTAGAAACTTTTACAGCCTGGGTAGTGGGCTTAGAAGGTTCCGTAGGTGGTGCTGTTGTGCTGCCACCCTCACCGATGTACACTGTTCTGTTGGGGTCATCCCATGTAATATTTAAATCCAAAGCTTTTGCTAAGGCTCGCACCGGTAGCATGGTTCTATCATTGACTACCATGGCCGGCACATCCAGAGTAAATTCCTGCCCATTCTTAAGGGCCTTCTTACTTCCCAATGTAAACGCCACCGTATATTCATCATTAATTACAAATGCTTGCTTTGTTTCCTCGCTCCAAAGAACGTCACAACCTAATTCCTGAGCAATCAGTCGCATAGGAAGCATAGTCCTGCCGTCAATGATGACTGGTGGCATGTCCTTGGGCTCCAAATCTTTTCCGTCTATTTTAATTTTCACCTCTGACGCACTGTATGCATGATTTTTACCATTGTAAAATAAATTCATTTTAATGGTTTTTGCATAAGCAACGCTGGTCATCATCATTCCTATGGCTAACGTGGTTAGTAGTAGTCGCTTCCCCCTAAATTTCATTGTAACCTCCAAAAAATATTCTATAAAAGGCAAAAGCCTTATCTTTTATTAAGTCCTATTCAGTATATCAAATTTTGTCGTAATTTAAAGAGAAAAGTTCCAATTGAAATATAATTTTAATAAATGAAAACTCCTTCACCCCAAAGAAGAGGTAAAGGAGTCTGAGTTTTTAAATTAATCTTCGTCTTTGCCTTGAGAGAAACCATGGAACTTTCTAAGTTTTCTCATGACATATCCATGGATACTTTCTTCAGGATACTTACCATTACTATCTTTTTCACCAGCAGGTATACCCATCAAAAGTTCAATTCCTTCTTCAATATGACTGATGGGATAAATATGGAACTCACCATTTTTTACAGATTCCACCACTTCATCCTTTAACACCAAATCATTTATATTTGAAACAGGAATGAGAACCCCTTGGGTTCCTGTTAATCCACGTTTTTTGCAAAGGTCGTAATAACCTTCTATTTTATGGGTAACACCGCCAATGGCTTGTATTTCACCCTTTTGGTTTACAGAACCCGTAACAGCTAAATCTTGTCTGATGGGTACTTCAGAAAGGGAGGAAAGAATACAGTAAAGCTCTGTACTGGAAGCACTATCTCCATCAATACCATTATAATTTTGTTCAAAACAAATACGGCAAGAAAGGGATAAAGGAAATTCCTGGGCATAGGTTTGCCCCAAGAACCCGCTTATAATCTGAACCCCCTTGTCGTGGGTGTGGCCGCTCATACGTGCTTCTTTTTCAATATTTATAATCCCTGACTTCCCTACATAGGTGGTAGCGGTAATACGGCTAGGATTACCAAAGGCATAGCTTCCCATATCCAAAACTGCCAAACCGTTTATTTGCCCAACTACACTGCCTTGGGTTGCAATCATGATTACGTTTTCGTCTAACATTTCCCCAAGTTTCTCTTCATAAAGTTTCAATCTTTGTTCCTTTTCATAAATGGTTTTAGAAATATGGGCAGAAGTAACAATCTTAGCCTCTTCCATTTTTGCCCAAGTTACAGCCTCACTAAGAATTTCCGCCAGCTGGTTAAACCGTGTCGACAACTTGTTTTGCCGCTCCACCATTCTTGAAGACTGTTCCACAATTGCACAAACTGCACTGACATCAAAATCAATGGTTTCTTCCTGTTCCACAAAACGCTTTATGAAACTAGCTAACTTCCACATATTTTCATTGCTTCGGGGCATTTCATAATCGAAATCCGCTTTTATTTTAAAGAATTTATCGAATTCTTCATCATATTCGCTCAACAATTCATAGTAGTAGTTGCTACCAATCATAATCACCTTTATATCCGCTGGAATGGGTTCAGGCTTTAACGTAGGTGCCACCGTTGCTCCAAGCTGATCCCTACTGCTGTCCATGTTGATTTCCTTGGTTTTAATCACTCGGCGTAACGCTTCCCATGCTTGAGGCAAAGATAACACATCCTGTGCCTGCACAATCAAGTATCCACCATTGGCTTTGTGCAACAAACCACCTTTGATTTTCATAAAGTCTGTGGTTAGGTTACCAAACTCACTGTCATACTCCACCTCTCCAATTAAGTTGGAATAGGTAGGATTAAAGGATACAACTACAGGTGCCCCTTCACTTTTGGAATGATCCACAATTAAATTAACTTTATATTTCAGCGTAACATCCTCTGCAGGTTTCTTTCCTAACATTGGCAATAGGGAAGATAGTCCTTCCTCGCCTTCTTCATCATCCTCATAAAACTGGCTAAGGTTCTCCAAAACATCTTCCTTTAAATCGTTCATATAATCAATTACCCGTTTATAATCCTGATATTTTTCCTGTATTTGGATGATATGATGTCCAATGGCAAACATACCTACTTTATAGTCAAGCTGTTCCAACTGTTTCTTCGACGCCTTATCAAGCTCACGGATATCCCGCATAATTGCGCCCGCTTTTTCCTGCACCACCTGTGAATTTTTCTCAATTACATTTTTTACATCCTCAGGCAAATTGTCATATTCCTCTTCGCCAATGGCACTACCATTCACAATTGGCATAAAATAAATTCCCGAATTTGTGGTTTTAACCTGGAATTCATACTCTGCCGCCATTTTGCTCATATCTTCCATTAAACTACTTCTTTTTTCATCGAAAGAACGTAGCAATTCGTTTTTTTGCTTTTCGTAATCCTCGGCACGAAATACTTTTTGAATCTCCGTCTTTAAAAGCTGAACAAGTTCATTCATATCCTCCTTAAACTGCCGCCCCATGCCCTTTTCAAAACGTAGAGCTAGGGGGTTTCTTGGGTTTTGGAAGTTATAGACATAACACCAATCCCTTGGAATAGGCTCTTTTGCCGCAAGTTTTTCAGTACTGCTTCTGGCATACGTTGTTTTCCCCGTTCCCGAAGGGCCAGCTACATAAATGTTGTATCCCTTCATTTTTACCATCAAGCCAAAGTCAAAGGCCCGCACAGCCCGCTCCTGACCAATAATTCCTTCCAAGGGCGAAATTTCACCTGTTGTGTTGAACGAAAAATCCTCAGGGAAACAGCCATTTTTCAACTGTGAATATTTTAATTCCTGCGCCATCTTCCTCTCCTCCTTTTAAAAATGTCGGCATATGGCGTTCTTATTTAGATGCACCTTTCTGCCGACATTCTCTTATCCTTTATTGCAATGTTCCTCATAACCCTCATAGAAAGGATAATATTTCCACATGATTACGGCATCCTCGCGAGTATCGGCATAATAGTTTTTCCGAATCCCTTCGGGACGAAATCCGTATTTGTGATACAATCGCTGAGCAGCCTCGTTATTGATACGAACCTCAAGGGTAATTCCAATCATCTCTCTTTCAAGGGCAACCTTCTCCAAGTTCTCCATTAGAAGATCACCAATGCCCTGTCTGCGATATTCATGCAAAACCGCAACATTAGTAATATGCCCTTCTGTTATTACATGCCACATTCCTGCGTATCCAACTACTTTTTCTTCATCCAATGAATCATCAATAGCAACAAAGTAAATTGCCATGGCATTTTCCCTTACTTCTCGTTCAAAATCCTTTCTGGTCCAAGGGATTGAAAATGTAGCTTCTTCCACAGCCAGAACCCCTTCAATATGCTCCTCTTGCATCGGTATCACTTTAACCATTGTGTTGCTCCTCTCCCTGCAAGCGTTCTTCCCTTTCCCGTTCTGCCTGAGATTTTCTCAAGTAGATGGGCTCAAAAGCGTTGCTGGCAACAGCCTTGCCGTCCCTAGCTAAAACCATAGCCAGAGCGGCAACGGATGCTGCCCTTTGCAAAGAACAGTGTGCAGGCGCATACATAAAATTAGGGTAAAGTGATAGCTTTTCTTGGTGAACCGACACGCCGTCTCCTAAGAAAATAACCTTTTGTCCATAACCTTCCGCCAATCGAATGGTGTCATCAATACTAATGGCCATCATTTCCGTCAAACGGTTTAATCTCCCGTTGTCCCAACGGTAAAAAGCAGTATACACCTGACTGCGTCTTGCATCCATAATCGGACAAATAATTTTATCTGTTTCAAACACATTATATGCCAAAGCATCTAATGTGGGAACGGGAACAATCTCCTTTTCCATGGCTAAGGCTAAACCTTTTGCTGTTGCCGCTCCAATACGCAGACCTGTGAAGGATCCCGGACCACTGGCACAAGCGATATAGTCTACCTCTCTGGGGTTTGTTTCCGATTTTTCACAAATTTCTGCTACCATGGGCATGATTGTCTGGCTATGGGTTAATTTATAGTTAAGGGTAAATTCTGCAATTAGGGTATCCCCATCTGCAATGGCGGCACTGGCCGTCTGCCCTGTTGTATCAATGGCTAATATTTTCATGCATTCTCCCCCTGACAAACAGTGATGCGGCGGTAATCATCACCCTTTTTAAAATCTTTTTCTATGGTAATATGAATGGCATCCTTGGGCATTAAATTAGGAATTAACGTTGCCCATTCCACCAAGGAGATCCCTTCCCCATAAAAATAATCCTCATAACCCGTATCATCCATTTCTTCTTCACAAGAAATACGATATACATCAAAATGATATAGGGGAATTCTCCCCATATATTCATTTATGATGGTAAATGTGGGGCTGGTTACATGCTCCGTAATACCCAACCCTCGGGCAAAACCCTTGCTAAAAACAGTCTTTCCCACACCAAGGTCACCGTCCAAGGAATAAACCTGTCCGGATACGGCTTCTTGGCCCATTTTTTCACCAATGGCTTCTGTCTCTTGTGGAGAAAAGGTTTCCCAAACTTTTTTCATACTTTCGACCTCATTTTCAATACATATAAACTGCCGTTACGGCTGAATCAACCATGTGCGTTGCTTTTCCATCGTAGTAATACAAATCTCCAAGCCCCTTCTCAAAATCATAATTCTTCAAGTAGGCAAGTTTTCCATTTTCTTTGTACTGGAAACTAAATACATCCTGATCAATTTCTTCCTTATTTTTTCCGTCAAACTTCATTAACGTACCGTTGCCTGTTGTAGTGTTGGGGTCAGCCAAATAGTACACTTCTTTTTTATCATCAGAGAAGTAAATGCCCGTTGTGTTCTGGTCTAATTCCATAGCATCTCCTCTGTACAAGCCTAAGTTGCCCATACCGCCATTATAATCATAGAAATATATTAAATCTGTGCTCCCCTGTATAAAGCCCATTTGTTCTACTCCTTTTTGAACTTCAACAGCCTCTTTCTTACCATAAAGGGACTCAACCATGAGTACATTGCCTCCAGTTACCTCATCTGGTACAAAGTAGGCGACCATTTTTCCGTCGTCGGAAACCTGAACAGAAGTAGGAATAACGTTGGTTTCCTGTAAAGTATACACATTGCCAGCCTTATCTGCAATAAATACTTCTTTTTGTCCATACATTAAATTGGAATAATACGTATACAAGGCCTCATCAAAGGAGTTAATTTCCGATAATTTTACTGGGGCAGGTGCCTCCATGGAATATCCAACAACAAATCCATTTTCTCCAGGTAAAGAAGCCGCAGAGATTACAGTATCATGAATCCTTCTCTTCCCAGCGGCAGTTAATACATAAGAGTCCTGGAAAATAGGGTCCATGCTTTCTTCTTGCATTTTCCTTCTTATTTCTTCAATTGCCTCCTGACGTGTCTGGTCGTATTGAGAAATATCTGTAATATCATCCTCAACCAACTGGGCTAAGGAGGTATCATCCGTTCTCATCGCACAATATAAAACATCCTGACCGTTGGGCATAGGCTCAAGATAAGTAACTTGCTCTGCCACCAACTGGGGTTCCTTACCTAAGGCATATTCATAAAGCTGGTAGGTATCGCCCTGTTGCTCCAAATAGTATGCCATGTTGCTTTTTTCTGTAATCAAGTTCAAAGCTACAGAATCCGACAATCTAGTGGGTTCCTCATCTTTTTCCACAACAGCAGCATATAAAGAAATCTTGTCGCCGTTGCTCTTTTTATATAAAACATAAGAACCATCTTTACTTAAGTCATAAGCACCGTTTTCCTGCAAAATATCCTCTGCAACCAGTCGGCTTTGGCCACCATAATAAACATATAAATCCATTTCATCGCCATTTTTAACTAAATAGGCACACTCCTTGCCATCTGCACTGTTGATATAATGGGCCACGCTTTCCCCAAGGACAATAGGCTCCCCATCTTTATTTTTAATATCTTTATAGGATAAAACGCCAACACCATCGGCATTAATCCCCGTTAGATAAAATAAGTCCTCGTTATCCTCCGAAACAGTTGCACCCCAAGCAGAATAGTAGTAGTTGTATGCACCACCATTGCTGATGCCTTCGTTTACCACATAGGGGTCATTTTTTAAATCGTAAAGATATAATTCGTTATCCTTCGCATAGGATATGGCAATATCAGTAGATTTTCCTAAGCCGCCTCCGGTAGCATACCAGCAGTAGCCCAAAAAGCCCACAAAAGCTACCAATCCCAATAATACCTTCCACCAAACACCGCCGTCTTTTTTTGTAGATGCATTTTCAGTTTCCACAACTTTCACTAGGTTGTCCACATTGTCCACAGTTTCATCCACAGAATTTCCACTTTTACTTTGACAATCATCAAAGGTATCCACAGTATCCACAGTTGTTTCCACAGAATTTCCCCTATGAACCCCCTGCATTTCCACAGTTTCATCCACATTTTCAGGTTTGTCCCCATTACCTTCCTGTTTTGTCCCCAAACTTTCTACACCTTTTTTTTCTTCTTCCACAGTTTTTTCCCCATATTTCATTTCATTGTCCACATGACTACCATTCAACGCCTGCTCGTGCTTTCTCTGATCATCCAATCTCATGTCCTCCTTAAAATATTATAAGTAACGCTCTTTTAAAATCAACAATGCTCTGCACCCTATTTTTATCCGCATACAAATGCCCTTTCTAGCAGAAAAAAAAGCGTTGAGTCCTCGCTGAAATCTTTGTTGCTTTCTATTTTTTCTCATTTGTAGTTTCTTTTTCTTAGGTTTATGAAGGGGGTGCCGCCTAATCAACGAAAAAGCGCCCTTGCCCGCTTTTAAAGCCATAAATCCCATTTTAGCGTATTGTATGATTCCTTTTGGTTCCAAATTCACAAAACCAGCCCCTTCCACCGTAATTTAAAATACAATCTTCCTTACAGTTTCTTTTCATACTCCTAGAACTATTCCAGTCCTGCAAAAAAGGTCAAAGTCCCAGTTTTTGTTACAGCACACCAAATGATTATACCATGAAAATGTTTACACAAATCTTAACAAATGATAAAAATATTTCATATTTTCACTTTTCTCCAAAGACAAAATAGATAAAAAATATGTTTTTTATCGTAAAAAATGTCCATCTTACCTCAAGTATGGTACCATATTTTGATAAATTTATAAAGAAAACAGCTATTTGTTAACGAATTGTTAACAAATTTGAATATTTAATGAAATAAATGTTTACAAAATCTAGGTTTTCGAATATAATACTAACATACAAAATTAACAAGAAAGGGTAATTTCATGGAACCCAACGAAAATATATCTTTTGAACATCAATCTACAAAACACTTTTTATCTCTTCATATTTCCCATAAAGGAAACCAAAAGGCAATTCATTTGAAAAAAAGTCATGCTCTCGCAGTTTGTGTGGCAGCCTGTGTGTTCCTTGGCGGTACCGCTGTTTCTTTGGGCTCATACTTCGGTGCGAAAAACGACTTATTGGCTTCCAAGCAGGAATTGCAACAGGTGGAACGCACAAATCGCAAGCTGGAGCAAAACTCCAAAGCTTTAGAAAATGAAAAGAGTGATTATACCCAAAACATTCAGGACCTGCAAAATAAAGCCGCAGAATTAGAAGAAAAAATCAGCGAGTTAGAAAATATGAAAAACAACTTGAATGATCAGCTTGATCACATTAGCACAAGTGACAGTGCTTCTTCGGAAGTTGTTAATGCAGTGGCTAGCTGTTTTGTTGAAACAGAGCAAACAGCTCCTAGCTTTACACCTATTGTAACCACTTCTTTTAATAAGGTTACATCCTTGTCTGTTCAGCTAGATCGCATTGATTCTCGCTTGAATGAAACAGGAACTTCTTTCAGCGAAGTAGCAACAAACGTAACGGAAACCTTATCTGCTTTTAGCGATATCCCAAGTGGTATGCCCGTTAATGGAATTTTATCCACAAGATTTAACCCCAATGGCCTCTCCTCCATAAGTGATGGTAGAATGCATAAGGGTATCGATATCTCCACACGTAGTCAGATTCTTCCCATTTCTGCAACTGCAGCGGGAACCGTTGTAGAGTCCTCCTTTCATAGTGACTTTGGCAACTATGTAGTCATTGACCACGGTAACGGTTTTACAACACGCTACGCACATAACTCGGAAAACTATGTGTCTGCGGGAGATGTTGTAAAAAAAGGGGATACCATTGGAACCACCGGCTCTACAGGGCAATCAACGGGTATTCATTGCCACTATGAAGTTAGTTTAAATGGAGTTTATCAAGATCCAATGGATTATCAATAAAAAAGGATGGCTATGCCATCCTTTTTTATTTCCGCCTCAACATTCTCGTTAACCGCTATTCTTTCATCTCTAGGGGTAGCCCCCTTTTTAAAGGCGAATCCCTTTGTACTGTTTTAATAAGACAAAGCCTTAGTCTAGGTTCAAGCAAAACCTTTCGACATTTTTCAAAAAAGTATAAAACCATACTGTCACTGCATTGACTTGGAACAGTCTTTGGTAAAAGAGCGATAAGCCTCCAAAAATCGGTGCAAAACAAACCCTATAATAAAATCTCTTTGCCCATGGCGAAAGAATAAATATAAACCTCTGTTACCTTCTTGTCCAAAGCCTGCTCTAATGCTTGCTTATATAACTGCAGTTGAATTTTGTACCTCTCACGAAAAGCCTCTTCCTGATAAAGGCGATCACTTTTATAATCCAACAAAACTAACCCTTGGCCTTCCACAAAGAAACAGTCGATAATACCGTTTATCAAAACAGTATCCTCAACATTTTCATATTCTTCACCCAAGTAAAGCTCCTTGGCAGCCATAAGCATGGCAAAGGGCCGTTCCTTTTCTATGACTTCACTTTCTCTCATGCGTTTTGCCAAAGGAGAAGCAAAAAATTGCAATAGCTCTTTCTTCCTTAAAGCCATAACCTCTTTTTCCGTTAGTTTCCCTTTTTGAAGTATTTCTTCAATCAAAGCATTCAGCTTTTCCTCATCATACTCTACCCGTAAATCTGCACTCTCCAAAACCCCATGCATGGCTGTCCCTATTTCTGCTGCTGTTAATGGACGGTCTTTTTTTACCTCTTTGGGAAGTTTTAGGTCTATGGTAGGTAAATCTCCCTCACCCAACAGTTCTTCCATATACTTTCTCTTAACCTCAGAAATAGAAATCTTTGTAGGCAGTTTTGTTGCAGACATATGGGGGTATTGCCATTTCAAAAGATTAAAAATTTCTTCTCTTCTGCCACTGAAGTCTTTTTCCGTATCCCATGTGGCAAAATAATTTTCTTGTTCCTCTAGCTCGGACTTTTCTTCCACTGCTTGCAACAAAATATCTCCCTTGCTTTTTAAAGTAAATTTCCAAGAAGATGCCTCGTTGGCAAACAATTTCTTTGAAACATCATTAGAGAGTTCAAATTCATCTCGTATCCACTTTGCATGGGGGTGCCGCAATAATGCTGGCATGACCCAATCCAAATAACTTTTGCTTCGTCTCAAACGAAAAACAGACAAACGATGTTCATTACCATCGGCAACCATTGCCCATTTTTTCATTGCCTTCTCCATGTCTTTTACCGTTCCAGTCAAAATCAACTTTTCCTTGGCTCTTGTTAGGGCAACGTAAAGCACCCTAAGCTCCTCAGATAAATTTTCCAAACGAATCACTTCCGCCAACGCTGTTTTCGATAACGTACGATACACCGCTCTATGCTCAATATCCTTATAATCCATACCATATCCCCACTGCTGATGGGTAAGCACTGTGGCACGAAGGTCCATTTCGTTGAACTGTTTTCCCGTATCCGCCACAAAAACAACGGGGAATTCCAACCCTTTACTTTTGTGAATGGTCATCACTCGCACCAAGTTTTCTGCCTCGCTTTGTAGCTTTGCCGAAGAAGACTCTGCCTCCGCTGTTTTGATATCTTCCACATATCGAATAAAGAAAAATAAACCTTTATGGCTACCTTTTTCAAATTGCTCCGCCTTTTCAATCAGCAGCCTTAAGTTCGCTTGCCTTAAACTGCCACCAGCAGTCATGCCCACATAATCGTAGTACCCACTTTCCTCATAAAGATAGCGTAACAACTCATGAAGGGTTAACACCTTTACCTGTCGGCGCCATGTTGTTAAATCCTCCATAAAATTCTCCAACTTTTCTTTTATCTGCATATCTTCCCCTTGGGATAAATACCCTTGGATACAGTCAAAAAATAGCCCTTTACCACCAGTCAATCTCATCTGCATCAAATCATCGGCAGAAAGGTTATATAACGGGGAGTGTAGTACAGAAAGAAGGGGAATATCCTGCCTTGGATTATCCAGTAATCTTAATAAATTTAAGACAGTGTCAACCTCAGGAACATCATAGTAGCCTTCTGCCGTTTCAGCATAGTAAGGCAGCCCTGCTTGTCCAAAAACATCGTCTAACACTGTGCCCCAGTTCTTCATACTCCTCAATAAAATTGAAATATCTCGATATTCCAGGGGGCGGTAGTTTCCGCTTTCCTTATCCACCACGCAATACCCTTGGTCCATCATCTCTTTAATTTTATTGGCAATTGCCATGGCTTCCAGCTGACGGCGGTTTAAGTCTTCTAATTCTTCCATCACATCTTCTTCCAAAGCGCTGTTGCTTTCTACCAAAATAACCTCATTTTCTCCTCCATGATGATGTTCTTGGGTTTCTGGGAAAGTTGCCCCAGGGTATAATGCGGTCTCATCGTTGTAATCCACATCACCAAAATCTAAAGACATCATTTGGCGGAATAAAAAGTTGGCTCCATCCAGTACATTTTTACGACTCCTAAAGTTTTTAGAAAGTATCACTTTACGGCACTTGCCCCCTTCTACCAAGGGAAACTCTAGATACTTTTTATTGAATAATTGGGGCATGGCCAAGCGAAAACGATAAATACTCTGTTTTACGTCCCCAACCATGAAACGGTTATTTCTGCCCTTACTCTCGCCTGAAACCGCCGCCAATATCATTTCTTGAACCATATTACTATCCTGATACTCGTCTATCATAATTTCATCGTATCTTTTTTGTATCTCTTCGGCAGCAGCTGTGGGTACAACATGGTCAATGGTGCTTCCTTTTTCCACTAAAATTTCCATGCAAAAATGCTCATAATCATGAAAATCGATCATGAGCTTTACTTTTTTTGCTTCACCAAACCGATTTATAAAACCTCGAATCATCTCCGCCAAAGCCTTAGCCACTGGATATAAGGAACGAATCAGCTGGCTTTGCATTTCTTCACCAAAACAGAAATAGGTCTCTCCTAATTTACTTCGAACATCTTTTGCTTCATTTCGCAAAGATTTAATGTCCTCTGCCAGCTCCTTTTCTTCCCCCCGATAAGCAGGCAGCCTAGGAAACTCTGTTTGAACAAAAGCCATATGCCACTGGGCATAGCCTTGTTCTAAGGCTTCTTCCAAACCTTCCATCCCTTGGGCTTCTTTTTTCAAACATTCAAGGTAGGCTTCAAAACCTGAGGTGGAGGATGCCAGCTTCATTGCTTTTTCTAATAAATATTTTGCAAAAGAAACATTCCCTCGAATTCCTTCTCGAATTAAGTCTATCCATGCACAGGAATCCACCGTTTCCCCTTCTCCCAAGGCAAACTGCTCTGCCATTTCTTCTAATAAACCCACAGGGTCTGGGTATCCTTGGGCAAAGTTATAAAGCTGTAATACCAAATCCTTAAGTCTACTGTCACCTGTTTCCTCACCAAAGGTTTCTAACAATAACAAGAACCCTTTGTTTTCTTGGCTTTGATAAAGCTCCTCAAAATAATCATCTAAAACCTCTTTTTGTAATAGCCTCACCTCGCCAGGGTCACCTGTTCTTACCGCAGGATCTATATCTAAAAGATGATAGTACTCACGGATGGTTTGCAAACAGAAAGAGTGGATGGTTTTTATATCTGCACGGGCAAGGAGTGTCAGCTGATTTTGTAAATGCAAGTTTTGAGGTTCCTGCTCCAATTTCTTGGCAATAGCCCCCCCAATTCTTTGGCTCATTTCCGCCGCCGCTGCATTTGTAAAGGTCACAACCAATAGACGGTCAACATCTGTAGGCGTGTCATCTGTTGTAATTCGCCTGATGATTCGCTCAACCAGCACCGCCGTTTTCCCGCTACCGGCAGCCGCCGAAACCAAAAGGTCACAGTTTCGTGCCTCAATCGCCTGTAATTGTTCTTCTGTCCATCTGCTTTCCCCCATGGGTCCTCATCCTTCCAAATTCATTGTCCCATAGCTCGCTCCATACGCACATGAAAAGGTACATATCCGGAAAACGAACCCATAAAACTACTATATGAATTATACCAGAAGTTACCGATGAAAGCGAAGGAAAATGTAGAAAGCACTTTATCGCCAAATATATACCTTGCTGTTGTTTTTATAAATAAATCTTGGAAGCCTGCCTGATAAATAAAGGCGCATCGCTGCAAAATATCCGCCATTTCTTTTTCACTTTCCGTCAAGTCATAGACATGAAATAAAGCCTCTTTGATATCCTCCCACGACATTTCTTTCTTACGCCTTCTAACCACCCTTATGGTGTGATATATGGCAGCAAGCTTAAAAAATCGTATCATTACTCTTTCATCCATACGCTCCAAATTACTCCTGAAATAATTATGTTCCATAGGTGTTTCCAGAAAGGATTCATATACATCCGCCGCTGTACTTTCTGCGCACTGCACATAAAAGGCACTATAAAATTGATTTTCCAGATTATATGCTCTTTCCACAAAATAAGACTTGCAGTATTCAATCAGCACCTTGCAGCGCTCATCTTTTTTAAAATTCAGCTTTATCATAAATATTCCCCTTTCAATAATGCTATTTCTTTTATTGTAAAGGAATGATGCCAAAGATGCCTTCTTTTTCGTTCGCAAAAAAAGAAAGGCTTCCCCAAAAATCGGGAAAGCCCAAAGGTATAGAACATCTACACCCTATGAAAAAAGCTTGAATTTACAAACTTTTTTCATGCTTACAGCGGATAAGGAAATGCAATTTATTTAACACCATTAACCGCTGTAGAAATTACTTTGTTCTACTTAATATTCCTAGTATGAAGCCATTACTGCACTGCAAATTAGCAAGTGCCACAGTTACCAATCTGGTTGCCACATCCACATCCACCGCCATTACCGCAGCAGCAAAGGAGAATCAAAATCCACAACCAAGAAGAACCATCATTGCCACAACCATTTCCACAACTGTTGCCACCGATAAAGTTGTTACCGCCACAGCAGCATAATAAAATAATGATCCATAACCAAGAAGAGCCTTCATTGCCACAACCATTTCCACAACCAAAACCAAACATACTAAAATACCTCCTTAAGTAATAAGTTTTGCTTACAATTTTATCCTATGAGGTATTTTGTAAAATATTGCCTGTCTATATTTATTTTTTTTTCTTTCTTATTCATACAAAAGTCGGGAAAATTCTGTACAAGTTTTAACAAGGAAGTATCAATTCCTCCACCAAAACCTCCACGGTAAAGCCCCCCATTTCATCTGCAAGGCTAACCAAAAGCAGCTTTTCATGGTCTAAAAAATACAAAACATGGGTCATGTCCCCTTTTTGCCCCAGCAGAATCAGCTCATCTTGTACAGCTTCTCCGTGAAAAGTAACTTCTATTCCTGCTTTTTTATATCTTTCGCCAAAAAGCCTTGCAGTTTTTTCTCCCTCTAAAGCCCATGCAAACATCGCCTTTACCTTCTGTTCCATTATAAACCTCCATAAAGTTTAGATTTATCCGTATAAAAAAGTTCCCTCTGAGCAAAAAGCCCAAAGGGAAAAAATTACGTGATTTAACAACAATATTATAAATTGTTTCGTTTTTCACTGAGCATTTTCTCAAGCTCATCGATAAATGTATTAATATCTTTAAATTGGCGATATACGGAAGCAAAACGCACATAAGCTACTTCGTCTAATTCTTTTAAGCGATCCATAACCATCGTACCGATTACTTTGCTCTCTACTTCCCTCTCACCACTGCCAATCACTGCATTTTCCACATCATCAACCAATTCTTCAATTTGTTTTGCTGTGACAGGGCGTTTATTACAGGACTTCATGATACCGCCGATTAACTTTGTCTTGTCAAAAATTTCCCTTGTACCGTCTCTTTTAATTACAGTAATAGGAATCATATCTATTCTTTCATATGTTGTAAAGCGTTTTCCACAGCTTTCACAAAGGCGACGGCGACGAATGACTGCATTATCATCCTGTGCTCTTGAATCAATTACTTTTGTATCTGCATAATTACAAAAAGGACACTTCAAAATGTTTCCCCCTTTATCAATATTCTTACCCTCTTGCCCACAATTATACGGTAAGAATACCTTTTTGGTCAAGGTCTCATTCATCTGTTACCAAAACATCCGAGGCATCCACTTCAACCAGAATAATGTCATCACCTATTCTCTTGATGCACCTCCAAGGTACAAAGTAGGCCTGCTCTTTACAAAAAAAGTTCCATTTCCCACCATCTTCCGGAATAATTAAGGTGCAAATTTTCCCAGAGTGGGTATCTATTTCTAAATCACAAACAAATCCTAACCGTTTTCCGTCGCAAATATTAATGACTTCTTTCTCCTTCAGACACGAAAATCGCTCCCATTTCATGGATTTTGTCTCCCCTTCCCAGTACATTTATACCAGTTTATGCCATTCCATCGTGAAATTAGCCAAATTTGATTTTTTTATTATTTTCCCTTGACGTCAGTTTCGGAAAGGAATACAATATGTACGGATAATATAATTAAAACAACTATATATTGTGTTTTTATCATTTCTTTTGTAACTTCATTGAAATTATTCAGCATATATAAAGAAGACAAAAAAGATAAAAATATGAAAGGGGCATAACTTTATGATCACAACCATTAAAAAACGTGATGGTAGAACCGCATATTTTGACATCAACAAAATCGCTAACGCCATTGAAAAATCTTTTCAAGCCACAGTAGGAGCAAAGGATTTTGCAACTTGTCTAGACCTTGCACAAGAAGTTTCTGAGAACTTCGAAAAGGATGGTATTACATCCCCCACTGTTGAGCAAATCCAAGATATGGTTGAGAAAATACTCATTGATCATGGCTATGTCCGTACCGCAAAAGCCTATATATTGTATCGGGCCGAACGTACCCGTGTACGCAATATGAACGATAGATTAATGAAAACCTTCCAAGACATTACATACAAAGATGCTAACGATAGCGATATTAAAAGAGAAAATGCAAACATCGATGGAAACACTGCCATGGGTGCCATGTTAAAATATGGCTCTGAAGGGGCAAAGCACTTTTATGAAAGCTACGTTTTAAACCCTGCCCATTCCGAGGCCCACAGAAACGGCGACATTCATATTCACGATTTGGACTTTTATACCCTTACAACAACTTGTTGCCAAATTGACTTAATTAAATTGTTTAAAGGTGGTTTCTCCACAGGCCATGGTGTTTTAAGAGAGCCAAATGATATTGCAAGTTATGCTTCTTTGGCTTGTATCGCCATTCAATCTAACCAAAATGACCAGCATGGCGGACAGTCTATTTCAAACTTTGACCGTGGGTTGGCACCCGGGGTTGCAAAAACATATAAAAAGCGTTATTGCTCCAATTTAGCCTCCCTTTTGGAAGTCATGGATAACCCAAAGATGGGTCAAATAGCAAAAGAAGCATTTGTAAAGCTTGAAAAAAGTGGGTTTTATCCCACATTGGATCCAAACCCAGCATTCGATAAAGCAGAAGAAGAATTGCTGCTGCAAGAAGGGGTAACTCCCGAAATCTATAAAAAAGCAAAGGACTTCTCTGCAAAAAAAGCAACGGAAGAAACAGATAAGGCAACTTATCAAGCAATGGAAGCCTTGCTGCACAACTTAAATACAATGCATAGCCGTGCAGGGGCACAAACCCCATTCTCCTCTGTAAACTACGGCATGGATACCTCTACAGAGGCACGCATGGTAATGAAAAATATGCTTTTGGTAACGGAAGCCGGCTTGGGAAATGGCGAAACAGCAATTTTCCCTATCCAGATTTTCCGTGTGAAGGATGGAATTAACTTTAACCCTGGAGAGGCAAACTATGATTTGTTTAAATTAGCTTGCCGTGTCAGCGCAAAGCGTTTGTTCCCCAACTTCTCCTTTCAGGATGCACCATATAATCTGAAGTACTACAAAGAAGGGGACCCTGATACAGAAATTTCTTACATGGGCTGCAGAACCAGAGTAATGGGCAACGTGCATGACAATGACCGAGAAATTACCCCCGGCCGAGGCAACTTAAGCTTCACCAGCATCAACCTGCCTCGTATTGCTATTCTTTCCAACAAAAATATCGATTGGTTCTTTAAAGAATTAGATAGCAAGATTGATTTGGTTGTTTCACAACTGTTGGAACGCTTTGAAATTCAGGCAAAGAAGAAAGTGCATAACTACCCATTCCTTATGGGCGAAGGCGTATGGATTGACAGCGATAAATTAGCTCCCACGGAAGAAGTACGTGAAGTAATCAAACACGGAACATTATCCATGGGCTTTATCGGCTTAGCGGAAACCTTAAAAGCCCTCATCGGCGTGCATCACGGCGAAAGCGAAATCGCTCAAAACTTAGGTGTTGATATTATAAGCCATATGCGTAGCCGTATGGATGAATACTCTAAAAAAACAGGCATGAACTTTACCTTATTGGCAACCCCTGCAGAAGGCCTTTCCGGAAGATTTATCCGTATGGACCGTGCAAGGTTTGGTGATATCGAAGGGGTTACGGATAAAGAATATTATACAAACAGTTTCCATATCCCAGTTTATTACCCCATCAGCGCCTTCAAAAAGATTCAGCTTGAAGCACCATATCATAACCTGACCAATGCTGGCCACATTACTTATGTAGAGCTGGATGGGGACCCTAGCACAAACTTGGACGCTTTCGAAAAAATTATCCGCTACATGAAAACCCAAAATATCGGATACGGCTCCATCAACCATCCCATTGATCGTGACCCAATTTGTGGATATACGGGTATCATCGGGGATACGTGCCCTAGTTGCGGTAGAAAAGAAGATGATGGCGAAGTAGGGTTCCAGCGTATTCGTCGTATTACTGGATATTTAGTTGGCACCTTAGATCGCTTTAATAACGCAAAACGTGCCGAGGTGAAAGATCGAGTAAAACACTCTGTTGTTGCAGATGTAAAAATGGACGCAAAGAAGGGTTGATTCCATGGAAATTCGACTAAGCGGTATGGTAAATGATTCTATCGTAGATGGTCCAGGGATACGGCTAACGGTTTTTACCCAAGGCTGCCCCCACCACTGCCCTGACTGCCATAATCCCCAAACCCATGACCCACAAGGCGGGTTCCTTGGGGATACCCATTTGATCCTTAAGGCTTTGGCAGAAAACCCTCTGTTAGATGGTGTTACCCTATCAGGCGGGGAACCCTTAGATCAGCCCATCCCCTGCAAACATATTGCCGAAGGTGCAAAAAAATTGGGGCTGAATGTTTGGGCATATACCGGATATCTATGGGAAAATCTTTTAGACCAAAAAAATCCCAATGTCATGAATCTCTTACAACATATAGATGTATTAATTGACGGGCCTTTTTTGAAAGAACAACGGTCTTTGGAACTACAATTTTGCGGAAGCAAAAACCAACGGCTGATGGACGTAAAAAAATCCCTTGAGCAAGGGGAAGTGGTTCTTTGGGAAAGAGAAACTGATTTCTAAACTTGCATAAAAAGGCATCCTTTCTTGGATGCCTTTTTTTATGACTCAAACACACCCTCTATGACTGTCCTCCATTCATAAAAATAACCCCACTGTAACCTTTTGGCTAAGTGGGGTTTCTTTTATATTCCTATTTTTTACCTGATTTCTTCATTTTCCCCCTGTTCTTCCTGCACCGCACCTTCATCTTCATCTTCTTTTTGTTCTTGAAGGTTCGGCTCTTTTGCCAAAGGAAATTGCACAAAAGATTTAAACATATCGCCATCAATGGAAAGGGTAAACTTCCCTTTTTGTATTTCCACCAAGCTACGGGCAATGTTTAGTCCCAAACCACTGCCCTCCGTAGAACGAGAGCTATCCCCTCGCACGAAGCGTTCCATCAATTCATCGGGTGCAACATTTAGCTGCTCCCTAGAAATATTTTTCATGGAAATTAACCCATACTGGCCTTTCTTTGCAACATCCACATAAACCCTTGTTCCAGGCTGAGAATATTTACAAGCATTGCTCAAAAGGTTACTTAATACACGCCAAGTCAAATTACCGTCAACCATACCATAAATCGGTTCATCCAAAGCGGTAATCACTACTTCCAAGTTTGACAGTTCCAGTTTTTCTTCATACTCTGCTACCCCCTGATGAACCAACTCACAAAGATCCGTAGGTACCAGATTGGCGGAAATATTACCTGTTGACGCCTTCGATGCCTCTACCAAATCCTCTGTTAGTTTTTTCAACCGTCTGGATTGACGATCCAAAACCTCTAAATACTCCTGTGCCTGTCCTGTTAACCCCTGTTTTTTTAATAAGTCAACATAGTTGATAATAGAGGTTAACGGGGTCTTAATGTCGTGGGACACATTAGTAATTAACTCCGTTTTTAATCGTTCACTTTTGATTTTTTGCTCCATGGCAATCAAGGCACCCTTAGACAGGCTATTTAAATTGTTCCCATGACGTCTAAAAGTGCGAAACATTCTGGAAATATCCACCTTATACTCTAAGTTTCCGTTGGCCAACTGTTCCCCTGCTTTTTTCAGTTTTTGCAGCTGGGCTGAGGTGGAAAGAAGCAACACCATAATAATGCAATTCACAACAAAAACACTAAAGCTATTATAGGAATTTGCAAAATAAAAGCTCGAAATTAAAAGCCATGCTACCCCTACTTTCCAAGTCATAGGTAAAGCGGTTATGGCATCTCTCATGGTAGTAACCACAGCAATAGCAAATTTCCATCCAATATGGAAAAACCAATAGGTGATAGAATTTCTCCACCATTTCCCCATTTTTAGTCTTGTACTAATGCTCATTAATACCGCCACCCCTAAGGCCGATAGATAAAACAGAACACTCAAAAGGACAATTAGATGGGAAAAACTATTAAAAGGATAAATTTCATGAAGTCCTGCCACGGGGATCGCTCCCAACATTAGCACCAGACCAAAATAAATTTCCAAAGGGATACGATCCTGAAGGTTTGGCGTAATCACATCACTATCCCCCCTGTGTCCTGCGGCACATAACAAGTAGATTAAAGAAGCAAAAAATACTAGCATGCTGACCAATGCCAAAAGAAGCATCCACATTCTAAGGTTATAAGCCATTTCATAAAGTTGATATGACATCCAATAGTTATCCGAAGCCGTTAGCGGGCTTTTCACATAGCTTTTTAGTTGAATAACCAAAGGCTCATCATATTCAATCCATTTTCCATTTGAGTCATAATACTCAAAAATAGAGTAGGTAAAGCTTTTGGTTGCCCCTGCTACTTCAGGTACATTACCTTGATTTAATATATTTCCTCCGCCATCAAAAATTTGAAAACCGAAATTCGAGTTACCCTTTGCTTTCCATTCCTCTAACCCTATCGGGTCATACTTGTACAGATCAAAAATGTCATCAGCATATTGTCTGGTTGTCCTTTCACACAAAGATGTTTCGTAATAAGAGTGAGGGCTACCACTATAAAAACCACTTTCTCCCCCCAAAATCACAGTAGATACACTAATTAAACCTGAAACCGCAGAAATCACCACAAGGAATAAGGCCAGAACTTTAAACCCGAGATTATGGGTGACCTTTGTCATTATTCTTTAGCCTCCTTTTCAATTTTATAACCAAGACCCCAAACCACTTTTAAATAACGAGGTTCCGAGGGATTGATTTCAATTTTTTCTCGCAGATGACGAATGTGTACCGCTACAACACTACCTGAACCATAAGCATCTTCATTCCAAATTTGCTCATAAATTTGGGTAGATGAGAATACACGCCCGGGATTTTCCATAAGAAGTTTTAAAATGTTATATTCGCTAGGGGTCAACGAAACGGGCTCGCCGTCCACAGTAACGGTTTTAGATTCATCGTCTAAATCTATACCGCCGATAACCAAATGGGAAGCTTTTTTCGCCATACCCCCTAAAGAAGTATACCGCCTTAACTGAGAACGCACCCGTGCCATTACTTCTATGGGGTTAAAAGGCTTTGTAATATAATCATCTGCACCAATATTTAACCCTAGGATTTTATCACTATCTTCACTCTTTGCCGTAAGCAAAATAATGGGTATATTGGAAGACTCCCGAAGCTTTGCCGTAGCCGAAATACCATCCATTTGAGGCATCATAATATCCATCAAAATTAGGTGAATATCATTGTTTTCAACCACTTGTAAGGCCTCTTTTCCTGTATACGCAGTAAAGATTTTATAATTCTCCGTAGAAAGATAAATAGATAAGGCAGAAACGATATCCTTCTCATCATCACAAATTAAAATATTGTACATGAAGTACACCTCCGTCATTCTGTAAATTCATTGTATAAAAAAGCCCTTAAGAAACCATCGGGAATTTTTTTAATTTTCCCTTAAGATTCTAATTTTCGTATTTATTAAGATTTTTGTTAAGTTCTTCTTAAAATATATACCCTATATTTAATGAAGACAATAAAAACTTGTAAAAGTTCGGAAAGGTGGTATATAAAGTGGAAGAACTACTATGGGTAGCAGTTGTGCTGGGATTGCTTCTAAGACTCATTAGCTTATATTTTGGTGGCATCGCTTGTTTCGCATTAAAAAAAGAAGTGCAATATCCCCAAGCAAAAAAAATGCGTCGCATTGCCGTCATGACCGCCGCCAGAAATGAGGAATCTGTAATCGGAGGTTTTATCGAAAGCATTCAAAAACAAGAGTATCCACAGGAATTATTTGACGTATTCGTCATTCCCAATAATTGTACTGACAATACGGAAGGCACAGCAAAAGCCTATGGCGCCCAAATAATCCACTGTCCCTTCCCTGTAAAACACAAGGGCGATGCCTTACATCAGGCATTGATGCAGCTACAAAAAAAAGGGTATGATGCTTTTTGCATATTCGATTCTGATAATATCGTGAAATCCGATTTCCTTCTTAGAATCAATGATGCCTTTGATGCAGGAGCAAAAGTTGTAAAGGGTCGACAACTAGCGTGCAATGCCCATGCCTCTTGGGTTTCAGGATGCTATAATATATATTTTAACCTATTTCATTTATTTTTCAACAAAGCAAGAGGTGCTTGTGGCCTTTCCGCAAAATTAGTAGGTACAGGCTTTGCAGTACATAAAGATGTTTTAGAAAGGCTTGGCGGTTGGAATACCGCAACCATAGCCGAGGATGCAGAGTTCTCCGCACAATGCGCATTACTAGGGGAGCGTGTTTGGTGGGTACCCGATGCCATCACATACGACGAACAGCCCACGTCCTTTCGCACCTCCTTGGTACAACGCCGTCGTTGGTGTAGTGGTATTATGCAGGTGGCAAAACTTGAATTCACAAGTTTAGTGAAACGACTTTTTAAGCCAAATTGGGCTTTTGCTGCGGATTTTACCATGTTTTTAATGGGGGCTTTTGCCCAGGCACTGTCTATTGTTCCCCTAGGTCTAACCTTCTTGGCAGCCGTCCTCGACGGTGGAGATGGGATCTTAAACTTCTTCCAAGTTATGGGGGCCTACTTTGTGTTCTATTATAGCATTATGTTTTCTATGGCGGTTTTTCTTACCTATCACCAAGAAAAGAAAGTGTTCCCAAAAGAAATGCGCTCAGCAATTTTTATGTTTCCTATTTTTATGGCATCTTGGATTCCATTGCAGGTATTGAGCTTGTTTAAAGAGACAAGCAGTTGGAAAGAAATTCGTCATACGGGGAAAAACAAAAGTTCTCTCCCCACTTCTTAACAGGTAGCATTGCTATTGTTTAACCAAATAAGATTACTCAAAACTACCCCCATACATAAAAGCGACAGATATGTTTCTGCCGCTTTTTTCTTTCAATATTTAATTCCCTTCGCCTTTATTTTATACACTCTCTGCAGGGTGACTTTCCTGTACCATAAGGGAAAATTCGTTGAGGTGGGACAGTATATCCCTTTCTCCCCAATACATTACTTCAAGAATTCTATTATCTTTCTGTAAATAGATCTTTGTATCGCCTACACTTTCCGCAATCCAAACCTGATCCACATCCAAATCCTCTTCTTCAAACTTAGTTGTATGATAAAGTCTCATCATTTTTTGAAGTAACCCATTGGCTAATGCTTCATATCTTAACTCAATATAGGTCAACCGAATGTGGGCATCACCCCTCTGCATCTTTCCATTCAAAACGTAGTTTGTTCTTCCATACTCCTCTATCTCATACTGAATAGGAGCCAAAAGAGATGTCCTTGTGTCTATATATGTACCCTCGTTCCAATACTCCATTTCAGGTTTTTCTGTCTCAATTTCCTCAAGCGTCACATAGGAAAAAGGCACACTAATTTTTGCAGAATCCACCTTATCATAGTTATACAATCCAACTCCCTCGGTAATAATGGGAATAAATAAAACTGCAAAAGCGAAAAAATTCAAAACTGTCTCCGCACGAATCCATTTGGTAGTAGGAATATATGGTGAATCTTCTTCCACACCAGAATCCATACCTTCCAACTTCTTTTTGATAAGGACATAGGAGCGATATTCACGGATACTCTGCATCGTATAAATTATTATAGCGATAATGAAGGCATAGCCACGGTATTCTTCTGACCCAAGAATATAGTCATCAAAACTCATATAAAGTATTGCCAACTGTGCCCCAAGAAAAAAAATTACTCCTGCACCTGCAAGCCACATACTGTTACGCTTTTTCTTCTCAAGTTCTTCATACAGACGCCGCTCCTCTTCTTTTGAATAAGGAATAGGATTTGGATATTCATCACTATTTGAGAAAACATAAAATGTTCTTTGAAGGACAGCTACAAAATTCCAGCCTTTCTCTTCAAATGGCTCTATCACTGTACTTGGAACTACTTCATCTTCCACTTCTTTTAGTATTAAGCGATATTTTAATTTTTGGCAACACTCATCCTTAAACTTGGCTTTTTTCCCCGTAAAAGAATCTAATATAAGGCCCTCATCAGCCATTTGTGATAGCCATTGTTCCATGGCCACTGTATCAAATATATTTACTGGAATAAGTCGTTTTTCCATAGAAAACCTCCTTATTAAACAAATTAAAATCCAGATTGTACCATATTGAATATATCAATATGTTTAAAATTTGTCAACCAAACAAAAAGGTTAACCCTTACGGATTAACCTTCTGCATGTTTTCTTTGGCAATCTGCGCATATCCCATAAAGAATCAGCTGTTCACATTCCACTTCGAAATCTAACTCTTTCGCTAACTTTTTATGAATATCCGTCAAATCATCCATGTATAAATCTCTTACCTGCCCACACTCGGTACAAACCGTATGGGGATGGCATTTTACAACAGCATCATAACGAGAACTTCCCTCTCTCACATTCAGTTCCTGAACTAATCCAAGCTGCTTAAAAAAATCTAAGGTTTTGTAAACCGTAGCCAAGCTCATTGTTGGATTTGTTGGTTCTAGTGCTTTATAGATGGTTTCCGCATTAGGATGCTCTGAGGTACTTAACAACATATTGTAAACTGCAATACGCTGTGGTGTTACTTTTAGACCTTTTTCTCTTAAAATCTGTGCAGTTTCTCTCATATGCAAAACTCCTAAACGATAACTATTTTTATATAATAATAATGCATAACAGCAAATTAGTCAATAGTAAATAAAGCCAACATATAAAAAACCACTTTTCAAAATATTGTTTTATGCCTTGGTTTGTGCTACAATTTCAAACATAAATTGAAAGGAGGACATACTATGCATATTGTACTTTTAGAGCCTGAGATACCGCAAAATGCAGGAAATATTGCAAGAACATGCGCTGTCACCAACTCTGTTTTACACCTAATTAAACCTTTGGGGTTTTCGGTAGATGATAAATATTTAAAGCGTGCAGGCTTAGATTATTGGAATCTTCTTGATATTCGTTATTATGATAATTTCCAAGAATTTATTGAAAAAAATCAAGGAGTTCGCCTTTGGATGGCGACGACAAAAGCCAAACATGTATATTCTGATATAACCTATGAGGAAAATGACTATTTTATGTTCGGACGGGAAAGTGCAGGTATCCCAGAAGAAATCCTCATGGCGTATGAAGCAAATACCATCCGTATCCCCATGTTGGCAGAGGCTAGAAGCCTAAACCTATCAAACTCCGTAGCCATTGTAATCTACGAGGCTCTTCGCCAGAAGGGCTTCCCCGGTATGCTTTTTGAAGGGCAATTACACAATCACACTTGGTAAAAACCCTAGACTCTTATAGGCAAGGCTCCCTTGCCTTTTTTATTGAAACATATCATCAAAAGAAAAACCACCGGCCCTTTTAAAAGACCGGTGGATAGCCTATTAAGCTTTAACTTCTTATTTTTTTATCCCATTCTTTGTTTACTTAAATAACTCATCTAAGTTCTTCGCAATCACAACGGATTCCTGCACCATTTTTTGCAAATTTTCCATAGCCTTAGTTAGGTGCTGTGAACTTTCTAAAGTAATATTTGAGTCCTGAATGGTCTGGCCTATTTTTTCTTGTATTTGTCCGTTTAGAACATCAATTTTTAAAACCGTATCATTAGAGCTTTCCGCAAGAGTATGTATTTCCTTTGCCACTACGGCAAAAGTCCTTCCTTCATTGCCTAACCTGGCAGCCTCAATCGAAGCATTTAAGCCTAATAACTTTGTTTGACTAATGATTTTCCCAATGGATTTTAGTATATCAGAAATCTCCTTGGTTACGATACTAACTTCTGTTATTTTCTCAGAAAGCTCATTTTCATTCCCATACATCTCTTTGGCTGATAATGTTACAGTTTCGATTGTTTTAAATATATTCTTAAAGTTCTCTGTCAGCACTTTAGATAATACTTCTATTTCTAATCTGTTATAACCATTTTCCGCTAACGCATTTACAACGAGATTTAAAACTTCTGACGCCGCTTGGATATTCTTCATAGGAACAATATCTATTTTATGGGACGCAGACCATAGCTCATTGTCATTTAAATTTAGCTCTCTGGCTACCTTTCTCATTTCCCCTTCTTGGGGTTCGGAATCTAATATTTGCCCCCCCAGCACAGTTCCCAAATGCCGCCCTCTGACAACAATAGGACAGGCAAAGTCAATCAAGTTGGCATGACATTTTCCAATATGGGGCTTCCCTGTTTTAACCGCCTTTGTGCCCATATCGTTATGGCAAGTGGCACATCTGGCATCACCAATAGAGGAACTGTGTATATAATTACTACAAAACTCACGGTAATAACTAGGGGATGTGATCTCTCTTCCCTCTCGGTCAACGGAAACCGCTGCACAATTCATACCCAGTGCAAAGTTATCCAAAAAATCTTGCAGCAAATGAATTTCAATAATATCCGCCACTTCTAACTTGTCCAAATCAATTGTTCCATTCGTAATTTCTACCATTTTCCCGCCCCCTTGAAATAAATACTGAACTTCCAAATTGTTACAAACTCCATTTATTTTCATGTTATCACTACGGCTAATCCCTGTCAATGCAGGTGTAATATAACTTTATCAATTATTTATGTAAATAAATGTATGAAACCACCTTAAAAATCCATTTTTAAAATAATCTTATGATACAAAGGAAAAAACGATACTATACCTAAAGCCTCATAATTCTTTAGTAATAATCCACCTTGAGAAAGAGTTTAAAAGTTTTAAACATGACCTTCACCACAAGAAAAGCCTTTCTATCGCCAAAAACCTATGGAAATAATAAAATACCCCATCTGGCAATTCTATCTTTCCTTGCACAAATGGGGTATACCACTCAATTTTAAATTCTATCTTCCCTCTTCCATTCCTTCAATCGACGCCATAAATTGCTCGTAGGTGTCTCCCCATTTTTCTCTAGGTGGTGTGGAGCCAAGGCAACCATCCTCTAAATCTGCTAAATACCTTTGTCCTTGTTGATATATCTCACCCACAGTAATCGCACAGTCTAATTCTGTTGCAAGCTCACAGAGGGCCAATTCAGGGTCATTCGCCTTTTTTGTATCCAAAATTTTTTTTCGTAGAGAACTATCTTTTTTTGCTTTTTCTAGTAATTCAAATAATCCATCACTTAACATATTCTCGCCTCCTTTTTTCACAGTATTTCCAACGGAAAACATTTCAATGCTGAAAATTCTTGTAAAGTAACTTTAAATACAAAAAAGGATATTTCTAGAAATATCCTTTCGGCTAATGTTAAGTCTAAAGTTTTTATATCAAAACCCTGTAATCATTAAAAATCAATTCTTATTTTTAATCCATATCAAATAATCCCCATGGCCTTTGCACTTTCTTCAATGGCATTGGCAGCCAAGTCTAAATCTTCCTTCGTATGCCCCGCAGAAATCATCACTCTCAAACGAGCGGCACCCTTAGGAACCATAGGAAATAGAATTGCTTGGGCAAAGATACCTTTTTCAAATAAATCTTGGCTCATTTTCTGGGCCAACGCTTCATCCCCTACAATTACAGGGATTATAGGTGTTACAGTACTTCCAATATTCAAGCCAAGCTTGGTAATGCGTCTGGCAAAATACTCTCGGTTTTCCCATAATTTTTTTACATAGGACTCATCTTCCGAAACCATCTTTATCACTTTTAACGCCGCCGCCGCAAGACAAGGCGCCATGGGGGATGCTGTAAAAATAAAGCTTCTTGCCTTAGGACGTAATGCCTCTATGAACTCTTTTGAACCTGCCACAAATCCACCAGCAGAACCAAAAGCCTTTGATAAGGAACCCGTTTCCACATAAACTCGATGACGCAGACCAAAGTGATCTACGGTACCCCTTCCCATAGGGCCCATTACACCGTCCCCATGGGCATCGTCAACCATGAACATAGCACCATATTGATCTGCTAGGTCAGCAATTTCAGGAAGGGGTGCCAAATCCCCATCCATACTAAAAACACCATCGGTAACGATAAGTTTTTTCCCTTTCACAGGTTCTTTTAATAGTTCTTCCAAGGATGCCATATCTTTATGGCGATAAACCTTGATTTGGGCACGAGAAAGACGGCAACCATCAATGATACTGCCGTGGTTCAGCTCATCGCTATAAATCACGTCGCCCTTTCCCACCAAAAATGGAATCACCCCTGTATTTGCAGAAACACCACAATTAAATACCAAGGTAGCCTCCACATCCTTATATTTTGCCAATGCCTTCTCTAGTTCATTATGCACAGGAAAATTTCCTACAATATTTCGGCTGGCCGTAGTCCCTACGCCATACGCATCCAAAGCCTTCTTCGCCGCCTGTATTACGTCAGGATGGCTGGCAAGACCTAAATAATTATTGGATGCCATATTTATAACTTCCCGTCCATCTAAATTTACTCGTGCCCCTTGGGGACTATAAACAGTTCTGTACATTTATTTCTCCCTCTTTCTAAGTATCCCAGTTCTAACTCGTCTCGCCCTTTGGGGCGGGTAAAGACTTTTTTATAGTATAGCAAATCCATCTAGCAGAGACAACAGCATGCTTCCAAATATTTCAAAAGGCAGTAACCCTAGAATTTATCAACTTTCCTAGGTTACATTCCCTCCTTTGACCAGAAAAGATAAAAACACGCTTGAGGCGGCCCCAAGCATGTTCTATGATAAGTTCTTTATGATACAAGTTCTTTTCCTTCTCCTTTGCGATCCAACAGTCTATCTTTCCACTTCTCCAGTTCTACAATGGGTAAAGGCATAAGTGCTAATGCAACAACCACCAGCCATTCCGTAGTATCTAAAGGGGCAACTTTAAATACGGTAGCCAAAGGCTGTACCATAATTACCCCTACCTGCAACAACGTACCTAAAATCAAAGCTCCTACTAACCAGCGGTTTTCAAAGGGATGAATGGCAAATAAAGAATGCTCTGAACGCATGTTAAAAGAATGAACCAACTGAGACAAAGAAAGCACTGCAAAGGCCATGGTTCTTCCAGTAACATACATTTTCTCCTGATCAAAATAAATGTGTCCAATGGCAAAAGCAAGTAAAGCCAGCATACCAATCATCATGCCCTCTACCATGATCTTACTTCCCAATCCACCACCAAATAAAGTACTTTCCCTCTCTCTAGGGGGTCTTTCCATGCAGTCCTCCTCCACGGGGTCTAATCCTAAGGCAATGGCAGGTAAGGAGTCTGTTACTAAGTTCACCCATAAGAGGTGAATGGGTAAGAGGGGAGTTGCCCAACCAAAACACATAGCAGCGAAAATGGTGATAATCTCCCCAATATTACTGGATAAGAGGAAGTGTACCGCTTTTCGGATATTATCATAAATCCCACGACCTTCCTTCACCGCTTCTACAATGGTGGCAAAATTATCGTCCGTCAAAATCATATCCGCCGCACCCTTTGCAACCTCTGTGCCACTCTTTCCCATGGCACAGCCAATATCCGCTACTTTTAACGCTGGAGCATCATTTACACCGTCCCCCGTCATTGCCACAACGCTACCATCTTGCTGATAAGCCTTAACAATACGTACCTTATGCTCTGGGGCAACCCTTGCAAATACGGTACAATGGGAAACAGCACTATACAAATCTTTATCGGACATGGCACTTAATTCTTGCCCAGTGATGCAAGTATCGCCTTTTTGGTAAATACCCAGTTGGGTGGCAATGGCCTGGGCAGTAAGGACATGGTCCCCCGTTATCATAACTGGGCGAACCCCTGCTTTTTTACAAAGGGCAACGGCATTTGCCGCCTCGGGTCTGGGTGGATCAATCATCCCCGCCATACCAACAAAAACCATATCCCTTTCTACCGTGTCCTTTTTTCGCAGGTCAGGCTTTTCCTTCCACTCCCGAAACGCAACTGCAACCACTCTTAAGGCTCCTGCCGCCATTTCACCATTTTGCATTCTTGCTTTACTTTTTTTGCTGCCATCAAAGGCAACCTGCCTGTGTCCTTCCAAGCATTTACTACAACAATCAAATAAAATATCTGGGGCGCCCTTAGTTACAGTCATCCATGTACCATCGCCCATGGAATGCAGTGTTGTCATCATCTTCCTCTCCGAAGAAAAAGGAATTTCCCCCTCCCTTGGCATCTCTTTTTGCACATCCTCAAGCTTTATTCCACCTTCTTCCGCCGCTTCGGCCAAAGCCCGCTCTGTGGGATCCCCAACCAATTTCTCCTTTTCCCTGCGACAATCGTTACAAAGGGCAAATAAAGTAAGAATTAACTGCCTTTTCTCTTCATCTCTTTGTTTCCCATAGTCAGAAATTTTAACAACTTTCATCTTGTTTTGTGTCAAAGTCCCAGTTTTATCAGAACAAATAACCGCCGCACTGCCTAAGGTTTCTACTGCAGGCAAACGGCGTATAATTGTATTTTTCTTAGACATCCTTTGCATCCCTATGGCCAAAACAATGGTTACAATAGCAGGCAGGCCTTCAGGAATTGCGGCAACTGCCAAACTAACGGAGGTCATAAACATATTAAAGGGCTGTTCTTGGCGCATAATACCCATTACAAAAATAATAGCACAGATTGCCAATGCTCCCATGCCTAAGGTCTTCCCCGTTTGGCCAAGCTTTTTCTGTAATGGTGTTTCTTGATCATCTTGTTCTGCCAAAAGATTGGCAATGCGGCCAATTTCCGTATTCATGCCCGTTGCAGTTGCAATGGCACGTCCACTTCCACCCAAAACAAAGCTTCCCGAAAGAACCATATTTTTTCTATCGCCTAAAGCAGTTTCCTTAGAAAAATTTTTTGTTTCTTTTTCAACAGCCAAAGACTCCCCCGTAATTGCACTTTCCTCGGTTTTTAAACCTCGGCTTTCAATCACTCGTCCATCTGCACATATGTATCCTCCCGTTTCTAGAAGCATAATATCCCCAACCACCACATCCTCTGAGGGGATTTCAGCCCGCTTCCCACTACGAAGCACCACGGCTTTTGGCGCCGACATCTTTTTTAATGCCTCCAATGCTTTTTGGGCTTTGCTTTCTTGTATTACCCCTAAAAGAGCATTCAATACAACAATGGCGATAATAATGATAGAGTCAATAAAATCCTTTTCTCCATTCAAATAAGACACTCCAAAGGATATCACAGCAGCCGCTATGAGCAACATAACCATAAAATCATTAAATTGGGCAAAAAACCTTCTTATGATTCCGCTGTCAGTCCCTTCATGCTGAAGGATATTCTTTCCCTTTTCAGCTAATCTTTTTCTCCCCTCTTCTATGGAAAGCCCATTTTCCAAAGAAGTACCCAAAGACTGACCCACTTCTTTTGACTCTTGATTCCACCAATCCATATTCTCACATCCATCCTTTGTTTTTTTAATCAGTTTGTCCTCTTTTTCATATCTATGAGGTCATGCCCAAAAAAATTCCTCCTGCATACTATGTAAATCAGGAGGTGTTTCCTTATGTTTTTTTGTTTGCTACTTGCCCTCTCCCTTAGCGTTGATGCTTTGGGTATCGGCATCTCTTACGGATTGCGCCACATCACTTTCCCAACCGCATCCCGCATATTATTGGCATTCGAGACTTTCTTGATGATGGAAGGTTTTATTTTAGCAGGTCGTGGGCTTGCACTGCTTCTTCCCTCCACCGCAGGCGAGACCTTAGCCCCCTGCTTTTTACTTCTATTTGGTCTATGGCTTTGCCTACAAGGCTTTCGGAAGGCGAAAGAGCCGCCCTCTCCTTTGGCAACGGTTCATCAGCCCTCTGCCTGCGATAAAGACGCATCCCAAACATTAGACCCCAAGGAATCCCTCCTACTTGGGTTTATTCTTTCCTTGGACTCCTTGGGCGTTGGGATTAGCGCTGCAGCCTCGGGTATGGAAATTGGCACACTACCTCTGTTTGCCGCACTCTTCCAAATTACCTTCCTTTCCCTAGGGGCTTGCCTTGGTAGAAAACTTACCAGTTACACCAAAGTTCGAGAGAATATGTGGACCACAATTTCAGGTGGAATTCTTGTTTTCATCGCACTCATACGCCTTCTATAAGGAACCTTCAAGTTTAATTTCTTAGTTAAAAAACTCCAAAAATAAGTTAATATCCTACATCGACGAAAAGATGTTGCACATACTAATTACATGGTTTCCATCCCTCCCGAATCATGCTATACTTGAACAAAAACGGAGGCGATGGTTATGTTCACATCATTTAATAGTCTTGCCCTATATACAGCTCACTCCTTAGAAGAACAGGCAAGTATGCGTCAATTTTTAGAACAGGCAGGCATTGAACACTCTGTATCAGCCATTGATATCAATGCACCCAAAGGGTTTTATCCCGCTCTTTCACCGGAACTTTTGCTAACACAATCCATTCATTATATTTTCTATGTTTATAAAAAAGATTTTGCACAAGCAGACACTTATATACAAGAAAATTGGCATTGGGATGAGTAGGCATATAACCAATGAAAATTGACCACATGAATGGTGAAGGCAACCAAATTGAATTGACAATATTAAAAAAGGGCTAATTATATCACTATAATTAGCCCTTTTTTCGTGTTTCTAAGAATCAATATTATTTGTAGCTCTGTACGTTAACTTTACTGCTCCCCCTTTAAGAGTTACTTTTTTTCAAAGAAAACCCTTTACTGAATGAAACAACTGCAAAATAGATTCCTCATGAGAATATAGGTTTTCCACTTATCGGTGAAGCCTAGACGGAGAATATCTTTAAAGTTGCTCAATCCAATACCCAACTGCCCTTCTAAGAAACTCTGCACAGCCCGAAACTTCCTTATCATAGTAAGCTGTAAAACGCTCATCCATCACATACATTTCAGATAAACCTTGATGGGCCTGTTTGGAGTAAGCTTTCCAAGTCATCCCCAACCATTCCTTGTGCAACAGAACAATTCGCTTGCCCTCATCACTTTCAGGAGAAACACTATCAATGACTGCTTCCTTTAAACGCAACAAAATTTCACTGCCTAAATTCTGAAAACGCTCATAATCAGCCTGGGTCATACCCTTTATCTTTTCCTTGGTTTCTTCCATAGAAGCATCACCGTACTTTTGACGAACTTCCTCACCATATTTCAGTTCATTTTCCTGAATAATTTTTGCCTTAAAAATTTCAAATCTCTCTTTGTCGCTCATTTCCACCTCTCCTTTTTTCACTCGGATTGTTTTTTTTACAGTAGAAATCAAGCCGTCTAATCGAGTCTTCTGATTTTCAAGCTCTTCCAAGTGGCTATAAAGGGCCGAAAGAATATCAAAATCATTCTCATATAAAATACTTCTGATTTGCTCTAATCCCAAACCACGCTCTCGGTAAAAAAGAATTTGCTGTAACAACTCAACTTCCTTTTCACCATAAAAGCGATACCCCGCATCATTGGTTCGTAAAGGATACAGCAAACCAATCTCATCATAGTACCGCAGAGTACGTGCACTTACCCCAGCCAATTCTGACAATTCTTTTATACTATATTCCATATAGACACCTCCTACTGTAAGAAGAGGATACACCTTGCCGTAGCGTCAAAGTCAACAACAACTTAAAATTTATTTTTGCAGGCTAAAATTCTATCCACCAAAACCTTTTTTTCCGCCTCACTCTGAAAGGTTGCTTCCGCAGAGTATACCAACATTTGAAGGATATCATCCTTTGTAAAGCCCATATCGTTGATACAATGATCGTATTCTTTATCTAAGTTAATACCAAACAGCGTCATATTATCTGTGTTAATGGTAACTCGCATGCCCAAATCATACATTTGTTTCACATAATGCTGGCCGTATCCTTCTGTACTTTGACAGCAGACATTGCTGGTGGGGCAAATTTCAAAGGTTACGCCTTCTCTAATTGCCCTTTCGCACAAAGCAAGGTCTTCAAAGATATGATGGCCATGGCCTGCTCTTTTGGCTCCAAAGTTTAAAGCATCCTCTACGGTTTCAGGCCCCTGGCTATCCCCCGCATGGCAAGTAAAAGGCACGTTCAACTCCCTTGCCAAATCAAAAATTGGGGCAAAGTTTGAAAGGGGAACAATCCCCTCGGCTCCTGCTAAGTCTAAGGCAACAACCCCTGTGCCTAAGTATTCTTTTGTCAGGCGTACGGTTTCTAAATTTTCTTCCATATTTACCGTTTCAGGCCCGATGCTCATGGCACATAAAATGATGCCAATTCCAATTTCCGGATGAGCCTTAAGCCCTTCTTCTCTACCTGCCAAAACCGCATCAATGGCATCCTTTTGTGTCAACCCTTTTTGGGTGTGAAGCTGGGGTGCAAAACGAATTTCTGCATAAGCAACGCCTTCTTCTACCAACCATCCAATTAGTTCCTTTGTCACTCGTTTTAAAGATTCTTTATCCTGTAAAATTTGAACAGGAATTTCAAATCTTTCTAAACACTCATTTACATCCTTACAATCTTCAGGCACCATAATAAGGGGAATAAAGCTTTCCAAATCCTTTGCAGGCACATCAATCCCTTGGGCCTGAACCAACTCCCACGCTGTTTCAGGCAAAATGGAACCGTCCAAATGTAAATGCAAATCTATTTTCGGCAAATTGTATTTTCCCATAAAAAACTCCTCCTTTGTTCATATAAAAGTATAACTATATCATACCCGAACTTTCCGCTTTCTGTCAAAAACATATCAAAAAATCCCCTACCTCATAAAAAGAGTTCAGGGGATTTTTCATTCTTAATTTATATTAGCCATGGAACAGTTTTTTCGTCTGATACTTTGGCTCACAAGTCAAGTTTACACCCAACTTTTGCAATACATTTTCATCCACGTTAGATAAAATGACAGAAGAATGTGCCTCTGTGCATTTTAATTTTTCTAACTGCTGTAAAGCTAAGTTTGCCTGATCATCTGTTGTTGCACTGATACAAAGGGCAATTAATATTTCATCTGTATGCAGGCGAGGGTTATGGTTCCCAAGGTTATTTACCTTCAGTTTCTGGATTGGCTCAATAACCGTAGGGGAAATCAATTTTTCCTCTTTTGGGATACCTGCCAATTTCTTTAATGCATTTAATAGCATTGCCGATGTTGCACCCAGTAAGGGAGATGTTTTTCCTGTGACAACAGTACCATCGGGCAATTCAATGGCCGCACTAGGGGCATTGGTTTCCTCGGCTCTTTTCATGGCCGCCGCCACAACAGGTCTGTCCGCAACACTAACACCAACCTGTTTCATTAAAAGCTCCAGCTTAAATATCACATCATCTTCTAGGTTGCCTTTTCTATGCTCACAAAGGCTCTTAAAATATCTACGGATAATTTCATTACGAGAGGCCTCTTTTACTACCTCGTCGTCTATCATACAGTTGCCAACCATGTTTACCCCCATGTCTGTAGGTGATTTATATGGAGACGCACCGTAAATTTGTTCAAACATAGCATTTAATACGGGAAAAACCTCCACGTCTCTGTTGTAGTTAATGGTTGTTTCACCATACGCTTCCAAATGAAAGGGGTCAATCATGTTTACATCGTTCAGGTCTGCCGTAGCCGCTTCATAAGCCACGTTTACAGGGTGACGCAAAGGCACATTCCAAATAGGGAATGTTTCAAATTTTGCATAACCTGACTTAACCCCTCTTTTATTTTCATGATACAACTGAGAAAGACAAGTTGCCATTTTACCGCTACCTGGACCTGGGGCTGTAATCACAACCAGAGAGCGTTCTGTCTCGATATAATCATTTTTACCATATCCCTCATCACTTACAATCAAAGGAATATTGGTTGGGTATCCGGCAATAGGGTAATGCTTATAAACCTTAAGCCCCAATGCTTCCAATTTCTTTTCATATGCAATTGCCGCCGCTTGGCCATTAAACTGGGCTAAAACAACACTGCCCACATATAATCCGTATCCACGGAAGGCGTCAATCAAACGTAGCACGTCCATATCATAGGTGATCCCTAAATCGCCACGAACCTTATTCTTTTCAATGTCACCTGCGTTGATTACAATTACAATCTCGGCATCTTCTTTTAGCTGTACCAGCATATTCACCTTACTGTCTGGCTTAAAACCAGGAAGTACACGGGATGCATGGTAGTCATCAAATAACTTTCCACCAAACTCCAAATACAGTTTTCCACCAAATTGCCCAATTCGCTCTTTGATTCTTTCTGACTGCATTTTTAAATATTTTTCATTGTCAAAACCGATTCGTATCATCGCTAAATCCCCCGAAATTCTCATCCTTTTTCATTTACGGTATTAGATTATACTATCTTTTCCGACATAATACAAATGGAAATTAATAAACTGTCGAAAAATCCTGCTTTTACTATATTACCCTAATTCTTTTCATTCAAACAAAAAAAATTCCCTTCGAAGGATACAGATGTTGTCTGTAATCTACTTAGGAGATTTCTTTTATTTTCCAATGTATGTCATACTCTATCATACAACATTAACCAGCACTTATCTATGGCAATCATGAAACTTTAAAAGAATAACCTTAAAAAAATTTTAACATTACCCCTGATATATATTTCCTCTGCATTTTCTATGCTCCCCTTAAAATTCGTCCACTCCTTGTTTCATTGAATAAATTCCCTAAAAATCATCGACGCTAATACAAAAACTTCAAATTTCCACAAACTTGAACATTCTATTCCGTTACCGAAAGACAAAAAATTGACACTGTCTTTGCCCCAGAGCGAAATAAAGCTCGGCTACACTCATTTAGGGTTGCCCCAGTGGTAAAAATATCATCAACCAAGAGAATTCGCTTATCTGCACAATCTTTTGCAACGAAGACATTTTTCAAATTTTCATGGCGTTCTTTGGCTGATAACTTACTTTGGGGTGTTGTTGCCTTTGTTCTGGTAAGAATATTTTTTTCATAAACAATCCCCGTGTGATGGCTGATGCTTTTGCAAAGAATGTCTGCCTGATTAAAACCGCGTTCTTTTTCCTTTTGTCTATGTAAGGGAACCTCTGTCATAAAATCTATTTCCTTTATCCATCCTTCATGGTATAGAAGGATAAATTCCGCCATAAGACGTCCAAAAACCTTTCCATCCCCTTTTACCCCGTGAAACTTAAAACGGGCTATCCCATCCCTAAGGACTTCATAATCAAAGGCCGATACCCCTCTAGCAAATACCGGTCGATGTTCCAAGCAAGAATGGCACACCTCTCCAATTTCTAACTGTCTCCCGCAAAACTTACACCGATTTCCTGTTAGAAAAGGAATTTTCCCTCCACAGCTGCTGCAAAGGCCTTTTTCCCATTCCCCCATAGGCAGCAACGCACCGCAAATTACACAATAAGGAGGATACAACACATTTAAAAAACCTTGGATTAAGCTTTTCATGGCTGTACCTCCTGCTCAAACATAAAGTCATATAAATTACGTATGCGTTCCGCCAAACCTGTATACCGTCCAACCTCTCGGTTATTTGCAATCATCCCCGTCACCGTTTCCCGCAAGCCCACCAAAACAACCAGTTCCTTGGCCCTTGTCACTGCCGTGTAAAGCAAGTTTCTGGTCATAAGCATGGGGGGGCCGCTATAAACAGGCAAAATCACCACGGGGTACTCACTACCTTGGGATTTATGAATGGTAATGGCATAGGCAAGCTCCAGCTCCTCCAATTGAGAAAAGTCGTAATCAACCACCTTTCCGTCGTCGAATAAAACCTGTAGGATTTCGTTGTCATCATCAATTTTTGTAATCCGCCCTGCATCACCGTTATAAATGCCCAAGCCTTCATCGGTACGTTTCCCACGGTTGTTATAACTTCGCCAAACAATGTTGTAATTGTTTTTAATTTGCATCACCTTATCCCCTTCACGAAAGGTTGTCTGACGAAATTGCTTTTCTTCCTTTTCACGGGAAGGGGGGTTTAATGTTTGTTGTAATACTTGGTTTAAGCTTTGCACACCAAGAAGCCCTTTTCTCATGGGGGTTAATATCTGCATATCCGCCAACCCATCATGCCCTGTATAGTTGGGCAAACGGCTTTTCACCAGCTCTTGCACCGAAGCCAAAACTTCCTGCCCATATGCACGGCGCAGAAAAAAGAAGTCTGTTCCATTTTCGTTTAAAATAGGATCTTCCCCTTGATTAATGCGGTGGGCATTCATAATAATGGCACTTTCCTGTGCCTGTCTAAATACATGTCGCAGGCGTACCACCCGCAAACGCTCACTGCGAATCATATCCTTCAAAACATTCCCCGCCCCAACAGAAGGCAGCTGATCCATATCCCCCACGAAAATTACGCTGGTTCCATTTTCAACAGCCCGCAATAGGGCATGCATCAAATGTAAATCCACCATAGACGTCTCATCAATGATAATAACATCCGCCTCAATGGGGTCATCCTCATTCTTATCAAAAACCTGCCGCCGATTATCGTCGCTGACAAACGTAGTTCCCAATAAACGGTGTATGGTTTTTGCCTCTACTCCTGTGGCCTCGGTCATACGCTTTGCAGCACGGCCTGTGGGTGCAGCAAGAACCACTTCCTTTTCCTCTTTTTCCAAGAGACGAAGGATGGTGTTTATGGTTGTTGTTTTTCCTGTACCTGGGCCACCTGTAATAATCAGCACTCCGCCGCTCATCGCCTCCATAACCGCTTGGCGCTGCTCCGGAGCCAGTTGTACCCCTGTTTCCTTTTCCACCTTCTGTATTTGCTTTTCTAGAATAGTTAGGTCAACCCCTTCCACATCCATAGATAATTCCAATAGACGCTTTGAAACAGCCATTTCTCCATAGTAATAGAAATTTAGGTAAACTGCATCAATATTGTCCATTTTTTCTTGCCAAATCTGACTTTCCACCTGTAATTCCCGAATGGCATTTTCCACAGAAAACGGGTGCAATTCCAAAAGTTCCACCGCCTGATTCACCAACTTTTCTTTTGGCAAAAAACAATCTCCATTGGATGCGGCTTGGTTCAAAACATATTTGATCGCAGATTTAATACGGTTTGGATCATCTCCTGCTATGCCTGCATTTGCCGCCATCTTATCCGCCATTTTAAAGCCAATTCCAAACACATCATCCGCCAAACGATAGGGATTTGTCTTTACAATTTCAAACGTTCTTCCCTTATATTTTTTATAAATTCGCATGGTATACGCCGGAGAAACCTCAAAGCCCTGCAAAAACATCATTACCTTTCGCAACTCGTGCTGTTCTCTAAAAATTTCCGAAATGCGTTGTGCTTTTTCGTGGGTGATCCCTTTGATTTCTGTCAATAAATCGGGCTTTTCTTCAATTACATAAAAAGAGGCATCCCCAAAGCGTTCCACAATCTTTTTTGATGTTTTTGGCCCTAGCCCTTTAATCAGCCCCGATGCCAAATATTTTTCCATGCCGCTTTGAGAGGTGGGCATAGATTTTTCATAAAACTGAACCTGTAACTGCTTTCCGTAAGCAGGGTGGTTATTCCAGCTTCCTCTTACTTCCAGACTTTCCCCTGAATGAATCAAAGGTACAACCCCAACGCAGGTTATTTCCTCGCCTTGGGCAAGAATGGTAAAAACAGTATAGCCGTTTTCCTTGTTTTGAAAAATGATGTCTGCAATCTCACCCTTTAAAACCACATCCTCCATGTCTCACCCCTCCTTTCCTTTAAAAATAAAATCTGAACATAAACATACTATCTCTGCCCAGATAAAATCCGTTAAAATCTTTTCCTAGTATAACACAATACAAGTAAAAAGGGAACTTTTGTTCTTGCATTTTTCTCACAAAAAAGAGGATTCCTTGGGGAACCCTCTTTGAGAATGAGCAAATTGGCTTTTTCATTTTAACTAAGAACGCTTTTGTTTTCCTATTCCTATACTCCTTTGTAAAACTTGAAAAAGTGAGCTGTTTTAGAACTTCTTTTTAAATATATCAACCTTATCCAGTCTTTCCCAAGGAAGGTCTAAATCTGTACGACCAAAGTGTCCATAAGCTGCTACCTGCTTGTAGATAGGTCTTTTCAAGTCAAAGTTTTTAATGATTGCTGCTGGACGTAAATCAAAGTTTTTCTGAACAATTTCAGTTATTTCTTCATCAGAAATTTTACCTGTCCCATAAGTATTTATGAGGATAGATACTGGCTTAGCAACACCAATTGCGTATGCCAACTGAACTTCACATTTGTTTGCGATACCACTGGCAACGATATTCTTTGCAACGTGTCTTGCTGCGTAGCATGCAGAACGGTCTACCTTTGTGGGGTCTTTGCCGCTGAATGCACCACCGCCATGGGCTGCATAACCACCATAAGTGTCTACGATAATTTTTCTACCTGTTAAACCACTATCTCCCATAGGTCCACCAATTACGAAACGGCCTGTTGGGTTGATATAGTATTTTGTGTTTTCGTCTAAAAGTTCAGCAGGAATTACCTTTTTGATTACATGCTCAATAATATCCCCTCTGATTTGCTCGTTTGTTGCTTCTGGATCATGCTGGGTAGATAATACAACAGTATCTACTCTTGCAGGCTTATCATCAATATATTCCACTGTTACCTGAGACTTACCGTCAGGACGAAGATAGGTTAATGTGCCATTCTTTCTAACTTCTGTTAATCTTCTTGTCAATTTATGAGACAAAGAGATGGGCAGTGGCATAAGCTCCTCTGTTTCGTCACAAGCAAAGCCAAACATCATACCCTGATCTCCGGCACCTGTGTCAAACTCACTGTTATCTTCCCCTGTTTTGTTCTCCAGCGCCTTGTCAACACCCATGGCAATGTCAGGAGACTGACCGTGGATGGAAGTAATTACAGCACAAGTTTCGCTGTCGAAACCATATTTTGCACGGTTATATCCAATTTCATTTAACGTTTCTCTTACAATTTTTTCTACATCAACAAAGGCATTTGTGCTGATTTCACCCATTACAAAAATAACTCCTGTTGTTGTTGCTGTTTCACACGCTACCCTTGCATTGGGATCCTTTGCTAATAATGTGTCCAATACCCCATCGGAAATCTGGTCACAAATTTTATCGGGATGCCCTTCAGTTACGGATTCTGATGTAAATAATCTTCTACTCATTTCATTTCCCTCCTGTAAAATAGATGTTTTTTCTTAGTAAATAGAGTGCAGGGAGAGATGTTTTACTATACTGCCTTGCCATGAGAAAAAAATGGCAAAATGTTGTAATAAAAAAAATACAACTTAATTGGCATAAAAAAAAGCCCCTTCAGGGCTAAAATACATTCTCATCTTCCGTTTGAACCAAACGGGGGAATTGGCACCGATGCGTAAATACGCCGGTTGCCGGGTGTCATAGGGCCCTGTCCCTCAACCACTCTTGATAAGTTCTCTATTTACTTTGGATGCATTATATCATTTTTAAAGACAATCGTCAATGCTTATTTTTCTAAAATGCCTCTAAAATGCAAACTTTTCTTGCCCTTACAAATAAAGTTCCAGTTGACTTTTCCAAGCTTCTATCAGGCGTTGTAAATTCCAAGTAGCATTGGCTGGGCTAGAGGACGGCAAAAGAATCATAGGTATCCCGGTTTCTTTTTCTTGATGCTTTTTATAAAGTCGAAATGCTGTGCCGCCGTTTCCAAATATGGGTATCTGCCCCGTTGTTTTCAAAATTTCACTCAAATCCGTAGGCACCACATTACGTATAGAGCTGTCACTGCTGCCTTGTATATCACAGCTTTTAATCACATCATAAATTGCAATACCCTGTGACAATAAAAGTGCCTTCTTTTCCTCGATGTTTTGAGGCACATCAACCCCCGTCACCTCAGCTAAAACCTTCCAAAAACGGTTTTGGGGATGGCCATAATAAAATTTACTTTCTCGAGACTTTGCGGATGGTGCTGTCCCTAAAATTAGAACCCTGCTATCCGAATTGTAAACCGGAGAAAGTGTTTGAGTTACCCGCTGCCAACCAGCTTCTTTCATAAACTTACCTGCCTTCCTTTTGGATCTTTCTCCATTCCCGAAGCCATGCCTTGTCCTTCAGGGAAACACGATAAGAATCACAAGCTTTTTGTACAAACTTAGACTTTACCTCATAGGATAACCCACAATTCCCCAAATATTCACGAACCATCTCTGGGTCTTTTGCCCACGCTGTAGCCAACAGCCAGGCTTGTCCCATTTGAATATAATAAAAATCAGAATCCACACCATCCGTTTGCCTTAAAACTTCTTGCAAATAGGGCTCCTTTAAATAATAGTCTAATAAAATAATTAGCCCTACCCTTACTACCCAAGGGTTATTCGCCTTTAAATACCCCTTTGCGTGTTCAAAGAAAGCTTCTTCATTTTTCACAACAATCTTTTTTAGGGATGCACAAAAAGTGTCACAGTGAGCCCAGTTCTCCACGTACTCATTGGAATATGTATCACAATAGCTTATGAATTCTTGAAACTCCATGGGTAACGCTGCGGCAACAAGACCATATAATAACCGTTCTTCAAAAGTATCTTTCTGGCATAGGGCAAAAAAATCTTTCCCTGCGACCTTTGCAATCTCTTTCGCCTTTTTGCGCAAAATAGGGATACGAATCCCTATAACAGGCAAAGAGGAACGCAACAACTTTTCTTGAAACAAACGATATTCTTCATCTTGGTTAGAAAGTAACTCTTTGCGAAATACGTTATAGTCTTCCCTGCTCCAGCGATACTCCATTATTTATCTTCCTTTCTTTTTTTGGTATAAGAACAAGCGGCCTTCTTGTGGGAGAAAGCCGCTTGTCCTTAAGGGTTGTTATTGCCATATAACGAAAACATTTTGGGGGGCGTTTTCGCTATATTCGGTACGGCAACAACATGAAGAGATGAAAAGTTTGATTCAAAATAGTTTGACGTTAGGAGAAATCATCAAACTACAGAAACAAGCAATTTAAAGATGCCAATTAGACACCCATATACAAATATACAAAAAGGCGTCAAAACAGTTGTGTTTGTTTTGCGACGCCCTTGTCATAATCATGATTTTTTGTTGCATTGATTTGTGACGCCCTTGTCATAACCATGTATTAATATTGCATCATTTTAGGCCAGTTGTCAATGAAAAATTTACCATATCAATATTTTTTAATTTAAAATTACACCCTCTAAATCCTTTGATTCGGGATAAAACCGTTGTCAACCCGTGTTTTTTTTGTTACCATAATAGAAAATGCCTTAGGGGGAGATTAAATTGAAAATCCAAGAATCAATGGAAAATTATCTGGAAACGATTTATATGCTGGAGAAACAAACAGGTTATGTTCGCTCCATTGATATCGCCACCGCCCTAGGTTTTAGCAAACCCAGTATCAGTAATGCCATGAAAAAACTAAGAACCGACGGCTATATTGAAATGGAAGACCGTGGCTGTATTAAGTTAACAGAAAAGGGTACATCCCTTGCTAAAGATACCTATGAGCGACACTGCGTGATTTCCGAGATTTTGATGTACTTTGGTGTTACAAAAGAAACCGCCTTAGACGATGCTTGCCGTGTGGAGCACGTGATTAGCGAAGAAACCTTTGCAAGCATGAAAAAATTCTTGGAAACACAAAAGGGCAATTAGTGTCACATATGTTCCTTGTCCCATGGCTATTTTATACAGTATAGGTTTTTGCTTTAATAGCCTTAAAGCTTGGAAATCCTAATTTATACACCTAAAACCCCCGTCACATGAATATCTCAGGTGACGGGGGTTTCATCATTCTCATGCCTACATAGAGGTTTTTATTGGAAATATGAGTATCCGTAATATTTTCCACCTTCTACTTGCAGTCCGTGCTTATACTGCAAGATTTCCGAAACAGTTACCAATTGATAACCATTTTTCAATAGGTACGGTACCATCGTTTCCGTTGCTTGGGCACTGGTTTCATAAATCCCATGCATCAAAATTACCTTTCCATCCAGATTCCCTTCACTACGAATGGAACTCATTATCGCATCTGGGTTTTTGGTTCTCCAATCTAAGGTATCCACCGACCACGTTACCATCGCCAAAGGCATATTGGCCTGCACAAACTCATTGCAGTTACCATAAGGCGGACGGAATAGGATGGGCTCGAAGCCTACAGCATTTTGAAAAGCCTCTGCTGTTTTCCTAATATCTTCTGCAATTGCCTCTTGGGAAAGGGTGTTGAAATTCTTGTGAGAATAGGAATGGCTTCCCACCTCGCATCCCAAGACCAACTCCCTTTTCACCGTTTCTGGATATGCCTCTACAAGACTGCCCAAATCAAAAAATGTGGCTACCACATTATGTTTCTCCAAAGTATCTAAAATCCGCTCAGTATGTATTGGGTTTGGTCCATCATCAAAGGTTAAAGCAACCATTGGCTTTTCCGGATCAATCTCCCGCTCCACCTGCTCCACAGGTTCAACAGGAACAACCTCCTCCTCTGCTACAGGCGGCGCCTCAACTCCAACCCCATTTAACATTCCTGCTAATTTGTCATAGGGAATCAATAATTCTACCATGCCCATACTGCCGGGGAAAATGTCATATTGGTCGAAATAAAAAACAACGCCCTCGCTATTCAAAGCAAATCGTTCAAAACGCCCTGCATCTGGTGCCAGTGTGGTTTTATAATTCCCGAAAATCCTATCTTTATATGGCTCATGCTCTGTAAAATATTTGATGGTATATTCTGAGACTGCTTCTAAAAACCCCTCTTTGCGTAGCTCTTTTTCCGTGATACGCTGTCCTGTATTGGTATCAAAATGATAAACGTGTACCCGCTCTATGGGCATCACTTCTTGCCCTAGTTCCTGTGTTTCGTGGAACACAATACAAATTTTATCGTCACTCACTAAGTAGCTATCATAATCCAAATACAAAAACATCTTACAGTCTGTTTGTGATAACCTATTTTTTTCATTTTCATCTTTTAAGTCGTATTTTTCGGTAAACTCTGCCTTTCGTCCTTGCACTACCTCTAGAATTTGATTATTAATCACTTCGTTGGATGTGCGAGGATACTCTAAAACAAAGGCCAAGGGTGCAGCATACTCAATTACTGCTTCCTTCTCACCAATAAGCTGTGCTCTTTCGGGTTTTACAGGCTGCATCGGCCCAACCTGTAACACTAACGGTTCCGCAGCCGCAACAGTGCTATTTTGCCTACAGCCGCATATTCCTAGGGCAACCGCCAATGCCAAAAGGCAAATTGTCCACTTTCTTCTCTTCATTCTACTACTCCTATCTAAAAACTATTTCCAGCAGGGATGGATGTATCTCCCCTTTTCTTTTGTCCTTTTTCCATATTGAATTGCTTCCTTAGGGCACCGATTGGCACAAGCCAAACACATATTGCACTTTTCTTTCATCCAACGGGGAACACCCTTATACATTTGTATACAGCCATCGGTACATACCTTTTCACATAGGCCACATGAAATACAGTCTGAGGTAACATGGAATGGTTTCGTTTTTGTTCCGCCACGTAGGAAGAGAGGGTAGATTACTGTCGTCAAAAATGCAGCTCCCTTTCCCCTTTTCACACGGAAAAAATCTCTTTTTTCCTGCTCAATGGCCCAAGCAATACGCTCCATTGTTTCATTTGCCTCTTCCAATATCTCTTCTTGCTTTGCCAAAGGCTTCACCTTAAACATAACAATATAATTATCAGGCATAACCACAGAAAACCCGCTATCTAGGGCAATTCCTTTTTTCTTCAAAGCGTCTTCTAAAACATCCATAGCATTGCCTGCAGACCCTCCACATGTACATACGCCAAATGTATAGGGTTGTTCTTCGCTGTGCAAGTTAAGTCGTTTCACAAAATCTACGACTGCCTTAGGCGGTGCCCAAGCATATATGGGAAAAACAAAACCCAGCTTCTCATTTTCACCCAAAAAATATTCAGTTTCATTTCTTTGCGTTGCCTGTGCAATATCCACAATCGGCTCCCCAAGTTTATCTGATAAAAATTGAGCTGTAGCATACGAGTTTCCCGTTCCACTAAAATAAAAAATCATTTTCTTGCCCCCTTTTTTTCATTCAAATTGCTACTGTAATCATACCATATTTTCTTGATGAGTAATTGAAGATTTTATTAAATTTTGTAACATTTCAAATGCATTTTTCTCCAGATTTTACTTTGTTTCTTGTTTTCCCATGCTTTATATGCTACACTTTCAGGAAATCTATAAAAAGGAGTATGCCATATGTTAGAAAAAGCAATGATTCTCGCCGCAAACGCCCATATGGGGCAGTTAGACAAAGGGGGGCACCCCTATATTTTGCATCCCATACGTGTTATGTTGGGCTGCAAAAATCTAGACGAAAAAGTGGTGGCCATACTTCACGATACATTGGAAGATTGCGATTTAACTGCCGATGATCTTTTAAGGGAAGGCTTCTCTGAGTATATTGTAGATGCCGTAGTGTGTCTTACCCGCAATGAAAGCGATGACTATATGGAACATATTCAAGAAGTTGCAAAAAATCCTCTGGCAACGGTGGTAAAGCTTTCTGATTTGGCGGATAATATGGATTTAAATCGTCTTCCCGGTTTAACCCCAAAAGACTTTCAGCGATTAGAGCGGTACTTAAGGGCCAAACTGCTTTTAGAAGCTGAACAACAAAAAAGATGTTGCCTTACCAATAAATAAAATTAGAAAGACTTCCCTTCGGGGAAGCCCTTTTTCCTATTCTATCTAAGTAGCCAGATTTCCTTTACGAAAAATCCTTATGAAATAGGCGCTGACCACACAGACAAAACATAACTCTTCGCCTTGATTCTGTGTTTCCTTTTTAAATTTAATTAAAAGCATAATTCTAAAAACGACAACAAAAAACGACTTCCAAACAGAAGCCGTTTTTTCAGAATCATTATACTAAAACATCAGAAGATACGTATAAGATACCATCAACCAACATAGCCGCAGCATCTGCAACCATTTCTTTATCGCCAATCACATACTTTGTTGTACCAATTGTAATTTCCATTGAAACGTCTTCATTTTCTACCAATACGGGCTTTGCCTTACCCTGCCATTTTACATCATAACCCTTACCTTCCGCTGTATCACGTAAAGGAACCAATTCTGCCGTTTCTCCTTCTGTTTCATCTTCAACAACAGGCTTTTCTTCAAGAATCAATACAAAAGAAGGATTGGTTTGGGCAGGAATACTTCTTGTTGTAATATCAAAGAATACAAGAGCATCTTTACCCTTAATGTCATCTGCCTTGAAAACTTTCTTTGTTCCCAATGAACTCTGAATTTCTGTATCTTCACTAATATTTAATACAAGCTTATCTTTTTCACTGAGCAGGTTTTCATCAAAAGATCCAACAACAAAGTTTCCTTTATCTGCATTTGCCACAACGGCAGTTACCTGTCCCAAGAATGGAGGCATACTCATACCCATGGGGCTGTTTACACCATAAATAACAGAAACTTCCATACCTTCTGTTAACTGATCTGCTGTTAAGTAATCACCGCTTTCTCTATCCACAACTACTGTACTAGCAGAAACCATAAATCTTAAACCGCCGCTTTCGTTATCAATTAAAACTTCGTAGGAGCCATCTTCCGTTTTGCTTACGGAAACAATTTTACCATTCTGACTAATATATGCTGCTTCTTTTTCGGTTGTGTCACTTTCATCATTAGTTTCAGTTGCAATTAATAAATTTTCTGCGTTTTTCGTTTCTTTCGCCTGTGCAAAAGCCACTGTGCTTCCTACCATGGCAAACGCCATACCCATTGCCATTGCCTTATTCATATATCTTTTCATATTCATTTCCTCCTTAGATTTCAATCAAAATTTATTTGTTGCTTATATATCCTAAGACGGCAGTCATTTCGTAAAAGTTCCAAAAACATATAAAAAATTATTATAAATTTTATATTTCTTATTTTATCTCAAATTTGAAAATTTATAGTACCAACTTTTTTTAGAAACAAAAATTGGGAATAGCCTTTGCTTATTTTCCAAATACTCTAGTAGATTACTATTATAAATTACCTTATTTTTTAAAATTTTACAGCATATCGACAATTTATTGTACTTTCCACCACTTTATCGTTGCAAGGATAAAAAGAGGGTGCTATAATCTTTCAGGCACAAAAAACCATATGTTAGATTCACAAGAACGAAAAACTATAGTTTTCCGTGCCCAAAGAAGTCATTATCCTATCAGTAATATTTACATTCATATTTTAAGGAGGTTATTATTTTGGAAAACCGAAAAATCATACAGGTGGATGAAAAGGTACCTTTTTCCCTTCTTGCCCCCCTGTCCTTACAGCATATGTTCGCCATGTTTGGTGCAACTGTGTTAGTACCCTTCCTATTTGGTATCAATTCCGCTGTCGTTCTTTTTATGAACGGTCTTGGCACATTACTCTTTATTTTCATCACAAAAGGAAAAGCACCTGCTTACTTGGGTTCAAGTTTCGCATTCTTGGCGCCAGGTCTTTTGATTATTGAGCAGTTTGGTTACCCCTATGCTTTAGGCGGTTTCGTAGTTGTTGGCTTCTGTGGCTGTATTGTTGCCGCAATCATCAGTAAATTTGGTTCCGATTGGATTAATGTCATTTTGCCGCCTGCGGCAATGGGTCCCGTTGTTGCCTTAATCGGCTTGGAATTGGCAGGAACTGCTGCTAACACCGCCGGACTTTTGGCTGAAGGTGGTCCCGCCAGTGCAGATATCATTGTATTTTTAGTTACTTTGGGCGTAGCTGTTTTTGGCTCCGTACTATTCCGTAAATTCTTCGCAGTCATCCCAATTTTAATTGCTGTTATCTGCGGCTATGCTGCCGCTTACTTTGTAGGCCTTGTTGACTTTGGCGTTGTAGCAAAGGCTGGTTGGTTTGCACTTCCCAATTTTTCCACCCCTAAGTTTAGCACAGAAGCCATCATTATCATGCTTCCTGCTCTTTTGGTTATCATTTCCGAACACATTGGCCATCAAATTGTTACAAGTAAAATCATCGGCCATGACTTATTAAAAGATCCAGGTTTACATCGCTCTTTATTTGCCGATAACTTCTCCACCATGTTATCTGGTTTTATCGGTTCCGTACCAACCACAACCTATGGTGAAAATATCGGTGTTATGGCCATCACAAAGGTTTATAGCGTACGTGTAATTGCTGGTGCTGCCATTCTTTCCATTGTTTGTTCTTTTATCGGAAAACTGACCGCATTAATCGGTACAATTCCTGGCCCTGTCATTGGTGGTATTTCCTTCCTGCTTTACGGTATGATTGGTACTTCCGGTTTGCGTATTCTTGTAGATTCCAAAGTAGACTACGATAAGTCCAGAAATATTGCTTTGACTTCTGTAATCTTCGTAGTTGGTCTTTCCGGAATCGCCATCAACTTAGGTAGTATTGCTTTAAGGGGTATGTCCTTGGCTGCTTTGGTTGGTATGGGCTTAAGCTTACTGTTCTATGTATTTGATAGAATGGGTGCAATGAACGATAAATAATAGTATGAAATAGCCTGTATAATTTGGAACATAAAAAAGCCTGTGGTGCAAAATTTGCATACGGGCTTTCTTTTTTAAATAAGAGTTGTTCGGGGCAGTTTCCCCACCCTTTACCTTCTATTTTGCAAAAGTTTAATTTCACTTTTAGTCAATTTCAAAGGCATAGTAACATCCTATCTTTTTAAATAACCTATGTAGCTAAAATGACTCTTTTCCTAGGCTTTTCTTTCATTTACTTTTCCCGAAATTTCTTCTATTTCCATGCGACAAACACCTGTATACTTTATCCTTGGTTCAATATAGGAAAGGTGTTGGTCTGATACGTCAGGGGTATAGCGTTTGCAAATTAGCAATAATGCCAGAAGCTTTTCCTCTTCATCTTCTATCATCTTAGCAGACCCTTCAACCACGGCACTTTCGAAACGAACAGTAAATGCCTCCTGCTCCACGTTGGACTTCCTTACAAAGCTCATACAAACCTTGGGGTTTTCCTTGATATTATCGAGCTTTCGTCCCTCTAATGCACAATGAAAATAAATATACTTTTCGTGTAAAACATGACTCACTGCCACCGCATAGGGCGTTCCGTCCAAGCCCGCTGTACTGAGCATACCATACTCACTATTTTGAATAATCGCTCTTGCTTTTTCTTCCGATACCAATCTGTCTTTACGACGCATTTCACGTTTCATAATACCCCTCCTTTTTTCCATAGTTTAACATAGATTTTTTTATATTCAAACTTATTTTTCCTTTGTTTTGGTACAGAATATCATTGATATGGAAATCAATGTTGACATTATCTGCTAAAAGGAATAAACTCAATATAGTTATTCCCCACTAACTAAGCGGAGGTAAAAAAATGAAGGAAAAATTTAACGTAACTGGAATGACTTGTTCTGCCTGCTCTGCTCATGTTGAAAAAAGCGTGGGCAAACTGGAAGGCGTTCAGTCTGTAAATGTAAATCTACTGCAAAACTCCATGAATGTCACCTTTGAACCGGAGGTTGTAGATACTGCCGCAATTATTCAAGCAGTAAAAAGCGGCGGATATGGTGCTTCCTTGGCTGATGCAAAAAAAGAGGCTCCAACACCACAAAATATAGCGGCCGACGAAATGAAGGAGATGAAATTCAGACTTGTTTCTTCTTTCTGTTTCTTAATTCCCCTATTCTATATTTCCATGGGGCACATGATGGGTGCACCCTTACCAGCAATTCTCTTAGGGGAAGAAAATATCTTGATTTTTGCTTTGTTACAGCTATTCTTAACCCTTCCCGTACTATTCATTAACAAAAAATACTTTACGGTTGGTTTTAAAGCACTCTGGAATCGTTCTCCTAATATGGACTCTCTCATCGCCTTAGGCTCTGCAGCATCGGTGCTTTACAGCGTGTTTGCCATTTTTGCCATGGCATATTATATGGGTCGGGGCGACCTGATGCATGCCCACCACTACGGTATGGAGCTATATTTTGAGTCGGCAGCCATGATTCTTACCTTAATTACAGTAGGTAAATATATGGAAACCCGCTCCAAGGGTAAAACATCAGAAGCAATTAGCAAATTAATGAACTTGGCACCAAAAATGGCAACGGTTGTGAAAAACGGTGAAGAAGTGGAAGTACCCATTGAGGAAGTCCATGAAGGCGATATGGTTATCGTACGCCCCGGTCAAAGCATCCCTGTGGATGGCACCATTATGGAAGGTTTTTCTGCCGTTGACGAAAGTGCAATCACTGGGGAAAGCATTCCTGTAGAAAAACAAGCTGGGGACGCTGTCATCGGTGCCACGGTAAACAAAAGCGGATACTTTAAAATGACCGCAACCCGTGTTGGGAAGGATACAACCCTTTCCCAGATTATTAACCTTGTGGAAGAAGCAGGTGCCTCCAAAGCACCAATTGCTAAGCTAGCGGATAAAGTAAGTGGTGTTTTTGTTCCAATTGTCATTGGTATTTCCTTAATTTCAGCCATCATTTGGCTCATTGCTGGGCAAACCTTTGCCTTTGCATTATCTATTGGTATCGCCGTTTTGGTTATTTCTTGCCCTTGTGCTTTAGGCTTGGCAACACCCACGGCAATTATGGTTGGAACGGGCAAAGGAGCGGAAAACGGTATTTTAATTAAATCCGCAGAAAGCTTGGAAATCGCCCATGAGTTAAATACTGTTGTATTGGATAAAACAGGTACTCTAACAGAAGGAAAGCCAAAGGTTACAGATGTAATCCCTGCCAAAGGTGTACTAAAAAACCCCTTCTTAAGGCTGGTAGCATCCTTGGAAGTCTTGTCAGAACACCCTCTGGCAGAAGCTGTAGTTGAATATGCAAAAGAAAATGACATCAACATGGTAACAGCAAAAAACTTATTGGCAACCCCAGGGCAAGGCATTGAAGCGGAAATTGAAGGCAAAATAATTTGCGGTGGTAACCTAAAAATGATGCAAGAAAAAAATATTAATATTGGGGAGTATCTAAAAAAAGGGGAAGACCTTGCCAATGAAGGAAAAACACCCTTATACTTTGCAGAAGGCAACAAATTCTTAGGGGTATTAGCCTTAGCCGATACTTTAAAAGCAAGCAGCAAGGATGCCGTTGACGCCTTTCATCGTATGGGCATTGATGTGGTCATGCTAACGGGGGATAACCAAAAAACGGCTGATGCCATTGCAAAAAAACTAGGCATCCATGCCATTGCTGACGTTTTACCCCAAGATAAAGAGCAGGAAGTTCGTCGATTGCAGGAATTGGGCAAAAAAGTAGCCATGGTAGGCGATGGTATCAATGATGCCCCTGCATTAACCCGTGCCGATGTGGGCGTTGCCATTGGTGCAGGCACCGATGTGGCCATGGAATCTGCAGATATTATCTTAATGAAAAGCGATTTGATGGATGCAGTAACCGCCGTACAGCTAAGCCATGCAACCATACGGAACATCAAGCAAAATCTATTCTGGGCATTCTTCTACAACACCCTAGGGATTCCCTTGGCAGCAGGTATCTTCTACCCCGTCTTCGGATTGAAGTTAAACCCTATGTTTGCTGCAGCTGCCATGAGCTTTAGCTCCGTATTCGTTGTTGGTAACGCTTTGCGACTAAAGCTATTCCGCCCTCAAAAACATAGTTCAGATGTAGATCTAAGTAAAACAACACAAGTACAAAAGGAGGAAATCAGTATGAAAAAGGTATTAAAAATTGAAGGTATGTCCTGCGGACATTGCACAGGCAGGGTTGAAAAAGCGTTGAACGAGCTGGATGGTGTTTCCGCCGTGGTAAGCTTGGATGAAAAAAGTGCAACCGTTTCTCTGGCGAAAGACGTTAGTGACGAAACTTTGATTAAAACGGTTACCGACGCAGGGTATGAGGTTGTAGATATTCAGTAGGATAATCAAAAACAAAAACTCTATTAACTCTGCTAATATAAGCAAAAAAAATCCCGTATTACAAGATAAAACCTGCAATACGGGATTTTCATTATTTCCCTTTGGCTGTAAAAAACACTAGCTAAATCGGTAAGAATAAGCGGCTTATTACGCTTCTTACGATTTAGAAATACATATGAGGTGAACGACACGCTCCTTCTAACCAGAGCAAAGACAAGGTTTGATGGTTTAGCCCCCTGTAGGGGTGGGTGATTCGAACTCCCCCTTTAAAGATGGCCTTTTTTGAATATCAAGGCCCTTTCCCGCCCTAAGGCAAGTTTTACTTTGAAAGAACAACCACTCACTGTTCATATCTTTCCAAGTACTTTCGCAAAAGGCCTTCCATTTCATCCAAACTTTCCGTATAGTTTAAGTTTCCCCGCAACTCAGCAACCCCAGGAAGTCCCTTCATATACCAGGCCATATGCTTACGCATTTCTCGAATGCCAACGTATTCCCCTTTGTACTCAATCAACATCTTTGCATGACGCAGTGCCTTTTCTACCCTTTCATAGGCTGTGGGTTCAGATAAAATCTCCCCTGTTTTTAAATAGTGCAAAATCCTTTTGAATATCCAAGGGTTCCCTTGGGCACCACGCCCCACCATAATGGCATCGCAGCCCGTATGCTCAAATAAGTTTTTGGCATCCTGGGGTGTAAATACATCCCCATTTCCAATAACAGGTATAGATACAGCCTCTTTTACTTGGCGAATGATGTCCCAGTCTGCCTTACCGCTATAATACTGCTCTCTGGTCCTTCCATGGACTGCTACCGCCGCTGCTCCATTGGCCTCAGCAATTTTTGCAATTTCGGGGGCATTAATATGGTTATCATCAAAACCCTTGCGAAACTTAATAGTAACAGGCTTACTTTGGCCTTCTACCAAAGCCTTTACAATTTCCCCTACCCGATAGGGATCTTTCGTCAAAGCACTACCCTCACCATTTTTTACAATTTTGGGTGCAGGACACCCCATGTTTACATCTATAATATCAAAGGGATATTCCTGTATTTTCTTAGCCATCTCCCCTAAAATTTGGGGATCAGATCCAAAAAGCTGAATTGCCGTAGGTCGTTCTGCCGCCTCAACTGTCAGCAGTTCTGTCGTGTTTTTATTATCATATAAAATTCCTTTTGCACTAACCATTTCAGAATAAACCAAACCGCAGCCCATTTCTTTACACAAAAGCCGAAAGGGCAAATCTGTCACTCCAGCCATGGGTGCCAAAAAAACATTATTTTCAAGTTCAACCGTTCCAATTCGCATGGTAACACCTCCAATCTTTCCTCGGTTCTTAATCATACCAAACATTTTTATCCCTTGCAAGAAAAAAGACGAGGCATCCCCGTCTTTTCTACTATCTATTTTTTTGATATAAAATTTTTAGCCCTTTCAGTGTCAAAACAGGATCTAAAATATCGAAAATCTTCTTATCCGGGTCAATCACCCGTGCTAAGCCACCTGTTGCAATAACCTTCATATTTGGTATGTCAAGCTGTTCTTTGAGTTGTTGAACGATATACTTTGTTTGCCCAATATGACCAATCACCAGCCCTGCTTGTATACTTCCAACTGTATTTTTCACAACAATTGATTTTGGCTTTTTAATTTCAATTTTAGGAAGCTGTGCTGCCCTTTGGTACAAGGCCTCTGCACAAATGGAAATACCCGGCGTAATCAGCCCTGTAATGAACTCAGAATTGTCGTTTATTACATCAAAGGTATTGGCAGTGCCATAGTCAATAACCACCGCAGGCCCGCCATAAATCTCATTTGCCGCCACCAAATTTACAATACGATCTGCTCCCACTGCTTTGGGGTTGTCCCGCTTGATTACAATGCCAGTTTTCATTCCGGCACTTACAATCATAGGGTCTATATGAAAATATTTCCGAATACCTTGGGTCAATGAATACATAATATCAGGGACTACCGAGGAGATAATCACAGCTTCTATACGTTTTATATCAAAGCCTGCTGTTTCAAAAAGGCCATACAGGAAAATACCCGTTTCGTCCGCCGTTTTGCTGCTTCCCGTTGCCATTCGCCAACATTTTACCAGCTTTTCCCCGTGGTAAACACCTAAAACATAATTTGTATTCCCCACATCTATTACTAGAAGCATTTACGTTCCCCCTGTCGTCTATTCTTATTCTTCTCGTAAATGAGCCGTAACCCATGCAACGCAAGAACAGGGTCATAGACATCAAATATTTCTCCGTGTTCATCGATTACTTTGGCCAGACCACCGGTGGCAATCACTTTTAACCCAGGAATGTCCAATTCCTCACGGATACACTCAATCATATGAATGGTTTCCCCTATATGACTGATGACAAGTCCCGCCTGCATACTATCTACAGTGGTTTTTGTAATAATGCTTTCCGGAGCAACAATTTCAAACTTAGGTAAATTTGCCGCCCTTAGGTATAACGCCTCTGCACAAACCTGAAGCCCCGGTGCTGTAATACCCGTTATAAACTCACCGTCTTCACTCACAACGTCAAACGTCGTGGCTGTGCTGTAATCAATGACGATGGCTGGTCCGCCGTATCTCTCGAATGCTGACACTAGATTTACGATACGATCCGTTCCCATCTCTTTGGGGTTCTCCATCCTTAGATTAATGCCTGTTTTCATTCCCGAACGAATAATCATGGCTTCATGCTTCAGATACTTTCGAATCCCGTTGGTTAAAGAATATATTACGTTAGGAACAACAGAAGATACAATAACTGCATCAATATCCATTACCGAAAGATCGGAATGGTTGAATAACGAACGAATTAATATGCCCGTTTCATCGGAAGTTCTGGAACTTACCGTGGATAGTCTCCAATTAGCCACAAGTTCCTCTCCATCAAATACGCCTAAAACTGTGTTGGTATTACTTACATCGATTACTAATATCATTTTGCCCTCTCCTCAAAACCAAAGATTAAAAAAGTGCGGACTGATCCGCACCTTTGCCATTTCCCTTAGTTTGAACGAATCCTTTTATATAATACTTTTTTTAGTGTTTTGGAAACTGCCCCACCAACAATACATGTTGCCGGCATTTCCAACAGACCATTGACGCCGACAAAAGTAAGAACAAAAGCAAAAATGCTTAGGTCCCCTATGCTTGCATTAATAGACTGTATGTACTCTGTATTCCAAAAAAACAGAATCAATGCACCCATAAACAGTAGGGTATTTAATAATGCTGCAATGAATCCACCAATAAAATAACAAGCCATTTTATGGGCATCCAATTTTTCTATCCCTTTAAAAATCACCCCTGTAAGCCACCCGACCAAAGCTCTTGTAGGCACACATACAATAAAGGTTAAAAAGGGATTGATTCCTAATAGCGCTGCACCAAAAGGACTCATACCAAAACACTGATAAAAACTAGTTAGTCCAAATACAGTGCCCAACAGCAGCCCCGCCTTCGGCCCAATAATCATTGCTCCGATTGCAACAGGAATGGTAATCAAAGATACCTCTAAACCTGCCGTTCGAAGATAACCTAAGGGCGTAAAAGACATCAACAAAATAATGGCAATCATCATACCAGTCGTTGTTAAATCCTTTACGGAAAGCCTGCTCCCACTTACTGCCACCGCTTGTCCATTCATTGTAATTACTCCTTTCATTCTCACTCTTATGCCCCGCATAACGGAAGATATAAGATTACTAGGTTTTCATTGCTAAGACTACTAAACATTCGAAGTATATCTGGCTATGGTTTAACCATGACATCTTACCCTGATTTTCCTTAGGAATCTTACCATGCACCATTATAACAGCTAATGAAATAATTACAATATATTTTTATTATTTTTGTTAATTTTTGTACAATGTTTCGTCATTTTTTGACTTATTTAAAAACTCCGCCTTCAAATTTTCCCCTTCTTTTGTAAAATATATAGTAAACCATACCTTTAAAGAAACCAAAAGTTCCTTTTGTGTGCGAAAAAGTTCTTTGATTTCTAATTCTGCACCAATTTCATCAAAGTCAAAATCATCTTCTCTCTTTACAGTTTTAAAATAAATTTCTCCATCTTCATGAAATCCCATCAAAAAAGTACAGCACAGTTTTTGCGCCTTTGTAACACAAATCATACGCACTTCCTCCTGAATGGATTCGGGAAGTGCCTGAAACTTTGGCTCCAAGTAGTATTTTTGTTTTTCATAGCTTGCCGCCGCTAAAACCAACTCACTCACCTTACTTACCTCCTCTAATGGATACCTCGCCGGAGAACACAACCTCCCGCTTTCCAGTATCCTTTCTTATTACAACTAACTCTCCATCCTCAGTGATATCCTGGGCATGGGCATAAAAGGTTTCTTTCCCTAAAACTTTGACATCTTGATGAATGGTTATACATTTTTCTTTGTATCTTGAAAGGAAAGGCTTAAAACTACAATGGGCCTTCATAAGCTCATCGTACAACTTTTCAAAGTTCAACAAAACCCTTTGCAAAATATTTTTTCTTGAAAAAGTTCTGCCACTTTCTATATAGAGGGAAGTTGCAACATCCCTCAATCCTTCTGGGAATTCCGTTGTGTTCACGTTAATGCCGATTCCAACGATCAAAAAGTGGGTTTCTTGCATTTCACAGTGCATCTCCGTAAGAATTCCTACCAGTTTCTTTCCATTTAATAAGATATCATTGGGCCACTTAATTTGAGGGTTCATCCCTGTATCTTCTTCTAAGGCTTGGCAAACGGCCAGCCCCGCCAATAGGGTAAGAATAGATGCCTCTGAAGGAAGAATGGAGGGACGCAGCAATATACTCATCCAAACGCCAGTACCAGCAGGTGCTTCCCAAGGACGTCCACGTCTTCCCCTTCCCGCTGTCATTTGCTCTGCTACGGCAATAGTGCCCTCTGGGGAACCTTCAAGGGCAAGGTCCCGCAAGCGGCCATTGGTAGTGTCTGTTTCTTTGTAAAAATAGATGGGTCGTCCTATTTTTTTTGTCAATAACCCTTGGGAAATCTCCTTTTCATTATACATGGTATCATGCAAAATTAAACGATAACCCTTATTGGTTACGGCCTCTATTTCATAGCCTTCTTCCCGCAACTTCTTTATTCCCTTCCAAACGGCTGCCCGACTAATATCCAACTGCTTGCCAACATCTTCCCCGGAAAGGAAACCTTGTTCTCGACGTAAAATCTCTAAAATTCGGTACATAAAAATAACCTCCGTCAAAAAAAGAGCGTCATGAGACGCTCTTCGTTAATCTTACGCTTTTGCCTTGTCACTTACACGGCTCATAAATTTTTTCAAATCAATAATAGCACGACCATGTGTGCCTTCACAAATTTTATCAACTTCATCATAAGCTTTAATCTGGAATGTCAAAAGCTTACCGTTTACTTCTGACAACTCTACTACCACCCGAACCTTCATACCAACGGGAGTAGCAGCCATATGCTTAAACTCAAAAGATGTGCCAACAGTTTCCCAACCTTCAGGAAGAAAGGGCTTAACTGCACCAATTGATGTGCCTTCAATCCATGATAATAGTCTAGGGGACGCAAAAACAGGTACATTATCGTTGCCGAAAACAGTTGCTGTATCTGCCTCCTCCACGATATATTCTCTTTCAAAAGTGATGCCAGGTACAATGTTGTTAAACTCCATTATTCATGCTCCTCTCTCTCTTCATTTGTGTTCTGGGAATCAAAGATTTCCTTTATGTCTTCCGCTGCAATGCCTAAAATTTCATTCCGAACCTTTGGATCAAATAATGCACGGAATTCATCACCTGTAATTTTTTCCTTCTCTACAAGCAACTTCGCAGAAGCATGTAACACTTCCATGTTTTCTTTTAAAATCCGTAGCGCTTCGTCGTATGCATGGGTTATGATGCGATTCACCTCATGATCAATGGTTGTGGCAACAGCCTCACTATAGTTTCGCTGCTGGCCCCAATCTCTGCCAATGAATACCTCGTTGCTCTCCTCGCCAAATTGAATCGGCCCAAGAACGTCACTCATACCGTATTTTGTAACCATGTTTCTTGCCATGGCTGTGGCTCGTTCAATATCATTGGACGCACCCGTAGTAATATCTTTAATTACAATATACTCTGCGGCACGACCACCCAAGAAACTGATGATATCCTGCTCCATATACATCTTGGTCATATACATTTTATCCTCCCCTGGCAAAGGCATGGTATAACCACCAGCCATACCCGTAGGGATAATAGAAATGCTATGAACAGGGTCTAACTCGCTTAAAACTTCAAACAAAATGGCATGGCCGCTTTCATGATATGCGGTAATATACTTTTCCTTCTCAGAGATAACTCTTGTCTTTTTCTCAGTACCAACACCAATTTTAATCAGTGCCCTTTGGATTTCTTCCATATCAATTTCTGCCTTGTTTGCTCTGGCTGACAATAAAGCCGCTTCATTCAAAAGGTTTGCCAAATCCGCACCGGTAAAGCCCGCTGTTGTCTGGGCAACTACTTTCAAGTCAACCTCAGCTGCCAAAGGCTTGCCTTTAGAGTGCACTCTTAAAATGGCTTCTCTGCCCTTCACGTCAGGTCTGCCTACATAAACCTGTCTGTCAAAACGACCAGGACGCAACAACGCAGGGTCTAAGATATCTGCACGGTTGGTAGCAGCAATGATAATGATACTTTCATTGATACCGAAACCGTCCATTTCAACCAACAACTGGTTTAAGGTTTGCTCTCTTTCATCATGCCCACCGCCAAGGCCTGCACCTCTACGACGACCTACGGCATCAATCTCGTCAATAAAAACGATACTTGGTGCATTTTTCTTCGCTTGTTCAAACAAGTCACGTACACGGGATGCACCGACACCCACAAACATTTCAACGAAGTCAGAACCTGAAATACTAAAGAATGGTACTCCCGCTTCCCCAGCAACGGCTTTGGCAAGCAATGTTTTACCTGTTCCTGGAGGGCCAACCAAAAGCACACCCTTTGGAATACGTGCACCTAAATCCGTAAACTTCTGAGGTGTACGAAGGAAATGAACCAACTCTTCAAGCTCGGCCTTTTCTTCATCACATCCAGCAACATTTTCAAATGTAACTTTATTTTCACCTTCAACACTCATCTTGGCTTTGCTTTTTCCAAAGTTAGCCATTTTTCCGCCGCCGCCTTGCAACTTATTAAACAACAGCATAAAGAAGAGAACCATAACAATCATCATAATCAAAGAAGGTAATAACGCCGAAAGCAAACTTTCTTTCTGCACATCTTTAACCGAAGTATTGATACTACTGCCCCCAGCAGTTTTTTCGTCTACACGTTCTTGGAATGTTGAAATACTTGGTACATTAACACTAATCACTTGACCATCTGCTAAAGTAGCCTCTGCCGTACCAAAATCACTGACCTCTTTGCTTCTGGTGATTGTAATATCCTTTACATTTTCCTCTTCAATATCTTTTATGAGGTCGCTGTAATCATACGCCTTTTGATCCTTCTGAGGTGGCGCAATCCCCTCGTTATTGAAGGCCAAAGCAGCCAAAATAATAACAAAAATCAACGCATACAGCCCAATGGGCTTCCAGTATTTATTCAATAGATTCCCTCCTGTTATTTCTCAAATCGAATTTTTTCATATCTCCATTTTTAATCCGTACTAGTTTTTAATTTTATCATATCTCAATAAAAAAGGCGATAAGGTACAATAAATTGCGCAAATTTGAAAAGGCATAAAAAGAGACAAGGTTTGCAGTCTTTGTTAGAATAAAGTTGCAACACACCATTCTGAAAGGAGACAGCAAACCATGTCCGAAAAAATTGTACAGTTAAACGAGGAAGTAATCAAGGGGCAAATCAAGGAATTGGTTCGAGGCAGCGTGGAAGAAACACTTAACGGCCTGCTGGAGGCCGAAGCGGAGAAGCTGACCCAGGTAGCTCGTTACGAGCGCAGTGAGGAACGGCAAGGCTATCGCAGCGGCCATTACAGTCGAAACCTTACCACCACATCTGGCGACGTTACGCTTAATGTGCCCCGACTCAAGGGAATCTCGTTTGAAACAGCCATCATTGAGCGGTATCGCCGCAGGGAAAGCAGCGTGGAAGAAGCGCTCATCGAGATGTATCTTGCCGGCGTCTCTGTGCGCCGTGTGGAGGATATCACAGAAGCGCTGTGGGGCAGCAAGGTATCACCTTCCACCATTAGCGAGCTAAACAAAAAAGCCTATATACATATCGAAGACTGGCGCAACCGTCCGTTACAGGGCGGGCGCTATCCGTATGTCTATGTGGACGGCATCTACCTGCGTCGCAACTGGGGCGGTGAATTTGAAAATGTGGCCATTCTGGTAGCGATTGCAGTTAACGAGGATGGTTACCGTGAAATTTTAGGTGCTTCCGAAGGGATGAAAGAGGACAAGGCCAGCTGGGTCAGCTTCTTTCAGTGGCTAAAAAGCCGAGGTTTAAACGGGGTGAACCTCATCGTTGGTGATAAGTGTTTGGGAATGCTAGAGGCCGTTGGTGAAGTGTTTCCAGAAGCCAAATACCAACGTTGTACCGTGCATTTCTATCGAAATGTATTTTCTGTCGTGCCACGCACCAAGGGGAAACTAGTAGCTAAAATGCTCAAGGCCATTCATGCCCAGGAGAGCAAAGCTGCCGCTAGAGCGAAGGCCAAGGACGTAGTTGCCGCACTCAAAGAAATGAAGCTCAAGGAGGCAGCTAAAAAAGTGGAGGACGGCATTGAGGAAACGCTGACCTACGCTGACTTCCCCTCGGAGCACTGGACAAGAATCCGCACCAACAACGTGATAGAACGGCTGAACAGAGAAATTCGCAGGCGCACCCGTGTGGTTGGCTGCTTTCCTGACGGCAACTCGGCCTTGATGCTAGTCTGCGCCCGCTTACGACATGTAGCCGGTACGCAGTGGGGCAATAAGAAGTATATGAATATGAAGCATCTGGAGTCGACTGTTGAAGACGCTTATATCGCCGGATGACTTTTTTATCTCAGAGACTGCAAACCAATTTGCGCATAATTATTGACACTACCAAAAAGGCAACGTAGGTTTCGAAAAGTTTAATGAAAAACAAATGCTTTTTCCAACAAAAAAAGAAGTAGAGTTTCTTGAAAGAAACACTACTTCTTTTTATTATATTTAATCTTCGTCAAAGTGCAGAACGCCTACATAATTCAAGTTACGATATCTTTGTGCATAGTCCAAACCGAAACCAACAACAAAGGCATCGGGGATGGTAAAGCCAACGTAGTCCACAGGAACTTCTGCCACACGTCTATCAGGCTTATCCAGCAGGGTACAAATCTTAAATGTTTTTGGCTCTCTTTTTAACAAAAGCTCTCTCAGGTGGCTCAAAGTTCTACCGCTATCAATAATATCCTCAATTAAAAGCACGTTCTTTCCTGTAATATCCTCATCTAAGTCACGCAAGATTTTGATATTACCTGTACTTTCTGTACCATTACCATAGCTGGAAACATCCATAAAGCTCATTGTAACAGGCATTTTTAATCTTTTAGAAAGTTCTGTCAAAGTCACTACTGCACCTTTTAGAACGCAAATAACCTCAACTTGCTCGCCGCCAAAATCCTCATAAATCTGCTCTGCCATTTCTTCTAATCTTTTGCTGATTGCATCAGCACTGATCATAACTTCTACTCTTTCTTTCATCCTTCAGTGAACCTCCGTATCTGAACTGTCAAAAAACGTTTTGTCGCCTCATCTGGCTGATATGCCGCCGAAATCCGCTTACCCAATACCCAAAGAATTTCGCCTTCAAAAGCAATCAGAGGTAAAACGTCTCTTTCTTCCCTTGGGATTTTTTCATCAATCATAAAATCTTTCAGCTTTTTTCGTCCGTTGCGAATGGCAAGGCTATCCCCTTTTTGTCTCGTTCGACAAAAAAGTTTACAGCCTATTTTATCATAATCAAATTGTTTCGTACAGCAATCCTCATTATTTTCTGTTTTTTTTTCTGTACAAATCCATGTACTCACCAAAATATTTGCCTCTGGGATATAGATTTCTTCATTCTCCATCAGAGTATAAGAAAACCCTTTGCTCTGCATTTTACTTTTTTTAATAACCAATGAGCCATAATTCTTCTGGGCCATCATTCTGTTTGGCAAGTTAAAACCCTTGCCACTTTCTTGGAACAACAATCCCTCTAAGGAATCAAAATGGATGGCACCTACATCTTTTTTTGCCCCGAGCTTAAAAAGGGCCATGGCAAATACCCTTTTACGCATTACCTTATGCATATCTAGCAAAGCTTCCAAGCTTAGAGAAATCTTATCCTTCTCCAATCCTTCTAATGCCTTTTGAAATAAGCCTTGGGCTTGGGCTTGCAAATATTCCTCTTCCTCAGCAATAATCTCTGCCGTTTGGGCAATATGCTCCGTTGCCTTTGGATAAATCTCCTCTAATAAAGGCAGTATCTGATTTCTAACCCGATTTCGGGTATAAGTGTTCTCAAAATTGGTACTATCTTGACAATAAGAAAGTTTGTTTACTTCACAGTATTCTTCAATTTCTTTTCTTGTACAAAATAATAGGGGGCGAATGATAGTGTCCCGAACGGGGCGAATCCCAACTAAACCCGACACGCCTGCCCCACGACAAAGGCGCATTAAAATCGTTTCTCCTTGGTCGTTTCGATTGTGAGCTACGGCAATCAGGCCTCCCTTGCTTTCTTTCTCAAAGGTTTCATATCGTAAAACTCGTCCCATTTCCTCCGTACCAAGGCCTCGTTTTTTTGCCTCCTGTGCCACATCAAAATAAAACACTTTGCAAGGAATTTCCCACTTACGGCAAGTCTCCTCCACAAAAGTCCTGTCTTTATCAGCCTCATTCCCCCGCAAACCATGATGCACATGAATTGCAGTGAGGCTCCAATTTTGCTCCTCGGAAAACACCTTTAAAATATGGAGCAAAGCAATGGAATCGGCCCCACCCGATACTCCAACCACAATAGTTGAGCCATGTGGGCACATATGAAATTTATCTATGGTCTGCCAGACTTTATTTCGCATACATATCGCTCCCGAGCTTTAGAACTAAATGATTATGGGCTTCTGCCAAGCTTATATAAAAGAAAAAAACCCATTCCTACGTATTCACTTTACACCAAATTCCATAGAAAGGCAATCCTTGCCACTTCAGGTACTATTTATTTGAAAAAACGGAGAACCTCCCCTGTATTTCCCTTCGGAAAAACAGGAGAGGTTCCGCTAACCCACCAAATTCAATTATTTTAAGTTTCTTTACCAAGGAAAAGCTTTGCTTTATTAGGCTTTCCAAAATCATTATAATTCATTCACCCTAGGCACTTTTTCTTTTTTTCCAAAAACGTCCTGCAAGAACAGTCATGTCGTCCTTCGGCACATCTGCCATTTCTTTTTGTGCCTCTTTTAGAATATACTCCGCCGCATCCTGTGGATTTGACAAGGGGAACTTTTCCAATTTTTCTTTTAGCCAAGCAGCCGTAAGGTTTTCTCCACCCAAAGCCTCGGTAACACCATCGGTTAATAAAAATATCATGTCCCCATCCTTCAACAGCATTTCATTCTTAACGATTTGAACCTGTTGTAATATGCCTGCAGGTAAAGTATGGGAGGTCACTGTTAAAATCCGGCCACCACGGCTTATGTAGGAAGGAACGGCGCCCAACTTTATAAATTCCGCCCTGCCGTCAAATAAATCTACGGCACAAATATCAAGGGTTGCATAGCTTTCTTCCCCTTTACGCAACAGCAATGCAGAGTTTATCATGTTTACCGCCAAATCCCGTTCAAAACCAGCTTCGGTAAACTGCTCCAAAAGTTCTATGGCTGTGCGGCTTTCCTCAGCGGCACCGCTTCCTTGTCCCATTCCATCAGAAAGAGCCATCAGTGCCATGCCCTTATCCGTTTCTAAAAATGCAGATGTGTCTCCCACAGGCTGATTCTCCTGTGCGGAAGTAAACGCAGTGGCTGTGGTTAAAGTAAACGCAGGAACTTCCATAAAAGAAAGGGTACAAATGCCATCCTTTTCGCAATGACAAGCATTGGGTTCCTTCAAAGCCATGGGACGATTCATGGTACGTTTCACCAAAGGCAAAATTTTGCTTTTACACACCCCTCGGCATCCACACCCCCGAAAAGAGATTTGTACTTGTCTGCCATACCTATTTTTTTCTTCCAAAACACGCACATCCCGTAAGCGGATGCCTTCTTTGGCACATTCCTCTTTTAACATTTCTCCTGCCTGCTCTAAAAATACATATCCAACCTCTAGCTGGCCAGAAAGTCCCGATAAAATATCGCTTACCGCTTTCATTTGCTGGCCCACCAATTCTCTGCACTCCGCCAAACGGCCCAACCAAATCCTGTCTCTACGGTATCCTTCATAGACTTGATTTACTGTTTCCACAAAAATTTCTTTTCTTGCACACATCTGACAGAAAGACTCAGGCATCTGGGCTAAAGTCACCCTCCCTTTTCCCTCACAGTAAGATAAAGCAGAAAATGTCATACTATAACTTCGATACAATTCCTCGTTCCAACAATAATGGGCCATGCCGCATCCAGGACACGCCCTTTCTGCAATGGTATCAACCAATTTTGAAACATCCTTTTTTTCTTGCCCATCTTCTTTATGAACAAAAGTTTTTGCCAGGGCGGTAAAGGCTTTGGAAAAACCAAGAAGCCTTTCTTCCAGCAATTCTTTTTTCCTAATGTATTTATCTTTACTCCCCTCTTTCTCCCAAAAACTTCCTGTCATCCATACAAGTCCTTTTTTTGGCGTAAGCAAAAAACCAACAGCTCCCAAAGCCCATCCTCCTGCCCACAAAGGTGCAACGAGAGAGGCATCTGTATAAAATAAAAATAACAATGGCGTTATAATGTGTACCAGTACTAACGGAATCCGACCCATGTCTTTCAAACAACCTGCCAACAACCCACTTACACCCAATACCGTAAAAAATAGTAAGTCTACTCCACCACAAAGGTATAGCATAAGCCCAAACAACATCCCTCCAGCGGCACCCCCGCCCATTCCATCACGCCAAGCGCAAGCGGCCAAAAAGTAAGCCAAAAGACAAGGAAGTAACCCCTGCTGCAAATATGGATGTTCCATGGTAGAAAGCCCAGCAATGGCCCCTCCTAAAAGAAAAACCAAGCCCAAGGTTTCCTCTCGACTTGGAACAGGAACACTCCTTTTTTCCCAAAGAAAAATCACACCTCTTTGAGCCAATAATGAAATTCCAACCACCAAAATACTTTCAATCCCCCCAATGACGAAATGAAACGTGAGGCCACCCTTGCTAATGGCATAAAATATGCCTGACAGTGCCATAGCGAAGGCTCCTAAAAGTGCCTTTTTCAACATTTCTTCCCGATCCACAAACCTTCCTAAGGTTAATTGAATGGCACACGCCGCCGCCAAGGCAGCTCCTGCCTTTAGGGGTATATCCACAACACAACCTACTCCCACAGAAACCAGTGCTCCCCAAAATAAAATCCCTTCTCCAAAAAATAAGGAGATATAGGCAATGCCCATGGGACGTAAAATATGTAACATCTCTGCTTTTCCCCAACAGACTCCCATTGCACATAAAAGTACAAACTTCAAAATATCTTTGCCATGAATTAGCTTCGGCACGCTTTTTGTATGAAACGATACATCTTGGGTTACCACAGGTTCTTGGACTATTTGTTCTAATATAATTTCTGTTTTTTCCATAGCGCTTCCCTCCATATTCTCTATTGTATGAAAATATGACTGCTTTTTTTGTCAATTGCTGGAGGTATCGTAGAGTTTTTTTCGACATTATATTTGAAAAATCTTTGTAGAATTTATTCCCAAAAGATAAGTCACTATATTCTTCTTAACTGAACTTGCAAAAAAAAGAGCCTATAGTCCGAAAACTACACGCTCTTTTTCTTTTTCATTGTTACTCCTTATTTCTTAAAACTTCCGCCGGGCTTATTTATCCTCAGCATCAATATCTGTTACCTTACCCTTGCTATTGACTGTCAACTTTACATAACAATCATCATTTTCATCTTCACACTTTCTGAGAAGCTTTTTCAAACCGCCCAAATCCTTATCATAATCCTCTTCGTCATAGTCACGGCTTAAATCATAATCAATATCTACATCGGAAATAGTATACCATGTATATTCTTTCCCTGAACTTTCAATGACTATTTTTTCGCTAGAGGTATAAACCTTTTTCAAATAGCCTTTTTCAGGCTTTTCATCATCATCATCCACGTCATTTTCATCCTGAATCTTTGCAACTACTTTCGTTACCTTGTCTTTAGAGTTTAGGTAAAGAGTTGCAGTGATCACCTCATCACTATCCAAGTCATCTAAAGCATCATTTAATTTTTTTACACTACTGCTTTTTCCGTCCAACCTATAATCTATTTCACCTGATTCAAAGGAATATTCTTTCGAGCCGGAACTTGTTTTAATGGTAATATACCACTCATCTAAACTACGCAAAGTGCCTTTTTTCGTATCATCATCTTCATCATCTGCATCTTCCAACTCAGCCACAATCTTTGTAACCTTATCCCTGCTGTTCAGAGTCAAGGTGATTTCAATGTCTTCGTCGTGGCGGCGTGCATCTTCAAAGGCATCATCCAATTTAGAAACGGTGGAGCTGCTACCATTTAAGGTTACTCTTACATCCTCATCAATGTCGTAAGTATAATCCGCACCGCCAGCACGAATTCTAATTTCATTCTTTCTAGGCTCAATATTCTTTAGGATACCTTTTGTTGCATCTTTATTCTTGCCGATAATCTCATCTACTTCGCCCTTGCTGTTGAATTTCAGTTCAACTTCGTATTTGTAATCATCGTAATCCTTTCTAAAGCTTGAGAAAGAAACCTTCTTACCGTCAATCTTTACTTCAGGATCATCCAAGTCATATTCATACGACTTATTATCCACAGAAATTTTGATTTTGGATGAAGTCAATTCTTTTAAAGTACCTTTTGCCAAGGATGCATTTTTCGTTGTTGCAGAAATTTCAGTAACAACATCATAACGGTCAACCTTTAAGGCGATTCTATATGGATTATTTTCATATTTATCCATTAATGTTGAAACAGAGCTATTCTTATCATCAATCTCAACATCTACATTTTTATCAATATCATAACTGTAAGTTTTACCGCCAGCCTTCAATTCAAGGCGACGACTATTGATAAACTCTAACGTACCATGGGTCTCATCTTCCATAAATTCAATGTTAATATCTGTAACGTAGCCCTTGCTATCCAGTTTCAATGTTACAGTGTAATTATTGTCCTTATATTCGTCCTTCAGCGTTGAGAATAAAATGGTCTTTCCATCAAACTTTATCTTAACGTCATCATCAGAAAGAGGATAATCATAATCTTTGCTACCGACCTCAATGGTTACTTTGGAATTACTCATGTATGTAAGATCACCGGTAAGAGGGTTTCCCTTACTACGCATTGCATCAATTTTTGTAACATAATTGGAACTGTCAAAGGTTAATGTTACGTTGTATTCATAATCTTCCATATCATCTTTTAAAGAAGAAACACTGGACTTTTTGTCACCAATTTTAACAGAAACATCTCTATGCAAGCGATATTCTTCTTCTTTACTACCATTTTTAACAGTAATTCTACTGCTTGATAAATCCTCCAGAGGGAAGGTCTTCTTTGTATTAATGCCCTCAACGGATTTATTAATTACAACGGTTTTTAAATCCTCATTACTATAAGTAATGGTAACAGTATCCCCTACGCCAATGTCTTTTAAGTCCACAGTTTCATTTTCATAGGTTACCTTAACATCAGACTTCTTACCAAATAAGTTTAAGCCTGCACTGTTATCAGGATTTACACTTAGGAAAATATCCCCGTTGCTTAACAACATGCTGTTGACAACTTTACCTGTCACTGTGCCAGAAGAAGGAGCGGTAGGTGTTGTTGTTGTGCCCCCATCTTTTAGGTTGTTAAATGTTTTTACAGATAACACAGCCATTTCCGCACGATTGATTTTGGATTTGGGGTTAAACTTGTTATTTGGATCCCCAACCATAATATTTTTGCTATTCAAAAGATCCAAGTAAGGCACAGAGCTGCTTGAAATCTGCTTAGCATCTTTGTAAGATAATGTTGCATTGTTGTTCACACTGTAAACAGCACCTAATGCTTTACCAAACATTACGCCTACTTCTTCTCTCGTTGCGTTTTGTGTGCCATTTTTCAACTTGGTTAAGTCATTGTTGGTAATGATTTCATTTTCCAAGGCATAGGCAGTGGCATTATAAGCCCATGTAGGAATATTATAGGCGCTCATAACCGGCGTCCATTTAGAAATATCTGTGGAAGTCACATCTTTTTTTGTATGTACCTTCATAATAGAATAAATCATCTGCACAGATTCACATAAAGTCACGTTATTTCTCGGCTTACTATACTTCTTTCCATTTTCTGTATAACCGTTCATCAAACCCAAAGATTGGGCTTCATCGATAAATTGTACTGCTCCTGGCCAAGGTGCCGATTTAATATCAGCAAACACGGAACCAAAAGCCGTTACCCCCATACTGCCAAAAGTTAATGATGTGGCCAAAGCGACCGCTAAAAATCTTTTCATAAGTAAATGCCCCCATTCAACTTATTTTTTATCCTAATCGTACTAAGCTAACCAAAATTTACTATCGTAGCTTTCTTCATTACTATAACATAATTAGCCTTAAAAATCTTTGCAAAAGTTTTAAGGTTTTTATTTTTACCTTAGTTTTTTATGCGAATAATATTCAAATATTTTAACTTTTTTTGTTCATAATCCTTGGGAAAAACTCTGTTATTTTCTTCTGAAATCAAATCATAAATCGTACCTAACATGACTTTCACCGAGGTAATATAACAATTTTCATAGTCAGATACTTCAAAAGAATCGTCATGGAACCGCCCTTTTATTCCTGAAAACCCAAATTGTACCGTTGGTATAAGGTAACTCAAGTCCCCCACATCTCCCGATGCACCCGATACAGGATTTTCAACGATTTCCTCAGGACCACTAAATTTCAGCATATTTTCCTTTACAAGCTGATTCACCTTTTTCGATTGTTTTAAAGGTAAATATCCCGCTGCATTTGTAATCATACACTGTAATTCCAAGGCCTTTGCACAATGCTCAATACAAGCATCCACTCTGGCACAAGCCTCAAATAATGTTTCATTATCATTGGCCCTAACATAGGTTTCCAAAACCGTTTTATCAGGAATTACATTGACACTTCCGCCCCCTTCCGTCAAGACGGGGTTTAAGCGTAAACCCTTGGTTGGATCAAACTGATCTTTCAAAAAGGAGATGGCATTCATGGCTAAAGTTGCCCCGTGCAAGGTGTTCCTCCCCAAATGAGGGGCTGCCCCTGAATGAGCGGCACGGCCCACAAACACTGCCTTCTTCGCCATAAACCCTGCTAAAGTTGAGCCCACATCAAATTTTGTTCCCTGGTCTCCGTTGGCATGGGCAGAAAGCACACAATCCACCCCATCAAAACAGCCTAAGGCTATCATATTCTGTTTGCCCGAGCGAAATTCCAACTTACCACGGACAATCAAATCATCCCGATATTCAAAATCAATGAATTCTTCGGCGGGTGTAAAGAAAAAGCTGACCTTACAATCTGTCTGCTCCATCATGCCCGAATCAATCAGTGCCTTCAGTACCGATAAAGCCATAGTCGTTTGGATACTATGCCCGCAAGAATGGATATTTCCTGTGCCATCCTTTTTAGGCAAAGCATCCATATCGGCGGCGAAAGCAATATGGTATCCGTTCCCTTTCCCTATGGTAGCAATGACCCCTGTAACCGCCACATCTTTTTCATAAGGAACGCCCCATGCATCTAGCAAATCCGTTATTTTTTTTACTGTTTTCACTTCCCGAAAACCAAGTTCAGCACACTGGAAAAATTCATTTCCCCTTTGGAGAATTGCCTCCTTTTCATTGTCTATAAGCAACAACAAGTCTTCTTTTGTAATCACTGCAGTAGCCTCCTTATTCCCAATTTAAAACCAAGCCTACGCCCACTTCTTCCACGGGACACTGCTGATCTAGGGCTGCTCTTACCCGAAAAGAGGTGCAGTGACAAGGATATAAGCTTTGTACCTGTTCCTTTGCGATGTAAGAAATGGTTTCCTCTGTTCTTTTGTCTATATCAAACAGGTGGAACCCCCCTAAGATTCCTAATACTTTTTCTTTCCCCAATACTTTTTTGGCATATTCAATGATATTGCAAATACCGGCATGGGAACAGCCTGTAATAATATAAATCCCCTGCTCTGTGGAGTATGCCAAGGCTGTATCATCTAAAATCATATCAGGTGAATCGCCCTCTTTTGCTTCCAACGTACCAATGGGATAAGGTTTCTCAAAAGATAACTCTCTAGGTACCTCCCCCAGAAAAACCAGATTTTCTGTAAGCCAATAGGGCTCCTTCGTTTCAAAAAGGATAAGGTGCTGTTGCAATGTTTCTTTGTCGAGGGGACTGCCAATGGGTAGCCCATTAAAATTTCTTGAAATTAACGTATGTGGATGACAAATAACCTTTGGTTTGTTGCCATGACATATGTCAATGAACGATACAAGTCCACCTGTATGATCATTATGCCCATGGGAAAGTATCACCCCATCAGCCTTTGTCACATCAATGGCCATGTCTTTTGCATTTTTTAAAAATGCCGAAGAATAACCCAAATCAAACAAAAATGACTTTCCATCCGCTTCAATCCAATAGGATACAGCGGGCTCGCCTAAATAATATACATCAATATCTGTGTGGTTATCCATCAATACGGTAACTCGCATCATATTTCCCCTCCCTTATTTTCCCTACTATTATACTTGAATTAGTCAAGGAAAACAAGGAAAGGGTATGCTATACACTTCATAAGACGGCAAATAAAGGAAAAAGTTCCAAACTTTTTTTCTTGTTTTTCTGGGATAGAAAGAACTCTTAAATACTCGCATCACCAAAACCCAAGCCCACCTTTTTTTCAAGGCTTTACAAATAAAAAGCCATCTTCCTCATCTATAGATATTTTTTTACTTTCTACAGAGTATATTTCCCATAAAAAATAGGGCGTAGACCCCGTCTACACCCTGAATTAAACCTAATTTTGGCAAAGCCTATCTTCCAATTCAGCATTAAGCCCTTCATACCCTGCTTTTCCAAGCAAGGCAAACATATTCTTCTTATATGCCTCCACCCCAGGTTGGTCAAAAGGATTAACCCCCAGCAAATACCCGCTGATACCAACTGCTTTTTCAAAGAAGTAAACCAAAGCTCCAAAATGCCATGCATCCATACGCGCCATCTCTATTACCATATTCGGCACCCCGCCGTCCATATGGGCAAGCATGGTTCCAGCAAAAGCCTTGCTGTTTACATACTGCAGGTCTTTCCCTGCCAAAAAATTTAAACCATCCCCATCATTTTCATCAAAAGGAATGATTGCAGGGGTTTTGGGCTCTTTGCTCCAAAGAACAGTTTCAAAGAAATATCGACTACCTTCTTGAATAAACTGACCGATGGAGTGTAAATCCGTGGAAAAATTTGCAGAAACGGGGAAGATTCCCTCGCCGTCCTTCCCTTCACTTTCGGCAAAAAGCTGTTTGTACCATTCTCCAAAAGAAGTCAAGTGAGGTTCATAGTTTGCTAAAATTTCGATGGTTTTGCCTTGCTTATAAAATAAATAACGCATTGCTGCATACTGATAGCATTGGTTTTTCTGAATGTCAGGGTTTGCATAGGTTTCCATGGCATCTCTTGCGCCAGCCATAACCCCATCAATATCCACATCAGCCACTGCCATGGCCAACAAGCCAACGGCAGTTAAAACCGTAAATCGACCGCCAATATCATCGGGGATCACAAAGGTCTCATATCCCTCTTGGTTGCACATTTCTTTTAAGGCACCTTTGGCTTTGTCTGTGGTTGCATAAATACGCTTTGCTGCTCCTTCTTTTCCGTATTTTTTCTCTAAAAGCTGTTTGAAAATACGAAAAGCAATGGCAGGCTCTGTTGTCGTACCAGACTTTGAGATGACATTTATAGAAAAATCTCTGTCTCCTAAAATTTTCAAAATATCGTTTAAATATGCAGAGCTAATATTGTTGCCTACAAAGTAAATATCCGGAGTTTCCTTTTTTAATTCGTTATAATAAGGGCTTTTGATAAAATCTAAAGCCGTTCTTGTCCCCAAATAGGAACCGCCGATACCAATCACAATTAACACGCTACTGTCTTTTTTGATTTTTTTCGCCGCTTCTTTAATTCTAGTAAACTCTTCCTTATCGTAACTTCTTGGCAAATCCACCCAACCTAAAAAGTCGTTGCCTTTGCCCGTTTTATTGTGGAGGGCTTCATGGCAACGCTGAACATCTTCAGAGAGTGCTATGAAGTTCTCTTTTTTCATTGCTTCCCCTTGCACTGTAAATTTAAGTCCCATTTAGAAATCCTCCTTTTTGTGAAAGGCATACCTCCACATTGGGAAAGTATGCCCTTTTTTCAGTATATTATAAGGTTCCTCTTACGATGATTTCGGGAACAGGCTCGGAAATAATCTCTTTGGAGATTTCCTTCTCCTCCTGAACAAATCCATTGATTCTCGTAATTTGAATGGTGCTTTTTTTCTGGCCTGCTCGACCTTGTTGGGTTACTTTTTGATAGCTTTTCGGCTTCGTATTGTCACTGTGGTATTCATACGTTTTCGGCTCAACGGTGGTCAAAACTTGGGTTTCTACTGTTTTCACAGAAACTTTCGGTTTCTTAACAGGCACGTTCAAAACCTGCCCCACACGAATCCCCGTCTCTACGGATAACCCGTCATTTAGCTTTAGCAAATCCTCCAAAGAACATTCATAGCTTTGAGCAATTTTATATAGTGCATCGTTAGATTGCACAGTATATGTACTGGTCACAGTAGTGGTGGATTGCAAAATAGAAACGGCATCACTTTCTGAAAGAACTTCCTCCGAATCCACAAAATCCTTGGCAACAGTTACATTTTCAACCCATTCTACCGTAGCCTCAACCCCCTCGGCAGGAAGGTAAGGTTTTTTCACAGAATCCAAAACATTGTTTGCCTGTTCTTCATTGGCCAAAACTACGCCTTTGCCACCATCAATCATAATAATGGCCGCATCCACTTTATATGTTACTAAATTACGTATTTTCGGTATTAAATGCTCCATGGTGCAAATGTCCTTTTTACGACTGCCACCAATATGAATACGTTGTGCCTTGACTTCCTCATTCAATTTAACCTCGGCGCCTACCATTCCAGCAAGCTGGGTTTCAATGGTGTCTACAATGGTTTCTGCTTTCACTGCACGGCCCTCTAATACACCAACACTTTCTGACCCTACAAAGACCTCCGTACCATTTTTCCGCACAAAAAGATAAATAATAATTAAAATTATAATGAATCCTAACCCCAAAAGCATTTGCTTTCTTGGCAAAGACCTACGACTTTTTTGTTTGCGCTTTTCCTTGTTTTGGGGCTTTTGTGGCTTCTGTGGCCTTCTGCCCCGATTTGTATTATCCTGCTTAGACGTTCTTTGCTTGTTTACCCCGTATATGACCCGCTCTTGTCTACGAGGAAAATTTTCCTTCCCTTCGGCCAACTTTATGTCACCTTCTTTCTCTTCCGTATTTCGACTTATACTAATATTATTGTAAAATATTCAACAACAGATTGCAAGCAAAAGAGGGCACAAAGAACGAAGTGTTAAAAAAGTTTAGATTTATCCTTCTTTCAAACGAAAAAGTTTTGTCCTTTCCCTAAAATCTTTCTCAATTTTCTTCTATGCTGTTCAAAATATAGCACACTCCATTTATAATAAAAAAGCCGCAGGATTCCCTGCGGTAAATGGTTACTTATTTATTGCGAGTAGAACGCAAAATAAATTCTGTGTGATATTTTATATGGCCGTGTGCAACGGTTGCGCCTTCTTCTGCATCATGATTTTCAATGGCACGCAAAATCCCTCTATGATGTGCCACTATTGCCGTGATGGTAGTGTCAACTTTTAAGTGAGCCATACGATAACGATAAAGCTGTATACGCAAATTCTGATAAATTTGAGTTAGTTTATCATTTTCCGTGGATTCCAAAATCAAATCATGAAAATCTTCATCTAGCTGAATGATACGCTCCACATCATTTTCTTCAATGGCACGTTCAAACTCAGCCTGCACATTTTTCAGTTGCTGCAAGTCCTCTTTCTTCATCTTTTTACAAGCAATACTTGTTGCCAGACTTTCCAAGGCACCTCTTACTTCTAAAATATTGATGATATCTTTTTCGCTCATATCCAGAACTTGAGCACCTTTTCTAGGCACCAATTCTACTAAATTTTCCAACTCCAACATACGCAAAGCCTCTCTTACAGGGGTTCTGCTCACACCCAGCTTATCTGCCAGTTGGTTTTCCATCAACCTTTCACCGGGAACCAATTTACCTGTTAATATCGCATCTCGAAGGGTATTAAAAACAACATCTCTTAAAGGCAGGTACTCGTTGCTGTTAATATTAAATTTTGTTTCTTCCATCCTTATCTTCTCCTCTCTTACCACCGTTTCCGTGATAAATCTGAGTGGCTACAACTTCCTTCAAACCGAATTTTTTCCGTATCGCTGCCGCCGCCTCTTTTGCATCTTCTTCTTCCCCAAATAACCCAAACACCGTCGGGCCACTTCCGCTCATCAAGGCGCCCTTTGCACCCAGATGAAGCATTTCTTCTTTTAGCTGAGCAATTCTAGGATGCATGGGAATCGTCACCGTTTCCAAAACATTTCCCAAAAGCTGTCCCATTTTTGCAATATCCCCCTCAGCCATTGCCTGAATCATCCCTTCTGTATCAGGATGACACTCTTCCACCTTCTGCAAGTCTAAACTACGGTATACCGTTGCCGTAGAAACACTAACAGGAAGTTTCGCCAAAACAATGTAACACATAGGACACGGGCATTTTACTGGTGTCAAAATTTCTCCAACTCCCTCAGCTAGCATTGTTCCCCTCTGAACGCAGTAAGGGATGTCTGACCCCAAAAGAAAGGCTAAACTTTCCAATTCTCTAACAGAAAGCCCTAATCCAAACAAACGGTTCATTCCCACTAATACAGCGGCGCAATCCGCACTTCCCCCCGCCAAACCTGCCGCCACAGGAATACGCTTATCAATTTCGATAAAAACGCCTTCTGTGATGTCAAACTTAGCCATCATCAACTCTGCCGCTCGGTATGCCAAATTCCGATGATCCGTAGGCAACCACGCCAAATTTGTTTTTATGATGATTTCTTTTTTGCGAATACGCTTCATGTAAATTCCGTCGTAAAGGCTCACTGTTTGCATAATGCTTTTGATTAGATGGTATCCATCTTCTCGCTTACCTGTTACATCTAAAGTTAAATTGATTTTTGCTCTTGCTTTAAGTCTTAAGTCTCTCAAAATATGCCCTCTTAAACTATTATACTGTATACATTGTTTGTTTAATTGTACAATAATTTCAACAAACTTACAACTGCAATCTTATACAAAAAACGCTACCCCTTCCCTATGAAAAACGCTGATAAAAAATTTAAATTTGCACTTTTTCGTGCTTTCCTTCTTTATAATTTAGACATCTTTTTTTCTTAAAAATACCACTTGCAATTTTAATACAGGGGTGTATAATGGTGTCGTAAAACATAATACCTCTTCAGGGCAGGGTGAAATTCCCGATCGGCGGTAAAGTCCGCGAGCGTTTTTACGCAGGATTTGGTGAGATTCCAAAACCGACAGTATAGTCTGGATGGAAGAAGAGCAAGCATTAAGGCGGTTTCATTTTTTTAATGAACCCTTATTACAGCTATTGTTTAGTATGCCTTTTTTGGCGTACCCATAATCTTTTTTATTTGTTTATGGAGAACTTTTTTTGCTGTATCAAAATGTTTGATATGCCCTGTATGAGCTTTTTGGCACATACAGGGTTTTTTATTGGAATTTCGATTTTTTCATTTGCCATAATAGTTCTTTTCCCATAGGCAAAAGGTATCGTTGTTCCCCTCTATTTCAGAGGACTCTTCTTTTGATCCATTTCCTTGGGAACTCTATCCCAACCTTTCCCTGAAGGAAAGGATGTATCCCTTATGATAAACGAAAATTTTATGAAGCAAGCTATTGCTCTGGCACAAAAAGCCTTGGGCTATACCGCCCCCAATCCTTTGGTGGGTGCAGTAATCGTTAAAGATAATAAAATTATTGGTGAAGGCTATCACCATAAGGCTGGTCAACCCCATGCCGAACGCATGGCCCTTGCCGACTGTAAAGAAAGCCCCGTAGGTGCAACACTATACGTCACCTTGGAACCTTGTTGTCATCAAGGCCGAACCCCGCCTTGCACTGAAGCCATTATTGAGGCTGGTATTAGCCATGTGGTCATTGGCTCCTCTGACCCCAATCCACTGGTAAAGGGCAAAGGTGCTGAAATCTTACGAAAGAACGGTATTCTTGTGACGGAACATTTTCTGCAAGGAGAATGTGATGCCTTAAATCCTGTTTTCTTTCACTATATCACAACAAAAATGCCCTATGTGGCTTTGAAATATGCTATGACCGCCGACGGTAAAATTGCCACCACCACGGGAGCCTCCCGCTGGATTAGCAATGAAACCTCCCGTCACTATGCCCACAGTCTACGCCATCAATACAGTAGTATTTTAGTGGGTATTGGAACAGTTTTGCAGGATGACCCCTTGTTAAATTGCCGACTGGAACATGCAACCCAACCCCTAAGGGTGATTTGCGACAGTAACTTACGAATTCCACTAGAAAGCAAAATTTGCAAAACAGGGAAAACCCATTCTACCGTAATTGCTTATGCCCAAGGTTCCCATGAAAAGAAAAAAGCCTTGGAAGCCCTAGGTCTTACCCTTTGGCAACTGCCAAAGGAAAACGGACAAGTATCTTTGCCTAATTTGATAAAAAAATTAGGGGAGAATGGTATCGACAGTGTTTTGGCAGAAGGCGGTGGAACCATTCATTATAGCCTTCTGGAAGGAAACCTTGCCCAAAAATTATATGTGTATCTTGCCCCTAAAATTTTCGGTGGACAAGATGCAAAAACTCCCGTTGGTGGAAAGGGTATTCTAGAACCAAAGGATGCTTTCACCCTGAAACTTCTGAATAGCCAAGAACTGAATGGAGATATTTTAATAGAGTATGAGATTGAACCAAAAGGAGGTGCTGTATGTTTACAGGATTGATTGAAGAAATCGGCTTTATCGATAAAGTAATCTCCCAAAACAGCGGTGGACAGCTTATTATCCAAGCCAAAACCATACAAGACGGAACGAAGCTTGGCGATAGCATTGCGGTTAATGGTGTTTGCCTTACCGTAACCAACTTAACCAAAACCTCTTTTACCGCCGATGTCATGCCTGAAACTTTAAAACGCAGTAACTTGGGAAAGCTGCAAAAAGGCTCCCCTGTTCATTTGGAGCGAGCAATGGCAGCAAACGGTCGATTCGGTGGGCATATGGTAAGTGGCCATATTGACGGATTAGGCACAATTTCCGCAAAAAAACAAGAAGGAAATGCCACTCGCCTTTATATTGCCACCCACAAAACCTTACTGCACCAAATCATTGAAAAAGGGTCTATCGCCATTGATGGCGTTAGCCTAACGGTAATTTCTGTGGATAAAGAACAGTTTTCTGTGGGAATCATCCCCCATACAAGCACCCAAACCATTCTTTTAGATAAAAAAGTTGGGGATGAGGTGAATTTAGAAACAGATATCATTGCCAAATATATTCAACGCTTTTTCGAAAGCAATGAATCAAAAAAAGAAAAACCATTAACATTGGAGTTTTTAAGAGAAAACGGATTTTAGGAGGAGAAGAACATGTACGCTTACCACACCATTGAAGAAGCACTAGAAGATTTGAGACAAGGTAAAATTATCCTTGTAACCGACGATCCCGACCGTGAAAACGAAGGGGACTTTATCTGTGCCGCAGAATTTGCAACCCAGGACAATGTAAACTTTATGGCCAAATACGGAAAAGGTTTAATCTGCATGCCGATGAGTGAAGAACTGGGGCAGAAATTGGGCTTACAGCAGATGGTTTCTGAAAATACCGATAACCACTCCACGGCTTTTACCGTTTCCATTGACCACGTTGACACCACCACTGGTATCTCCGCCGCAGAACGCTCTGTTACTGCAATGAAATGTATCGAAGACGGCGTAAAACCTGAAGATTTCCGTAGACCGGGGCATATGTTCCCCCTTATTGCAAAGAAAGGCGGCGTTTTGAAAAGAGAAGGCCATACAGAGGCCACCGTGGACTTAATGCGTCTTGCGGGCTTAAAGGAATGTGGACTTTGCTGTGAAATTATGGCGGAGGATGGCACAATGATGCGTACCCCTGAGCTTTGGGAGGTAGCGAAAGAATTTAACTTAAAATTTATCACCATCCATGACTTACAAAACTACTGCCGCCGCCATGAAAAACATGTACGTCGTGAGGCTGCTGCAAACCTGCCTACCCCCTATGGAGACTTTAAAATTTATGGCTATGTGAATGATATTACAGGAGAACATCACGTTGCCTTGGTAAAAGGAGAAATCGGCGACGGAAAAGATTTGCTTTGCCGTGTGCATTCTGAATGCTTGACAGGGGATGTATTTGGCTCTTGCAGATGTGACTGCGGACAACAATTGGCGGCTGCTATGCTACAGATTGAGAAAGAAGGCAGAGGTATTCTTTTATATATGCGTCAAGAAGGCAGAGGCATTGGCTTGATTAATAAGCTAAAGGCATACGAACTGCAAGAACAAGGTCAGGATACCGTACAGGCCAACCTTACCCTTGGATTTGCCCCCGACCTGAGAGAATACTGGATTGGTGCCCAAATTTTGCAAGACTTAGGAGTAAAAGAATTACACTTGCTCACAAACAACCCCGATAAAATTTATGGCTTAGATGGCTTTGGCGTAGAAATTTCAAAACGTGTTTCTATTGAAATTGAACCCCAAGAACATGACTTAAAATATATGCGTACCAAACAAGAAAAAATGGGACATATTTTTTCCCAGACACTATAAACCAATGACATTAGGAGGAATTTAATCATGAAGCTTATTCAAGGAAACTTAATTGCAACAGATATGAAAGTAGGTATTGTGGCTGCCCGTTTTAACGATTTTATCGTAGGAAAGCTCATTGATGGGGCTGAGGATGCCCTATTAAGACATGGTGTAAGCACAGATAATATTTCTTTGGTTCGGGTGCCCGGTGCTTTTGAAATTCCTGCTGCGGCAAAGCTTTTGGTAAACACAGATGCCTACGATGCTATCATTTGCCTTGGTGCTGTCATTCGTGGTGCAACAACCCATTATGACTATGTTTGTAGCGAAGTTTCCAAAGGGATTGCCCATCTTTCCATGGAAACCAACACTCCTGTTCTCTTCGGTGTTGTAACTACGGAAAATATCGAACAGGCCATTGAAAGAGCAGGTACAAAAGCCGGCAATAAAGGATATGATACTGCCTTGGCTGCCATCGAGATGGTAAACCTCTCAGCAGAAATTAAAAATATGAAACAATAATATATTCGTCCAAATTATAAAGAGCCTATCTATAGAAGGCTTATGATAGGCTTTTAAAATACCAAAGATTAATTCTTCTTTAATTCTTTTAAAATTATATAGCAAATCCTTTTATTCATATTATAATGTACATATCGAAAGATTGTCCTATGAAAGGAGGGGTGCTATGCAAGACTTTTATAACAAAAATAAACAGGTAATACAAAATTCTCTAATCCTTAGCGGGGGAATTCTTACTTGTTTTCTATTTTTCCGCTACTTATTCCCAATTTTTCTGCCTTTTATAGTCGGTTGGCTGTTGAGCTTACTGTTCATTCCCTTGGCAGATAAATTAGAGGAATTCCATATTCCACGTTGGTTAGGTGCTTTGGCGGGGATTCTGCTTCTACTCTCTATCCTTGGATTTTTAGGATATTTTGCAGGAAATCATCTTTACGATCAGCTGTACAACCTAAAAAATGATATCCCCTTCTATTTGAAGAAAATTGAAGAAGGTTTAACCTTATTCTGGTTAAGGGTGGATGAACTTCTCATCGGCTTGCCTGATGTGGTGACTAATGTAACAGCGTACTTGCAAGATGAATTATTTAGCATTTTGTTTTCTCTGGTTCAAAGTAGTGGCTCCGTTTCAGCCATCACCGCCGTACCGAAAGTGATCTTAGGCTGTTTTGTTGCGATATTTTCTTCCTACTTTCTTACAAAAGATAAAGAGAGTATTCGTTTGGCCTATAAGACTCATGTGGAACCCTTGTTTGGCGTTTCTTTGGAGGCAACAAAAAAAGATTTGGTGGCTTCCCTTTGGGGTTATGTAAAGACCCAATTAATACTAATGTTTTATGTATTTCTCATCTGTATTGTGGGGCTATATATTTTACGTTCACCCTATGCTTTATTGATTAGCGTTTCCATTGGCATTATTGACGCCGTCCCATTTTTCGGAAGTGGCTTCATTCTTTGGCCTGCAGCCCTCATCAGTTTTATAATAGGGAATACGCCTCTAGCCATAGGTTACCTTATTATTTATGGCATTGTGCAGGTTGTACGTCAGCTGATGCAGCCAAAAATCCTTGGCTCCCAATTGGGTATGCATCCCCTACTAACCTTATTTTCCATGTACTTTGGATATAAGTGTATCGGCTTTTGGGGACTACTTTTAGGTCCAGTTGTTGCCGTTATTTTGCGGGCAATTCTTCGCATACGTCAACAAAATAAAATATCTTAAAGTTAAATAGCTAAAAGCGGCTACGGATGCTTTCCGAGCCGCTTTTTTTAATAGATGATTCCTCTTATGGCCATTAATATGACTAAATGTAAAGGATAAAAGACGTATAAGAAATATTTCGGCAAATGAACTGTCCGTTTCAATACTCGTCCTGCAATGGGGAAGGCAAAGAGAGAAAAACTTTGTATCCATGCTCCCGTTAATAATCCATAAATGACTTGAAGTGCCATTTGCCCATAAAAAGAAACCTCTTTGGCACAGTAATAAAAACCATAGAAAAAAATAGTGGCTACACCATACCAGCTATAACTGCTCTTTAACCAAAAGGAAAATACAAGCAATACCATAGCCAAAAACTGTTCTTTTTGACCCTTCCGAAAAAGCCATAACACCATCGCCCCAAAAGCTAATGTAAATAGAGGGTTCAAGTTAGTGTTATAAAATGCCCTTTCATAAATAGGCTGGGATATTACGGCCGCCAAAAGAATGCGAAATAAATACTTAGGGAAGTTAGAGGTATAAGTTACCCCTTGGGCAATGCCAAAGGCAAATAACGGAAAAGATAACCGCCCAATGAGTCGAAAACCCATCTCCCCAGGAAAAAACATAATCCCAATATGATCCACAACCATAATCAATGCCGCCATGGCCGCCGTCACTTGATTCCGCCCCTGCATGTATCACGCCTCGGCAAACATAGGCGTTGATAGGTATCTCTCTCCTGTGTCAGGTAAAAACACTACAATATTTTTCCCTGCATTTTCTGGGCGTTCTGCCACCTGCTTTGCTGCAATAATTGCCGCTCCCGAGGAAATGCCCACCAAAAGCCCTTCTGTTTTTGCAATTTCCCTTCCTGTTTCAAAGGCATCTTCATTTTCAATGGCTATGATTTCATCGTAAATTTCAGTGTCTAATATAGAAGGAACAAAGTTTGCCCCTATCCCCTGAATACCATGGGAGCCTGCAATACCTTTTGACAATAAAGGGGATTTTGCAGGTTCAACGGCAACAATGTGAATATGAGGATTCTTTTCTTTTAAATACTTTCCTACACCAGTAATGGTTCCACCTGTACCAATTCCCGCAACAAAAATATCCACCTTACCCTGTGTATCTTCATAGATCTCAGGCCCTGTGGTTTCGTAATGAACCTTGGGGTTTGCAGCGTTATCAAACTGACCGGGAATAAAAGAATTGGGAATTTCTTTGTTCAATTCCTCTGCCCTTTCAATGGCTCCCGCCATTCCCTTTGCCCCATCAGAAAGCACCAACTCTGCGCCAAATGCTTTCATTAGCATACGACGTTCCATACTCATGGTTTCAGGCATGACTATGATTGCACGGTATCCCTTTGCCGCTGCCATTACCGCTAAACCAATGCCTGTATTGCCGCTTGTGGGTTCAATAATGGTAGCACCCTCTTTTAAAATCCCCTTTTTTTCAGCATCTTCAATCATGGCTTTCGCCACTCTATCCTTTGCACTACCCCCAGGATTCATAAATTCAACCTTAGCCATCAGCTTTGCTTGCAAATTATATTTTCTCTCAAATTGTGTCAATTCCAATAAAGGTGTTTTACCAATAAGCTGTTCCACGCTTTTATAAACCATCGTTTTCTCATCCTCTCTATTTCCTAGTAGTACCACCGAAACAAGTTTCTGTCAAGCAATATGTCTATTGTTCTTCCTCATCTTTTATGCTACTATGAAAATTGTATTTGTAAATACTTTTATTGAGTGTTTTCAGATACACCTATGTTCTTTTTCATGAACCACAGAAAAAAGATCTTCTTTTCTCAAAATAGTAGGGCACCTGCTTTTTGAGGAACTTTTTATGGAAAAAATCTAATATGAAACAAGTAAAAGTAAACTTAAAAGAAAGGATCTGAGCTTTATGAAGATCGGTCGTAACGATCCCTGCTGGTGCAATAGCGGAAAAAAATATAAACAGTGCCATGCAGCAATGGATGAAAAAATTGCACAATTTGAAGCCGAGGGAGCCAAAGTTCCCCCTTACAAAATTATTAAAACCCCTGAACAATTAGATGGTATCCGAAAGGCAGGAAAACTAAACACAGCAGTTCTGGATATGGTGGCGGAAAAAATTTGCGCTGGTATGTCTACCGAGGATATCAATACTATCGTCCATGAATATATTCTTGCCCACGGCGGCACTCCCGCTACGCTGGGTTATTGCGGTTATCCCAAAAGTGTTTGCACTTCTGTAAATGATGTTATTTGCCACGGCATCCCCTCTCCTGATGAAATTTTAAAAGATGGCGATATCGTTAACGTTGATGTTACAACAATATTAGATGGCTATTATGCCGATGCTTCCCGTATGTTCTGCATTGGTGAAGTAAGCCCCGAGGCAAAAAAATTAGTTGAAGTAACCAAGGAATCCGTAGACTTAGCGTTAAAGGTAGTAAAACCCTGGGGATTTTTGGGGGATATTGGCTATGTTGTCAGCCAGCATATTTATGAGCATGGATACACTGTGCTCCATGATATTGGCGGCCATGGTGTTGGAAACGATTTCCACGAAGACCCCTATGTTTGCCATGTTGGTGAGCGAGGCAAAGGAATGCTTTTGGTTCCAGGTATGGTATTTACCATCGAGCCTATGGTAAATGCAGGGGAAGAGGACTTTTATCAGGATGAAGAAAACGGTTGGACAATTTACACCGAAGATGGTTCCCTCTCCGCCCAGTGGGAATATACTGTTGCAGTAACGGAGGATGGAGTAGAAATCATTACCCATTAATATTATGAGGATGAAAAAATGAAAAAAGACACCTTGATCTATTTTTACAGTGCTTTACATGCGTTGTATTGGATGAGTTACGGCTGTATTGTGGCTTTTACCACCGTTTTTCTTTTAGACCATGGTTTTTCTAACGGCGGTATCGGAACGCTCATTGCCGTTTCCAGCTTACTTTCCGTATTGCTCCAACCAATAATTGCTGGGGCGGCGGATAAAGGAAATCAATTTACAGTGAAACGGGTTTTTATGCTCCTTTCCTTGGGGCAAATTATCCCCCTCATCCTATTAGCTGTTTGGAAGCCGCCTATGGTGCTGGTGGCATTGCTTTATAGTTTCCTTATTTTGTTACAACTTTCCATGCAGCCTTTGTTAAGTGCCTTGGGTGTTCAACTTATACAAAACGACATCCCTCTTAATTTTGGCGTAGCCCGAGGAATCGGCTCATTTTCCTTCGCTATTCTGACATTTTTTTTAGGATCACTAACCGTTGTTTTTAGTACAAGGTGCCTGCCCCTGATTGCCTGTGGCTTAAACTTATTGATTTTATTTCTCATTCATAAGTTCCCTGAAATGGGTAGCAATCAGAGTCATAACATAACGCAAGGGGGTACCATTGCCCTCTTAAAATGCAATCCTTCCTTTGCCTTATTAATCATAGGTATTGCATTCATTTTTGCATCCCATAGCTCCATAAACACCTATATGATACATATTCTTAAACGCATTGGTAAAGGAAACGCTGAACTTGGACAAATTATGGCATACATTGCGCTTTTGGAAGTTCCAGCAATGCTTTTATGTACCCGTTTGATTCGCAAATGGAACTGCGGAAAACTGTTGCGATTTGCGGCGATATTTTTTGTCATAAAAGCCATAGGCATTACCCTTTCCACAAACTTAGCTACCCTTTATGTGGCTGTTAGCTTTCAAGCCATCTCCTTTGCTCCTTTTACTGCGGCAATTGTGTACTATGTAAGTAGTGTTTTGCCAAGGCATGATCAGGTGAAAGGTCAGGCTTTGATTACCATTGGCCTTACCATCGGTAATATTTTAGGTAGCCTTGGGGGCGGATATATTCTCCAGTATTTCCATATTGGCTTTATGCTATGGCTATTCGCTGGTTTATGCCTAGTAGGAATGGTATTTTTCCTCTGGGGTGCCCAAAATACAACAAACAACGACATGCATTGTGCAACATAAACCAAAAGGTGTTATGGAAGAATCCATAACACCTTTTTTATAAAAAATAATATAGAAGTTAGTATTAACACATAAAAACCTAATATTATGAAGCAACAAGCACCACCACAGGAAAAGTCAAAGATATCTATTTTATAAAAATCCTATGATAAAACTTTCCCTGTATCCAGTCAAGATTTCTCATTGGTAGCCCACACTCTTGATTAAAACACTCTAAACCGCTAGGTATGGACTTACTTAAAATTCAACACATATACGCCTTTAAATCGCCTTATCCTTTTCCTCATTCTCGGGTTCAAGGGCTTTCAGTCGCTTTTCCAATTCTTCAATTCTTGTTTCCCGTTCTATAAATAATGTAACCAGTATTGAAATAATAAAGGCTATGAAAGCTATCCCTGTCCAAAAATTGAGGAAGAAGAGTTCCCAAATAAAAAGAAATAAAATGACTAGTATGAAAATTGCCACAAACGTTTGAAAAAATTCCTTCATGTCACTCACCCTCTCATTCCACATTTTTCCATTATATTACAAATCTCCTTTTTTTACAAGACTTGCAAGCAAGAAAATTACCTCCACGGTTTATAAAAAGCAAAGACATTCAACTTTTTCTACCTTTGTTCTTGAAACCCTCTCTATACTATAATATATAGATTTTTCTCCATGAAGATTTAGTGCTTGTGGACTGGATACCAAATACATCAAGTCTCATAAAAAAAACAAAGCTAAATAATTTTGTATAATGGTTTATAATTCACACGAAAAAGAGCAGATAAGAATTTATCTTATCTGCTCTTTTTGACACTGCGGATAACAGGACTTGAACCTGCACCGGGAAACCCCGACTAGAACCTGAATCTAGCGCGTCTGCCAATTCCGCCATATCCGCATATTATCAACTCGCTAAGTTATAATAATATATTTAATCCAAAAAGTCAAGGGATTGTCATTAATTTTTCCTCTTAAAGAAATAATGGTACTAAGACAGGTACAAGAAGTGTGCAAATTACACCGCTCACAAAGGCGATAATCGCAGTTTTCCCATCTGTATTCTTACTAATGATTCCCAATGTGGTATCCATAGCCGTTGCCCCAGCCGGCGCAATGGCAGAATAGGAATTTAAATATTTTACTAAAAATGGAATTGAAATAAAGGTAATCACTTCTCGAAAAACGTTGGATAAAAAAGAAATCGTTCCGCCAATGGGGTTTCCAGCCTCCGTTATTAAAATTCCCGATAAACTGTACCATCCCAAGCCAGAAGCGATGGCCAAGCCCTCTTTTATTTGCATCTGTAGTAACACAGCACAAATGCCTCCACCGCATAAAGAACCCAAAATTACTCCAAAGGGAATCAAAAGGATTCGAAAGCCCATTTGGCGAATTTGTAAAAAAACCTGACGATTTAATCCTAGGTCAATTCCTACAGAAAATAATAATAACAAAAGCATATAGGACGATGCCTGATCTAAAAAGGACGTAACTTCCAAAGGCATGTAAATGCCCCCAAGAATTCCCAATATCAAAACAATCAAAATAGCAAGGCTCATTCTTCCTCCCCCTTTTTTAAAAAATACTTACTTAAAACAAATACGAAAGCCACACTGCCAATTACCGATAAAACAGCAAATAGCAAGGCTTTTCCTCCTAGGGTTGGAAGGTTTCCAATGACCTCGCCGTTTCGCCCAATGCTAACGCCCATACAAAAAATCAAAAGCAATAACCAAACTGTTTGTAATCGGCAATTTAATTTAATTTGTTCCTCCTTGAGTAACCCGTAAAAACCAATCAAAAACCCAACACCTAAAACAAAAAAAATCTTTACCATTCCTATCCCCCCTTGCGCATTGACCATCCTTGGCTCTATAATAATACGGAAAAATATAAAAAGTGCCCCCGAATACGAGGGCAATTTTTTTATCGGGCATCTTTTAATAATTCAACAACCTGATCTATTTCTTCCTTAGATACATAGCAATGGGTCACAAAACGCATCAGTCCGTTATCCTCCCCATTGATGCATACGTCATGGTCTGCCATGTAACGCACCAGTGCTGCCGAATCCAAAGGATAGTCTTTTAAGCGGAAAAACACCATATTGATCTTCTGACGTTCTTCAAATACTTCTAGGCCCTTTACTTCCTTCAAGCGAGTTACCAAATACTTCGCATTGTCATGGTCTTCCTGCAGCCTCTTTGGCATTTCACCAAGAGCAAGAATTCCCGCCGCTGCTAAAATACCTACTTGACGCATACCACCACCAAGGATTTTACGCTTTCTTCTGGCCAAAGCAATAAACTTCCTGCTCCCCACCAAAATTGAGCCAACGGGGGCACAAAGGCCCTTGGACATACACACGGAAATTGTATCCGCATACTGTGCCATTTCTTTTACGCCTACACCAAGGTAGGTTGCCCCATTAAAAATACGGGCACCATCTAAATGTACTGGTATTTCATATTTATCGGCAATCTCTTTGATACTTTTCATATATTCCAAAGAGCGCACCTGACCATCAGAATCTGCATTTTCATAAGTAATTAACGCAGTTTTTGTCTGATGGATGTCTTCAGGGTCTTTTCTAATATAATGCTCCACCAAATCCAATGGCATTTCGCCATTTACATTGGGGATGGAACGCAACTGCGCCCCTGCAATAATGGCTGATGCTCCGCCTTCGTGACAAATGATATGGCAGTTATCGGGCAAAATGACATCTTCACCTCTTTGTATATGGGTAAACAAAGCCAACTGATTGCTCATTGTTCCCGTAGGAAGGAAAAGCCCAGCTTCTTTGCCAAACATATTCGCTGCCAACTGCTCTAACTCATTTACCGTAGCATCGTCGCCATATACGTCATCTCCCACTACGGCTTGAGACATTGCCTCTCTCATAGCATTGGTAGGCACTGTAACCGTATCGCTTCTTAGATCTATCTTTCCATTAATCATGGTTTAAGCATCTCCTGATAATTTTAAACGTAACTCGTTAATATCCTCATCTTCCAAATACTCGTCATAAGTCATCTGTCTATCAATGATGCCGCCAGGTAGAATTTCGATTATTCTATCGGCAATGGTCTGCACAAACTGATGGTCATGAGATTCGAAAAGCAATGTGCCTTTATATTCACTCAAGCCTTCATTTAACGCCGTAATGGATTCCAAATCCAAATGGTTTGTAGGCTCGTCCATAATCATAACGTTTGCACCGCTCATCATCATTTTACAAAGCATACAACGAACTTTTTCCCCACCAGAAAGAACATTTGCTTGCTTTAATGCTTCTTCACCACTAAAGAGCATACGGCCTAACCAGCCACGAATATCCGCATCATACTGTTCGCCTTCTTTTGCATGAGGTCTTAACCACTCAATCAAAGACTCATTGCAGCCTTCAAAATACTCATTATTATCCTTGGGGAAATACGCTGTTTTTGTTGTAATACCCCACTTAAATTTACCCTCGTCTGGCTCCATTTCTCCCATTAAAATCTGGAATAATGTTGTTCTTGCAATTTCATCCTTACCAACAAAAGCAACTTTTTCGTTGGGACGAATCATAAAGCTAACTTTATCCAAAATCTTCTTCCCATCAATGGTTTTAGAAATTTCCTCAACCAAAAGGACATCGTTCCCAACTTCTCTATCCTGCTTGAAGCTACAGAAAGGATAACGTCTACTGGAAGGTTTAATGGTATCCATCTGCAAGTTATCCAACAGTTTTTTTCTACTGGTTGCCTGCTTCGCTTTGGATGCATTTGCACTAAAACGCTGAATAAACTCCTGCAATTCTTTCATTTTTTGTTCTGTTCGTTTATTCTGATCTTTCAACTGACGCTGTGTCATCTGGGTAAAGCTATACCAGAAATCGTAGTTACCTACAAACATTGTAATTTTGCCATAATCGATATCAGCAATATTGGTACATACCTTATTTAAAAAGTGTCTATCATGGGATACAACAATAACTGTATTTTCAAAATTCATTAAAAAGTCTTCCAGCCATCTAATTGCATGGATATCCAAATGGTTTGTAGGCTCGTCCAAAAGTAAAATATCAGGATTGCCAAATAAGGCCTGAGCCAAAAGGACTTTTACCTTTTGTGTACCTGTCAAATCCTTCATTTTTACATAATGGTATTCATTGGTGACGCCCAAACCATTCAACAAAATTTCTGCATTGGACTCTGCGGACCACCCGTCCAACTCCGCAAACTCCCCTTCCAACTCAGATACTTTAATACCATCTTCATCAGAAAAGTCCTCTTTGGAATACAGTTCTTCTTTTGCCTTCATAATTTCGTATAATCTTTTATGGCCATACAAAACTGCCTGCACTACGTCAAACTCATCAAATAAGAAGTGATCCTGTTTTAAAACTGCCATTCTTTCACCGGGAGTGATAAAAACAGAACCTTTGTTAGGCTCGATTTCACCTGCTAAAATTTTTAAAAACGTGGACTTACCGGCACCATTTGCACCAATGAGCCCATAGCAATTTCCTTTTGTAAAATTGATGTTTACATCATTAAAAAGCACTCTGCCTCCGTACTGAAGACTTACACCCTGTGCTGCGATCATATTGCATTCTCTCCTTTTTTCAAGTCAATCTTTTTTATTATAGCATCATCCTATGAAAAATACAGCATAATTTATAAAAACCCAAAAATATCAGCATTCCCACCGAATTTTTTTAGCAAAGTCTACCTTCCCACAAACTTTGTACGGATTTTGTAGAAATATTACGATTGCTGGCATTCAGTTTATAGCTTCTTAGGAGGTGGCAAATTAAAGCTCTTTACCCCCATTTAATAAATAAGCTCTTACGTCAATAAAAAAACCCTAGGCTTAAAAGCTTATCCGCAGCACACCTTACCAAAAGGTATTTCGGTACACTAACGATTCAAACTTATTCCAAGGGTTTTTTCCTCACTGATGTGCAGCAGCACTGCTTTCTAACAGTGAAATTTCTTTTTCATAATTAATTGCATCTCTGGCCTCAACGGGGATTTCGATTTTTTTCACATCTCCAACTTTTGAAAAGTTTTGTGAAATATAATACTTTTCAACATAAATTGGGTCTTCCCCTGCTTGCCCTAGCTCCTGCAACACATGATCCATGACTGTTTCCAAGGTTTTTGCAAAATCTACAGAAAAGGCAACGGGCGTACCATCCTCTTTCACCTGAATTTCAAAAGGCACAGCCTCCACACCGGAATAATAGCTTTGATCTACCCCATTCATACCCGCAAGCTGCAAGAAGGCTCCCGCCTCCGATATATCATAAACCTTTTGTGCAGGCAATTCACCAGTTATTGTGACAATTCCATTATTCAAGGAAATTTGTTCCCAATTCTCCCCTGCTGCCAATAATAACCCCATATTCTTCGTGGCATCATAAACCCCTACAGACTTCATGGCATTATTTTCGTCCAATGTCATTTCTGTCCATTGTCCATCATATACCATATACATATTGACACCATCACTGACTTTTTCCAAGTAAAGCTGTGAACTGACTGTGTCCTTCTCAAAAGAATCCTGCATTACGATTGATACCCGTAAAGGTTCCTTCATCATTTCAACTTTGGCTTTCGAAACCGTCTCCACGCCATCTTCGCCCATCTTCACTTCTCCATAAAAATCAGAAGTAAAGTCTGAAGATGTCTCTAGTTTTGCTTTTGCCATGGCAATATAACTCTCCGTTGCACTTTCACTGGATACAACTCCGTTGCTGGAGGTTGGTTTTGCAGCACATCCCGACGCAAAAACCATTGCGACCAAAATCATTCCCATCGCAATCATTATTTTGTTTTTCACCTGAATACCTCCCTTTAAGAGCCGCATAAAATATAACATTGTTTTTTCTCCAGCTTCATTTTAACCAAATACCTTGGCCCTTTCAAGGGGTTTTATAATGTTTCAGAAAAATATAAGAAATTACACTTTTTTTTAATACTTCCCTCCACATTTTCTTCCTTTTTTTAGGTTATTCTCCCTTAATTCTCCACTTTTCCCTTTACAGCCGCTGTACACCTGCGATATGGCAAATTACCTCTCCCGCCAAAACCATGCCCGCTGCAGGTGGCACAAAAGAGAGGCTGCCTGGAATTTGCCTTTTACCAGCTTCCGCAGATTCTGCTGGCTTTTGGGGTAGCTCTTTTGAATACACAACCTTAACTCCACGGATTCCTCTATCCTTTAGCTCTTTTCTCATCACCTTTGCTAAGGGGCAAACGGAGGTCTTTGCAATATCTGCCACTTCAAATCTGGAAGGGTCAAACTTATTCCCTGTACCCATACAACTTATCACAGGTACATTTGCCTTTTTTGCCTCTTCAATTAAAATAATTTTTGAGGTAATCATATCAATGGCATCCACAATATAATCATAAGTAGAAAAATCTATTAAACCTCTATTCTCATTTGTAAAATACAAAGAATGGCTCTCTACTATTGTTTCTGGCAAAATATCATGAATTCGTTGTTTCATAATGTCCGTTTTATACTGCCCAACGGTTTTTTGTGTGGCAATTAACTGTCGGTTGATATTCGTTAAGGATACGATATCCCCATCGATTAAAGTCAGATGTCCTATCCCGCTTCTTGCCAAGGCCTCCGCTGCAAAGGAGCCCACACCGCCAATACCAAAAACGGCAACCTTAGCATTTTTCAACCGTTCTAGCCCTTCTTGTCCCAAAAGCAGTTCCGCTCTAGATAATTCATGTAAATTTTCCTGCATCATCCGTCCACCTTTTTCTTTATTCCCGACTTAAGTTCTTTGGGCAAAGATTTCCATAACAAAGGCTCATATAAATGGAAAATCGTTCGAACAATACTATCCCCATGCCCTCTCAGCTGATAAGTTGATGCCTCTACTGCATCTTCCGTTGCGTCTACTGTGGCAAAGGATAAGTCTGCAGCTTTCATCATTGAAACATCATTTCTATTACTACCAAAAACAACCGTCTTTTTTTGTGGCATGGTTTCTAAAAGCTTATTCATCATATATTCCTTGGTTGCATTTTTGTGATAAATCTTTAAATGACAGTAATCCGTCGGTGTTTCTGACTTGTCCCTTAAAAACTGGAGCTCCCCTTCCGTATCGATTTCCCCCAGCTTCTCCATCACAAAATCTGCAACTTTATCCTTTACCACCAGAAGGAAATAAACCTCCTGCCCTTCTTCGGGCCTTTCCCCATAAACATAGTTTCTATAAGGAGACAGCCGTAATTTTTGATACAATTTCTCCTCTTCCTCATTCCTGAAGTCATGATAGTATATCAAAAGAACATCTTGCCAAACCACATTTAAAAAATAATGCAAATTCTGCTGACTTAAAAAATCTTCAATTTTTGTAGTCATTTCCTTCGAAAGGCCTAAGCAAGCCAAATATCTCTTTTCTTTCATATCGTAAAGCACCGCTCCATCCATAGCGATGACAGGCAGTGTTATATGAATCTCCCCTAAATCTGCCATCAACGAGGCAGGGGTTCTCTCTGTGGCAATGGTGAATGCCATACCATCTCGCAACAGTTGGTTTAGCTCAAAAATGCAATAGGGAGTAATTCCTGTTTTCTCACCATAAAGAGCACCATCGAAACCTGAAACAAAAAGAAAATCCTTTTCTCTTCTCCTTGGCAGATGGGCCATATTTACACCTAAAGAAACCAAAATACCCACAATCGTCTCTACCGAACGATTTACAGCATTCATAAAGGGCGAAGCGGAGTCATGGGTTAAAGTGATACTTAATAAAACCACCCCTGCCAATGCGGAAGCCCCCGGCTTTTTCAGAACAACCGTTGTATACAAAACAGGGATTATGGCCAAAGATATAACCAAATACCGCAAGTATTCATATTTGTCAGGAACTTCCAACATTAATGTGCCTGCCAACAGGCCAAAAACCGCCCCAATCACCGTACCAATGACACGGTTAAAGGCTACATCCACACTATGTTCTACATAAGGCTGCATGCAAATAATCGCTGCAATCGCAGAAAAAATAGGCTTCCCATCCCCACCAGTTAAATTACTGATTAAAAAACAAATAGCCACGGCAATGGCTGTTTTAATCATACGCATGCCTATCCTTGGAAAATATCCCATTTGACACACCCCTTATGTATAATTTTTCTTTTCACAAGTATAGAAGTATATTCCAAAACTGTCAAGGTGAAATAAAAAAGGTAAAGGATGTTCATCCTTTACCTTATATATTTGCATTTATGTAGCCGTTTATGCTGCTTTTCTAAGGTTGTAGTCTTCCAATTCCAAGATGGCTGCTTTAATCATATCAGGTGTAATATCATAAGGAACGTAATCCAAATCATATTTTTTCACAGTTGCTTCTAAAACAGGATCTAATTCCTCGACGGAAACCTCAATATCAGAAAGCTTTGTAGGTAACTTCATGCCTTTGTAGAACTCGAAGTAGCGTTCCAGCAACTCATATTGTCTATCTAATGTGAGCAAAACCAATGTACCATAAGATACAACCTCACCATGAAGATGTCTTTCTTCAATCTGATGCAACATGGTCATACTGTTAAACAGGGCGTGAGCCAAGTTTGTATTATACTTATGAGAGTCCACCATATTAGATACCATACCTGTATTAATAAAAATATCCAGAGCAACTTGCTCGATTGCCTCTGAAGGACGGTTTAATTTACAATCCTCCATAGCCTGAATACCGTATTTCAACAAAGGCTCTGTACAACATCTACTCATGGCAACCCCTGCTTGTTCAGATAAGGTTAATTCCTCTTCTTTGCCTCTTGCTGAAAATGTTACTTCTGCCTCTTTACTCATGCCATCGCCGATGCCTGCCCAAAGATATACTTCGGGTGCTTCAGCAATGACCCTTGTTGAAATAAAAACATGCACAGGAGGCCTTTCCACACGGAAAAAATCTCGGAAAACATGATTGGTGTGATAATAAATCCCCAATGCAGAGATACAAGCACAGGTTGATGCAATGGTTGGAAAAGTGAAGTAAGGTTTTTTCAGGTGGTCTGCCACCAGTTTTGCACAGTCAATGGCTTTACCGCCACCTACACAAAAAACCATATCCGCTTCTTTCACAGCATCTAACTGTTGCAATTCTTCTGCATATTCAAAGGCTGCCTCGCCTTTATACCAAACAAAATCAGTGATTTTTATAGAGCTTTCTTTTGTTGCTTCCAGCAAATAGTCCCTTGTTTTGTCCATTGCTGTTTTACCGCCAATTACCACTGCTTTTGTACCATAAGGGGAACACACTGCGTCAATCTCATGGTAAGCATCCTCACCAGCTGTATAGCCGGGGAAAAAAACAGAATAACTGCCCATATCAACGAACCTCCTAATCGATTTACATTATAAATAAATGAACTTATTCAACCAAATAACCTCTTAGTTGCTCGCTTTTGCTTCTTTGTACTTTCTGATAGCATCAGCCAATCTAGGCAGGATCACTTTCACGTCACCTACGATACCCAAATCGGATACTTCGAAGATAGGTGCTGTGTCGTTTTTGTTGATGGAGATAACTACTTCAGAGTTTTCCATACCTGCAACGTGCTGAATCGCACCAGAGATACCGCAAGCCATGTACAATTCAGGACGTACTGTCTTACCTGTCTGACCTACCTGGCGATCTTTTTCAATCCAGCCAGCGTCAACACATGCTCTGGAAGAACCAATTTCAGCGCCCAATGCATCTGCTACGTCTCTGATCATGTCGAAGCCCTGAGGACCACCAATACCACGACCACCGGATACGATCATTTTAGCTTCTGTCAAGTCTGCATGTTTCTTGTCAGCCTTAACAACTTCAAGGATCTCAACGTTCATATCTGCATCTGTGAAGTCAACGTTAAATTTGATCAATTCGCCTGTTCTTGATTTGTCTTTTTCAATTCTTCTCATAACGCCAGGACGTACTGTCGCCATCTGAGGTTTTGTTCTAGGGCACATCAATGTTGCCATGATGTTACCACCGAATGCAGGACGAGTCATAAGAAGTGCTCTTGTAGGATCTTCGCAACCCATAGCTGCTTCCTTCGCGAATTCTTCTTCTGTCTTTGCCATTCTCAAACCTGTTGTATCTGCAACCAAACCTGTCTTAACACGGCTAGCTACACGAGGAGCCACGTCACGACCGATGGAAGATGCACCAAAGAGCATAATTTCAGGATCATATTCCTTCACGATCGCTGTGATAGCCTTTGTGTAAGGTTCTGTTACATAGTTTTTCAAGTAAGGGCTGTCAACAAGGATAACCTTGTCGGCACCATAGTGATAAAGTTTATCAACTTCGCCTTCGATTTCATGACCTAACAGGACAGCTACTACGTCATCCTTCAGATCTTCTTTCAGTCTGGTGGATTCGCCAATCAGTTCAAGACCTACGTTCTGAACCTTTCCGCTTCTCTGTTCAATTACTACAAAAATACCCTTGCTCATAGGTGTTTCCTCCTTAATTTTATCAGCATTACTTGGGATATATGCCCATTTAGGGAATTATCCCTCCCCATCTGCCACAAAAAATTCTGCAGCATAGACTTTTTTTATAAAACAGAGAATTAAATAATAAACTTCTCTTCCAATTTTTTAATGATTGCATCTACTGCTTGCTCAGGTGTAACATCGTTCAACACAGTACCTGTACCCTTCATTTCCTTTGTGAAGGATTTGTATACGTTTGTAGGGGATCCCTTCAAACCAATCATATCCAACTCCAAACCGTCTTTTAACTCTTCAAAGCCAATGGTTTTGATTTCTTTCTGATATGCTTCAAAAACGCCGCCTACGGACATATATCTAGGCTCTGCCAATTCGGCAATGGCTGTCAAAAGGCAAGGAGTTTTTACTTTTACAATGTGGTAACCATCTTCAAACTGTCTTCTTACAACAACAAAATCTGCTCCTGCATCAACCACTTCTTCTACATAAGAAACCTGGGGTAACTGAAGTTTTTCTGCAATCTGAGGACCAACCTGTGCTGTGTCACCGTCGATAGCCTGACGGCCAGTAATGATTAAGTCATAGCCCACCTTTTCCAAAGCTGCAGCCAAGATACCGGATGTAGCATATGTATCGGAACCACCGAATTCTCTAGCGGAAACTAAGTAAGCTTCATCGCAACCCATAGCCAACGCTTCTCTCAAAGCAACATCTGCCTGAGGAGGTCCCATGGATACAACAGTTACAGTACCACCTAATTTTTCTTTTAATGTCAAGGCAGCCTCAAGACCTGTTTTGTCATCATGGTTAATAATAGAGGGAACACCATCACGGATGAGTGTGCCTGTTTTAGGATCAATCTTAACTTCTACGGTATCGGGTACCTGTTTGATACAAACTACTATTTTCATAGGGAAAGTTTCTCCTTTCAAATTTTCAAATCACTGAATATTCATTTTCTTTCTCGTGAAAGCTTATTGGTAAACGGAATTATTTCAAGCCCATCCAACTGGAGATAACAATCTTTTGCACTTCAGATGTACCTTCGTAGATTTCTGTAATCTTAGCGTCACGCATCATTCTTTCGATAGGGTAATCTCTTGTATAACCATAACCACCGTAAAGCTGAAGACATCTTCTAGTTACATCACTTGCGGTTGCACCAGCCAAATATTTCGCCATTGCAGACAAGTGGGAATATGGTCTGTGGGCATCTTTTTCACAAGCTGCTTCATATACTAACAGTTTTACAGCCTCAACCTTTGCTGCCATATCAGCTAATTCAAACTGTGTATTCTGGAACTGACCAATTTTCTTTTTAAACTGTTTTCTTTCCATTACATATTTTACGCATTCTTCAATTGCGCCTTCTGCGATACCCAATGCCTGGGAAGCAATACCAATACGGCCGCCGTCCAGTGTTTGCATTGCGACTTTAAAGCCCTGACCTTCTCTGCCCAAAAGGTTTTCTTTTGGAATACGGCAGTTTTCAAAAATCAACTCGCAAGTTGCGGAACCACGAATACCCATTTTTCTTTCTTTATTACCAATGGTGAAACCAGGTGTATCCTTTTCTACGATAAACGCAGAAATACCACGGTTACCCTTGGATTTGTCTGTCATTGCAACAATTACGTATGTATCTGCATAGCCAGCGTTGGTAATAAATACCTTTGTACCATTGAGTACATATTCATCGCCATCCAACTTTGCTGTTGTCTGCTGCATAGAGGAGTCAGTACCTGCACTGGGCTCAGTTAAACCAAACGCACCCAATTTTTCACCCTTAGCAAGGGGTACTAAGAACTTCTGTTTCTGTTCCTCTGTACCAAACATATAGATAGGACCTGCGCACAAAGATGTATGTGCGGAAACAATTACAGCTGTTGTTGCACAAACCTTAGCAAGTTCTTCTACTGCCATAGAATATGCTAAATAGTCACCGCCAGCACCGCCGTATTCCTTAGGAAATGGAATTCCCATAAAACCGAATCTTGCCAGCTTGCCTAATGTTTCCACAGGAAATCTTTCTTCTTCATCAAGTTCTTCTGCCAAAGGTGCAACCTCTGTTTCGGCAAACTTTCTGTAAAGATCTCGCAACAAAACGTGCTCCTTAGAATAGCCAAACTCCATAACTTGTTCCTCCTTAAATCAAATTCATGCTTTTGCATAATTGTTATTTCTGTAACAAATATATTTTATCAGCAATTACTGTGCCAAACAAGTCTTTTGTTGATTTCACGAACAAAAAATAATTACAAGCTGGATAATTGTTGTAAAAAATGTTAGAATGTAACAAAAATAGTGTTACAAAATTAATTTCTCACAAAGTTGAGGTGCTTAGCTATATGAAGTTGACAAAAGAACTTTTTTTATCTCTAAATTTCCTACCAGAGGTGTTAGACAATATCAATGATGGAGTGAATGTGGTAGATACTGACGGAATGATCGTCTATATCAATGAAATTAGTGCCAACTATGCAGGGAAAAAGAAAGAAGAAATGTTGGGCAATCCCATCACTGACTTTTACCCCGCTGCGATTTTACTCACTGTTTTGCAAAACAGGCAACCTGTTTTGGACAAAAAAATCCACTTTGTCCCACCAAAAAAGTATATTGTTAATTCTTACCCCCTTTTTTACAAAGGTGAATTTATAGGGGCCTTTTCTGTGTTTCGAGATATTCAGGAAATTGAGCAGTTAAACAATAAAATAAAACAATTAGAAATACAGGTTAACTTAAATAAACCAGAGGATGACTTTAGTCACGTAGTTCATTTAGGCACCATGCAAAGTGTATACAAGCAAGCGAAAAAAATCGTTGGTTCTCTGGGAGGCCCCCGTCATTCTATCATTACAGGAGCTTCGGGGACTGGCAAAACCATGTTAGCAAACATTATTTACAACTATGCCAAAGAAATCGGCGTAATCAGTAAAAATGCACCGTTTATTGAAATTAACTGTGCTCAGTTTACCAACCCTGATATCGCAGCCATGGAAATATTCGGTTCCGTAGAAGGGGCATATACTGGTTCCAAAAAGAAAAAGGGTCTTTTTGAACAGGCAAACGGAGGTATTTTATTTCTGGATGAGGCCCACACCATCGAAAATTATCAAAGCTTGCTTTTAAAAGCCATTGAATCAGGCAAAATACGCCGCATCGGTGATACAAAAGAAATAGAAATTAACGTCATTGTGATTGCTGCTTCCACAAAAAATCTCCATGAAGTTTTTTTGCCCGAACTTTACCAACGTCTTGGTCAATATGAAATGTACCTTCCCTCTTTGCAAGAACGCTCCCTAGAGGAAAAAGAACAACTATTCTTACATTTCGTACGCAAATATGAAAATGCCGTATGGGAAGCACGTCGCATTCGTTATCACGTTGTTTTCACACCCCAAGCAAAACACGCCCTTTTAAATGCCGTATACCCAAGAAATATTCGTCAAATGCGGGACGTGATTAATTACAGCATTGATGCCTCCTCACCTCTCGTCGAGGATATTGGAGAAAAAACTGATATCACCACCATTGTAGGGCTGGAGCATATCCCCTTTGATGTTTCTGAAAATCTGGAAGCAGAAAAAAACAACCCGCCTCCTACAAATAAAATAACCGATGATGTGGGAGAGTTTATTTTGAATCAACATAAAAAAGGCGATGGGCCAAGAAAAATTTCTCACCGCTTAGCGGAAATGGGGTACGATGTGCCCTATTATAAAGTTGCCTATTATTTAAAAAAAGAAAACTCTAATTAAGGAGAAAAAGAAATGTGTGCAAATAGAAAAATAAAAAGAAATAAAAAAACCTTTCGGTTTGGCCTTACACTGACAATCTGTTGTTTGTTTATGGCAGTGGTTTATGCCTATACCTCATCAACAGCCATCTATATCCACAATGAAAAGGTTACATTTACGACACAAAGTGGGTTTCCTTTTACCGATGAACAAGGACGTATGCAAGTGCCTTTAAGGGCCACTATGGATGCTTATGGCTGTGAAACAACTTGGAATGAGGGAGCGAAAACAGTTACCCTGAAAAAAGGCGATACTTCGGTAAAGGTCCCCGTCGGCAGACCCTTTATTGTGATTAATGGGGTGCAACAAAACACCGATACTGCCGCACTTATAGAAGATGGACGTACTTATCTTCCTATTCGCCCTGTTTTAGAGGCTTTTGGTGCAAATGTCACATGGGATGAGAAAAGGAATGCCGTCATCATCACAGAAAATATCCATGGTCAGTTAAACGTACACTTTATCGATGTGGATCAGGCCGATGCAATTCTCATTGATCATAAAGACTTTGAAGTCCTCATTGATGGTGGAAATAATAAAGACGGAAAAAATGTGGTTTCTTATATCGAAACCTATGTGGATGGACCTTTGGATCTTGTTATTGCTACCCATCCCGATGCCGACCACATTGGTGGGCTGGACGATGTGATTGAAGCCTACGATGTGTCAAAAATCATTGATAGCGGTAGCAAAAAGGATACAAAAACTTTCAAGGAATATTGGCAAGCAACGCAAAACGAGCCCAACTGTCAGATATTATTTGATGAAGATATGACCCTAGACTTAGGCTATGGTGCAAAGCTAAAAATAATTGAAACAGGAGACGAGTACAAGGATGCCAATGATAATAGTGTGGTTGCCCAGTTAAATTATGGTGATATATCTGTATTGTTAACGGGAGATATGGAGAAGGACGCAGAAAAAGCCGCCCTTTTCAAATTCCAAAATGTAACCGTATTAAAATCTGGACATCATGGTTCAGCAACCTCCTCCTCCCAAAAACTACTGGATATTTTACAGCCAGAATACGTTGTTATTTCAGCTGGGAAAGAAAATAAGTACGGACATCCCCACAGAGCTGTGCTGGAACGTTATTTTAATAGCGGTGCTACGGTTTACGGCACGTTCCGCAGTGGAACCATCATTATGACCACTGATGGAAGCACCGTATCCTTTAATACAAATGATCCTGTGGTTTTAAGCGATGCTGGGAATTAATCTATCTCCCCTTAAAGATAACGGCACATCCTCCCACATTGTTTTATAATGCTTACATATTGGTTACATATTTTAAGAGGTGATGATATAATGGAAATTACAAATCTGATTAATGGTTTAATCGACTCTGACGACAAACATGCTTACCAGTGTTTGAAATTCTTATATTCGAACAAGGGGAATCCTTTTAATTGCAGCCAATGCAAGATGGGACGTAGACTTTAAAATTGACGAAATCACAGACCAATATCTAAAGCATATTTCAGGCGAGAAGCCCATCACAGCACGGCAGTGTATTAAAGCTTTACCATAAGCCTGATTTGAGGGAATGCGTAGTAACTGCATTACAAGGTGCGAATCCTCTTAGCTATAAAGAAAGTATGCAATCACTGGTATTAAAGACATTCAAAAGGCTTTGGTTATTATCCATAAGCTATAAAAATGAATCCACATAAAGTTAGGGCGTCACCGTTTTACGATGATGCCCTAATCCTCTTCTGCCTCATTTTTCGTTTAACCCTCTATTGTTGCTTCAACTTCTTCTTTCTTTTCTTCAGCCTTTCCTTCCAGAATCTCCATGAACTCATCCCCTGTGATTGTTTCTTTTTCCAAGAGATAAGCCGCAATTTCATCCATCTTTTCTCTGTTTTCTGAAATGATGCGGTAAGCCTTATCATGGGCATCTTTTATCATTTGAATAACCGCCACGTCAATTTTCGCAGCTGTTTCATTGGAGCAAGCCAGTGTTGCATCTCCACCTAAGTACTGATTATTCACAGTTTCCAAGGCAACCATACCGAACTCATCACTCATACCATATCGGGTAATCATGGCTCTTGCCATTCTAGTGGCCTGCTCGATATCATTGGATGCACCTGTGGTGATGGAATGAAACTGAATTTCTTCTGCAACTCGTCCGCCTGTAAGGGTTGCAATTTTATTAAAGGCTTTTTCTTTGTCCATTAAAAAATATTCAGCCTCATCTACCTGCATGGTATAGCCCAAGGCTCCTGAGGTTCTAGGGATAATGGTAATCTTATGAACAGGGGCACAATTTTTTTGTTTTGCTGCTACCAAAGCGTGTCCAACCTCATGATAAGCAATAATTTCCTTTTCATGTTTGGAAATAACAGCACCTTTTCGCTGATATCCAGCTAAAATAACTTCAACGCTTTCCTCCAAGTCACTCTGGCTCACCAAGTTACGCCCCATTCTAACGGCACGCAAGGCACCTTCATTAATAATATTTGCAAGCTCAGCCCCAGATGCACCGGAAGCCGCCCTTGCAATGGGGCCAAAATCCACATTTTCTTCCATTTTCACTTTTGTGGCATGAACCTTAAGGATGGCCTCTCTGCCCTTCATATCGGGTAATTCCACGGGAATACGTCTATCAAAACGACCAGGGCGTAACAAAGCCTTATCTAACGTCTCCGGTCTATTGGTTGCCGCTAAAATAACTACACCCTTTTTACCATCAAAACCGTCCATCTCTGTTAAAAGCTGATTTAGCGTTTGCTCCCTCTCGTCATTCCCACTCATACCACCGCCATCTCTTTTCTTACCGATGGTGTCAATTTCATCAATAAATACAATACATGGCGCTTTTTCATTGGCCTGCTTAAATAAATCTCTAACCTTGGCCGCGCCCATACCAACAAACATTTCTACGAACTCTGAACCAGAGATGGAAAAGAAAGGCACACTAGCTTCACCTGCTACGGCTTGAGCCAAAAGGGTTTTACCCGTTCCCGGAGGGCCAACCAATAAGGCACCCTTAGGCATTTTCGCCCCTACATCTGTATATTTCTCAGGGTTATGAAGGAAGTCTACAATTTCACTCAAAGCTTCCTTTGCCTCATCCTGTCCCGCAACGTCGGCAAAGGTCTTACCCGTTTGTGCCTTTACATAAACTTTTGCATTTGCCTTACCAAATGCCATGGCGTTGCCGCCCATGCCCCCTACTTTACCCATCATTTTACTCATAATAAAACGCCAGATTAAACCAAAAACAACCAGCATAATGAGTGTGCTAATCCAAGGAGAAATCTCTTTGGGCTTTACTTCATTAAACTTGACTCCCGCTGTATCCAAGCGGTCCACCAGCATACTATCATCCATACGTCCAGTAATGAATACCTTTTCTGGGGTGACTTCTGTTTCTCCTTCGGTGACACCCTTTAAAACAAAATAAATATCATCCTCATTCACTTGTACTTCACTAACATTTTCACCCTTTAATTCATTTAAAAATACATCATAAGTTACTTTTTTAACTGCATCCTTTGTAAACATAGGTAACAAAACCATGTTTATAATCCCCATGAATAACAAAACCATCAGCCAGTAATAAACAAACGGTTTCTTTTTATTTTCCATAGATTCACTCTCTTTCTACTTTTCCCTATTTATGTATTGGTTTTGATTCAGAATAATGGTTATTTTAAATTTGATTTTATCTTTTCAAGAACTTTATAAAAAACAATCCATTCTTCTTTTGTAATATTTTCTGTCAATGTTTCTTCCATTTCAGCAACTCTTTGGAACATTTCCTGATGTATGGACACTGCATCCTCTGTTAACGTTATTTTTTTTAACCTTGCATCCTGATTAACGCTTTGTTTTCGAATCAACCCTTTACGCTCTAAGTTTTGAAGAATTCCTGAAACGGTAGACCTTCTTATATTAAAATCCGATTCTAAATCCCTTTGAAAAATATCACGGTTTTGATTCTCATAAAGGTATTCAATCATCCAAAACTGCACTGAGGTCAAATTCTCTTCTCCATTACAAAATGGTTGCTGCCCAATTTTACGACAAATTAAATTTACAATTGACTTTAATTCAACGCAAAATTTTAATTTATAATTCATTGTTTTCACCCCCGATTGTTAGGTTGCTAACAGTATAGCACCCTAACAATTTGAGGTCAATGACATAAATATTAAGATTTTAATATAATTCCTTAAACTTCCTCTTTTCGCTCTATATCTGCACCTAATGCTCTTAGTTTTTCATCAATTTTATAATACCCACGTTCGATATGATGAATTTCACCGATCTCCGTTTCCCCCTTTGCCGCCAAAGCTGATAAAATCAAAGCAGCACCGGCTCTTAAGTCCGTTGCCCGTACTTTACTACCTGTCAATTCTTCCACACCTTCAATCACGGCATTACGGCTATCTATACGAATATCTGCACCCATACGCTGTAGTTCCCCTGCGTGAATAAAACGATTTTCAAAGACGGTTTCCGTAATCATACTGGTTCCTTTTGCCAGCGTCATTAAGCTCATAAATTGAGCTTGCATATCCGTAGGAAACCCAGGAAATGGCATAGTTTTTAATTGTAAGGGTTGAAGTTTTCCCTTTCTATAAACATGGAGCCCTTGAGGAATGGCTTCAATTTTTACATTACATTCTGCAAGCTTCGCAATGACAGGCTTTAAATGTTCTTCTCTCACATTTTCTAACACGATATCTCCCCCAGTAATCGCCGCCCCTACCATAAATGTTCCTGCTTCAATACGATCGGGAATGACGCTATGGGTGGTTCCCTCTAACTCTTTTACCCCGGTAATTTCAACTGTATCTGTACCATCCCCCTGGATATCCGCCCCTATTTCCCGCAAAAACTCCGCTAGGTCAATAATTTCTGGCTCTGCCGCTGCATTTTCAATTATGGTTTTCCCTTTTGCCAATACCGCTGCCATCATAATATTCTCTGTTGCACCCACGCTGGGAAAGTCTAAATAGATGGTTGCACCCTTTAACTTTTTCGTTGTCAAATCAATTACCCCATGCTCTTGCCTACTTTTCGCTCCCATACAATGAAATCCCTTTAAATGCAAATCTACAGGCCTGCTTCCAATTTGGCACCCCCCAGGCAAAGGCAATTTGGCTTGACCATACCTAGAAATCAGAGGACCCGCTACAAGAAAGGAGGCTCTCATTTTATCAGCCTTCTCATAGCTGCTTTCCAGCGTTGTCAATTCCTTTGCATGAATACAGATGGATTCTTTTTCCTTATCGTAGGCGACCTCTGCCCCAAAGCCTTTTAGCATCTCCAGCATATAAATTACATCTGTAAGCGGAGGTACATTTTCAATATAACACGGCTCAGAGGTTAACAAGCAAGCGGCTAAAATTGGTAAAGCGGCATTCTTGGCACCACTTATTCTTACCGTTCCCTGTAGAGAATCCGTGTGACGAATAACAAATTTTTCCATAACCATCCCTCGCGTTCTAAAAAATAAATAATGATTGCTCTTTTAGTATGTCCTTTGGTCTGGAAAGCAACCTATAAAATATAAGCCGTTTTTGTAAAATTTTTGTTTAATTTCCACCTTTACACTTTTGAAACTTATGGTATAATTGATACATGTCCTGCGGATGTAGTTCATTGGTAGAATGAAAGCTTCCCAAGCTTTAGAGGTGGGTTCGATTCCCATCATCCGCTTTTTTTCATTAATACCACGAAACCATTGTAAACATCAAGAAACCTTGAAAGCACTAAGAAGTACACCTCTTTTGCAAGTTCATTTTGATGAATTAAACTTTATCTAAATGTAGAAAAATACAACTCATACAACATGAGATGCAACACGTAATGCAACGCAATATTGACTTACACCCTCTCTTTCTGAGGGGGTATTTTTATTTTTGTCTTTATTTTATTTTTTAAACAAAAAAACAGCCCCTTTCAGGGCGGTCTGTCGTGAACAATTAGCAAAGAGTCAGGCTTCGGTCTGGCTCTTTTTGTTGCAATAAAAATTCTCCTCGGGTAGGAGGAGATTTTTATATTAAGTACCAATTAATTAACTAATTCAAAACGAAACCTTTGTGTTGAATCTGGGTATTTCTCTCTATCCACTTCGGAAATAAACATATCATACGGTCTTACAAAAACATCTTGATCTTCGTACAAAGCCTGATATACAACATATTTTTCATTTGTTTCTGAATGAGTGGCAATTGCAATTACCTTGTAACCCTTTCCTTTAAAATGCTTATATATTCCGTTTACTATTACTTCTCTCATGATTTTTTTCCTTTTTGTAAAATATCTAGAATATTCCTAATTATTAAACCGAATGTTATAATAAGTGCTGCCACCAAAAATAAAATAGCTATTATAATTGTGGGGATTAGTCCACCATTTTCTAATGATCCCTTTAAGAACATAATTATTTCAGTTACTTGGTTAACCAATATTCCAACAATGAGTGCTAACAATAAACCTGTGATAGCTAATGCATTCATTTCTTTAATTTGTTTTATTTTTACCTTTTCATTCATTTTAATTTCGGCTGCTAAGATTGCATCTTCGCAAACCTCTTCCTTTATCTCATCATAAATTTCTCTTATTATGGTCTCTTTTGCAGCTCCTAATATCTCGCCAATTGTTAAACCATTTTTATCTACATCATGTGCCTTTTTTAAAGCTTCAGTTGCTTCTGTATTTGTACTCAAAAGTTTATCAACAATTTCATTCAGCTTCTTCGACATAGTTTACTCTCTTCTTCCTAGTAAAATCCCAACAGCCTCATCTATATACTTGTTAACTTCATCTGAAAATTTAGCTCCAATAAAATGTTCTTCATTCTGATAAACTGCATTTTCTTTGTTTTTATACAATTTTTCCTCACTCGGTATTTCCTTTAGTTCCTCAAAAACAATCTGTGCGACTCTTAGATTTGGAGTGATTTTTATTGCATAATTAGTTGCATTAAATAAACCTAATTTCAAAATTCCAGAATAGGTAGAATTACAATGCTGGTCGCTCACTATTAATCCCAATCTTGTAAATCTAGTCCTAGGACGAATATGTGCAGTTAAACTACTTGGTAAATTAATTTGTTCTTTCAAAGTAATCAAAATATATTCTTGTGGTGACAACACATAACCAGAACTATCAATTTCTATAGATTCATAGATTTTATCGATTTCATTCTGTTTTTCAAGATCAATGCAACGTACTTCTTTTTTTAATACAGAGATTTGTGTACCAATAGACAAATCGTATGATTCGCTCTGTAAAGCGTTCTCCTGAAATGGAGTTATCAGTTTTTCATTACCTTCAACACACATTTCTCTTATTTGCTTATCTGTTAATACCATTTTCTCACCCTCTGTTTAGTTAAATTCCAGTATTGGAAAATTTCCGTAAATTTCTATTTAACTATGATTATAATCCTATAAAACTAGAAAATCAATATTCTACCACACATTTTAAAAAAGTCAAGATAAAATTCGTATCATATTACTGCAAATACGCAAACAAAAAAGAGGTGGCTTTTACACCACCCCAAAATCACTTCGTATCAATCACTGGCACCTTACCCTTACTGCCTACCTTCAACCCTAGCACCTCGGCAATGTCCCTTGTCTTGATATATGTAGTTCCATCTTTACGGATCATATCCACTTCGCACTCTTTACCATTCACGATGATTTTTTCTCTCGTTATCATTTCCTCGTCCCCCTCTATGTACTCAATATCCCTCAATAAGAACCAATGTGTAAAATCCCTGTCTTTTGCCTTCGTCCGTACAGTCCCGTAAGCACTCCCCCTAGCCTCAATTACTTCACCGTTGCCGATATATACCCCTATATGTCCCTGTCTCCACACCGCCGCACCAATGGGGGCAAGGGAGATTGTATTGATTGGTTGCAACTTGCTTTCTGCGGCAAACTGACCAGAGCCTTTGATCTTGCCTGTGTACCAGCTAATTAAGCCAGAGCAGTCTACGCAGACTTTGCCTACTTTCTTTTCATCACTGGCTGGAAAATACTTTCTATGCCTTTCGTATAGATAGTTAAAATTGGCTTGTGTCATAACGGTGCCTTTCATGCCATAAACATAGGGCGTACCCAGCTTTGTCTTGACGAATGCCACCAGACCGATGTTAGTTAAACTCATGCCGCATCCCCCTTTACAACTTCCCGAATTGCCTTATTTTCTGTTAATAGCATTCTCATATCTTCCAACACCACAAGAACCCAACTGGAAAACATGCTAAATGGCACCACTTTTGCCACAGATGGAAAACGGGTAACAAACAAATCGTAAACATACCTTAGTTTTAACACCCCTGTTTTGCTCCCCTTGAATTCCTTCTCTGCCTCCATACAGGCATACAATAGCCATTCCTTAATGGTTTCCACCTGTTTTTTTGTGGGCAAACCATAAAATTCTAAAACAAACGAACCCACAACAGCCAATATCGCAACTGCCGCAACAATTAAAATCCAATTCTCAACCAGCCACATCATTATCCAGCCCCTTTCTTAAATCCTCAACAAATGCCTGTTTTTCGTCTATTTCCTGTTGTCTTTCATCCAAACGAACCCTTTCCTCCTCCCTGGTCTCCTTGAAGGACTTCATAAAATACCCAAGCATAACCGCAATAATCTCTGTCACTACAGTAATAGATAGGGTTTCAGCTATCTGTTCTCGCCCCAGAAACGCAAGAAGGTAAGAAAGCTGCAAATCAAATAATGCAATGATTAACAGCCATCTTACCGCCCGTTTGGAAAAGGTTATCTTTCTCCTTCTCATGCTCTCACTTCCCGTCTAAATCATGAAGCCGCTGGCCGTGGTCCCGCAACAATTTATCCTGTTCGGCGTTATGGTCCCACAACTCTTTGTGTTCATTTCGATTTGCCTTATTAAACTCTCTAAACTCCTTTGTCAGTGCTTCAAAGTTGCTGTTTAGTCTTGTAATAACCTGCGTTAGTGAAACAATCGGTTTCACCAATGCAATCACAAAGCCGAGCAATGCAAAGATGCCTAGTGCGATTTCCCAAGTCATAAATTCACCCCTTTACAATGCAAAAGGCTCGGAATCTCTCCCGAACCTTTTCTTAATTAATGTATTTGTTAAACTACCAAGTCCTCACCTGTGATTTCCTTGTACTCTGCCGTAGTTATTTTTTTAAGTCCAACATACTGAGCAAGCTGGTCTTTCCTAACAAAATTCTTTTCATACCTTGCTTTTAATGAATCATACATCTGGCTTTTTTCTACTGTACTCATACTGCATTACCTCCTAACACTGCCAATTCAATATCCGTCATTTGCTGGGCTAACATTTCCTGCCCTTGTTGTATTTCTAAGTCACGCAATTCTGCATCGGTATTTGCCTGCATGAGTAATTCCATATCTGTTGGCCCTGGTGTTGGTTTGGGGTGTTCTATTTCTTCCCATGCACCATTGTTATATTTTTTACCCATCAGCATATTATCATATGAATCTATTGAAATCATAAGTGAATGATTAACTTTTCCTGACAATTGAGAAACACCTATACAAATATTATTTTCATCTAGCTGTGCATAGTAATACATTATAATCACTCCTCTCCTTAATAAAATTCAATTACTTGCCAATGAGCAACGGTAGTATAATACGTATATGCAGTACTGCGAAAATTAAGCGTTGTAGAATTAGAGAAGTGTACAGCAACTCCTATATCTATAGTTGAATATGAAACAAAGGAACCAGAGTAAAAATTAATTAGAACAAATGATTTACTTAAATCAACTTGCGAAATAGTAACTTGTTTAGTAACTGAATCCATGCTAACAGTACCACACTGTACACTTTTAACGCATCCTTTTGAAAGAATAGAATTTAACTTTGCAAACATGCTTCCTGTGGTTACCGTTGCCCCTGTATCAGTAGGCTTTCCTAAATTTGTAATCATCCCTAGAATATCCTGAATGATTCTATTCAGTTTCCCAAATATCGTCCCCCCTGCTTCACTGCCCCCAGTGTCCACCGTTGTTCCAACATCTTGTTTAATCTCCGCCACATCCGCTTCCAACTGGGGATTGTTTCCTGCTTCGGCAATTGCAGTGTCGATTTTGTCCATGTTTGCATTGATAACAGCAATGTCCGCTGTCTCATTGTCCGCAGGCTTAACCAAGTTATAATTAGTCGTATACTGTGCCATTAAATCACCATCCTTGTTTTCAGTTCACCCCAAGTTCCTGCCTTAACATTTCCCCATGTTGTTTTTTTCAGCTCGCCCCAAACCGTGTAAGTGTATTCCAGTGTATAGGCGATATGGGCAGGCTTAATTATATCTACCGTCCTTTTAAAATCATCCTCATTTGGCGGTATGCCCTTTACACTTACAAATTTCACAACAAATGAATAATTCTCATTATGTTCAATCACTTCAACCTCAGCATTTGTGTAAGCCAGAGCAGTGTTTTTAATCATTTCAACCGTACAAGTTCCAGCACCTCTCATTTTTGCTTTGATTACTTCTCTGCGTTCGGCATACGGCTTAGATTCATCTGTGTAAATCCCCCATTCTTTTTCCCAAATAGACAACCCCCAAGTAGCTGTGCCTACAAAAAGCTGACTCTCCAAGTCGGAAATAGAGTAATTATTTTTATTGATTTCGTCTGTAAATGCTTTGAGAAGATTTCTAAAAACCTCACTATCTTTGTAATAATTTGGTAAATACCCTATCAGCATCAGGACAACACCACCGTTCCAAGCACAGGTATTTCTGTATCCAATAAGGGAATATTTACAATTCCGTTATTTGCCTTTAAGTCGGAATAATCGGCGATGCCGTAGGTATCATAAAGTAGGCTGCCAATTTTGGCGTAACTAGCATATGTTTTATCAAAAGCAATCTCTTTGAAATATTCAGTAAGAGTTTTTTCGAAATCTACCTTTGCCTGTTCCAATGTTCTACCATTTGCAAATACAATTGTAGCGATGATATTGATCGGCTTTTCTGTCGCACTCTCCACCGTTACTGTTGCCCCTATCGGTCGCTGCGTTTCAATGTATGCCGCCGTATCAGCTACAAGATTGCTGTCTGCCGCTCTTTTATTGCTGTCACAAATTACAACCTTTACTGTGCCATTTCCATTCCATAATGGAAAAACCTTCGCATCGCCAACGCCAGTTACGGCCTTTGCCCATTGTTTGTAATGAAATGTATTTCCACTTGTAGCTGGTGCGTTTACCTTTTCGAAGTACCGTTGCCTTAGGCTATCGTCTGCTTCTTCGTTATACCCACCGCTAAATGGCTCGGCATTGGCAACTGCTTCAACCCCTGCTAAAGTGACAGGAAAAAATTTAATAGCGTTACTTGGCACATTGCCAATCGAACCGCCTTGAACACATTGTGCGGCTACATTCTCTACCTTCGAAACTCCAATTGTCTTATCCTCTAAAATTTCAAAAGTAACTGCTTCGGATGCAACCAAGCTACCTTTTGTAATGCTTGCCCCTGCTGTCCCTGTAATTTGCACCGTACCTGTGGATTTTGTTGACAACTTTCTTTTGATTCCAATTTCTGCACATTTCCGTTCTAGGTGCACTCCTTCGGAAGTTTGGGCAAACCCATTCTTTAATATTTTTTCTTGTTCTGCATAGGATTTCTCCAACTCAATGGCCACAGGGTCAATGGCATCATAAAAAAAAGACCCTTCGGTCTTATCGTAGTTATTAGAGACATTTCCCAACATCCCGCTCCGCAATCCTTCTCTTGTTACCGTCATACAATCACCCCGCTTTCGACTTCGCCGTATATCGTTTCGGCCGTAAATTCACAAACTAACTTTCTTTTTTCTGTTAAGAAAATGAAACTATGCACCCTTGTAATTTCAGGATTCTTTGATAATGCCTGCCTTACCTCTCTTTCAATTTCTACCTTCACAAAATCAATAGGATAGCCTTTGTTAATAAAATCTAACAAGCTAATACCATACTGCTCTTGCTGTCCATTGTCGTATACTTTAAACTTAAATTTTTCCGTCTTTAGGATTTTGAGTATCCAAACCTTAACCGATTCAAGGCTATCAATCTCAACTAACCGCCCATCAATGGTTACAAAATCGCCTTTTTTAAAGTCAAATAAGAACGATTTCCCCCTTGATTCTTCCTTTTGGGCATTTGCAACGTCCACAACGGGAAACATGGTCACCTTTGGAAACATCACAATACACCCACTTTCGATAATACATAGTAGATTTCGTTATCAGCGCTTGCTACCACAATCATCCTATCGCCTGTCCTCAATGTATCCGTGAAGGTTTCATCTGGAATGGTCACGGTGTGGGTATGTTCGTGCGTTGAACCGATAATTTCACGGCTCACTTCCACCGTGTGCATAGTTCGCCTTTTATAGCCGCTTAATAAATAATCGGCAACTACTAACTGTCCTTTATCTAAAACGAAACCATTCACATTAATCACAAGGTTAGGCGGCGGTGACAAGACAGTACCAATTGTAATTCCTTGAATGGATGGATTGTCACGCTTTTTAAACTCCGTCGCTAACTCTACGTATGGATCCAACTACACCACCTCCAATTCCAATGTTGTTTTATGAAGGGCTCCGATTTCGTGGTTGCAAGATTTTATGCGATACTTGCCGCTAATCTCTGTTGATGGCTCATGCACTTCCACGATTCGCCCGGCCCTTAAATCGAAGTTACCTAGCACTGTTATTTCTGCTGTTTCCACGACCTTGCCTAACTCCTTCAAGAGGTTGTTCGCAATATTTTTTGCTTGAGCAATGTTTTTTTCTTCCAGCGATTGAGTCTCTTGCAGTAAGCCGTATTTACTAATTAAACTATCATTCTTTGCTTCGGCATAAACTTGAACCTTGCTCTCGTTGCCGACATACAGCTTTATAGAGTTTTTCATTTCCTCAATGCTTCTGCTCTTTGAAGGACTACTAATGGTTGTCATACAATCTATGGGCGCAACATTATCTGCCAGTTTCACGGTGGCTTTGACAACTTTGTCCGCAGCCTTGTAAATTTCCAGCTTTCCTCTATTCATTTCCATAATATATCTAATGCCTGTGGCTTTTTTTACTTCTTCCATGATATCCTTGATAACCTCGGACACTTCTTTATCATAGTAAATCTTTTTGATTATTGTTTTCATGGGCGCAATGCTGCCTATCGGAACACTAAATTCCGTTAGCAACTGCTTAATTGCGGCGTCAGCCGAAACATTGTTAAATTGCTTAATTACCTTTGATTTATTCAAATAAAAAGCAAAATCGAAACAAATAAAATCTCGACTTCGCTCTTTGATGTTTTTCGCAACAACAACTCCCACGAATACTTCTTTTTTAATGTCGAAAAGCTGAACTACATCCCCCACGTCTACCTGGTGATTCAAATAATTTACGTATGCCATTTCAAAATTAAGCTGATCTCCTAACGTGTCAGTATTGCTATCGAGAGAGATATTGCCCACCATGGCAGTTATATCCTTGCCATTTACAACTAGCACCACTTTAAACACCTCCAAAAGAAAATTCCTTTAAAGTTAGAGAATAGTATATTTTCTTGCCTTTCTTCATGCTGTAATCAAAGTTATCAATGGTTACCGCCATATTGATACTTGCCTCAGTAATAATAATGCGAAACGGAATTTTCTGTGTACGTAATTCTTCAAAAGTGCGGACAATTTCCCAGTCATCTAAAAAGCTGCTAAAGGACAACCCCTTCAGCCCCATATTGCCGATAAGGTTCAATTCCCCATTGACTGTCTGGTATGTTTCATTCCCTTGGGGGCTTGTTATCGTAAATTCAGGCGGAAGGTACGGCAACTTAATTACTCGACCCCTGTTGTTTAAGCTTATATAAATATCCATACCGCACCCCCTACATATTTGCCAACGCTATTTTTAATTTGGGTACAATTTCTTGCGCCACTTCATCCGCTGTAATGCCCTTAGCGTTAATAACTATATTTCCAATACTAACACTTCTTCCTCCTAAAATGCCTTTTGTTTTATCTGCCGGGATAACTTGCGAGCCGTTGGGAAGATTTACAATTTCAGGCCCTTGCTCGTTAATCGAAGTCCAGCCACCTTTCCAATATGAAGTTCCTAGGGCATTTGTATCCTTGACTCCATTTACCCCCTGTAGCCATATCTGCCCCTTTTCGTGGCGTTCCTTAACTCTCTCATCACCTTTTTTGATGTATTCAACAGTAGCTTTAATAGGGTTTTTAAAAAAGTCTTTTAATTCTTGCCAGTTTCCCTTGACGCGCTCCTTTAGTTTACTAAACATGTTTGCGATTCTATCGGCCATTGCTTTAACTTTTTCAGGAAATATCAAGCACCAGCCGATTAAAAGCGAAATACCTACAATGGCCCATCCGATTGGCGTCATGCTTAAAACGCCGCTAAATATAAATACCGCTATCTTTGCCGCCTCAATTGCTGCTGCAATTCCTGCAAAAATCTTTACTCCGATATAAAAGCCCGCAAAAAGCTTTATCCCATTCAGAATCGCTTCTCTGTTTTCTATAATCTTTTTAATTATTTCCCTAATTGCCTCAATAGCGGCTGGTGCATGTTCCGCCATTGCCGCAATTCCATCCCCGATAGAATTTATCGTGTCTGTTCCTTCCTTTGAATTAATCCATTTTGATAGCTTTTCAAAAGTCGGTTGCAACTTCTCTGTAATCTTGTTCCTGATTTTATCAGCGGCATCGCTGAATTTCATGGGCATTTGCTTAAACTTATCATTTATTTCATCCGCTGAATTAAACATAGCTCTTTTAATAATATCAGAGGTGATTTTCCCCTCTTGACTCATGTCTTTCAATTGGCCAACGGTAACGCCCATTTCCTTAGCAATCGCCTGAGCAAGCGTTGGCGCGTTTTCCATGATAGAACGGAATTCATCACCCTGCAAGCGTCCCGCCCCCATGGCCTGTGTTAATTGGTACATAGCGGCACTTTGTTCTTCCGCACTTGCTCCACCTATCTTAAAGCTTTTGGCAAGAAGCTCTGTAAATTTTAAGATTTCATCGTTATTTTTAAATGCACCTTCCGCAACAATTCCCAACTTTGCCACAGTTGCAGAAATATCTTGGTACTTAACTCTTGCATCATCCGCTGATTTAAAAATCTTTTTGTTGAATTCCTCCACCGTTTGCTGTCCATCATTGATTAGTTTTAATCTCGCCTGGATATCTGAGTATGCATCAGATTGCTTTATGATTGACCTCACAGCAAATCCCGCAGCCACGGCGCCGAACTGTGCGGTGCGCTTAACCAACTTATCAATTGACTTAATGGAATCTTTCCCAAACTTCTTGATTGCATTGCTGGCCTTATTGGCTTGCCTTCGCACATCTTTCGTGTTTGCTGAAACTCGCATCAATGGGCGACTCATCTTGTCATTCAGCGTTAATATTGTGTTAATCACCTTGGTTGCCAATCATTTCACCCCCAACGCATTATACTTTGCCATTTCCTCTTCGTAAAAACGCTCTCTTGCACAATGCAGAAATACCTTCTCGGCATAACTTAAATTTGCGAGGTCAGATAATCTCCAACCTCGCAACACATAAAAGGCATACATTTCAAAGTCTGCATCGTGCTTTATCAGTTTTTTACTTCGTCGGCATAGCTGCCAATTCCAGACGCTCCAAGCAATTCGGAACCGACCTCCAAGATATCAGCTAGTTCAAATAAAACCCTAACTACATCGTACGGGTCTTTAACTTCAAGCTGTTCATGCAATTCTGGCTTTTGCAGCATTGAGCAACAGTGATAAATCAACTTTCTATAACTTTCTGCGGTTTGCTCTGTAGTTTGTCGCAACCCAATTTCATCCACGATTTCAAGAACAAACTCATCTTTCGGCCTGCTAAAAATCATGGTTTTCCCTGCCGACGGAATTAAGATTTCAACCGGCTTTTGTACCCGTTCCTCTTTCTTTGTTCTCATTGCAATCAATTCATCAAAAGTCATTTGTTCCATTTTGCCTTTTTGCATACTTTTCCGCCCCTTCGCAATCAAATCAAACACCCGCTAAAACAGGTGTTTAGACACATTTACTAAATCATTTTAAGCGATCATTTCAAGCACCTCATAATCCGAGAATTTATAAGGAAGTTCTTCTTCAATTAACGCTTTACTCTCGAACTTGGCCAGCATCATCTCTGTAAACACAATCTCAGATAACGCCACACGCTCCGACTTCTTAGTGTTCTTATCTTCTAACTGAGTTACGATTTTCAAATCAGGCTCTACTCCCGTCTTGAATTTATCCGCCAAAAGTCTTAATGCTGTACTGTCTATTTTGTGCAACACAAGAGTTCCTTCACCTGTCCATCCTGTGTATACATGATGGGTTGCAAAATCACCAACAAAGTCCGCTTCTTCGTAATTGCCTGAAATCTTCGCCTCAATGCTTTTGATTTGTGCTAATAACTGACCATCAAGCCATACATTTCCCGTGGTACCGGTTAAAATTCTATTCTTCTTCATCGTCTCACCCCTTACGCCAAATTAACGACAAATTTCAAGTTCTCCATGGCACCTGAAATTTTAATATCTCCCAACAAATAAACAGTGCGCTTAAACGCATTGTTCTTTACGGTCTGATCGTCCCAATCCTCGGCCTCTGCTTTTCCTGTGCCAACCCACGCCAACCGCTGTGTATCTGCATCCACATCCGCTTTGTTGGTATAGTTAGGGTCAAGAATGTAATCCCTAGCCAACTCTTTGAAGTATGTATTTATTGCACTAATAAATAACACTTGGTTGTTATAGATGTTTTTGTACTTCCCTAGGTATTCATTTTTGAATACGTCGGATATATCGTCATTGATTAGATCCATCACCTCAACGATATCAATAAATTTCATGTCTTCGGTTGCATTTAGCCCGTCTGTGGTAGTCATAGAGTTGTTTCCGAGTGCGATTCTTACTTTATCAACATCATTAAGCAGTACAAATTTTCCTTCGCCGACAGCCTTTTCGCTGTCAACTACTTCTAATACCCTCACAAGATTAGCGCAATGGAAATTTGTAACGCTTTTCATTACATTGCTGCTCGCCAGAATGCCAAGCAGGCTAGGGCAATATTTTTCGCCTGTAACCTCACCCCTTTTGTCTGCAAAAATCACTTTATCGTTGTAGAAATTGACAATATGCTTGCAATCTGGTGCGGTTGCTTTATAACAGACAGATTTGTATGATTTCCTCTCAGTCTCTTTGGTTTTCGCCCAGCTAGATAGGGTTGTAAAATCCTCTGGCGTTCCGCCCGCAATCGTGACCCATCCTGTTTTAATATTTCTTTCTAGCGTTACGAGTGCATCGGCAACCGTGCCACCTACCGCATCAATTCTGACAATACAAACCTTGTTCAATGTAAAACCAAATACATCCCGAATATACTGCATATTTTCCGCCGTATAGTTATCTTTTTCAGCCTCTGCCGCAGTGATATTTTTATACTCCTTATAAGAGAAGCTCTTATCTGGATCATCTTTTACGGTATCATCTTTTACAATCAAAATCGCAATGCCTCTTGCGCTTCGCTTAATTAGCGAGGTTGCTTTTTGCTTGAAAATTACCTCAATACTTGGCAATTTAATCATTTCAACTCTCCTTTCAACTCAATTTCTTCCATTATCTCAACTGGCTCATTGGTTCCCGGACTAATCTCATCGCCCGTTATCGGGTCGATTGTATCCTGCCATACAGCCCCGCCTTCGGCCAAATATAAAATGAAACTACAAATCAAAACCGTGTCAGTGACGTCTGACTCTACCTCTTCAATCGGAATATATGCGCCGTCGACATATAATCCGTCGAGGAAAGCATTTTCTAGTACATCCTGCATTTTTAGGTTTTCAATTTTGTATTTTCTTAAATTGCTCGCAAAAAAATAAACCCTAATTGTTAGAGTTTTTTCACGCATACACGAGTTTAGTCGGCCGTTTTTCGAACTGTCCATTTCAACTTTTATTGACGGTCTGATAATAGGCTCCGTCACATCCTCAGGACACAACGGAACGTCTTTGAAATCTGTAAACCCCAAGGCTTTTTTAATTGTGTTGTTTATAGCTTTATTAATTTCAATTAAAGTAAGCATCAACTCAACCCCTTGTCTAGTACATCGTCAATAAAATCTTGCGTGTCTCTATAGTAATCATCCTGAAACTCATCGGCTGCACCACTAAATACATGGCGCCCAGGGACAAATCCTATTTCTCGCCCAATGCCTCTCCCTGGCTCGACACCACGACCGTTTCCCCTTCCTTTACCCGGATTAACAACTTGCCTGTGACCATATTCAAGCAAGTGAGCGTGCGGTGCATTTGAGTACGCCCGGATACATAGCTTGCCATCCTTATGGTAGGGCTTGCCTCGCTTAATTGAATTGTGGTATTTTTTGTGCTGTTTTCCATCTTCTGTATTGTTACCACTCGATTTAACAACCGTCTTGGCTCGTGACAAGGTTCTTTTCTTAAGCTTATTGCCTTCTTTTTTCATAAAACCCTTTGCTCTTCTTGGCATCTCTTTGATCGCTAGAGAAACCAATTCATTTTCAAACTTTGTCAATTCTTTTGTGTTAAAGCCTTCCACCATTACTCAACCACTTCCTCGCAAAATATTTCTAAAATTGCATGTTCTGCATAAGGGTCTAGGATGTACTTTATGTCGTGCCTTGTACCATTGTAGACCAACCACATATCATATGTGATTCCTTTTTGGTATCTGCATATAAACTTTGTCGTTACACTGCTAAGAATTGTATTTCCCTGCCCGTTTTGCAGCTTTCCAGTTTGTGGGATAATGGCAACATACAAATCCTTGATTTTGACTGGTTCTTGGTCAAGTTCGCCTAACTCGTTTTCTTTGTCTTTATTGCCCCATAGTTCGGCTTTTCTATTGAGTTTTGTTGCTATATCTTGCACGATACCACCCCCTACAAATCCGTTTCTGCGTACGTCCCATACTGCAACTGAATAAAAATAGATTGGTTGATGAATTTCACTTTGTGTTCTTTGGACTCTCCTGCAGCTCCGCCAATCATACCTCTATCATCATACATAGAAACAATTGCATTTTGCATGAACAGCTTTAACTTGCGCTTAAACTTTGCGCTCTTAGTTTTCTCATCAAAGCCATCTATGGCTCCACTGGCATAGTCATATGACACCTGTATGAGTTCTTCCAACACAGGGTCATTATAGTCCGCCCTTACCCAATCAGCCGCCTCCCGAGAAGTTACAATATCCAACCCATTCATTGTATCGCCGCCTTATTCTTTTGGCTCTGCTTCGCCATCAGCACCGTCAGCCCCATCAACCTCTCCCGTTGCGTCAGGCTCTGCTTCGCCATCAGCACCGTCTTTCTTGCCGGAACCCTTTCTGGTGGATAATTTTTCTGCATAGCCAAAATCAACTAATTTTTCCGCAGTTTCTTTAGGAATATCTCTGATTTCATCTACTTCGAACTTCTCGTAGCCAACACCATTACAGCCAACCAAACACCTAATCTTCATATGCCCCATCCTCTCTTTGAAAATAGAGTGCCCTGCAAAACGCAAGGCACTATTCACGCCAACGCTACTTACTGCACTTCGATTTCGCCGTAAGCAATAGCCTCCATATCAAAGCCTTTTACATCTTCACGAGTAATTGCTCTGATTTCAGTCCTGTTCTTCCCAAATGCTGTGCCGCCAATGGAGGTTGCAAGCAATGAAGTTGCCTGTCTATCAAAAAGCACGATTGCTTCTTTCAAAGACCCAATAATAACAGGGGCATACTTTTTACTTGTAGTAGCATCCGTTCTGGTAGCAATCGTTTTATTAGATACAACCTTTACGGGTCTACCAGCAAGGAGTTTCTTTGTGGGATTAGTTGGGTCTGGTTGCAAGAGGTACTTTCCATCCACATCCTTCATCTTATCAAACACGTTAAATGAATCTTGGTTCATAATGATTTCTGACACAGCAGAGATCGCAGGATCAAGGGTTACGTTCAGAACATTTTTTACATCATCAATGCCCGCAATGGCTGTTTTTGCCTTTGCGTTCAGCAAATCTACAATTAACTTGTTGCGGGTAGCGACGGATTTCTTTGCCAACCATCTGTTAAGGTAAGCTTGCAAATTCGCCTTGTTATCCGCAAGCAGATTGTTTGGAACTGGCAAGATACCACCACGATCCTTAATCTGATATGTAATGTTCATGAACTGAGGAGAATCGGTTTCGGGTACATTTTCACCTTCTGCAAACTCTACGAACGGCGTGTACTGTGCATCCTTTTCTAAGTTTCGACTACCCGTTAGAGTGGATACCGGCTCTACAGTTACAAGCCCCTCTAAAGGCTCAAAGGCTCTTTTTAACTCATTAATAGAAACTTGCTGATCTACTGGAATTAAATAGCCGCCATCTTCTCCGGTGCCGCTAGAAAGGGCGTTATTTACTTTTAAAAGCATTTCATTCTGCTCGGCGGTTAACGCTCTACCCGCCAAGGCATTATAAAAAGCATCTTCATAAACGATCTTGTCGTTAGCACCATTGTCCAGCGGAGACATACCACCACCAGAAATCTCGGCGATTACCTCATCCATTTCCGCATTTTCAACTTGTTCCTGCATTTTAATTTTTGCCTGCAAATTCTCCATTTCTTTAGTAATGGCTTCAATTTGTTCCAATGTTGCGGCATCATCTTTTACCAGTTCCTCCGCTTTGTTCTGCAATTTCCCCAAATCCAACTTTAATGCATCAGATAATTTCATATTATTTGTTCCCCTTTCGTATTGTCATTTTTAAGTTTAATTTTCCTTTTGCAAGTTGCAATTTCTCATTTGTTTGAGCGTCTGTTTCTACCGCTGGTTCTTCTGCGCCCAGCTCGCCCTTTAGCTCACTTCTTATTTTGTCAATTACCCCCTGTGGCAACATGCCCCCACTATCGGCGATTGAATTTACAATCACAGGCTCCGTTTCAAACATAACCGCATCGGCAAAGCCTAATTCTTTTGCTTTCTGCGCTGTCAGCCACGTTTCCTTCGACATCATATCAAGCAACTCATTTGCGGACAGGCCAGTCTTAATCTCGTAAGCATTTGCTATAGATGCATCAATGCCAGACAATACACCCGCTACATGCTCAAAATCTTCTTTATTGCCACTTCCAAAAGTTGATGCTCTGTGCACCATAATTTGCGCAGTGGGCGAAATTTCAAGCCACTTAACCCCCATAGCTATCACACTTGCAGCACTCGCCGCAATTCCCACTACTTTGCCCACCGTTTTTCCTGCATGAGATTTTAAGGCCGTGTATATTTCTGAACCTGCATAAACCGAACCGCCGCCGCTATTTATGATAACCTCTACATCTTCGCTGTCTTTCATTTCGGAAAGCGCTTTATTGACCTTGCTAGGGCTTGTCGCTGGTATACCAAACCAATCATAAATCCATTGATCGCCGTCCGAGATAATAGGACCTTTGATTTCAATTTTCCCCATTAATTTTCACCGCCTTTCTTGTACTGACTTCCAACATTGTCCAGGTTAATCATGTTGCCATTTCCAATCAATTCGTTAGCCTTGGGATGGTCGGAATAAGGCAACCCAAGTTCCTCCCTGCCCTCATTTGGAGTCACAAGGAAACTTTGAGCACCTTTATGCAGTACATCCATTTGCTCAATCGGATTCATTTTAAACAAGGCTTTTGTTTCAATCTCCATAAAGGTAGAGCCTTTTTCTTTGGATAGCACCATCTTGCGAGTATATTCCTCTCCGTAGCCTTTGAAAATTGGTTGCATGGTATTTACATACAAGCTTGTTTGTTGCGTAACGCTGTTTGCATAACTTGATTTGGAATAATCATTGATTCCATTTGGGGATATGCCGAAAGCCGCCGCAATCGCCAACGCCTTAGCTTTACTCAAAACGCTAAATTCACTATCTACCAATTTTGAATCAAGGACGTCCGGCTTAATTCCTGGCGGTACAGGTATGTAAGTGCCAGTTCTACTAAATTCCTCTACTGACTCCACAAGCGCTCTCTTGCCCAATTTCTCCATATCGCCTGTATAGTGCAAAAGAACTTTATTTGCTACCATGTTGCCTTTATGTAGCCGGTGTATATACCGTTCGCCATAGTAGGCAGAATCAATTTGCATACCGATAATGTCCTTTATTGCTATTCCGCTAATACCATCAAAAGAGACAGAGCTTTTGAAATGAAGAATTTCATCAGATCTAAAAATCCACCGTTTGCCCGTCCTAGAATCTTGCCACTCATACCAAACCCCATTAGGCCGCCCAAATACCCCTTTGTCGTCAATCCAAATAGTAACTTCTGTTGTCGGAAGAAGCCAAAGCGCTCTTATTTCCCCTGCGGCTCTCCCCTTTTTTTGTGTTTCGATATAAACGTAGGCATTTCCATAATGGTTTCTGTTTAACTCGATCGCCTGTTTCATGGTTGAGGCTGTGTAGTATTTGTTTGGCTCCACATTGAGAAGGTACTCCAATCGAGGGTTTAAAGCCCTTTCTTTCCCTTTTTTCTCGGTATTTTTGTAGATTCTTACATCCAACTTGCCCATAATCTCGCTGAGCAACTTCAGACAGGTAAAGTAAGTAATTTCACCCAACCTATTACCTACAGAGTCAACGTCAATGCCCAAAACCTTTAGAAATTCCTTGTCGTTCAAGCTGTATACTGTGTCAGCCCGAATATCCTTTGTCTTAATCCCAAACAATCTCAATCATTATCACCTCGATTTTTTGCAATAAAAATACCACTAGCGAAGAACGACACGCCGATTAGATACAACATCAACGTAATGTCTATTCTTGCTGTGGCAATGCACAGAAAGGAAATTCCTATCAACAAAAGTATTTCTGCTGAAAACTTTCGCATAAACTCTTTAATTTTCTTCTTTTTCAACTCCAAACCCCCCGTAAAAGTCTTTGATGTAATCCTCTGTATATTCAACCTTTTTCTCTTGGTTGAATAGCTGAGAATACGAAAAAATTGTAGCCATAACCATGTCTATTCTGGTCTTATTTTTGTTAACTTTATTCAGCAGAATGTCTCCACTCGTCCTGCCTGTAACCGTTGCAGTATTGCTCATATTCCAATCAAGGAGGCTGTTTTTTTCATATTTGACAATGCCTTTGTAGACATCGTCTCTAAACTGCTTGATAGACGGAGAAAGCACAGAATAAGACTGTTTCAATACAATTACATCATATTCCTCTGCCAACTCCTGCATTGTCGCAATGATATTATAAGGGTCTGTAGCAATCGCCTTGACTTTGCATTTGTATTTATCTTCAATGCCCCTTATCCTCTCTTTTAGTAGGTTGTAGTCAACAATGTCCCCCGGGGTAATTGTGCAATGTCCCAAACCCTGCATTTTGTGGTAGTCGATTTTTTCCCGACGTTCTTCTAGTGTATTTTCAGGTAAGAAAGCATGAGATTTCAAATAATAAACCCCATTCTCTTCATACATGATAGTCATTCCTGTTAAATCAATGGTAAGTGAAGCATCGACCCCAACAATAACTTCTTTCCCCTCAAAATCAACACTTTCGACTCTGCATTTTTTCCATGCATCAAACTTAATATATGGATCACCACTATTACTAGGCAAAAAGTTATTCATATTCTTCGTGATGTATTCAAGTTTCTCCTGCGGTTTGAGTTTTGCTTTTTTTCGGTTATCCCGGACGATATCGTAGTTTTCCTCAATCCGCAAAGGGTTTGCCTGGTAAATGCCAGTATCATCCCATAAATGTTCTTCCTCGGCATAGTACAAAAGAGCAAACTGCCTTTCGTCCTCAACCACACCGTCAAATACTTTTCTTATGTATTCAATATCTTCCTCCATGATTGAATTAGATATCGCATAAGCTGTAGTAGTTCGGAAAACAAGAGGGTTTATAACATTTTGTTGTCCACCCTTTAAAGCATTGAAGTTGTCAGCATTCTGAAAGTTAGCATGTTCATCCGAACAGATTGCCGATGGTCGCACAGAGTTGTTCTTCCCACTCTCTGCTGTTCTTGGCTGATAAAAACTATGAGTAAGCTTGCATTCAATCATTCCTGTAAGTGTCTTACTCACAGTAAAGTGTTTTCTTATATGCGGACTGGCATCAAGTAATTGAACCATAGCCTTTCTAATTTCTGCTGCAAGCTCCTTTGTTAAACAAATCGAATAGAATTCGCTGTACTCCTGTTCTGTAAGCATCAACAATATAAAAATCAATGCCACAGTATTTGTCTTAGCGTTCTTTCTCGCAATAAACAAAGTAATGTCATTATGCTTAAATTTTTTGGAGTTATCTTTGAACCTCCAAGCAAAAACATTTGTTATTAAAAAACATTGGTATGGCCCTAGATATGCTAACACCTGTTTCCCAGCTACAAAACCAGTAGCATAATTGAATAATTTTAAAAGATTGTTTATCTTCTTTAACTCTTTTTCATCGAAATAGTATTGAAATTCTTCGGCGTATTGCCTTTCTTCATAATCCATAAGGAAGATTTTACACTGGCAAATAACCTCTTTTGTAGTTATTTCTTTGCCTGCAACAACATCCTTGGCGTACTTTACCGCCCGCTCCAACAAAATCAAGGTTAATCACTCCCTTAATGCCTGCAGAACAGGATCAGTCTTTTCATCTTCTGAATTGATTTTAAGCACAGCTAAGGCAGCGCGATCTTTTGGCGAAAGTCCTAATTTGCTTGAAAACTTATCAAAAATTTTTGAGTAGCGCTCATATGTTTTTACGGCATCCATTTCAATCCCGCTTTCATTAAACATCCCATTGCAGTTAAGTATTTTTCTACACTCATCCATCCGAGACAATGCGTCAGCCACAATGCTTACGACGTAGGTATCTCCACCGCTTAAAAAATCGTCAGGTAAAAGCTTGATAATTTCTTGGTATAGCTTAATCCCACTTTCGTTCAATTCACCTTTGGGCTTTCTAGGGATTTTCTTTTTCCCTTTTAACTTTTCTTCTGCCTTTTTTCTATCTTCAATTTCGTCTTTTCCAGTTTTCCCAGTCCGTAGATCTGCCGGCTTTATGTTTGCCATATGACCACCTCCTCTCAAAGTTCTCAAACTGGCAATTTTTTTAAGTGATAGAGTATATGCGGTCTTGGGCACATCGTCCCAAACTTTTTTGCACCCCCTAGGGTCTCCCATGCATCACCAAGTATTTCAATTCATTTCTTTTTTCCATCTGTCTAGCAAGCCAAGGAGCATCCGCTTTGCATCCTCCGTATAGTTACCATGGAGCATACTATGTACCCCATTTGATAACGGGATAAGATTGTCAATGTCCAGCGCCTTACTTTTATCCTTGCTGTATTCTGTTATGTGATGCACCACATCTGCTGGAACTATTTGACCATCAATAAACAAACTATACAAACACAATCCATTGTACCGCCCCATAACAACAGCTCTAATATCAAGCCAAGCTTTACTCCTGTAAAAAGAATAGCTTTCCTTGTCACGCTTATATCGGTCGTAGTAGGCTGTTTGCTCTTTCTTTTGGACAGCGCAGTCGCTACAACACTTTTCATTGTAATTGATAAGCTTTCCACACTTGCAAGTCTTTTTGAGCATCTACCTACCGCCCCTTTCTTTGCATAACAAAAGCCCTGCATCTCTGCAAGGCTTGTAGATTATTTATTATTTATTTAATCTAAAGTCAACTCTATATCCATATCATCAGCGTCGGTATAGAAGATTCTGTATTCTGTCGTCCCCTTGTCCACATCAAAGCATATGATGCCGTTTAATGTTTCTTCTGGTGCTACCTTATAGCTGTTAAGCGTTTCTGTATCTTTCGGTCTTTCATCTGACACAAGCATGCTTTTGCCATTTGCCTGTAATGTGAAATAATAAGGGTTAAACTCATAATCATCTGTAAAATGGTTTGTTATGCTTACATCCAGCACGAGCAATTCCTTGCCCTCTTCCAATTCATCCCAATGATCTTCCTCTGTTGTGGTTACACCATTCAATGCAACAGATACACCTTGTTCTACCTCTGTCGATTCGCCTCGCTCTACTTTAGCAGTCTCCTCTTGGCTGGCTGTTGTGTCCGTTTCGCCTCCACATCCAATCATCCCGAAGGATAACATAAAAACAATTCCTAACATCGCACATTTCTTCATCATTACCGCCCCCGATTCTTTTTACAACTATACTACTATATTTTTCCAATATCTGCAATCTTTTGCAACAAAAAGGACACCGCCTAAACGATGCCCCTTTCTCGGAGGATTTTGAATCACTTAACATTCGACACTTCTTACTAATACCATTATAGCATTTATGAAACGGACATATCGGACAACATTGAATTTTTATCAAGAAATCTTGTTACTGCCTTTCTTATGCTATCCTCTGTATTGTTCCCACCCATTCTGTCAGCCACCTGATTCCAAGAAAGCTTATCAATAAACCTGTATCTTACAATCCTTCTCATGCGGCAATCCTCAATAGAATTTATGTAAATCTCAATCTCGTTTACTAGCTTCACGGCCTGCTGTTCAGCCTTTTCGAGTTGAGCCTTATAACGATATAGTTGACTTAGTTTCTCGTCATAGTGAGGCAAAGGGAATCCCTCAATGCGAATACTCCCTATTGTGCCGTCTTTCCTACTTCCTCTAACAGAATCCAATACCGTACCCTCTGATTCTAAACGCTCAATTTGAGCCTTGATTTTATTGATTCTGCGTTTCAAGTCCTTTATTTCATCCTGAAGGTCAACATACTGATCTAATAATTCCTTCCCCAACAGCATCACCTTCTTTTTGATACATCCGCAGCATCATATCTTATTGAGTATAGTACAAAATATACTATAGCCACGATAAGCCACCTCGTCTGTTTCTGTGCATCGATCCACCCGTAAGGATAATTAAAAGCATTAATAATATATTTCATTTTCATAACCTATCACCCCTTGAAGAATCCCATTCTTTCACCTAGTCGCAGCATAGCCATGACAACCATGTATAAATCTTTTCCGTCGATAGAAACCATATCAAATTCAGCTGTAACATTTTCCCCATCACGTTCTGTAAACCGTGTAACTAACCCCTTTTCAATAACCTCTGTGGTTCCATCGTCATATGTAAGGGTAATGTCTTTTACTGTTCTTTCTTCTCCCATGTAAATTCCTCCTTATCCCATCTTAACCCTATTAGCCCTCTGCACCTCATACGCCCTAACCGAGTTGCTTTTGATGTAAGCCTGTTCTCCGCCCACATCTTTTCTTTCTCCGCCTGATACGTTTTACACGTTCCATGGCACTTATAATGGCGGCTTGTACAATCTTTGCAACAGGTAACCATGAAATCACTCCTTGACCTCTAATATCATAAGTTGCCCTAGTATCGCCATTAGCAGGTAGCATATACTACGCATATAATCACCTTTTATATACGTCACAACTAAACAAAACATCATAAACGCAATCATAAAATTTAAGAATCTGTACCAAAATTTATCGCTCACGCAAACACTCCTTTGGCGGTTCAGGTATCGCCCAGTGGGTAATGTGCTTTGTCGCTATATGTATTAAGGTTCCAGCCACATTACGGGCGCTCCAATTTTGCTTTCCCTCATGCATGTAATATTCCCCCGCAAGAAATGCACCTGATTTACATGCAATCCATACTTCTTCCCTTTCTTTTGGCAATCTATCCTTAACGCTAATCCATCTGCTCATTCCGCACCGCCCTTCATTTCCTCCAACTTCGCCTGCGCTTCGGCTTCGGCGAGGAAAAATTTAATTCCAAATCCTTTTGGATCTATTTCATATCCAGCCCAATATTTATTTGTTTTATCGGTATGTGCAGATATTCTCCACTTTCCGCTTTTCCAGCAGTGAATTGATTCAACAATTAATACTTTAATTAATCCATCAAAAACCATATACACCGTATCCCCAACCTTACAAGGCAACTCCACCGCCTTATCCAGTCTGGCACGAAGGGAGGTGTTTTCATTTAATGCATCAATAGCCATTGCTAATGCTTCGTGTTCGTCTTTATCAAACTGAATTAAAAACATTTGTGACAAAAGGCTTACCGCTTTTTTGACACTCAACTCCACCTACTCCACCCCCATTTCAGCACCGCATGAAGGGCAAACAGAATCATCGTCAGCAATATAGCTTTCGCATTCAGAACACACCCAATCCATAGCAACCTTGTTCCCCCGAACAACCTCTTTCACATCGGCGGAGGGAAGTGTTCTCAATTTACACACAGCCTTTAAAATGCCGTTTGCAAGTTCAATTTCCCCGTTAGCGTGTTTCTGCTCTGCATATTGCCTTAAAGAATTTTCTGCAATTTCTGCATCTATGTATTTTGACATCCCTATTCCCCTTTTCTCCTGAATTCTCCGCAAAATCCTTTTTCAGCAGAAAACATTTCATCTCCGTCAACGGTTGCACTTTCTATGCTATAAAAATTATCTCCGCATACCTCCATAATTTCAAAGAACAATGCAGTTACAGTTTCATTCACATCTTCCTTGTCTAAATTTATTTTGATTGCCAATTCTTTCACACCTGTTCCCCCTTTCATGTTGGTGGCTTCACCGATATGTTTCGGCTCGTATCGGTACGCAAGCCATGTTTTGCCGTAGTCACAAAATCTAAACCCGTACATTGTGCCGGGATAACCACAACAAAAACGTTCCCCTTTCGACCAATCACTATTTTTCTGATAATATCCCGATTTCCCAATTTCCATTTTGTCTGTTATCTCAATCCAAACCCAGCCAAGCAATTCAATTTTTTCTAATTCCTCCAACCCCAACGGCTTAGGATCATCCCGTTCGAGTTTTTCTTGCAGGGCACGGACTATCACATCGCAACTTTCCTCACAAAGACTTTCCCCTATGTAATCACTCATTGTCATTTCTATGATTGCATCTTCTATTTTTTTGATCTCGCTCATTCCTCATCCTCTCCTTTCAATTTTGGATTGTCGTGGATATTGCCGATAACCTCGACCGTTGTCGTTCCGTTGCCTAAGGGGCATAACCCCCAAAAAACATTGTTTTGGAACGCAGGGTACAGTATCCAAAGTCCATCTACGCGTTGTCGTATTTCTCCCAGTGCCTTGACTCCCTCTGACCAACACTTGACTATGTCCCCTTCAAAAATCTTATTCCCATTTTTATCTATTAGCCCCGTCCACTGTCCGACGGTTTTTTCAAAAACATATGAATCATTACCATTTGCCAAGTCTACAATTCTATAAGGGTCAGTAGTTATTAAATCTCCATAGACCCATTTAGAATCTTCAAAACCAATCGTTTTGCCTCTAAACAAAATCTCTTGCATGGTTATTCCCTCCGTTCGCCGCAGCTGCAAAAATCACTGTTTTTTGTTTTCTGAATCAATCCTAAGCGGTTACAACAAAATCCTTTTACCGAGTATTCTGCGTCCATTCTCCAATGCTTACATTCCCCACACGTTACAGGTTGACTTGCTTTTAACTGCTCATTTTCCGCCTGAAGCTGTTCTAATTGGTCAGCGGCAATATTATGTAATTTGCATCTGTAATATGGGTGAGAAAGCTCCTCCCCGACAAATTCACACCCTTTGCAGTTATGTTCTCGTATTTGACAATCACCTCGTAACGCCTTTACCGTTTCATCTATGTTCATGGTTACACCTCATTCCCCCAACAATCCCAGCCATCTACGCATTGACGTGCAAATAACTCTATTCTAGGTATGTCGCCGCAAATATTAACTATGTAATCTCTTATGCAATCTGGCTTACGGGAATGTTCTCTGCGTTCAGAGTGGACAACAGACAGAACATTTCTAACCAATGGTTTTATTCTTTTTGGTTTCTTTTTTACACCAATCAAGCATACCTCAGTGTTTTGCCTTGTGTAGTATCCCATCCCCCAAGATGGATTTCCATTTTTACTTGTTTTTATCCAGTCAAAACCCAAGCCGTAATACTCAAACCCCCATGCTTTTATCGTTTCCAAACCTTGCTCTAACCTTGGAAACGTCACCCAAAGAAACAAGATGCTCGTTTCGTCACTAATTTTTTCTATGGGCAATTTAAATATTTCGTCTTTTGTCATTACACCGTTATATCTTTCCGCAAGTCCTGCACATCCTCTTACACCACTACCACTTTCTTTATATTCCCAAGGCGGATCTGCATAAATAATTTGGTACTTCTTATCAGTATTAAAGATATCTACCTTCATTTTCATTCACAGGAGTAAACAGCTGTTTTCGGTCGACCAAACCTCTTACTCCTTCCGTCTTTATTTAATTTTCTCGTACTAGCACCCTAGGCCTATACACCCTACATTCATGGTATTTCTCTTGTTTCCTAACCGCACCAAGTGTATTTTGGAGTATCCCAATCATTTTGCGGTTGTTCTGCCAAAACTCATATAATGGCTGTATTTCTTCCAGCCTATCTTTGTAGTACCGCCTATCCTGCCTTGATCGTTTTAAATCGTTTGCAAACTTCACCTTTTTACTTGGTTGAACGTCTCCAAACTCAAGCATATGTAAATAGTCCTGTGTAAGCTTGTCCTGTCTGGATATTTCCGCCTGATAGCATTGATGGAGGCTTTCGACGTTGTTCAAGAGGTCTAGAAAGCTTTCAATGCATTCAGAGGTTTTCTGTTCTTTCGCCATCTGCATCCCTCCTGCTTGCACTTAATATGGCCTTTTCCGTCATAGCCACAAACTGAATCAATTCAGCAATAGCCATTCTGCCGTTCTTGGACATTTCTTCCAACCAACCAATACCAATGCAATTATTTTTAGTTGCCTCCCAGTGCAGTTCTAATCCCTCACGAACAAGGTCAACTTTCTCCATTGACTCCTCGTATTCTTCCCGCATTACCGCATGGGCCTCGTGATTAGATGCAAACAAAGGGAAGGTTTGATTGGCTGTTTCTAATTCCTCTAGGACGAGGCTATTAATTCCGTGTAGTAGTTTTTCTCGTATCATCTTCACACCTCACTTGAAACAATCTGGCATAACCACTTTTAACTCATTTGCAATGTCCTGAAAGCGTTTTTCCGCCTCTTTGAGTGTTAATACTTCCTCAGCTACCAACTTGCGACACAGCACCTTATAAAGCCCCTGTATGCATCCATCAACGGTGCCGTAATATCCAATGACAGAATAAACACGTTTTCCGTCTTTATCATCCTTCTTTGTGTCTAGCTTCAAGGCATAATCGTATGCTTGTCCATCAATGCAATAATCTCTGATTAGCTTGATCATAAAATAATACCCCTCTTTCTCAAACCCTCGTAAAAAGTGTCGTTGTTTATCCATGATCGTATAGTATTTGGATTGATTTTCACCGCAGCCGCAAATTCCCCTGATGTCATTTTTCTGCCGTCCATTACGATTTCATATAGACATCCGTTGCCGCCTTTTCTGGTTTTAATTGTCAACTCCACCTCGTGCCGATTTTTCGCCGCAGCAGAACCCTTTTTCGGTGTTATTTGATTTGGTTCAAACCCCAAATCTTCAAACGCTTGCAATCTTCTTAGAAGTGGTGAACTATATACTTTATTCGCTTCTGTCATTCGTGCCATGGTATCCTCACACCCCTATTCTTTTAAAGGCTATTTTTTTATTTTTGAACATTGCCATTCCGTTGCCTTTGCGGATGTATTTTGCTAAATCGTTTGGATCCATCCAATTATCCTTAGCCGCCTCCTTGATTGTTTCATATATCTCAATCAGCTCACCAGTGTCATAGTCCAGTTGCATTACTTTGGTTGCCATTACTCGCCCTTCTTTCCAATTCATCCACAAGTAGAACAAATATCTTCGCCTCGGTATCATTCTTGTTAAAGTACGCTCCCATCGAAACCACCTCATCCCAAAACGCCTGACTGCCTCCTGTTGCTTGCAATTGGGGGTAGTACTTATTCCAAAACGCTGCAGCCTTATCAAATGGGTTGTTGTAAGTTGCCATAAATAACGTCCTTTCTTGTTTTTTAATACAAAACTGTTCCAACTGTACCGCTACTGTGCCTCTGCAAACCATTGATTTATAAGGGCTTGGTACGGTTGGCACGGTTGGCACAGTCAAAAAACAACTCCTCACGTGAACTGGGAATATAAAACATTTTGTTTTTAAAAAGTTATATATATCCGTTTATATATAAGGGTGTATAAAAACACCGTGCCGTACCGTGCCACTGTGCCATTTTTTAAAAAGGAACCTCTTCCGAATCGTCATTTATAACCGTAAAAGCGTTTTCAATTTCGGCTGTATAGATGCAAACACAAGGAATTCTTTTGTTAAAGCCTTTGATTTGCTTTCTTTTCGTTGTCCTCTGGTCGTCATAGGCGATTTTTCCGTTCCTTTTCGCCCAGCTAAGAAAAGCGGCACTGTTAAATCCCTCGTTTTTCAGTTCCCTGTCAAACACTGACTTAATGATGTAAACGCAGTCCGTTTCAGTGACTCCCCACACCTCCCCAGCATACTCTCCGAAGTCGTCTGGATTAAATTTCTTAGGGTTCCTTCCCACCAACTCAAATATGAATTGATAGGCTCTTTCGTTCACATCTACGTCTTTTCGGTTCACCATGATTTTCTTCATATCATTGACGGTGAGATATTTGCCATCTTTAAAAATTAAGTCAGTAGCAATCCTGTCAGCGGCTAAAATTGCACTAGCTGAACCCGCCTGTTTGTCTGTACTGTCTGAATTGATTAGCTGTTTAAAATAATCACGCTGATTTCGTTGTGCTAGCCCCACGCCACCATCCTGCAGGAATTCAATAAACTCTCTCCCTGCAAATCCGTAATTCTTCGTTATCACATCGCACATTCCAGGCAAATCAGTGTAAACTTTTTCTTCGCACTCAAATTCTATAATTCTATTAATCGCTCCACCGCCGCTATTAGAATTGCTTATCGGATGCTCGCCATTGGTTATGATACAATTCTTCCAAGTTTGATTACGTTGTAGTCCACCTGTTTTCGCTCCTCTTGCCTTTCCTACGCCCTCGGTAAGTTGGTATATAATCTTGTCAAAATCCTTGATGCCCTGAGAGGACTGAATTTGCAACTCATCCAGGCACACTGGCAAACTGTTTAGAAAACCAGCCTGCAACTCTTGGGCTACTGAGGTGCTATTAAAAGTTGTTATGTATTCGCCCATTTTCGGGGATGCCCATACACTAGCTGCAATCATTAAACCAACAGTTTTGCCTACCTCTGTTCCACCCCATGCATGGACGAAAAATGGTAATAAGCCACACGGCCCTACTAAAACGCTTGCAAAACTCGCTGCTAAGAAAATCCTTCCTGTTAGGCTCGTTGCTCGCATCTTTAACATGATTTCTTTCCATTCATTATAGGAACCCTCTTGCTTTACAGAATTAAAAATATGTCTAAAACTCTGTTCTCCATCAAATTCAAGGTTTTCAACGTAAGGACTGAAGCCGTGCTCACCAACCCAGCCAAGCCGTCCGACTGATTTCTGCTCTGGGATTTGTTCGTAGTTTAACTGCTCAATTTCCAACAGGTACGTACTCAAGCCTTTTGCGTTTTCGCTATTAACGAACACGCCATTTGCCGCAAGCTGTAAAATGCCACTGCTACTCGCAAGCATCGTCTTTTCGGCTATTAACGTGCGCCAGAACCGCCCTTTTTTATAGGCAATCCTTAGCCTTTCCTCGCCGCTATCTATATTGACAAGCCTCTGAATTGGCATAATTGGGTGCTTACAAACGTCAACTTCGCAGCCAAACTTATCCTCATAAACTATCCCGTAGTCGTCAGCAATATATTTACCGCTCATCAGCTCTAATTCTTGCCCCTCAAAATTGGTGGCATTGTCAAAACTTACTCCCTTAGCCGCCTGAACTGTTTCTAGGTATGCATTCCACAGCCCCATAAAGCCACGTATCCCAACAGCTGCAGCCTTTTGTTTCATTTGCTCTCGCATCTGGGAAAGCATAAATTTATTGTCTTTGAATTTGTAAAGAAACTCATAAGGCATTGATGAATTGGTAAAATCCTCCGCTGTATAATCAGGTATTTTTATTTCGTTCTTTCCCATTCATCCACCTCTCAATTTCTGCACAATCAAGCCTGTATCTGACCTCGCTTATATTCTGAATAGCCTCGATAAATAGTGGATGCGGTTCTTCATCCATGCTTTTAGGTGCATAATGCACCTTCTGAAACTCAAGCCTGTGATACTCGTCGAAGCAATCCCAGAAATATTTGTCCTGCTTTTGCCTTTCTTCTTCTTGCTGTTTTCGCTTCTTTTTACGCTCAATGTCGGCCCTTATCATCTCTCTCCGCTGGGCAACCGAAATCTTTTTGCCAATCGGTAGCATTAGATTAAAATCGCCGTTCATTTTGGTTATAGCCTGCTCAAAGCTAATACTATAAAGCATCATAACGAACTTAATTACGTCGCCACCTGCCCCGCATCCAAAACAATGAAATCCTTTATCGCCATCGTAAATCTTAAGACTTGATGTTTTTTCTTTATGAAAAGGGCAATTTATAAACCCTGCTCTATTCGGCTCATGTCCGTAACGACTTGCAACGTCAGCCATGGTCAGCCGCTCTTTTATTTCCTCGGCATAATTCATTTACTCACCGCCTAACAACTCAATCACCCTTAACCCTGCTTCCTCTGGCTTGCAGAACTCAAATTTCACGCCGTATTTATATTCCATGGAAGTCAGAATCTTTGCTAACTGACGCCCCGTGGTAGCCTTGGGCGACTTCTTTAATCGCCAGTTGTACCATTTGTATAGGTCGTTGATACAGGTCACGCCGTCGGCGTTTTCGATTAACACAAACAGTTTAATGCCGTTGTTCTGTGCAAGAATCAACTCGTCCCTGAATCTTCCATGGCTCTTTCCAACAACATTCGTTATAATTTCAAGAATGTCTTTTTTTGTATCAACCGCAATGCTGTGCGTTCCAAGAAGGTCCATCTTTTTGACGTCTTTTTTCTGCTTGCTCTTGCGACTGATAACGTCCTGAACCTTTTCATTTAAGGCTATGTAATCACCGCATGGGAGAGGCTGCCTTGTGTAGGCAACCCCCAGCTTGTCCCATTGCTTGTGCTTTAACTCGTGCTTTCCTTCTTTTTGTCCTTTGTCCTCTACAATTACCAAAATATCACCCCTTAAAACGGAAGATCATCATCGTTGACCGATTCATCTATCGGATAAAAACCGTCGCTCGGTGCGCTTGTATCTGGTTGAGAATTGCTCGATGCCCTATTTTGCGTTTCACTCTTGCCTCCGCAGAAATAATGTTCCTCTGCTACGACCTCAGTTGCATAGCGTTTCTTCCCCTCATTGTCCTCCCATGAGCGCACTTGGATTCTTCCGACAACCTGTATCATATTGCCCTTGTGCAACCAGTCTTCAGCGAATTCTCCATTTTTTCCGATTGCTACTATATTGATAAAGTCAACGTCAGGTTGACCTTGCTGTTTAAATCTGCGATTGACCGCCAAGGTATAATTAGCTACTGCAACAGGGCTTGCTCCCTGTGAATATCTGATTTCTGGATCACGTACTAGGCGGCCCATTAGAATTGATTTATTCATTTTCTTTCCCCTTTCACACTTCCATGTATAAATCAGCCGCATTGATTACCTCAAAATGCTTTGTAGCCTTGCAAAAATCACACTTTCCGCATCTTATCGGTTTCTCAATGCCTTTTTTGATATTGTCATAATGCCGAACCAGTCCTCTAAAATAAGACAGCCTTTCGTCAAGAAACTCTTGCGGCATAATCAAGCCCTGAATATCTGTGGTCTTTTCCTTTGTTGCCGCAGCTATGTAGAATGGCAGTAGTTCACCTGTGAATTGACGTACAATCTCTTGATATACAGCAGCTTGCAAATCATACCCCCATGCTTCAAAATATGGCATTTTTTGACCATCTTTCCAAATTGGTGCGAAATCTTTCATAACCTTTAAATCAACAATCTTTTCATCTGGAAAGTAAGAATCAATTTTGATTTTTACAGGAACGCCCTCAATTTCACCCTTCATGATTACTTGCTTTTCGCCAGATAGAAACTTCATGAATTCTGAATCGCTTTCAATGCGGTTGATAATTTCATTAGCTTTTTTATATTCCGCTCTCAAATCACCTTTTAGCGTAAATATTGCAGGGTTTTGCGCTTTGAAAACATCCAATGTTCCTTCAAAGTGAGCATCCACATAGGAACCAACCAGCAAAGCCACGGTTTTTTCTTCGTCAAACTCGCATTTGGCTTTTGCAAGTCCCCCAGCTTCACATTCTTCAAATGCTTTAAACTGAGATACGCCCATATATTTCATACTTGCTTCTTTTGAGAAGTAGTTTTCAGCCGTTAAAATCATAATTCAGTTACCTCCAAGCAATCATCATCCGTTGTGCGGGTAGCAATGAACTGCAAGCCCTTTTCCTTGCACTTCTGATAAAGGCTTGTCCTATTGGCTTCTGATAGCTTCTCAGCCCCATCAATCAAGATAATCTGCAATGCGTTTGGCCTGCTAATTGCCACGTCTACACACAGACCAAGTTTTTCTCCCTCTGACAGATTGGAAACGGGCAATCCATTGATAAGAGGAATGCCATTCTCAACAGTCAGCCCAACAACGGGAATTGTGGCAGTCTTTAAAATTTCACCCGGCAATTCTCTTGCAAGTTCAATCTTTTGTGTAAGGGTTTCAGATTTTTCTTGAAGGACTTCAATTTCATCCTGCATTTTACGCATACGGTTATATTCGTTCAGGTGCTTAATCATTTCGGATGCAGTTTGCAGTTCTTCTTCCTTTTCTTTGACTGGGATTTCTTCCAATGCGGCGTACTTTTCTGCAATCTGCATATCCTCGCCAAGCTTAGCTTTTTTTGTTTCAAATGCCTGTTCTGCAAGCTTTTTTTTGTCAATCAATTTTTCATCAATAGTTTTTTGCTTGTCCTCTGCGGCTGCCAATTCTGCCTTTAAGCGTTCGATTGTGCCAGCCAATGCTTCTTTCTCTTGTGCAATGGCTCTCTCGGCACTGGAAACTTCAATTTCCATTTCAGCCTCATAACCTCTGATTTTGTTATCATAAGAATCCTTGAAAGTCTTGGCACGCTGAATTTTATTGTTCTTTTCTTTTGCCCTTGACAGTTCATCGTAACCACTGGATAGGTCATAATTCGCCCACGTTGCAGCGTTATAATTCTCAGGTAAATCCTTTGCGATTGCCTCCACAACAGCCTTTTTACTCTTGATATCCCTGTTTGTATCCTGTCTGCGGGTAAAGTAAACGCCCTTTTCTGACTGAATGTCATGCAAAACTTGCAAGATATTTTGCTGATAGTCCACGCCCTCTGGGATTTCGCCGAACTTCTCACGGATCCAATTCAAGTCCCAAGCAAATTCAATCAGGTCAAGGATGATTCTGTTCTGTTCCTCCTTTTTCATGCTTGCAAACTCAACTGGATTCAACTGCAACGGTGTAAAAATATCCTGCAAGAAACTTTCTGGACGTTGCACAGTGTATCCGTTTTCCTTAATAGATTTATAGTCAACCTGAGTCGTTCTTTTCTTTCTGTTAATAGAAAGGCCTGTATCTGTCTCAATCAGGATTTCACCTTCCTCGGCACCGTCCTTAATTATGTAATCTCTATTGGATGAATTGGTAAGAGCGTATATGATGGCATCCAAGACAGAAGTTTTCCCACTGCCATTAGGACCAGTCAATTCAATGCTTTTGCCATCCAACTGCTTTTCTGTGATACCAAACAAATTCTTTATGTGAATCTTAGTTGTTTTCATTTACTTCCTCCTGTCCGCTCTTTGCCTCTTTTGCCATTTCTGCCGCACAATCTGAGCATAATGCTTTACCATATTTTGATTTTGTGTATTCCGCCAATTGCTCTGTTGTCATTTTATCGAACGGCTTGATATTGTTTCCGCACTTTTCGCACGGAATAGGCTTGCCCTGTACTGGCTGACTGTTCTGCCTTGGTGCAAACGGTCTAACCCTTAATGCGGCCACAACCTCGCCAAACGCCCTCACTTTAGGGTCTATGTAGAGCTGGATTCTTGCACCCTTCCACTTTTCAACCAACTTTTCTCCTGTGACTTTCGCAATTGCCTTGGAATTAGTTACGTTAAGAATCATTGGCTTGCAGTTCTCTACGAAATGAATTACTATTTTTTCAGCCGAGCCATCTGCATTTTTAACAGATTCCTTTGTAACTGCCGCAATCGTTACGGTAACCTCTTGGCCGCTTGCAAAATCAGCCTCGCCCAAATATTTAGGGTCAGAAACAAGCTTCTTCCAATGTCCCGTCACTTCATTCTTCATGAGTATCACCTTCCTCAGATTCCTCGATCTCGCCACTCAAAATCGCCTTGATTTCTTCCGCTGTGGCGTATTTTCTCAATGAAGTATAAGCAATCAAGGCCTTGACCCTGCCGCTCTGCTCCCATAATTCTTGTAAATCATTTTCAGGTACCAAACTATCCATTGACAATCCTCCTTTTTTCTGATACTTTAAAGTTGATTATTTGTCAGTGTCCCCTTCTGGAATGGCCGTTCCTTGGGGACGTTTTTATATTGTCTGTAATATCTACAAACTGTTTCACCCAAACCGCCGTAAACACTACGATTAAAAAATATCTCAATGCTAACCGATGCGGTAAGACTGCATATAGGGCGTGTATAACGGCTATGTTAACCGTGATTGCAAACAGCCATATAATAAGTATCTTTGCTGACTGGATAAGCCTAGCACGCTTACAACGGCTCATGCGTCGATATGTATTGCGGCTGATTAATTCAACGTCCTTATCGCTCATTGAAGTCACCCCAAATTCTGTAATGCTCTGCAACTCCTGCGATAAATTCACCAACAGTTGCTTTGTTTTTATTCACGTTCTGAACTAAAATTATTGAGTTCAATAACTCTTTGTTACCTTTGTAATACGCTGTTTCTATCGCATGGCGCATGGCTCTTTCTGCTCTTGATGGGGTTGTACCGTGTTGCGCTGCTACCATGGGATACAAAGACTTTGTGAGCATACGCCAGCATGTAGTATCCTTAATCGCTATACTGATAGCAGTTTTTAAGTAGCTGTACCCCAAAATTGACGGACTAATTCCGAACTGCATGAGCAATTTTCCGATTTCATTTTCCTCTGCTTTCATTTGATTTCCTCCTTGTAAAATTTTTTTAACTCCGCCTTAGTAACACAACCAAGTTTAAATCTCTCAGCAAGTTCAAATATACTTCCACTTTCTTTGAAAGGTTTATCTGTTTTTATCTGATATTCTTCTAGCCTTTTCCAGTAGGAAGGTAAAAATCTGTAAATATTGTAGAGTTCCTTCAAATTTTTATTGCCACAACACCAGCAAGATACTCTGTCCAATACGCTATAAAGTTCTATGTATTTGTCTGTTAATGGCTCATATTCAAGCCAATTCCAACCTTGGTCATAACAATATTGTAGACAATCTGCCTCAGTTAAGCCCCATTCATTTAGCCAATAGGCTTTATTGCTACCGACTCCTTTTTCTAGGCGTTCAGGCTCATCTTTGGCTATTCCGATAATTTGTAAGTTATCACCACAATACTTGTCCAATTGAGCAATTTTCTGCGTTGTTCCCCATCGACAGCCGTGCCATCCACACCACTCATAACCTTTTTTCTTGTTTCCGTTTCTCTGTATGTACTCTCTTTCCCATGCTAAAACCGGAAACTCAATAGCGGGGTGAATAGTTGTAAATCGGATGCCTTTTTGTTCGCATAGCTTTTTGGCCTTCTCAATATTTCTACGAACAGCTTGAAACTCCCATTCTCCAACATCGAAATATACTGCCTCATCAACCTTGTAGCCTTTTTCTATGGCAATTAACAGCAATGCCAAGCTATCTTTGCCTCCGCTTAGCTGTATTACATTTCCCACCGCCTCCCTCCTTTCTCCTTCTATTTACCCCGTGCCATGTTCCATAAAACATGTATGCGGAATAATCCAAATTGTTATCTACTGCATATTGCTTGTCTTTCTTACGATTGCATTCAGGGCATAAATAACCATGCCTTGTGTTAGCTGTCTTTGCTATGTTCCACCGTTCGCCGCACCGACTGCAACATATGTAACGATAGCCTACTCGCATCGGTGGGAGCTGGGTTGTCATGTTTGTCCACCTCCTATGGAATATTTTGTAATATTGTGCTATCCTTTCCTTACAGGTATGCCAGTACCGAGTATGTAGAGAAAGGAGGAAAACTTATGCTATTTTCCAGTGACCACTCAATCAAAGATGTCTACTCATGCGACGAAATGATTGTTTCTAATTCAGCAACTATTGAAATCGCAGGCATATTAAATGGCGATGTTCACTTAACAGAATTATCAACGCTTGTCATCTCTGGCATAATGAACGGAGCGTTAACCGTTAACAAAGGCTGTACTGTTGAAATACATGGCATTCTAAATGCCAACGATATTAAAAACAATGGAGCTATAAAAATACACGGCATAGTCTCTTGTCCAAGCTTAGATATGAGTGGATTAACAATTTCAAAAAATGCAATAATAAACGGTAAGCAATATTAATCCTGTTCCCTATCGTTACTAATAGCAGGATTATTACTTATTATTGTGTTGTTGATGCTACCCTTCGGCTGGCTTTGTAATTCCCTTACAAGGTCAGCTATTTCTTTTGGCGTAATTTCGAATTTTCCTTCAAATTTCATATGTACCTCCTACCTTTCTGCTACAGGCTTGTCCGTTGTGGGCTAGAGCATCGCTTCAACCAGAGTCGCTTTGTCGATTTTCAATTTATTGCAAAAAACTTTTAGATTTGCAATTGTGAATTCCTCAGGGTTATTCATTCTGCGATAATACGTCCCAGGGCACATATGCAAGTATGTTGCCATTTCCTCACCCTTGATTCCTCTTTCATACATTTTCGATTTCACCAAGGCGGGCAAACGCTTGTCTGGTTTTGCTTTTTTCATGGTATCGCCTCCTTGGGTTTCTTAATATTCTTCGGAAACAAGTATTCTGCCATCGAATTGAATTAAAAGATTTCTAAACTTACATCCTTCATCTTCCTGAGTGCTTCGGAAAGCGCATACCCTGCCAATCACTGTGCTGTTATTGCATAGGGTGTGAACATTAGAAAGGTGCATGCCGCTCAATATTCTTGAAGCCTCCTCTGTATTTACCTCGATGAGGTCAATCCCTGGCTCCTCCTCCTCAAATTCGCATTCTTCAAGTAATTCAAGGAACATTGCAAAGTCCTCTTGAGGAATAATTTCATCCTCGAAAGCGATTAGATTTAACAATGCTTTGTCCAGCAATTCTTTGCATGTGTTAAACTCTGGCTCATCGTCAGTTTTAGACATCATGCCGATAATAGCGTATAGTACCTCTTTGCCAGTGTGAGCTATCTTCATTTTTGTTCCGACAAACACATCTAACTCTCTACAGCCTTTATTCATATCAAATCCCCCTTTAGCAAACTTCACTTCCCATGATTTCTCTAATTACATCAATCGCCTTTGCAAAATATCTAAAATTAGGCACTTCCTTGCTGCTGTATCTGGACTTGTCCATAACAGTAACGCCGTACTCTTCTGTTTTTAGATTGTTAGCATTTGCGATTTTACCTACCTTGTTTGCAGAGATGCCAAGCATTTCCCCAATTTCGGTAGCTGAATATGTTTTTTCGCATTCTGGAAGGTATTCTCCTACGCTAATTCCGAAAGTGCTTTCAAGACTTTTCAAGCCGAACACCTGAACCGCAATAGGTGAAAGATTTTTATTACTTATTGAATCCATGAGTGTTTTGAAAGTACGGTTCTTAGCATTTAACAACATTGCATCTGCTCTTGCCTTTTGAGCCTGAACCTTTGCATACTCCAAATCGTTTGCAAATTTAGGAATTACTGTGTCTCTCATTTCAAAGTATTCATCCATAAGTTTGTCATGGATTTCCCAAGCGAGGTCAGTATCCATAATCTTGATAAGTTTTGAATAACCTCTCTCGGATAATATGTAGATATGTTCGGCTTGAATTATCTGCTGCTTACTATAACCCAACTGTTCAAATAGGCCGTCACCACATGACGAGCTATTTAAATCAACAAAATCTATCATGCTTTTAAACCTATTTGCATTTCTCCCTATTGCTTTTCTTATATCGCTTGTGGTAACTCCGTGTATTTCTGCAATAGTCTTATCGCTCATACACTTCTTACCTTGTCCAAACCCACCGCTTACTACTGGGATGGATTTACCCATAAAATTTTGCGTTCCGTTTACCGTTAGTTGTTTCATTTGTACCTCCTATTCTTTTTCTACTACAGCTTGTCCGATTAAATCATCAATGCTTAACCCCGTGGCCTTAGACACAGCGATTAGACTGTCAACTCTTGGTGTTGACTTTTCCCAGCCACCAATCGTTCCGTTGCCCAATCCGCATTGCTTTTCCAATGCGCACACTGATGTTTTGTTATCTCTACACCAAGCTTTGATTTTTTCCAGCAAAATAATTCCCCCTTTCACATTTAGAAAATTATCTATATTAATGTTGACATCCATTAGATTTTATTCTATAATCTAATCAGCGAAATCAAATTGAGAATAAATTCTACCGACGCCTTTGATGATTAGAAGTTTTTCTAATCCATACGGCTAGTATATAGAACTTATTCTAATTTGTCAACCCATTTTTAGAAACTCTTCTAAATATTTTCTTGGAGGTAACTATGACAAGTTTAGAAATAATAAAAAATCTATGCGAAAAGGAAGGTATAAACATTTCCGCTCTTGAAAAAGAAATGGGATATAGTAACGGTTCTTTAGCTAAATCTAAATCTATAAAAGCGGAGAGATTAATGGAAATAGCCGCTAGATTCGGGGTTAATATGGAATATTTAATGACTGGCGAAGAACCAGAACAAAAGGAATTTAACCCTCAACTGACCGCAAAAGATGAAAGGGACATTTCCAAAAAAGTGGATGGGATTTTATCTCAATTACACACAAGCGATGCTTTAATGTTTGATGGTGAGCCTATGGATGATGAAACCAAAGAGTTATTAAGAGTATCATTAGAAAATGGGGTCAAGATTGCTAAAATCGCAGCCAAAAAGAAATTTACACCTAAAAAATACAGATAATTTGCCACACTTTTAGCTTTGCTTAAGGGAGGGAAGGGTGAAGAATGGTCGAAAACATCGTTGAAAAATACGGGACTAGAAATCCAATAAGGATTGCTAGAGATATGGGTATACAGATAATGTATGAGCCTCTCGGCGTGATTAATGGTTACTTTACTACAATGTGCAGACAAAAACAGATACACATTAATTCCGATTTAGATGAAAGAAGAATGCTTTTTACTATCGCACATGAGTTAGGGCACGCAGTATTGCATCCTAATGAAAATACCCCATTTCTTAAAAGTACACTTTTGTCTGTAAATAAACTGGAAAAAGAAGCAAACCTTTTTGCTGTTAAGCTAATGATAAGTGACGAAGATTTAGAAATATTTAAAGAAAACACAACTCAACAATTAGCTTGTATCTATGGCTTGCCTGAAGAATTGATAGAATTAAGACTCAGAGGAAGATTTAGATTTAATAAATAAAAAATCCCCCACAGTATTCGCAGTACCGTGAGGAAAAGATATGTAGGGCTATCGGAAAGTCAACCCTTAAAACATTATAGACAATATGTAATATATTGTCAATTTAAGGGAGGTTTTACTATGAAAAAAATTTTTATTACTTGGTGTATTTCATTATTTCTTCTCACGCTCTTGTCTCTTCTATGGCCACCATTAGCTATAATTGCACTAATTATTTTATTAGTTAAATTAAAAAGTTTTACGGCATTGTTTGAAAAGTACGAAGCAATTTCTAACGCTGATGAATATGTAATTCAGAAAAAAAATGAAGCAGAGGTAAACTACTTTCAAAGAACCAATGACGCGGATATTTATTATGCAACTAAAAAGGAAAGTGCCGATAATTATTATGAAGCTACTACCCAAAAGGCCTATGCTGCACTTGGAGATATAGATGCTAACAAAGAAAAAGCAAAGCAAGAAATTGAGAAACTTGAAATACAAAAGAACAATATTATTTCTGAAATTGATGAATTAACGAAAGAATCGATTGTAATTGCTACAAATTTTATAGTTGATGATGAAATTACGTCCGAAGAGTACAAAAATAAACTTGCTGTGCTTAATTCTAAAATGGCAGAACTAATAAAAAATGAAGAAGCACTCCTAGTAAATTCAAATGAAAATAAAAAGGTTATCCGCGATAACTCAAAACAAATTCTTCGTTGTTTTGAATCCGAAAGCACGGGTATCATTAAGGCAGTTACCACCAAAAATATTGATGCCCAAAGAAATAAACTAAACAAATGTTTTGACAATATAAATAAAATTTTTGAAGTAGACGGAATGAAATTAAATTTTCCTTTCCTAGAATACAAGCTTGAAGAACTTAATCTCACCTATGCTTTTCAGCTCAAAAAAGAACAGGAGAAGGAAGAACAAAAAGCTATTCGTGAGCAAATATTAGAAGAAGAAAAAGTTCGTCGCGAAATTGATAGAGAAAAGGCAAAAATTGAAAAAGAAGAAACACAATTTAAAAATGAAATCACAAAACTAATGGGATATCTTCAAAAATCAACCGATGTTGAAAAACAACTTTACCTTGATAAAATCAAAGAATTAGAAGAAAAGTTAAAATTGGTAGAGAAAGATAAGGAAAATGTCCTAGAAAGAGAACAGAACACAAGGGCTGGCTATGTTTATATCATTTCGAATATTGGCTCCTTCGGAGAAGACATATACAAAATCGGCATGACCAGAAGATTAGAACCTATGGATCGTGTCAAAGAACTAGGCGATGCCTCAGTACCTTTTGAATTCGATGTACATGCTATGATCTTCAGTGAAGATGCCCCAGCATTGGAAAATACCTTGCACGCTACATTTAGGAATAATCAGGTCAATAAAGTAAACGCAAGAAAAGAATTTTTTGAAGTTTCTCTAGCTGAAATCGAAAAGGTAGTTAAACAAAACCATAATGCTACAGTAGAGTTTACTCATATAGCAAAAGCGGAACAGTATCGCGAAAGCTTACGGTTATCTCAGGTCTCTGGTTTATAATTTAAAAAATCCCCCACTCCACTGCAATGGAATGAGGGACAAGCGGTCACGAAGTAACCACTATCTAGCGATAATTATTATATCATAGACCGCTTTGTTTGCATACACAAAAATAAAGGAGGTCTTATTTTTATGGCAAAAGCAAAAAAATTACCATCTGGATCGTGGACTTGCTTAGTTTATAGCCATAACGAAATGGTAGACGGAAAAGAAAAACGCAAGTATCAACGATTCACCGCCACAACCCAGAAAGAGGCTGAGTATCTAGCGGCCGAGTTCATGATGAACAAAGACAAGAGAAGAAACCCCGAAAATTTTACGGTAAAAGAGGCGATAGAGAACTATATCGAAACAAAAAAGAAAACCCTTTCGCCATCCACAATAAGGGCGTATTCTTCCCTTGCTAAATATCATTACGACGAAATCGATATTCCTATTGCCAAAATAAACAACGACACATTACAGAAATATTTTAATAAGGCATCCATTGATTTGACACCTAAAACAGTGCGCAATATGTCGGGACTTTTAAGCGCAACCTTGAAATTCTATCATCCAGACTTTTACTATAACGTTACTATGCCCACAAGCAAAAAGGAAGAGATCACTGTACCCTGCGAAAATGATTTAAAAAAAATCATAGAGTTATCTAAAGGAAGTACAATTCATCTTCCTGTTCTAATTGCATCTGGCATGGGGTTACGTCGTGGAGAGATAGCGGCGTTAAGAGTTAAAGATGCCGATTTCGAAAACAACACGATAGCTATTAGTTTCTCTATGGTTTTTGATAAAGACAAAAAAGAATGGGTGCGTAAGCCTCCAAAAACAACAGCAGGCAAGCGGGTGTTACCTATCCCCTCCCATATATTGCCTGTACTTGAAGAAGTTGTTAATGGCAAAAAAGACGACGATTCACTAACAGGGCTGACGCCCACGGATATAACTAACCATTTTTTCAGATTTTTACTGAAGCATGAAATTAACCATATGCGTTTTCATGACTTGCGGCATTACTATGCGTCCATGATGTTGGCCAATAATGTACCTGACAAATATGCATTGAAGCGGATGGGACATGCTACTGATAATATGCTTAAACGAGTTTACCAGCACACTATGAAAGAAAAAGATGGGGAAGTAACTAAAACAATTGATAGTTATTTGGTATCGGTTTTTGGGGAGCAGGAACAATGATGCAACACAAAATGCAACACATTCCCAATAATATGTTGATTTCTCTGCATCATTAGAGTATTTACCGTGGGTTCGATTCCCATCATCCGCTTTTTTTCATTAAATTGCTTTCAAGGTTTTAATCACTGCAGTTCTTTTAAAATCAATGAAACCAACTATTCCAAAGTTGTATGGAGCTTAAAAGTTATGTCATAACATTAAAATCCATTTAAACAAACTGATATGTAATGAAATATGTTCAACGTACCCCCTTTTTAGCAGGTATTTTTTTATTCCAATCTTTTAATGCGAAACATCCTACAGCACTTTTTTAAAAACACAATTATCAGTTTCTAAGTCTCTAAACAAACTCTTACAAATATTCTTCTTCTTTGTAACCACTACCTCACCGCCTCTTTTTGATTAGTAAAGGCTTTTATGGGTATTAATAATATAGAAAAATCAATATTTTACATTCTTTTCTATCATTTAGCAGTATATACATTTTTACGCAGAAGTGTTATACTAAAAGAAGGTAAAACTTGTCTAAAGCGTTTCTAAAACAAACTTTTTTGAAAGGCATGAGGGTATTGATTGTATTCAACAATGTGACGAAAACCTATGGGAATAATGAGGTAGGTGTTGAAAAAATCTCACTGGAAATCAAAGACGGTGACTTTGTTTTTCTTGTAGGAAAAACAGGTTCCGGTAAAAGTACGTTAATCCATCTTTTAACTGGGGAGCTCAAACCTTCATCCGGCGACATTTTGGTAAATAACCTGTCCATCAATAACTTAGCCCAAAAAGATCTCCCTTATTATAGGCGTGTTTTGGGTATTATCAATCACGATTTCTCTTTAATTGAAAATAAAACAATTTATCAAAACTTAGAACTTGCCATGTTAGCAACAGGACATTCCAACAAATCCATTCGCCAATCTATTCCATTGGCCCTAGGCCTTGTAGGAATGACAAAAAAAATGTATGACTACCCCGGAAATTTATCAGGGGGTGAAACGTTTAAAGTGCTTATGGCAAGGGCTGTGGTAAATAATCCAAAAATAATACTTGCTGACGAACCTACGGCTCAGTTGGATTATGATTCCGCCCTTGATATTATGTCTTTGTTCAACGAAATCAATCAATTAGGTATTACAGTCATTATCGCTACCCACGCAAAAGAGTTTGTAGATATTATGAAGAAACGTGTTGTTACTTTGCAAAACGGTAAAATTCTTGGTGATGTGAGTAAAGGAAAATATGGTTGGATCATATGAAAAAACGAAGACGTAAAAAAAAATATCTCGGCAAAAAACTATTTAACACCACCTTTGTCGTAACATATGTCAGCTTTATTGGATTCTTATACCTATTTGCAACTCGTGTAACGCCTTGGGATATTGATTATTTTATTAAAGATACCCAGCAATACACTACTCATCTGGTTTCTTCAATAAAAACAAAGAAAGCCGAATTAGATGCAAAACGAGAGACAGCTGCCTTGGCAAAAGCCCTTTCTAAGGAACAAAAAAATAGGGATAATGCTTCCGCAAATAAAAACGACAAAGAGGATGAAGAAAAGGAAATCATCTTAGAATCTAGCACCGTAGATCTGGTTTATTTTTCTCAAACAGACCCTAGGTGGAATACCACCATTTATGGAACTGATAATATCATAGGCGTTTATGGTTGTGGGCCAACTACGCTGGCTATGGTTTTATCCACCTTTACAGATAATGATATCACCCCAGACATGGCTGCGACGTGGGCTTACGATAACGGACATTTTTGTGATAACAGTGGGTCCTATCATTCCATTATTCCAGACGGTGCTAACGCATTTGGGCTTACTTCAGAAAGCTTAAAAAACCCTTCAAAAGAAACAATTTTTAATGAATTGAATCAAGGAAACCTTGTAGTCGTACTAATGAATAAGGGTATTTTCACCTCACAAGGACACTTTATTATCCTTCGTGGTGTTACCCCAGAAGGAAAAGTTTTGATCGCAGACTCTCAAAACGCTGAAAACAGCCAACAACCTTGGGATCTTCAAACGATACTGGATGAAGCAAAGTATTCCGCAAGTTATGGCGGTCCATTTTGGTCCATCAGTAATCGCAAATAGCCCTTGTGTTGGTAAGTACAAAAACATAGTATCTGTATAGATTTTTAGGAAAATAGAATATCATGCAAAAGCAGCCCTTTGTAAAAGATACAAAGGGCTGCTTTTTTAATTAAATTTTTCGACATATATTGACGATATTCGTCAAAACTGATATATTAAAAATAATCTATGTTCTTAACTTAAACTAAGGCAAACTATTTGAAAAAATAGGACGCAAAGCTGAAGGATCTAAGGATGTAAATCTATGATAGCCAGTTGCTGATTATGGATTAGAAAGCAAACCACGCCTAAACTGGAGAGCCCATCTAACCTAATCATTTTTGTCATTAAAAGCAGCCGCTACTGTACAGTAGTAGTTGCTTTTTGTCTGTTTGCATGAATTTATGACGTCCATGTACGGACTACCATTGCATAAAAAATCAGATAACGCATTCTAGCTATCTTTTTTGAAAACATCTCAATTTCCAATTCCTTTATAATAGAAATAACTTTGGGAAAATAACCCTTTGCTTTGCTTATGGCATATCTAAGTATTTTTCAACTCAAAAAATATTAGAATACCAACCTAATTTTTCTACCCTTTCAATCATACTTTGTTCTGCGTCTACTGTTTGTGGGCGAAGTGATTACTGTAGTCTGCTTACCTTATGGTTGTTCAGCTTTTTTCAATTATTGCAACCATAAGACTGCATTTTTATGACTTTTCTAATAGCATTTGAATTTATATGAAAGGAGTCGCTGTCCTTATTTGGTAAAAAGAGTAAAGTCAGATAGGGCTATTTTATGCTATGGAAGATGTTCAGAAGGGGGAATCGCCGTCTATCCCAACAGATTCAACGCCTTTTAAGGAATTCCCCTTAACTAATGTTGAACCATGTCCGCAGACAAGAAAATTAACAAAGTCATAGATATTCTTTTATACCACTTAAGGAGATCAGCTTATTAAAAAAGACCAATGTAATGCTGAAATTTAAAAGTCAAATGGGTGGAAAAACTTATAGCCATAGCCAGCCGTTATTACAGGCAATATTTATTTTAGGGTACTAAATATTTAAGAACATAATTCTTATGAAACAAATAATCTTTCTATTATCTGACTATGTTTTAGGAAAAGGAGAATAACATGAAATCATTAAAACTAAAGATGACACTAATAATGGCAGGAATCTTGCTGATTTTTTCATTCGTTAATACTGCGGCAGCAATCTATCTGAACTATAGGAGTGTAAATGAAACGGTTGAAGCCGATTTAAAATCAATTGCACAAGTCACTGAGGTAGCCATATCAGAGTCCCTAAACAACTTACAAATGACCATTGAAGCAGTTGCTTCCCAGGAGTTCATTGGAAATAAAGAGCTTTCACAGCAGCAAGTAATAGAGGAGCTAAAAGAAAATGCAGAAGCTTTTGGCATGGAATCTCTGTCTATTGTTGACAGCTCAGGGATTATAATCAGTACCGACAGCAACAAAAATGGCACACAAGCAGCCTCATACGACTGGTACAGCGGTGCTGCCTCAGGGGAAACCACGCTGACTTCTCCATTACTTGATAGTGACGGTGTAAGAAAAATATTTTTAAGTACCAAGGTTAATAATAAGGTGTTTTCCGGCCTACTCGTTGCTACCCTTGACTGCCAAACTTATACCAATATTATAACGGATATTACAGTAAACCAATCGGGGAATGTGTTCATGCTTGATAGCAAGGGCTTCTCCATTGCTGATGTGGATCATCAGCTTGTTGCAAATGCAACAAACATAATCGAGGAAGCAAAAACGGATAAAACCCTTGAATCCGCTGCCGCTGTTTTTCGTAAAATGGTCGGGGGAGAAACAGATATAGACAAGTACCTTATAAATGGAAATGAGCGAATTTGCTATTATGGCCCAATTAAAAATACAGATGGCTGGTCATACGGTATTGTTGTCCCTACAGCGGAAATGATGTCTAGTATTGGTATTACAACGACACTACTCGTGATTACTAGCGTCATCTTTATGCTTGTGGGAATCGTGATTGCAATATTTATGTCCAAGTCCATTACAAACCCTATTGTAAGCATGAGCAAAAGGCTCCGCGACCTATCCGATGGCGACCTTACCTCCGCTGTTCCTGTAGTGGATTCAAAGGATGAGCTAGGCTTGCTTTATCGTTCTCTCTGTGCAACAGTGGAAACCTGTCGCAGCTTTATAGACGAAATTTCAACGGTTTTAGGTGAAATCAGCAAGGGAAATCTTGATTGTAAATCAGAAAAAGAATATGTAGGAGATTTTGCACCAATTAAGGTCTCCTTAGAAACAATATTGGAATCCTTAAACAATACAATGACAGAAATCAAGAATTCTGCAGAACAGGTTGCTGGCTGTTCCAATCAGGTATCGGCAGGTGCACAAGCTCTGGCTCAAGGTGCAACTGAGCAAGCAAGCAGCGTAGAGGAGCTCTCTGCAACAATTACCCAGATTTCACAGCACATTAAGCAAAATGCTGATAATGCACAGCTTGCAAACGCAGAAGCCCAATTTTCTGGTGAAGAGGTTAAAAACAGTAATCAACAGATGCAGGAAATGAAAGTTGCCATTAATAATATAAATACAAAATCAGGGGAAATTAGCAAAATCATCAAAACCATCGAAGATATTGCTTTCCAAACAAATATCTTAGCCCTAAATGCTGCTGTTGAAGCTGCACGTGCCGGCTCTGCGGGAAGAGGGTTTGCCGTTGTTGCTGATGAAGTTCGAAGCCTTGCACAGAAATCATCAGAGGCTGCCAAGGATACCACAACTCTTATTGAAGAGACCGTACAGGCAATCGAATACGGCACTAAAATCACCGATAGCACTGCACAATCCATGCTGAATGTAGTAAAATCCGCAAACAAAGTTGGGAATTTAATCAATGAAATCTTCAATGCCTCTAAGGAGCAAGCTTCAGCTATCTCCCAGATCACAATAGGGGTTGAACAAATTTCCTCGGTTGTGCAAACCAACAGTGCAACGGCAGAAGAAAGTGCAGCAGCCAGCGAGGAGTTTAGTGGTCAAGCACAATTACTGAAAGAGCAAATTGAGCAGTTTAAATTAAAGAATTCAACCAACCATTTATACGACGCAATTAACGACCAAGAAGATAGCCCGATTTCAGCTCAATACCTATTTGGTGAAAAACATAAATATTGAGCAAATCCTCTAAGCTGACTTAAAAAGTTAGATTAAAGTAAATATTGCCACCTTAGGGACTTACTGACTTTAAATTACAGAGGGTAAGTCTCTTTCGTTATACTGACCTCAAATGGTTTTCTAGGAGTAGACTTTTCAGTCTAGTGTTTTTTCTATCCCCTTCCTTTTTAAAATAGGCCCAGTTGCCAAAAAACCCCCAATCGTAGATAAATAAACTACGATTGGGGATTTTTGACAAGAGAAAAATCTAAAAACCAAGTAAAAAGCAACATAATATTCCAGTATTCCATTTAGACGAATTGTTGCCTAATAAAATGGCAATAACTGAAGGTTTTCCACCTTTTGAACCTATCTAGTTACCTTTTATAGAAGGAGTTCTCCCCTCCTATTTTAAGATTAATAGCTTGATCATATTGAATCGTACTCTCAAGACACCTTGTGATTTTCTTATAGATTTCATATATCGACCCAAACACAGGGTTTTCCAATTGCTTTTCTGCTACAGGGCTATGTAAAATACTTCTCACTGCCTCTTCATCACTTTCAGGCAAACTTTTTAATAGATCTTCTCTGGCATAATCAATACTGTCAATCTCAAGCATTACCTCTGTACGCATCTTCATGACTAATTCAAAAGCATATAAATCGTTACGTTGCAATGAATCTGCCATCTGCTTTGTAATATCTTGCAATTCGTTCATTTTATTATATTTCTTTTGAAGATTTAAGGTTATCTCATCAAATGTTGTGTTCATACAGTACACATCCTTTGTACTTCTAGTTTTTAACCAAGTCAACTTGGGAGAGACGATCTGCCTCCTTGAAGGTGTTTCGTAAATCCATTAACATGGACCGAAGTTCATGGATCAATTCAACATTTCTTCCTGCCTTTATTCTTGCAACTTGGAATTGGAAATACTCATACATCCTTGAAATCTCCCGACTAATACTATATGTCTTATCAAGAGTTGTATCAAGGTAACGAATAATTTCCGAAACCCTATCCATGGACGCCTCAAACGTAGCAAGATCACTGTTTTTCAAAGACATTTCTGCCTTAGTGAGCCTTTTCGCACTTTCATCAAAAAGAAGCAGCAAAAGTTCCCCCGAAGTCATCGTATTAACTGATTGTTGCTTATATTGTTGATAACCATAATTATTCATATTCTTTTGCCTACCCTTTCAACTCAATATTAGCCGCCAAACTGTTGCGTTAGCCAACCGCTTTGTGCATTCATCTGCTGCACCAGCTGCTCTAAAGCTGTAAATTGTCTTTGATATCTTGTACGCTCAGTGGTTAATTTTGATTCTAACTTTTTAACGACATCATCAATGTCCTTCATTTGCTCTAGTAAAGAGTTTTTCAACATGGAACTTGGTGATTTTTCGCTGCCTGCCTTTTCCACCAAAATCCCCTTTGTGGCACCCGTAGTTGCTGCATACTTATCTGTAATAGACTTCATGCGGGACATTGCACCACCTGTGGTAAGACTACCGCCATCTCCCGCTTCTGTAAACAGTGTTTTAACATTATCGGGGTTTTCCGCAAGGGAAGCCTTTAACTTGGACTCATCTAAGATTATTTTACCATTATCCTTCCAATTGGTAGACACAGATAGTCCAATATCACTAAAAGATAAACCATCGGTTCTTGTGTTTAAGAAAGCAAATCTTAGATCATTGGTTAAGCTAACAATATCGGGGTCCCCAAAGAGCATACCCTTTTTTGCTTTTTCTTCCCAATTTTTAATCTCTGTTTCAGACAATTCTTTCCTTTGCTCATCGGTAAGGGGGGGGAATTTTCTTTCCCGCTTTTCACCTACTGCAGAGTTTGCTGATTCCACCAATTCATTGTAGTCTTTCACCATACTCTTAATGGCATCAACAATCTTGTCTGTATCAACGGAAGCATCAAATTTAACTGCCTCAGTTCCTGAAATGGGATTCCCACTGCCATCATAACCAAAGGTTCCATTTACCCCAATTGTCATACCGTCTAAGGTAAAGGAATTGGTTCCTCTTGTAATCTCTATGGGAGCAGAACCTCCTTCTCCGTCGAAGTCCACAAGAATAACTGCATCTTTACCAGCAACAGAGGTACCATTGGTAGTAGCCTCAATACTTCCGTCAACCTCATTACGCTTACCAAACAGTAATTTTTCAAAATCGTTTAGCTCTGCATTTCCCACGCCAATTTCCACTTCCCCGCCAGCACCACTTTGGGTAGATACCACAGAAAAGGAGTCACTATTGGGCTGGTAGGAAATATTCACACCGGCTCTTTCATTATCATTAATTGTCTTTAAAATATCACCTAGGGTGGTTTTTCCCTTTTCGTATTTGATATTTATGCTTTCACCGTTAATTCTAAGTGTATACTCTTGCCCATCGTTAAGAGGAACACCATCTAAATTTTTTAACCCAGAGCTTTCCAGGGGACTACCCAAGTTCAGTTTGTTTGTTGCACCACTTCTGATGCCGAATACACCGCTATCCCCCAACAGCCCATCGGATGCGTTGGAAATGCGTAATATAGAGGTTTTGTCCACCTCTCCCGAAGGAGGGGTCGTTGTTTGAAACTTAATTTTTTGAGTAGTATCATCCCTCGATACCTTAATTCGACCCGCACCAAATGCAGTATTCAATTCCTCTTGCAAGTAATCCTTAAACTTAGCTTCAGTCAACTTAGTCTCGTCATCGAACTTAATGGTCTTTTTTACACCATTATATTCGAAGGTAAGTGCCTTGTCTTTCATTTTGTCAAGAAAGGATGCTGTTTTTTGAAGGGCAGCGGAATCAATTTGTGCAACGGCATCTAAGCCTGCATCAGTAATGCTTTTATCTACCATGGTAGAGGAACCAGCAGTCATTCCCAATGCATTCATTAAACCAGAATTACCACTAACAATTTGTAGTTTATTCCCAATGCCATCCGTATTCTTAAACTGCAACGTCTCCCCGTTTGCAGTAACGCTCATCACATCACTAAGTTTCTTCCCATCTTTTATATCTACTTGTTGTAATGCTTTTGTAAGGCCATCTACAACGTCAGCAGCATTGGTATATAAGCCGCTTTCTTTTTGAGGCATGGTTACAACATATCTTTCAGATCCATATTCCACGGTAAACGTTTTCCCAGTTATGGCACATGTAGAAGATGTACCGTAGTCAATTGCTCCCGTTTCTATATAATTGTTTGATAAGGCCTGATTGGTAGTCAAGCTTGCATCCCTTGCTAATTCCTTTACACCAAGAATAGAAAGGTCGCTGTTATTGGCACTACCAGAAACAGAAATATACTTACTGTTTTCCCCCTTTGGGGAAATCACACTTTTATCATAAAAACCAGCACTAAATAAGTTCGTGCTAGATGAATAGGACGTGTACTTATCAGCAAAGCTGATCAACTTAGAACTAATGGAACGAAATGCATCTGTTTTCCATGATAACAGTGTTTTGTTTTGCTTTTGTTTTGCAATTTTGCTTCTTGTGGAGATGGTCATGCCATCAATCAACTCATCTGTATTTAGGCCGCTGGCAAGGCCGCCAATTCCTTTGGTTTGGCTCCCATAAGCAGCACTGGAAGAGGATGATGTTAGACTGGATATTGTTGCCATAGTATTCCTCCTTAATATATAGTAACGTTTTCTATTGAACGATCCATAACGAATTTTACTCTATACTTATTTTTCGACATATAGTATACTTTTATTAATAGTTCAGATTAACAAATAAATTATCATGAGGTGATACTGGTGTCAGTAATAATTACATTAACCAATCAAAAAGGGGGCGTAGGCAAGACAACTACAACTGCTACCCTTATAACAGGCTTATCACTTCAAGAATATAAAGTTCTTGGAATCGATCTTGATCCCCAGGGAAACCTTGGTTTTTCATTAGGTTTAGACATTGAAAGTACCCATACAATTTATGACGTTTTTCGAGGAACCGCAAACATTGAGGATGTGATTCAAAAAACAGAATTTGGTGATATTATTCCCTCAAACATTTTACTTAGTGGTGCCGAATTGGAGTTTAATCGCTCTGGTAGAGAATATCTCTTAAAAGAAGCTCTGGAATCCGTTGCGAATTTATATGATTTTATAATAATTGATACACCACCGGCATTAAATATATTAACGGTAAATGCCTATGTTTGCTCTGACCACCTTATCGTGCCTATGGTTCCCGAAATTCTAAGCCTTTTAGGGGTAAGCCAGCTAAAGGAAACAGCACAAACAGTGAAGAAATTTTATAACCCAAAACTAACTGTGTTGGGGTTGTTGCTTACAAAGTATAATAATCGCACCAACCTTGCAAAAGAAGTTGCAGAAATGGCAGGGGAAATAGCAAAACAATTGGACACAACGGTATTTTCTGCAAAAATTAGATCCAGCGTGTCCGTTGCAGAATCTCCCGCCCATGGATCCTGCGTGCTTTTACATGCCCCTAGGTCAAAACCTACTTTGGATTATATTAACTTCATCGAAGAGGTTCTTCTGCGTTGCAAGGCAGCAAAAAAGTAAACATAACACTGACGGAATACTATTTTCTTTCCGATTCAAAGTAGACAATGTAACTGCGCATACTTTTAATCGTTTTTTTCGTCACTTAACTTAGTCTAATATATATTGAAAAGAGGTAATAAAATGGCGCGCAAAACAAATAAGACCGCCCACGTCCTAAACCTTATATCAAAGGCTAAAGATGAACATCAGGCTATGGAAGATCAAATGCAAATCGATAGTACAGGTTCTGATGTTTCCAAAGATCTATTGTTTATGGGCATTGAACCTACCAATGATAAATCCATATCGGATAAAATAAATGAAAATCTTGAAGCAATTGTGGACCAAGGAGAAGCCATAGCTCCAAATGAAACCACCCTGCCACAGGCAGTAAATGAGGACCCTCCACAAGAAGAAGATAAACCCGTACAGGAAGAAAGCCTTGTACAAGAAGAACCGACCATGCAAGAAACGACCGAAGCAACTCAAATGGATACTGGGGAAAATACTACCCTAGAAACTGATTCCAATAAAAATGCAACGAAAAAAACCATAGAGGCTGGATTTTCTACTGAGGGAATTGAGGAAATTGAAAACAAACATACGGAAACGACAGATGCAATCCATACACATTCTGAAAAATCAGATAATGGTCACGCAGAAACAGAACATTCAGGTATGGAGGGGTTTGAAGGGTTAACTTTCCAAGAAGCAACACCATCCATCGTGGCATATGAGGCTGCGCCTTCCGATGAGATTCCTCAGGAATTACCTATTACCACCCCACCCGAGCCTAGGTATTATTACATCAATGTGTATGAGTGCCTAGTAACAGAAAGAATCGAGGAGTTTCAATCTATGTTTGACGTTTGTACTTGCCAAAGATGTACCGCTGATGTTATTGCATTGACATTAACGAATTTGCCAGCCAAGTATATTGTTTCCGAAAGCAAAAGATCAGTTCCCTTGCTCAGTTATTATAGAGAAAAATTTAAATCCTCCGTTACTGCTCAATTATCTAGTGCTTGTATCGTAATAAAACAAAATCCCCATCATAAATAAATAAGACTATAAAAAGCAGACACATAGGCGTCTGCTTTTTTTGTATACACCCATTGAAATTGGTATATTTTCGTCTTTATTTTGTTTTTCTTCTTTCCAGCAAATGATCTATTACCTCAACCAAATTGCCGATTTCAGGCTTACTGATTTGCTCATCTGCCCCAAGTTGTTTCCCTTTTATGTATAATTCTTCATTAATCAGTGAGGAAAAAATGACAACCGGTATTTGTTTTAGGCTTTTTTCACCTTTAATTAGTTTGGTTAATCTGTGCCCATCCATGGCTGGCATTTCAATGTCAGTAATTACCAAGGATACTTTTTCTTTCACACTATTTTCTTCTACTGTAGCCTTTAAAAAATCCCAAGCCTCTTGCCCATTATCAAACTTGGTAATGTTTGTAAACCCAGCTTGCTTTAAACAATCCAAAATCATCTTTGATAATAATACAGAGTCCTCCGCCAAAATAATTGGTGTGTTGTTTGGTTCTCGATGACCCAGTTTGTTTATATCGTCAGCTTGTATCCCTGTTCGGGGGGCAATTTCCGCCACTATCTTTTCAAAGTCCAGAATAACTACTAGGTTTCCATTGATTTCAGTAATCCCCGTAGCTACTCCTTCTTCGCCGCCGCTAACAGTGTTGTCTGGCTTTTGAATATCGGCCCATGAAAGTCTAACAATGCCCTCCACGCTATCTACACGAAAAGCAATGTGCATTTTGTTAAAATTCGTTACAATAAAGAGGTCTCGGCCTCCTTGAGATGCATCCTCACCAAACAAATATCTAGCAAGGTTAAATACTGTTATTACTGTTCCCCTCGGTTTAAAAACACCTTCTACAACAGGGTGAGCCAAGGGCATCGGCGTAACAGACTCTGACACCATAATTTCTCGTACCTTTGCTACGTTAATGCCATAGAGTTTTCCGTTTACTTTAAACTCCATTATTTCTATTTCATTTGTCCCTGACTCAAGTAAAATTCCGGTCCTGTTTTTTTCGCCCATATGTATTCCTCCATAAATTGTAGTTCTTCTTAATGATACCGAAAACTACATCAATGATTTTATGAAAATATCTTTCTATCATAATACCATAAATCCCTACTAAAAGACCAATTTAAAATACAATTTCTTTTCTACCAAAGGATCTTATGTTGCCTTGTCCATTGCTACAATCAAAAACCAAAGTTCTTGCATAGTTCGCCCCCACATCCTCGCTAACAATAGGAATCCCTTCTTCCTTTAGCGTTTGGCGAACACTTTCTATGTTTCGTTGTCCAATATTTCCCAAGGACCCACCCCCAGGAATATCAAACATTTTAGCGCCCCCTGCAATTTTTGCAATTAGACGCCTTTTAACAGCACCGAAAACTTCCATTTTTTTAATTGTTGCACGTATGCCTGAATCGGCAAATTTGTAAACATTCGAATCCGCAGTATTTTCCAGTCTTTTAGGGAGCATAACATGTACCATTGCTCCAACTTTTGCAATAGGGTCATATAAACAAACCCCTACACAGGAGCCAAGAGCGTATGTAATCAATCGCCCTTCCATTCTGGTAAACTTCATATCCGCAATACCTACTGTAATTTCTTTACCCATTAAAAACACCCAGCTTATTTAATAAAAAATTTAGTGACTTAATATCAGGTAACATGATTAAATTACTCGTCATCTCACCACCGTTATAGATAAATTTCCCATCCACTATCATTATTTTATCAGTGACATATCCATACTCTATCATAGGTACGGACATAATGCCACCCAACATATTGATTGTCATAGCAGGAACAGAAAGATTGATTGATATATTGCTTAACTGAGACACCGCATTGGCATAAGAGGAAATGATAATATTGCTTACCTCTGCGATTGCAGATGCCCGAAGCTCATCGATATCCTCAAAGCCTTCAATTTTACCCAGAGAAAGACGTTCAAAAACAATATTAACAAAATCCAAGTCTAAGAGATAAAGCATAATTCCACTAAACTCTCCTGTCATATGCACCAATACTGCAGCGACAATTTTTTCCGGTCCTCCTAAAAACTCAATTACTGGATTATACTCCATAATTTTCACTTCCGGCAAAGACATTGCTATTTTAGCGGACAACGTATTCGAAAGTGCTGTCGCTGCGTTTCCTGTTCCGATGCTGCCAATTTCCCTAAGCATATCTAAGGCAAATCCATTCATTTCCTGATAGCTATTGATTTTCATAGTCTCACCAACCATTTAAAAGTTTAATTGTTCTGTTATCTTAAATTATTAATTAAGTTTTGAATTTCATCTGTTGTTTGTACCATTCTAAGGGAGTATTGGTACGCTCTTTGCGCCTCAATCACCTTAGTAAATTCCTTAGAAATATCTACGTTTGAACCTTCAAAACTACCCCTTGTTACATTCGCATCTGACAAAAAAGGTGCTCCATTTTTTTCAACAGGAATAAAATTACTGTCGCCCACGCTCAACATACCATCCGTACGAAAAAAGTCAAACACAGCGGGCTGAGCGTCTTCAAGGGCTACCGCCTCCCCCTCCAAAGGGCTACCGTCCTTGCCTAACTCTATGGCTTCATCTGTCACAGGACCATTCGTACTTCTAATCTTAATTGGGTTTCCATCCCTGTTTAGTACGAAATAGCCCTCCTTAGAAGCCAAGTAAAAACTATCACCTTTTTCAGCCAAAACAAAGTTTCCGCTTGTGGTATAGTATTTTTCTTTAGTTTGTGGATTTTGCAATCCGAAAAATCCTCTGCCCTCAATGGAAAAATCCAACTGAGAACCTGGATTTACACTACCTTTTTCAAAGGACGTATTGGTTTTGTCAGGTTTTGCACCACTACCGCATTTTACGTCAGACTCGGCACCATCTCGCCCTGCCATGTTGTTATAAACCAAATCAGAAAAGCACAGGCTTTTTGCCTTATATCCTGCTGTACCAATATTTGCAATATTATTTGCAGTTACATCCATTTTTGTTTGCTGGGCAGATGCACCCACTTTGCCGGTATAAAATGACATTTGCATAAATACATTTCTCCTTTGCACCCATAAGATAACGGTAAAAGCAACTGAATTTGAAGATTCCTTTTTAATAGCATAATCTTCCCTAGACTCTTTCTTTCTTCCAAATGTACTCATTTGGCTTGTACCATGCCTTTATTTAAGAATCACTCCTGCCAAAAAAACCTCTTTATATCCGTTATACTTTGCCAATTTCCGTAGCCGCCTTAGCAGCCATCATATCGTACATTTTTAAAACCTGAGCCGCACTTTGCAAGGAACGCTGGCTCACCAGCATATCCGTCATTTCTTGAACAGGGTCCACGTTTGAAGTTTCAACATACTTCCACATTACCGTAGAGTCTGCAACCCTCCCTTGTCCACCGCCGGTAAAAACACCGTCACCAACCTTAGTTAAATTATCATAGTTATCAAAATCCATGATTCTAAGCTTGGAAATTAAGTTGCCTGTGCCGTTATAAATACTTCCATCTTGCTCCACTTGAAAATCATCGGTCGTAATACGAATCAGGCCATTGCTGCCATTTACCCTTCCAACCCCTTGAAGCATCAGATACCCTTCGTTATCAAGGCTAAAAGAACCGTTGCGGGTATATACATTCTCTCCCTGACTTTGCACTTCAAAAAAACCTTTTCCGTTTATTGCAAAATCCAAGGAGCCGCCTGTTTGCTCCCAAGCACCATCAGCAAGATCCGTTACCGTTTCGTAAGGCACAGTAATCATGGAAGAGTTGCCTAAAGGATCGCCCTCTGTTCCCAAGATGTTGTTGGCTGTTCTCGCCATCACCTCATCTTTAAAGGTTCCAGAGACCATGGTGTCTGACTTGTAACCACTGGTGGAAACATTGGCCAAGTTATTACTGATAACATTTAAATTCTTGTTGTGCGTAAGCATACTGGATGATAAATTATAATATCCTTTAAACATTTTATCCCTCCCCAAGACATTACTCTTGTAAAAACAACCTTAGTTTTCTTAATGCATTCGAATGTATTTGTGAAATTCTAGGCTCGCTAACCCCTAGAACAGCAGCAATCTCTTTCATATTCAAATCTTGAACATAATGCAGGGAAACCACAAGCTGCTCCCTTTCTCTCAGGCTTTCTAGACCCTTTTTTATTTCTCGTTCCAATTCCAAGTTATCCAAGTGATACTCGGGCATACTCTCTCTATTGGTACTCATAACTTGATTATTCACTCTACCGTTGCCAACCTCCTCCAATAACATCTCGAAGGAAAGGACATTCATCACATTTGTTTTTGCCAAATCATCCAAATATTTTTGAACAGTAATATTGAGATGATTCGCCATTTCTTCATCTGTAGGCATTCTACCAAGCTGGATAAATAACTCGTTTGTAGCATTATCAATATCCTTAGCGGCCTTACGAACGCTTCTTGGAACCCAGTCATTTTTTCTTGCAATATCAATGACCACGCCTCTCACACGCTTGGAAATATAACTTTCAAACTTCACGTTCATGTCTAAATCGAATTTATCAATGGAATTCATTAAGGCAAGAACGCCTTCGTTTACGATGTCTTCCACCTGGGTAAAGTCACTATACACGCCACGCATTTGAATGGCAACGGCCTTAACAATATGTATATATCTTAAGACAAGCTCATTTTTTATTTCCAAATCGCCGGATACTTTATATTCGGCGAACAATTCTTCATTTGTCATTTCACTGAGTTTTTTCTTCAATATCATTCTCTCGGCTCCTATGTTATAACACAATATTTCCAATTGATTGAATTTGAACATTATTTGCTATTTCGTTAAAGGAAATTACACTAACATTGGGATAGAATTGCTCAATTAAACGATAGAAATAAACTCTGACCACATGACTTGTTAGTATTACAGGCTTGTGGGAGATGTCGTTGAACTTTTTCACATTTTCCGCCACCTGCATCAATACCTTTTGCAAAACATCAGGGCTTAGAGAAAGATATACGCCTTGTTCGCTTTTCGCCATGCTTGATACAATCACCTTCTCCAACTCCGCATCCAGCGTAATTACCTTCATTTGACCTGCCTCACAGTACTTGCGTGTAATGGTTCTCTTTAAGGCAACCCTAATATTTTCAGTAATCATGTCGATATCCTTTGTTACCGAAGAAGAATCTACAATGGTTTCGATAATAGTTACCAAGTCTTTAATAGGCACACCTTCTTTTAGAAGATTTGACAAAATCTTTTGGAAGCTACTATAGGATACGATATTGGGAAATGCCTCCTCAACCAACTCGGGAATCGTTGCTTTTACATTTTCAATGAGCTGCAATACTTCCGTTCTGGATAAAAGCTCATAAGCATGTTGAGAAACCACTTCTGACATATGAGTCAACATAACAGATAAGGGGTCAATTACGGTATAACCATAAATTTCAGCCAACTCTTTGTTTTCAGGTAAAATCCATCTACTTGGTATACCATAAGCAGGTTCAATTGTGTCAATCCCGTCAATTTCACCCATGGGATCCGATGGTTCAATGGCCAGATAATAGTCTACGAGAATTTCCCCTGTTGCAATGACCTCTCCTTTTATTTTTATAGTATATTCATTAGGATTTAGAGAGGCACTATCTCGAAGGCGAATGGATGGGATAACAAATCCCATGTCTTGGGCATACTGCCGTCTAAAAATAACAATTCTATTGATTAATTTACCTCCGCCTGCATCGTCCACCAAAGGAATTAGGCTATACCCAAACTCCATTTCGATTGGTTCCACATTAAGCAAAGAATAAATATTGTTTACATCTTTATAATACTCCTCTTCCGAAGGCATTTCTTGGGTATATTGGGCTTCCACTGCTTGTGCCTCATTGGCAATGGCTAGTTTCATATTTCTTTGTACATAAAAACCTAATGAAAGCAGCATTGCTGAGGTTAACAACAATGGAAGGGTAGGCGTTCCAGGAACTACCGAAATCATAGCTACAAGAGCGCCACCAATGATAATTGCTTGTGGCTGGGCTAAAAATTGGGTGGCCACATCGGTGTTTAAACTTCCGTCGGAAACTGCTCTGGTAACAATCATACCCGTAGCAGTTGAAATTAAGAGAGCGGGAATCTGGGAAACCAAACCATCCCCAATGGTTGCAATGGAATACACCTGCAACACGTCGGCAAAGCTCATGCCGGACTGTACCAAGCCAATGATAACACCTGCACCAAAGTTGATTACAGTGATGATGATGGACATGATGGCGTCGCCCTTTACAATCTTTGTGGCACCATCCATGGCTCCATAAAAGTCCGCTTCTTTTTGGATTTTGTATCGTCTGGTTTTTGCTTCTTCTTCTGTGATAAGACCGGAGTTTAAGTCGGCGTCGATTGCCATCTGTTTCCCTGGCATAGCGTCCAAGGTAAACCTTGCAGCAACCTCAGCAACACGCTCGGCACCCTTGGAAATAACGATAAACTGCACAAGTACAATAATCACGAATATAATTGTACCTACTACCACGTTCCCCTGCAAAACAAAGCTACCAAAGGCCGCAATGACCTGCCCTGCGGCACCCTCTTTGGTCAAAATTAATCTGGTTGAAGATATATTTAAACCAAGTCTGAAAAGGGTTGTGATCAAAAGCAGTGAAGGGAAAATAGAAAACTCCAATGACTCCCTAATGTTCATTGTAATCAGCAAAATAATGAGGGACACAGATATATTAATAATAAATAACGTATCCAATACAAAGGGATTTAACGGAATAAGTAACAGTAATACAATTAATATTACAAATAAGGATACTGAATTTTGTAATAACTTTTTCATATCTCACACCATTTCGATCTATATCAACTTTTTATTTTTCAACTTATACACATAAACCAAAATTTCCGCAACGGTTCCATAGAAATCTGCGGGTATTTCTTGGTTTATGTCGGTAGTAGCAAAAATCGCTCTAGCCAGCGGCTTATTTTCAAGGACATAAATATCATTGTCTTCCGCCGCCTTTATAATTCTAAGGGCAACCTCATCTTGGCCCTTTGCCAAGAGGATGGGTGCACCATCTTTTTCAAAATCATATTTTAGAGCAACGGCAAAGTGGGTAGGGTTTTTAATTACAACGTCGGCATCGGGTACTGCCTGCATCATTCTTGACATTGCCATTTTACGCTGTACCTCATTAATTTTACTTTTTATCTGAGGATCCCCTTCCATTTGCTTGTACTCTTCTTTTAATTCATGTTTGGACATCTTAATTTGACGTTCATATTCCCACCATTGAAAAAATAAGTCAAATACAGATATGGCTATAAAAGCTAAGCATATCTTAAAAACAAGGGACATTGTCAAGTCCATTAGAACCACACAGGATGGGGAAACATCCATTTGCGGCGTTCTTGAAATCGTCAATAAACTATCGGTAATAAAAGAATATAGTATTGTAATAAGAATTGCAATTTTTATGATTCCTTTGATAACATCAAATAGACTTTTTAAGGAAAACAGTCTCTTTATTCCCTGAAGGGGATTGATTCTGTTAAATTTAGGTTTTAAGCTATCTACAACAAATAGCGGTTTTGTTTGTGCCACTGTTGCAATGATAGAGAGTGAAACTGAAATTAAAATTACGGGGGCCACAATCTGTATGAAGGCAAGCGTTGTTTCCTTTGTTAGCACCATGACAAAATCATCTGTAATGTCCGACTTGGTTTGGGCATAACCAAAAGCCTTATAAATAAAAGTCTTTATGTTGGCTATCATTTGAGGGAACAGTATTTTTAAAGCAAAAAAAGTACCAATTAAGGATACAACGGTAACAATATCTTTACTGACTAAAACATTACCCTTCTTTCGCTCGTCTTGCCTTCGCTTGGGCGTGGCCTTTTCGGTTTTGGAATCGCCCGCCAATGTTCTCCCCCCTTATTTCGGAAACCTTGCTTTGTACGGGAAAAATCGTTTTCAAATAGCCTAAGAAATTCCACTTGGGCCATTTACATTTTTCATTAGAGACATTGACGTAAGCATAAAATGTTGGATTTATCTACCCCATTAGGCTTAAAATATCCCTTACGCTATCCACCATCAAAACGACTAGTTGATTTAAAAAATCAGCCATAGGTGAGAAAATTAAAACGAGAGTCATTAACCCAACAAAGATTTTAAGCTGAATATCCACAACAAAAACATTGATTTGGGGAATCGCTTTCATTAGAATACCCATCCCCACAGCACATAGAAACTCGATGGCCACAATGGGGAATGCCATTTTTAATGCTAGTTCAGAACAAAAGATAAATGTATCTAGTACTGCTTGGGCAACATCCTGCCCCAGTATAACTTGTCCATAAGGAATCACATTGCTGGAGTTCAATAAAATATTGATGATTGCCAAATGAGCATCCGTAGCAAAGAACAAAAACATAAATAAAATATTGTAATATGTAGCACTTAAGGCAATAGAAGCATTACTCTGAACATCAAATATTTTTGACATGGATAAACCAAGTTCCATATCAATAAATTCACCGGCAAAAATAATTACGTACAGAAATAGGCTAATCACAAACCCTAATGCAAACCCTGCGGAGAATTCTTTGAGCAGCACAAAGCCATATTCAAACATTCCCGAAAACTGCATTTGCTGTTGGGGCAAAGAAGTAAACACAATCATGGTTAAAGCAAGAACCAGTCCGGATTTCACAATACCAGGAATATTTCTTCTCCCAAATATAGGGTTTAGGAAAACAAACCCTGCCATTCTCATTAATACTAATGAGAAGAATACAAAATTATTGAAATAATCCATCTGTTCTAGCCTCCGAAATTACATTCAAATACAAAATGTACTTCCCTTATTGTTCTTCTTCGCTATAATATGCATACCTCTATATTATTATAGCCATATATGTCGATTTAAGTAAAGGCTTGCCCTGAGACTATATTTTCAGGCTTTTAAAGCATAAGTTTAAACACCTCATACAAAAAATCCTGCAAAGTTTCAAGCATCCATGGCCCACAAATTAAACAAACAATAACAATCAGTAAAACCTTTGGTACGAAAGTAATAGTTTGTTCATGAATCTGGGTTGCAGCCTGTATGATGGATATGAAAACACCAACAATCATACTTAATATAAGGATTGGCCCGCCAATTTTCATTGCCACAACAATGGCGGAACGCATGATATCTAAAGCTTCTCCATTGGTCATATCGTATCCTCCTTACTAATTAAAGCCTTTAATCAATGTAGAGAATAACAACTGCCAGCCGTTTACCGTAATAAACAACAAAATCTTAAACGGTAATGAAATCATAGCCGGCGGTAACATAATCATACCCATTGACATAAGTGTACTGGACACTACAATATCGATTAGCAAAAATGGGAGGAACAGTAAGAAACCTATGATAAATGCCCTTTTCAACTCACTTGTGATAAAAGAAGGAATCACAACCGTTAATGGCAACTCCTCATAATTTTCCCTCAACTCTTCCCCTGAAAATTCCATAAACATATCCAGGGTGTCCACTTCCGTCTGTTTCAACATAAAAGTTTTCATAGGGACAGAAGCTCTGTCTAATGCCTCTTGGGCAGAAATTTGTTCGTTTTTATAAGGTATGTATGCATTTTCATTTATCTCTGTCAACACAGGAGACATGATAAATAAAGTAAGAAACAAGGAAATACCAACCAAAACTGTATTCGGTGGTGTTTGTTGCAGCCCCAATGCATTTCTTAAAAATGACATCACGATGATGATTCTGGTAAATGATGTCATCATAATGATAATTGAAGGTAGCAGCGAAAGAACAGTAATCATCAAAAACAGCTCTAACGACTGCAGTTCGCCACCATTTATATTTATAAAAGCTTCATTCATGATAAACTCCCTCATAACTTAAAATACATACATCCAATTCATACTATCCCTATGAATTCGCCTATTTATTTCTTTCTATTTACAAAATATTGGGACAAAACATCTTTGAAGTCATGCTCCTTATACGCCGAAAAGTGTTCCGGTGTTTGAAACATTTCTTCGTCCATGTCGTCTAACTCTTTGATAAGCCCAATTCCATTTGGGGATAAGGATAACAAATAATAGTGTTTTTCCACCTTCAAAATCACAACTGACTTATCCTGAGTTATTGGAAGGCGATCAACAATTTCCATGTGCCGCGAAGCTCTAAATTTCGTCGTCTTTGTTCCAACATATTTTGTAAACCAATAGCTCAAAAAAAGAATCAATATTACGGTTAAAAAAGTGAGAAAAATCATAAAAAAATCTTCAAAAATTAGACTCTCCTCCTCCCCTAGTTTAACCAAGCACAGTTGTAACTGTCTTTAAAATTCTATCAGGTTTAAAAGGTTTCACGATGAAATCCTTTGCGCCTGATTTAATTGCTTCAATTACCATAGCTTCCTGACCCATAGCCGAGCACATAACAACATTTGCATTGGGATCCATTTGTTTGATTGCTTTTAAAGCCCCCAAACCATCCATGTTGGGCATGGTAATATCCATAATTACTAAGTCTGGCTTAACCTCTGTATATTTTGCTACTGCCTCCACGCCATCAGCTGCTTCATATATATCGGTATACCCATTCTTTGTTAGTGCATCTTTAATCATCATTCTCATAAAAGAGGCATCATCAACTAGTAAAATTTTAGACATTTTTAATCAATCCTTCCTTTTCCTTTTTCGTCATTATATCTTTCTTAAAACCTCAGTTACACGAACACCAAAATTATCATCCACGACAACAACGTCGCCCTTTGCAATACATTGACCGTTTACATAGATATCTACCTGCTCGCCAGCAAGCTTGTCTAAAACGATTAGGGACCCTTTATTATATTCAAGAATTTCCCGAACATTTTTCTTGGTACGCCCAATCTCCACGGAAATTTCTAAAGGTACACCTAAAATCAAGCCAAGATTCTCTGCACGCTCTTGAGAAACCCCTTCCCCTTGGTTCTGTAACTCCGCATTAGGTGTTACATTGATTACCTTGGGCTGTGCACTAACAGCAGGTGCTTGGGGTGCAAAGCTGGGTTGTGGAATAACAACATTCGCTGCTACCGGCGGAATCTCTACCGGTGGCGGTGCTGGCTGCACAGGCTTCACTTCTACTTTGACAGGCTCTGGCTGTACATCGGCATCTGCATCGCTTTGGAAACTTTGAGATAACAGTTTTTCAATTTCTTCTTGAGACATCATTCTGTTAGAATCCTCCGACTGGGGCGGGTCCATGAATCTTTCAAATTCCATTGCTTGAGGCTCTACCACTGGAGTAGCTTCTTCAGCTTTATCTGCTTCCGTTTCCCCACCCAAACCAAAACAAGACAGCATTTTCCTAGCCAAATCAACTGTCATGATATTCAAAAACTCACTTTCCAGTGCCTCTTCAACCTTCAATGAAAATCTGACCACCACCATCGGCTCATTTTCCAGTAAGTACTTTTCCGAAAATTCTGCAACAGTATTAATCTCAAATGAGTTTGGTGTGGATATGTTAACGGGTTCTCCTAGCAATTCCGCTAAAGCGGTGGAGGATGCCCCCATCATTTGATTCATAACTTCGCATATTGCGCTTAGGTTTATTTCATTCAATTCGAATTCGTCATCTGGAATTTCCATTCCCATTAAAATTTCAACAATTATCTTAACATCATGTCTTTTTAGGAGCATGATATTGTTACCGCTTAAACCTGAAACATAGGTAATCTCAACGCCAACTGCCGGCTCCATATAGGAAAACTCAAAACTTTCTTTGCTTGATATCATTACATTGGGTACGGTAATATCAACCCTTCTATCAAGCATAGTAGAGACGGCCGTAGCGGATGCTCCAAGACTTATATTAAGAATTTCACCGATAGCGTCCATCTCTAAAGAATTAAAAACTTTTTCTTCCATATCTATAAATCTCCCCCCTTTTAGCTATTCTTAATGTTTATCTGTTTCACTTATTCTCACAGCCAAATTTTTATTCTGCATACCTAGTTTACCATGAAACCAAATATTGTCTTCAACAAAAACATCGACATATGAGTCTTGGGGTCTATTCATATTTATAATGTCTCCCTTTTTCAGATCGTAAATATCTTGCAGCATAACAGTTGCGTCACCGATTTTAGCCGTTACTTCTAAATTAGAGTCCTTTATAAACTCGAAAATATTTTCAGAAGTTTTATCCTCCCCGCTTCCAGTAGCCCTGGCATTGGAGGGTCTTTTCGTTTCCAGAATTCCAAAAATATTCGTTAATAATGAACTTGGAATACAAATATTAATTTTTCCTACTACATCATTAATTGCTACTTCGATCACCACAATAACCACTATCTCATCCATGCCGATTTCTTGAACCAACCCATGGGATGTTTCAACTTTTTCAATCTCAAAATTCAAGTCCAGGTAGTTGGACCACCCGTCCTTCATTACTGTAACCAAATATTTTGCTATATTCTCGTAGAGTAAGATTTCTATATCCGTATACTCATATGAGGAAGAAACATCATGGGGTTCTTCCCCCTTCCCCCCCAGCATACGATCAATCATGCTAAGCATTAAAGGGGCCGTTATATGCATATATACCATACCGTTACTCTCTTTACTTTGCAATGATACATTAATCAAAGTGATTGCATCATTGTCAGAAAGCGCATTGCTAAATTCGTAGTAGCGCTCTTCTTCCACAGTAATAAGGGATACCTGGCTAGATGCCCTGAGCAAGCTGTTTAGTCTGGAAGAAACTAATCTGCAATAATTCTCATGGGTGTTTTTTATAATATTTAGTTTGTCCTTAGTATACTTCTTCGGACTATAAAAATCGTATTTGCGGTATTTCTCGCCAGGTTCGCTATAAGACTTACTCTCTACGTTGCCTCCGCCGATAACAGAAGCGAGAAGCTCATCTATCTGACTCTGGCTTAATACTTCAGACATTTATAGTATTCACCCCTACCCTTAAAAATTTGGCCTCTGGCCTTGCTCCTCTAACAAAAGCACTCAAAAAAATGCGTTTCGTTCTCATTTACTAAGTGTTGTTTCTCACTTTTTACTAATTTTGTGTTTGGCTGGTATCAATGCCATATACTTCATTATAATAGTTATCCAGCGTTCTCACAACACTATCATTTTTGGTAATTATTATTTCTACACGCCTATTTTTCGCTCTGCTCTCCCTTGTCTCAAAAGAACTGCATGGCCGAAACTGACCAAACCCGCTAGAAACCAATTTTTTGGGCTCTATAATATTCTTATTTTGAATATATACTAGCACTTCTGCCGCCCTGTTTGATGATAAAAATCGGTCGCTTTCAACTTCGTTGGGCACAGTTGGACTTGCCTGGGAAGTATGCCCCAAAACTTGAATTTCACTAATAGAATCACTGATATCCTCTAAAGCATAACACAATTGGTCAAGCACTTCTTTTCCTTCACTCTTCAGTTCATACCTATCACCATCGAAAAAAATGTTGTTTGTAAATGTGATAAATGTAAAACCATCTCCCCTTGAAACTTCAACATCAGCATCTATGCCCTGTGTTTCAACGTACTTGGATAATTTGTAATACAGCTCATCAAATTCATCATCGAAACCACCCTCTACGTCGTAATTTCCCAAACTCCCACTAGAACTTTCTACAATTTGGCTGACTTCTCCTTCCGGAGGGTTAAAGCTCTTTACAATTTTTTCCCACTTTGCACTATCAACGGAAGACATGGAGTAAAGCAATACAAAGAAACATAGCAGAAGCGTAACCATATCGCTATAGGTATTCAACCAGTCGTTGGAAATGCCTTTTTTACGTTTTTTCATCGCCATCACCTTCACTAAATCAAACTAACACTATCAGTACTTACTTTTCAGCCTCTACTACCTTTGTTTATTATTCGTCATCATCTGATGAGTCACCCTTACCCTTTTTCTTTTTTCCGCTTCTTTCATATTGAGGCAAATATGTAATCAGCTTTTCCTTTAAAAAGCTAGGATTTTCACCTGCTTGGATTGCCAAAATTCCTTCAATGATGATTTTCCTGCATAAGAGTTCCTCATCACTTCTTACCTGTAATTTTTTTGCAATTGGCATGAAAAATAAATTTGCTAATACCGAACCATAAAAAGTTGTAATCAATGCGATACCCATGTTGGTACTAATACCATCGGCACCATCCTCCATATTCATGGACATCAACATATTTACCAAACCAATCAAGGTACCCACCATACCAAAAGCAGGGGCATAACTGGCGCCTTTTTCATAAAATTCAATAATCTCACTATGCCGTTCCTCAATATGATCCATGGTGTTATTTAAAATTTCATTCACCTGCTGCGGTGTTGTTGAGTCGACAATTAACATTAACCCCTCTCGAAAAAATGGATCCTCCATAGCGCCAGCTTTTTCTTCTAACGCAAGAAGACCATTTTTACGAGCGATGATAGCCAATTCATATAACTGATCAATAAATTCCATGGGGTTATAAGGATTTTTCAATAATATTTTCAATTGTTTCGGCAATTGTTTCAGTATTCTAGCAGGGTAACTTGCAAGCAGGGCCGCTAAGGTCCCCCCCATAACAATCAGCACACTTTCAGGATCCCAAAAATTCCCCAGATTCTCTACCTTTATACCGAATAAAACAAGTACCATTCCAAATATGATTCCTATAAACGTTGTTAAGTCCATAATATGCCTCCAAAATCCATAATCCTAATGAACTAATTAAGTTTCTCAAACCTAGGGTTTATGTTCAGAGAATGAGTCAGTATCAAATATTCAACTGCCTTTTGAATAATTTCATCCGGCGTTTCTCTTACTATATAAAAACTAAAATTATGTAAAATTACCTTTGACTCCGGAATACACTCAATTGCAACAATTTGCTCGCAATTTAAAACAAATTTTTCTCCATTAAGCTTCGTTAGTCTTATCATAAAACCCCTCCCGATATGTCCATCGCTGCTAAGCTAATTACGCCGACATTGGTTATATATAACATCCCCCACACAATCTACAAAGCCTTTTCCACTGGGGAATCGGCTTAAAGCTTAATTAAAGAATGTTGCTCACTATACTACCATAGTATGTCCTAGTAACCGGCTTGTACCAATTTCCTTGGCAAGTCCCGTTTTTTATATCATGACACAGAGGCCCCGCCAAAGTCCATTCTTTTATAAATAAACTTCAAAAGTAAACCGCAACCAATAAGGTAGCGGTTTACACCATGCTATTATAGAATCTGTCCCTTAAATATGCAGCAAATTGTTCAATTATCGCTTAATGTTTACAAGCTCCTGAAGCATTTCATCTGTGACAGAAATAATTCTTGTGTTAGCCTGGAAGCCCCTCTGGGTTGTAATCATTTCAGAAAACTCTTTCGCCAAGTCAACATTTGACATTTCCAAGCCGTAGCTTATAATTTTCCCCGTTGTTCCTTCACCGGGCTTGAATGGCAAAACGATACCGGTGTTTTCACGTACTTGGTAGTAAGGGCCTTGGGTTTTTTCCAAAGCATTTGGATTTGGTACGTTTGCCAGACCAATCATACCAACTGAAATGCTTTTTCCAGCAGAATCATTCCCAATGATCTCCCCTGTTTTAGAGATGCTAACACTATTCAGCTTCAATGGTATACCATCTGCATCTACGGGCACTCTAATTGACTGAAGGCGGCCTACTTCGATGACTCCATCTTTATACCCAAATCCATATACTACGTTTCCACTGCCATCACATAAATAACCGTCCCCATCAAAAGTGAAGTTACCTACTCTGGATAAGGTAACCTTGCTCATTTCCTTAGACACAACTGCATCGTCATCTGAAAGTTCAATCTCCACGCCTTTAGGCCCTACCATAAAAAATCCCTGTCCGTCAATCATACAATCCATTGCACTATCTGTTGGTGCATAAGCCCCATTGGAAAACATCAGGTCAATGGTTCCTACCTGAGACCCATAACCAATTTGAGAGGGGTTGGAACCAGCAAAAACATCACTACCATCGCTTGAAGAAGCCGTGGTCTGATAAATAGATTCCTTAAAAGTTACCCTTCCTGCTTTATATCCAAACGTATTTACGTTGGCAATGTTGTTACCGATAACGTCCATTTTCTGCTGGTGTGCACGAAGGCCTGCAATTCCCGAAAACATAGATTTTACCATAATTGATATACTCCCTTCAAATACTTCAATAAAGATTATTCATTCCGCTCAATTTAGCTGCATTTTTAAACTTTTCCGGTGCCACCGGTAGAACCACTTCCATCATCGCCACCATCGCCACCGTTGCCACCATCACCTTCTTCAGGTTCTGGCAGTTTTCCAACGGCCATAATTTGAGATAATCTGTAGCTTTTTCCATCTATAAAAACAACCTGCTCCCCAGCATACACGCCAGTAGCTGTAACAGCTCCATAAACTTCCTTTATGTTTCCGTCGCTGTCTACATCGCCAACGGTTACTTCCTTTCCAACCAAGGACGCTGCATAAGAAACAACAGAAACATTGGTAATTTCGCTTATCGCCTGAATGGTAGACATCATTGTTAACTGATTCATAAACTCACTCTGGTCCATAGGGCTTGTCATATCTTGGTTTTGCAACTGCGCCGCCATAAGCTTAAAGAAATCATCCATTTCTAAGTAGCCTTTTCCCTTGGGCTTTGAATCCAGTTTTTGCGTGCTTTCAGAAGCCTTTGCACTTTTATTGGGAATGCTTGTCATAATGTTATTACCAAAAACCGCCATTTCACACCTCCGCTCCTTCTATGCTTTCAATACCTAAGCGCAACCTTTGAACAAAATCTAAGTCAGGTTGTTCTTGGTTCTTCTTTTTACTTTGGGAATCTTCTTGATAGTGACCATTGTTTCCTCTACCATCAAAATTCTCACTGTTTGTATTTTGACCATCTGCTTTGTCATGGGTCAAATTCACGTTTACATCCTGCATCAAGCTGGATTGCACTACCTTAGACAAAGAATCCATATTTGTTGCCAGCAATGCTTTTGTGGCTTCATTGCTGCAAGTCAATGAGACGGCGATTTTACCTTTATTAATAAAGAATTCCACATCAATTTCACCCAAATCTTTAGGATTTAATGTAATGTTGACTTTCTGCACCTCATTATTAACTTTCTCAACAATCATATTTCCGATTTCTTCGGCAACCTGCTTCCACGTATTATTTAAAGAAGGTTCTCCCACTTTAACTGTAATCATATTTTCATTAGCCCCATTGGCTTGCATTAACTTGAGTTGTGCTGTTGTAACAGAACTGTTCTCCATGCCTTCCGTTTCCAATGGCACCATACTTGCTTTACTCTCATTACCTGTGGATATCTCTTGCTTGGACTGCGTTGTTCCATTTTGCTGACTTTCTAAGGGATGTCCGGTTGCCTCTTGTTTTGCCATTACAACGGGCTTTGTTACGCTTTCCCCTTCCACAAGCGTCTGGGGAACATTTACGAGAGGAGCCTTCTGACTCTCCTGCGCTTCAGCAGCTCCTTTTGCAACGGGTACCCCCTGCATCAAATCAGCACTTGGTGTTGTATTAGTCGCCACTGCCTCTGGCTTGGCTATACCCTTTTGTTCATTCACAAAAGGAGTGCCCTCTATTTGCCCTTCTGCAGAAAGGGTCACCACTTTTTTAAGCTGGACAGCGTCGATAACCCCTGAGGGATTGACCAGTAACGTTGCCAAACCGTTGGTATTTACACCCTCGTCCTTGGACTCAACTGTGTCCTCCCCCTGCGTATTCGGTACTTTTAAATCCTCTGGACTCTTATCTTCTTTGCCTACCTGCTTGTCTTTTTTAGGCGATGTAGATGTATTAGAGGATACATTTTTAATCATGTCTTTAAAGTTATCCTCTGGCTTGTTGTTTTTCGCCTTCGTTTCTACCTTACTGCTATCAGGAATACTCCTGTTAATTGAAACAGAACAAGTATTCAAGCACCCACCTCCTTATGATCATTGGTCATAAATCTTAATCATCAATAATAGTCATCCTTAACCATCAACAATAGTCATCCTTAACCATCGCAACTTCACGCTTCATATTTCTAACTGACAAGTATTCGTTGACCTTTCAAAGGGTTAGAAATTTCTTTCATTTCCCTATTTCTTTACCCTAAAATTACTTTCTGGTTACAAAAACCCATATTTACGATAACCGCTATTTAATAATAATCACGATTTATAAATAATATATTAAATTAAGTGCATAAATTCGTCATAATGTGGTATTTTATGCTAATAATATATACATACTAGCATAATGCCCCTTAATTTTCAATAGAAAGCCATTCTAATTATTAAATAAGTTTCAAATAATTCCTCGCCTTTTTATACCTATCTTGCTCACCAAGATTTATTACTTTTTCAGCTTCAAAAAAGTAACCCTAGCCCAACTCCATATAGTGAAAAAAGAGCATTTTTTAACAAAAAATGCTCTTTTTTGTAACCAACGCTTTATTATCTATTTTTAACCCTAAAAGTGGTTTTTCTCTCGTATAACTGCCCTGCTTTTAGCAGTGGGGAAGGAAAATGATTTATGTTGGGCGAATTGGGAAAACCTTGTGTTTCAAAGCAAATTCCGCTTCTTTTGGGATAAAAAACCCCTTCTTTCCCCTTAGCTTTCACCGTAAGATAATTGGCCGTATACATCTGTACCGCCGGCTGATCAGAAAAAACTTCCATTGTTATTCCTGACTGTAGGCCTTTTGCCTTTAAAAACCGTCGGAACCCATTCCCTGTAACAATCCAATTATGATCATACCCATTTCCCAACACAATCTGGTCATAGTTTTCGTTTATTCTCCTTAGCAGAAGTTGGGGATGCATGAAATCCATAGGAGAATGCATAACTATGCGTATATTCCCTGTTGGCAATGAATTTTCATCGTTCTCCGTAAATCTATCGGCAAAAATTTGTAACTCATGTTCCTCTAAGGAGCCATAAGCATGTCCATTTAAATTAAAGTAACTATGATTTGTAAGATTAATTACAGTATCCTGATCGGATTTTGCTTTATATTGAATAGACAAAGCATCTTCCTCGTCTAAGGAATAGATTACTTCTGTCTCTAATGTCCCTGGGTAACCTTCCTCTCCATTGGGACTGGTATAATAAAGATGAAGAGAATCTTCAGTCACTTCAGACCTCCAGACTTTTCGATGAAACCCGTCCAATCCACCATGCAAATGGTTTGGACCATTATTCTTGACCAGCGTATAAGTTTTACCCTCTATTTGAAAAGTCCCATTCCCAATTCGGTTTGCAAATCTACCTACTATGGCACCCATATAAGCGTCTTGGCTTTCATAATCCTCCACCCGATCAAATCCTAAAACCATATCTATCCCTTGAAATACAAAGGATTGAATACTTCCGCCTAAAGTAATAATTGTAACTACCGTACCTTTTTTATTTTCCAGCGTATACTTATCAACTTCCTTTTCGTCCTTGGTATACCCAAATAAGTTTTTCCTTATCACTGATTATACCACCCTTCCACCACAGCTTTCAACAAAACGAAGAAAGAATTTTCGCCCCTGTGCTGTAGTTTTAAATACTCCAGCGTCTTCCAGTACACGGGCAAACACCAAGCCGATTTCATTCTGTAAAATAAAGTCTATATTTTCTGAGGTAAGGTTATGGTATTTCTTATTAATCTCCTCTGCCCATGGCCCATGAATTCTAATTCTTCCATCCAAGTGTATATCTGCTTTTTTCAACAAAATTTCTTTTAGAATTTCCATTTCCTTTAATAGGCGGGCAGGTAATACTGCCAATCCCATTACCTCAATCAAGCCGATATTTTCTTTCTTGATATGATGAAGATTCTCATGGGGATGATACACTCCCAAAGGATGTTCCTTCGTTGTAATGTTGTTTCGCAAAACCAAATCCAGCTCATACTTGTCAAGGCACTTTCTTGCAATCGGCGTAATGGTGTTATGGGGTTCGCTATTGGTCTTTGCAAAAATAAATGCCTCCTCATCCGTATACCCACGCCAGCTTTCAAGAATTCTAACAGCCAGTTCAACGACGCTACCCACATTTTCACTTCTCAAGCGAATCACCGACATAGGCCATTTTACAATGCCCCCTTCCACATCTGAAAAACCTTGAAAATCAATGTTCTTTTCAATCACTGCGCTTGCCATGGCAAAGGTATATTTCCCCCCTTGAAAATGATCATGGGAAAGGATAGACCCTCCTACAATGGGTAAATCTGCATTTGATCCAACAAAGTAATGGGGCAAAAAACCTATAAAATCGAACATCTTTTTAAAAGTATCCCTATCTATTTTCATGGGAAGATGCTCACCGCTCAATACGATGCAATGCTCATTGTAATATACATATGGGGAATATTGAAAAAACCAGGGGTTTCCCCCCATTTCTATGGGTATCATTCTATGGTTTTGTCTGGCAGGATGGTTCACCCTGCCACTGTAACCCTCATTTTCCTTACATAACATGCATTTTGGATACCCCGTGGGCGGTGTATTTTTTGCTGCTGCGATAGCTTTCGGGTCTTTTTCTGGCTTAGAAAGGTTTATGGTAATATCCAAATCTCCGTAGGGTGTCGGAGTTTTCCACCGACAATCCTTTTGAATGCGGTAACGGCGGATATAATCCGTATTCTGGTTAAACTCATAAAACCAATCCGTTGCTTGTTTCGGAGATTCTTTGTAAAAATGAAAAAATTGCTTGATTACCTCCCTTGGAAAGGGTGTTAATATCCCCATTAGTTTGGTATCAAACAAATCCCTATCAACAACATTATCTTCAATCAAGGCTTTTTCCAGGGCATAATCCAACAAGACCTTTAGAATTTTTTCTAAATCTGTATCCCTCTCCCCTTGGGGCTCTTTATATTCTTCCAGCTCTAAGGCTGATAACAGGGCATTGGTCACAAAAACTTGGTCACACCATTGTATCAAGTCTTTCTCCAGACCATATAAAACCAAGTCTCTGATGGCTTTATAAACCATAGTCACCCCCCCTTATTCCTGAAAGCCCTTGGGATGGTGCTTATGCCATTTCCAAGCGGAAGAAATAATCTCTTCCAAGCTGTCATGGGTAGGCCTCCATCCTAAAATTTTCACTGCTTTTTGACTAGAAGCAATCAGCTTGGCAGGATCTCCCCCACGGCGTTCTACTTCTTTTTGAGGGATGGGGTGTCCCGTAACTTTTCTAGCCGTATCTACCACTTCTTTTACAGAAAAGCCAACCCCATTGCCCAAGTTGAAAATATCACTTTTACCGCCCTTTTCTAAATAATCAACAGCCAAAATATGGGCGGTGGCCAAGTCTGTCACATGAATATAATCACGAATACAAGTACCATCTGCCGTGGGGTAGTCGTTGCCGAAAATGCTGATATACTCACTTTGTCCATTCGGCACTTGAAGAATGAGAGGTATCAAATGACTTTCGGGGTTGTGGGCTTCCCCAATTTTTCCACTTTCATGGGCACCGCTTGCATTGAAATATCGCAAAGACACATACCGAATGCCATGAGCCTCTGCCACCCAGTGGAACATTTTTTCCATGGCAAGCTTCGTTTCGCCGTAAGGGTTTGCGGGCTGTGTTCGGTCGTCCTCCATAATCGGCACCTCGTCAGGTTCACCGTAGGTTGCCGCCGTTGAAGAAAACACAATTTTATCCACACCATTTGCCACCATGCATGCTAAAAAATCTCTTGTTTTACAAAGATTATTTTCATAATACTCCAAAGGCCTAGTAACACTTTCCCCTACTAAGGAGTATGCAGCAAAATGAATGACAGAAGAAATTTTTTCTTTTTGAAATACTCCATTTATAAAGTTCTTATCACTAATGTCTCCCTTGTAAAATCTAGCGTTGGGATGAATAGCCGCCGCAAAGCCTGTCTCTAAATTATCAACCACCACAACATCCCGTCCGCCTTCACAAAGGGCGTAAACCGTATGGGAGCCAATATATCCTGCCCCACCTAATATCAAAATTGCCATTTTTCAACCCTCCCTTGTCAATTCAATTCCCCCAGCCATGCGGATGGAAAGCACATGGCAACTGCCTTCCCCCACCATAGCCTCTATACCATTTTTAAACTCCATCAGCATTTCATTTGGAACAAAGGCCTGTACCGTTCCTGCAAAACCACCGCCATGCACACGGAAGGCTCCTCTGCCATCCAGTAAAATATCACAGGCCATCAAAGCATATAAAACCTCCTGATTTTTTACACTGCCCTCTACAGATACATTCTGCAAATACATCAAAGAGGATAACCCCGATTCATTTACAAGGGAAAGAAACCCTAGAAAATCTCCTTGGGCCAAGCGTTTTGCCTCATCTATGGCTCTTTGATTCTCTCTATAGAAATGCAATGCACGAAATACAGCACGATCCCCAACGCTTTTGCGAATGTTCCCTAATTTTGAAATAAACTCCCTAGGGTCTATATCTCTTAAGACTTCTGCTCCCAATTCCTTTGCTACCTGCCCCATTTCCAAGGGGATAGCTGAATATTGATCTGATAAATCAGCATGGTCTGCCCCTGAATCAATAATACAAAGGCTATATCCGGAATTCTTAAATTCAAAGTCCAACTTTTTTACAATAGGAGCCTTGTTATGAAAATCTATGGAAACGATACCACCCACGGCTGAAGCTGTTTGATCCATCAGGCCGCTCATTTTTCCAAAATACTTGTTTTCTGCATATTGTCCAATTGTCGCTATATCTACAGGGGAAATCTTCCCCCCACAAAACAGCTCATTCATTACCGTTCCCAAAAGCACTTCAAAGGCCGCCGAGGAAGAAAGGCCAGAGCCTTTCAATACATTGGACGTAGCATAAAGGTCAAACCCTTCGATGGGATATCCCTTTTCAATCATTTTCGCTGCTATCCCTCGAACCAAAGAAGCCGAGGTGTTTTTTTCTTCTTCTCTCACTGATAAATCTTGAATATTTACCTCAACGGTATGAAAGCCTTCAGAAAAAACACGAATTGCCTTTGTGCCGTTGGGTAACGCCGCCCCTAAAATATCCAAATCCACTGCCGCCGCCAATACACATCCATGCTGATGGTCAGTATGATTGCCACCAATTTCTGTACGACCAGGAGCACTAAAAATTCTTGGCTCTTTGCCATATCTTTTTTGAAAACCTTCTATTACCCCTTGCACTCTATTCTGATAAAAGGCAAGCTCCCTTTCTATATTTGGATACGCACTGCTCATCGCCTTCTCATCTATTGAATAAAATCCCATTTTCTACTCCTCTCCTTAGCGGCTTAAAACTGCAAAAATGATTACCGCTACCAAGGATAATGCTACAACACTGATTATCTTATCCATGGTGCCCAACGAAACATCTATTTTGTCATATAAATTATATTTTGCCTTCGTCATGCATTCTTCTGCCTTTTTTATCATGCTTTCTTTCTCAGCAAGTTCCCTTTCTTTTGCTTCAAGCTCCTGTTGTTTTTCCTCTAATTCCACAGCAGATAAGGCAATTGTATTTCTTTCGTTACTTTTCACAGGCTTCTCCACCTTTCCATTTGCAAAAATCCCTCCGAAAAAATATTCGGAGGGAATCATGAGTTACATGCATCCTCCCTAAAACCAAGAGGAAAATTATTTTTTTGCAATATACTTTCTTACATCAATGGCAACGGCAAGGATGATAATCAAACCCTTGATTACATATTGTAAATAGGCATTCACCCCTAAATAATACAAGCTGTAATTGATTACTTGTAAAATGATAACGCCGATTAAAACCCCAGGGATGGTGCCAACGCCACCGGAGAAAGAAACACCGCCAATAACACAGCCAGAAATAGCATCCAAATCGTAGTTCAAGCCCGTTGATGTGGTAACACTCTGTATACGACCCGCTTCCAAAAATGAAGCGATACCATACAGAACACCTGCAACCAAGTAAACCATCATTATATTTTTTGCTACGTTTACCCCAGAAACCGCCGCGGCTTCTGTGTTGCCACCAATGGCAAACATATTCTTGCCTAAAGTTGTTTTATTCCAAATAATCCACATCACAATGGCACAAAGAATCAAAAACCAAACTAAATTGGGCACACCCCAAAACTTCCCATTCACCAAACTGATATATCTGGGGTCAAGACTGGCAAGGGGCTGTGCACCGTCTTTTTGGCTATCAATATATAAACACAATACACCGTATGCAATTAACTGGGTACCCAAGGAAATAATGAAGGCATGCATATGAAGCTTGGCAACACCAAAACCATTGAGCAAACAAAAAGCCACACAAACCACGATTGATAGTAGCAATGGTAATATCATCGGCAGTGGTTCTGTTATTTGTGGGTACATACGAGAGGCATAGGTTACGCTTTGCAATAAAGATGCAGAAACCGCCGCACCGCAGCCTAGGATACGCCCTGCAGAAAGATCCGTACCTGCAAGTACAATCATGCCCGCAACACCTAAGGCAAGAATGCCCCTTGTAGACGCCTGAGAAAGAATCTTCCACATATTATTCAATGAAAGGAAGGAGCTATCCGCAATTACAACGCCGATAATCATAATACCCAAAATTAAATAAAGGGCGTAATCTAATAAAATCTCACTCCATTTTTTTGTTTTATCCATACTATCTTTCCCTCCCTTTATACATACCGAGCGGCCAAACGCATAATTTCTTCCTGGGTTGCCTCTTGAATTTCCAAAGTGCCAGCCAATTTCCCGTTACTCATTACCATTATTCGGTCGCAAATACCTAAAAGCTCTGGCATTTCAGAGGACACCATCATGACGCTTTTCCCCTCATTGGCAAGGTCAAGGATTAACTGATAAATTTCATACTTTGCACCAACGTCTATACCACGGGTAGGCTCATCCAGAAGTAAAATATCGGGCTTTGTCAAAAGCCAACGACCAAGGATCACCTTTTGTTGATTCCCCCCAGAAAGACTTCGAATATGGGTTCTTTGGCTTGGTGTTTTCACCCGCATGCTATCCACAACCCATTTTGTATCGGTTTTCATCTTTCCATCAGAAAGAAAAAATCCAGCTTGATAGCTTTTCAGATTGGCAATCACCGAGTTAAAGGTAATACTCATTCCTCCAAAAATACCCGTTGCCCGCCGTTCTTCTGTGAGCATAGCAAAGCCATTTTGAATGGCCTCTTTGGGGGTTTTATTGTTGATCAGCCTGCCTTCTTTGGTAATCTCTCCCGTTCCTCTATGGGCAATCCCAAAAATTAATTCCATAAGCTCCGTACGACGACTGCCCACCAGCCCTGCAATGCCTAAAACCTCCCCTTTTCGAAGCTCAAAGCTTACATCCTGACAGCTGGGCATAAATTTCCCTGAAAGGTTCTTGACTTGCATAACCACATCTCCGGGAGTGTTGGTTTTTGGCGGAAACCGTTCCGTCAAGTCACGGCCAACCATCAGTTTAATTATTTTATCTGTTGTCAAGTCTTCGGCGTTCTCCGTTGCAATCCACTTTCCATCTCTCATGATGGTTACTTCATCAGAAATACGAAGGATTTCTTCCATCTTATGGCTAATATAAACCATAGCCACACCTTTATCTCGTAATTTATTAATAATTTCAAAAAGATGCTCTACCTCTTCATGGGTCAAGGATGACGTGGGTTCGTCAAGCACCAGAATTTTCGCATGATAAGATACTGCCTTTGCTATCTCAACCATCTGTCGCTGGGATACGCTCAGCTTACCAATGATTGTTTTCGGATTTACAGGTATATTTAATTCATCAAAAACTTTCTTTGTTTCTTCATACATGGTTTTATGACTGATAATACCAGCAGTTTTTGGGAAACGTCCCAACCAGATATTTTCCATAACGCTTCGTTTTAAAACTTGGTTTAACTCTTGGTGCACCATGGCCACACCATTATCCAACGCATTTTTGGGGCCTGAAAAGTGTATTTTCTCCCCTTCTATTATAATTTCTCCCCCATCCTCTTTATAGATGCCGAATAAGCATTTCATCAGTGTAGACTTGCCAGCGCCATTTTCTCCCATCAAAGCGTGGACGGTGCCTGGACGTAGCTTAAGCATAGCGTGATCCAACGCCTTAACCCCTGGAAATTGTTTTTCTATTCCCGTCATTTCCAAAATATATTTTTCTTGTTTTTCACCCATTGCAGTTTCACCACGCTTTCTTTTATTGCAGAACGCACAGTGGTACCCCCCACTGTGCGTTCTTAATTTAAAGTGTTGTACTGCTCTAGAAAGATTATTGTCCAGTATAAGGTGCGTAAGGAATACGAACTGCCACACCTGATTCGTCAAAAACATAGTCTGTGCCTTCTAAGAAGTCCGCTCCATTTGCTAAGTTCATAGTCACGGCTGCAACGGCATTACCCATAGCAACACCATCCTGAAGAACTGTTGCGCTCATTGTGCCTTGTGAAATGGCTTCTTTTGCAGCATCCGTTGCATCTACACCAATGACAGGGATAAATTTCGCCCCTTGAGCCCCTGTGTTGTAGCCAATGTTGGAAAGTGCGGCAATACAGCCAATTGCCATACCATCGTTATTTGCAATTACCAATTCGATTTTGCCCTCGTTGGCAGCAAGCATTGCTTCCATTGCCTTCTGTGCTGTTTCTGTATCCCAGTTACATACCTGGGTTTCGCCAACCTGTTCCATCTGAATACCATTTGCAACAGCCTGTTCTACACTATACTGTGTACGAGCAATTGCTTCGGGGTTATCGGGTTCCCCTTGGAACATAACATACTGAACTTTGCCATCACCATTTAGGTCATATTCAGGGTGTGCTTCCACCAAGTCTTTGATGATATCCCCCTGCATTTTTCCTGCGTCGGCTGCATTTGTACCGATAAAGCAAGCTTTTTCATAGGATTTAATCACATCGATATCTGGTTCTCTATTGAAAAATACTGTGGGAATGTCCGCCGCTTTGGCTTTTTCAACTACACCACTAGCGGCCTTTGCATCGACCATGTTTACTACAAGTACATCAACGCCTTTTTCAATTAATACATCTAACTGGTCATTCTGAGTAGCTTGGTCAGCTTTACCATCCTGCATGATTACATCCACTTTGCCGTCCAATGCCTCCTGTAACGCATTTCTTACGGTAGAGATGTATGTATCATCATACTTATAAATCAATACACCTACCTTTGGAAGTTCTGCAGAATCTGTTGTACCATCTTCAGAGTCACTGTTGCCACTACCGCAGGCAGCTAAGCCCAGCATCATCACAGATGCCATAAGCAACGCAAAGAATCTTTTTTTCATGTTTTTTATTCCTCCCTTTCGTTTTGTCCTTTTGCATAACAATAACTTCATTCTTCTCGCAAATGAACCACCATCCCATCCATTTGTCGATAGTGTTATTATAACAAAGGGTTTTCAAAGGATACATATAATATTTTTCACACAGTCTTGAATTTTCTTTTATTTTATCGGCGAATATGACAAAAATCGATACTATCTATTCAAATTTATGTTGATAATCGTTAACTATTGTCCAAATGTTTTTTCATGCTCCTGTTCTTTATCATGTATCCTCAAAGAATTCCTTTCTATACATAAAAAAAGCCATCTCAAATTGAGATGGTTGAAAAAAAATTCTTATTTATATACTTACTATACCACGAAATGGTAATTTTTTCAAGTCTTGTATTCATCTCTTAGTTGATGTATTTCTAAATAGAGAGGAGTGATTTTATGAAAGAAAAAAGCATGACCGCCATGGTGAGCGCATTTTCTAGAGCCTACCATACGCAAAACAACAGCCACAAAATTTTTAATGATCCCGTGGCAAAGATTCTTTTAGGTGAGGAAGACTATCAAGAAATCTCAAGGAATATGGCAAACGGTATCCCCTTCTTTTATCCCAGTTTTCAGGGGAGTGAAGAAGAAGCCTTGCGTTGGATTGTGGACAATAAGCTGTCTGCCTCCCCCTTGGGTCGGGCTGCATTTGCCGAAAAGGCTTTACAAGGGGCTTCCCTTCTCGGCACACAGCAGTATATTGTTTTAGCAGCTGGTTTGGATAGCTTTGCCTATCGTCAACCTGATTGGGCAAGAAAACTTCATATTTTTGAACTGGATCATCCTGCTACCGCCAAAGATAAACAAGAACGTTTGGAAAGGGGGGAGGTTGAAATTCCCGATAACATTCGTTATATCCATGTTGATTTTCAGCAAAAGGACTGGATTTCCCCTCTGAGGGAAAATAATTATTTTGATAAAAACAAGATAAGCTTTTGCAGTATGCTCGGTTTGCTTTATTATCTACCTAGAGAAGACTTTGAGACTATGCTTGTCTCCCTTGGTGACCTTTTACCCAAAGGCAGTTCTCTGGTCTTTGATTATCCTAGCAAAGACGAGGAATCCACCCAAACAAACCAATTGCAGCAGTTAGCCCAGGGTGCCAAGGAACCCATGCTTGCCAATTATTCCTATGGTGAAATGGAGCAAATTCTTTGTGATTGCGGCTTTTTAATTTATGAACATTTAGCACCACAAGAAATAACAGTACAATTTTTTTCTGAATATAATACCCATAACCCTAACCATAAAATGAAAGCCGCAGATAACGTGAACTACTGCCTAGCAATTAAAAAATAGAAACAAAATTTTATGGTAGCATTTTCAACACTTTTGTCTATAAAAGACCTTAAGCAATAGAGAATCTATTTGACCGAAAGAAAAAACTGCAGTACAATCATGTTGCAAAGATAAAAACACAGTTCCGGTTGGTAGTCCGGACGCAGCAAAAGCTGTCAGTAACCTGCCTCCTTGGTTGTCCCTTCTTTGTATTTCAAAATAAAGGAGGAACACCATGGAGAAGACTAATTTTATCGTCACTATTTGTTTTGAAGCCCCCTTTTGGGTAGGTATTTATGAACGGGAATATGATGGCCAATATCAGATTTGTAAAATTACATTCGGAGCAGAACCAAAAGATTATGAAGTTTATGAATTCTTACTCAAAAACTTTGGGAGGCTACGATTTAGTCCCTCTACAAAAGCAAATCCGCTTTTAAAGGAGCGAATGAACCCCAAAAGAATGCAACGGCAAATAAAAAAGCAGGTGCAAAATACTGGCGTTGGAACAAAAGCACAACAGGCTCTAAAACTACAACATGAACAAAATAAACTGGAACGAAAAAAGTATACAAAGGAACAAAAAGAGGGGGAAAAGGCCCGTAAATTTCAGTTAAAGCAGAAAAAGCGAAAAGAAAAACACAGAGGTCATTAACCTCTGTATTTTTTTATTGCCCCTATATTCTTTAAAAAAATAGGACTTTTTGTGCCTATAGAAGGACGGCTTTTTTCCTGCATAACATTCAAACCGAAGCATAGAGGATATTGCTCCGCGTTTTTTTCTACTCTAAAACAGGCTAATCCTTTTAATCAGGGGCACCCGTACATAACGCTCTTGTGTTAGTTCCAAATCAGCTTACAGATTTCCCCTTTTTGTGATATTATTGCAAATAAATAATTAGAAAGAAACCTTAGAAACATCTGCTATCTGTTATTTATCTTTCATGTGGCTAAAAACAACACAGAAAAGTTTGACATACCTTACTATTCCATGTAAAATAAACTGTACCGTTTATGCACTCTTAGCTCAGGGGATAGAGCGTTCGGCTCCGGACCGAAAGGCCGCAGGTTCGAATCCTGTAGAGTGCAGTAAAAAAATCCCTAGAAATCAAGGTTTCTAAGGGCTTTTTTCTTTTAATTGAAAAGTTATGTACGTAAGTGTCTGAATGGTGCCTTATTACCCCAAAAGTTCGTAAACAACTAAAATATTTTATTTTAGCAGAATGTTAAAAACCACTGGTTTGAAATACGAACGACTTTAGTCAAAGTACCCTCTAAAAATTATCAATTTCACCACAAATTAAGGCCATAAATAACAACAGGCAGAACAGAAAAAAGCAAGGGCAGTTCATACCCACGCCCTTACTTTCTCTTTTTCCTTTGAGCCTGCTTTCTCAATGTTTTGGAAACGCGGTTACTGAGCACTGATAGTGTCAACAATAGACATTTTTTTAATCCGCTTAACAGGCCCTCTTACCGCAAGGATAACGGAAACAACAATAATGACCATGACGAGGCCAAGTTCCACTAATGGAACGCTCCACGCCATGCCCCAATGAAAAGTGACCATTTTTTGAAATAAAATTTTATTTAGCATGATACCCAAGGCACCTCCGCAGATAAAGCCCACCACAGCATAAGTACAGGCTTCTGCGACAATCATCCTAGTAAGTTGGCCATCGCTCAAACCAATTGCACGGAAAGCGCCGTACTGCTTCATTCGTGCGGAAACGCTCATTGCAATACTGTTTACGATGTTGAATATGGTAATTAATGCGATAACGCACAAAAATCCATAAATAAACAATCCGAAGGAATAAAAGGTTCCCACGGCACTACGGTTTCCCAAGCGACTATCTGAAAAAGTATGTTTTGTGCCTACTGCTTTATGGATTGCATTAACATCTGCATCTGTGGCCTTTTTCGTCAGTTGCACATCAATAACGGTATAATCCCTTTGCTTTGTCAACTGGGTGAAGGTATCTTCAGAGCAGATGATTGTTCCTAAGTCACCCGCCTTATTGTCAAAGGGCGCATCTGAAAGCATTCCCACAATGGTTATCTTTTCTGACTGTCCATGGTAGTCTAACGTCACCACATCTCCAACTTGTACCGTATTCTCGGTGTCATAGACAATTAACCCAGTACTGCTCTCTTTTTGGATACTCTCTAAAGAACCGTCAATGAGATACTTTTGGGCCCATTCAAGCTGATGCTCCTCATAGGAAACCAAATCCACTGCCTCTACCTGTTCCCCGTGGGAGATAGGTATATTATTAGCAAACATACTTCCATAAGCCTTTTTCACTACGGGGTTTTCACGCAGCTCCTCTAAAATTTCCTTGTCAATGGAGCAGCTAGAATCTGCAGAGATGATTGAAATATCCGGCGACCAGGGTTGTATGGGTGTCACTGCATACTTCATAAAATCAACGGTTACAGAAAAGGACAGAAATAATACAATGCTTAGGGAGAATGAACCAACCATTAGAATAAAGTTCTTCTTGCTGGATTTTGCATGGTGTATGCCCAAAGCTGTATCCACCCTGAATACCCTTGTATTCGCCGCCTTTTTCACTGGCTGCAAATTATTTGCATGACCTGATACAGCAGCAAGGGGCGAAACCTTTGAAGCCCGCTTCGCAGGGGAACGTGCGGCGAGAAGAACCGTTAAAATACCTATGAAAACTCCAGCTGCAATACTGGGAAGACTAACATCAAACTTAGGCATTGCACCAAAATAGGCAGGGCTCAGATAACGTAAAAGAAAGCATAAGAACCATATTACAACCACACCTGCCGCCACACCCGAGGGAATGGCGAATTTACACCAGCCCAAGGCCTCTTTATGTACCAGTGCCATGGTCTGCTTTGGCGTTGCACCGATACAACGTATCATGCCAAAAAACTGTGTTCGCTCCGCAATATTGCTGTTTAGACTGCTGGCAATCATGAGTATACCTGCCAACATCACCAGCACAAACAAAACCCCAGCAGTCCCATAGATCTGAAGCATAAAAAGATCTCCACTTTCGCCCATTAACCCCAGCAAAGTTGTGTTTTCCATAACCTGCTTTTCTGGCAAGCCAAACTGGGATTTTATTTGGGTAATAGAGTCTTGTATTTCAGCACTCTTCATAAACTTTATCAGAAGAAGGCGATTATAGTCAGCAGGTTCCCCTGCTTTGGCGCCAAGACGAAAAGAACGGAAGCTTTCTGTGGTTAGAAATATACCATAGGAATCCTCCCGCATGATTTTGGGGGAACTTCTCATAAAGCCAGAAATGGTATACGTAAGGTCTGACCCTTGGGGGGTATGGATCACAATCTCCTCACCCAGCTCAAGGTTCAACATCTCCTTGGTATTTTCTGTGACGATGGCCTCGGTGCTTGTTTTAGGAAACACTCCTTCGATGATGGAATCCACCTGCATTTGAGTGATAAAGCTCTCGTCACTTCCGCCAATAATAACACTTTTATCTGATAGGGTGTATCCCTCATCTCCATTATAATTAAATATATCGTACCACGTAGTGGCCTCCACATCGGGGCGATGGGAAATCAAGCTTGTGCCCTCATCGCTTATCCCGTGGACTCCCACGTGCCACGTCCCCTCATCCTTTTGTATCTGTAACATCTGGCTACGTATAAACATATCAGCCATACCAAAGATAACTGTTACCAGAAATACCGCCAAAATAATACAAAATACAGACATTCTATTTTGCTTCTTGCGGATTTTTGCAGCAATGGAAACAAGATCAAGATAGCTTTTCATTAGCTTTCCCTCCCAAATCCGTAAGCACTCCATCTGTTACACGCAACACACGATCCACCGAAGCCGTTAGGTTATTGTTATGGGTAATCATCAAAATCGTTTGCTGATACTGTCTTGCTGCCCTAGTCAAAAGCTCTATCACATCTTGACTGTTTTTCATATCAAGATTACCCGTAGGCTCATCGGCTAAAATCAATTTGGGTTTTGTAACTAAAGCACGGCCTATGGCCACACGCTGTTGCTGTCCCCCAGATAATTGACTGGGCAAATGATGGCGGCGATTGGTAAGGCCTAATAAGTCCAATATCTCCTCTATGTCAGAAGCCTTAGGCTTTTGGTAATCCAAAAGAAGCGGGAACATTACATTTTGCTCAACGGTTAGCTCTGGCACAAGCTGAAAGGATTGAAACACAAAGCCAATATTACGTCGCCTAAAGATGGTACGTTCCTCCTCTTTCATGGAAAATAAGTTTTGCCCATCCATAAGGATGGTTCCCCAGGTGGGTGCATCTAAGGCACCGATGCAATTGAGCAATGTACTCTTGCCGGAACCAGACTCCCCCACCACTGCTGTAAACTCACCTTTTTCCAAAGAAAAGGACACGCCTTTCAAAGCGTCAACCCTAACCTCTCCTTCACCATAGGTTTTGCATAAATCTTCTACCTTTAATATCTCCATTCTCTTCGTACCTCCTTTCCTAAAAGACTATCAGCTGCAGCTTACAATTAGGTGAATGTAAGCTTACATTTCTGTAAGGAAGGAAAGGATGAAGGTGGTGCCCTCATTTTCCCTGCTTTGAACAGACAGATTACCACCTTGCCCCTCTACAATAGCTTTTACCAAAGGAAGCCCCAAACCCACGCCTTGCCTTTCTAACGAATGCTTGCTGCGATAAAACCGCTTAAAAATATGATGAATATCTTGAGGATTGATGCCCTGTCCATTGTCGGAAATCTGTATTCTAGTCATAAATGGAGTTCGCTCCCATGAAATACGAATGATGCCACCAACTTCCGTATGATCCAAGGCATTTTTCACAAGGTTCCCGACTGCTTCCCCCGTCCACACTGAATCACAAATGAGCATTTCCAGAGGATCCCCCTGGAAAACAATCTCTTTCCCTTCTTTTTTTGCCCTTGTTGTCAGCTGGCTAAGGGAAGTAAGTACCAAATCGTAAATGTTTCGTTTCTTTTTTTCAAAAACAATGGTTCCCACATCTAATCGAGTGATTTTCAACATGGACTGGATGAGTTGCTCCATACGGTCTATAGACAATCCCGCCTTTAGTGAAAATTCCTTTACAACCCTTGGGTTGTCTCCTTCGTTTTGGATAATCTCTTGATACATGGCAAGGGCCGCTAAGGGTGTTTTAAGCTGATGAGAAATATCAGAAATTGTGTTTTTTAAAAACTCCTTTGACCGATACACTGCATCATTCTCTGACTGAAGCATGGTAGCAAGCTGTTCAATGGAGGTAAACATCTGATAAATTGTCCCCTCCTTTACTTGGGGGAGGCGCTGGGAATAATCACCACTACTATAATTATTAACAATACCGGCCGCCTGTTGGTAGAGCCGTTCTCTTTGCCAAAGGAAGTGTAGGACACCGCTCACAAGGAAAATCGACAGCAATACGCCTGCAAGGAAAAAGGATTGCAGAGATACTCCTTGAAATTGGGTAGCGTAAGGTATAAAGGAAATAGGGCTATTTTTCGTAATGCCAAGTTGCGCTAAAAAATCCACCCCCGCTGTACTACTTTGGGTGTTTGTAATTGCCGCTGCAATGACCTCCTTTGAAACCCCTTGCTCTAAAAGGGAGCTTGCTACGGCACTATCATGGGATAGAATCATCCTACCGGCCGCCTTCGTTTGCCATCCGTGAAGCAGCACTCCCGTCAAAAGTAGCACCAGAATAAATATAAGGAGAAATAACCCCAAGTTTTGTACTTGTTTATCTCGAAATGGACTCATTTCAACACCCCTCGCCACTGATATCCAAACCCTCTAACGGTAATCAAGTGCTTCGGGTGGGAAGGGTCAAATTCCACCTTCTCCCGTAATCGCCGCACGTACACGGACAAGGTGTTATCATCCACAAAATCCCCAGTGGAGTCCCATAATTCATTGAGTATGGTGGTTCGTGTCACAACCCGGCCTGCATTTCGCACCAATAAGCACAGCAGGCGATATTCCCCACTTGTCAATTCCAGTGCTTTCCCCCCTAGTAGCACACGGCTAGCCAAAAGGTCTATTTCTATATCTCCACAGCAAATTGAATTTGGAAGATTCTTACTCAACGAACCAGCCCTGCGTAGCAAGGCCCGAATGCGTGAGCAAAGTTCTCCTAGCTTAAAGGGCTTTGTGATATAATCGTCGCCACCACTGTCCAGACCTCTGATGATATTGACCTCCTCATCTGAAGCCGTTAAGAAAATGATGGGAATTATACTACTTTGGCTTCTAACCTTTTCACAAACTTCAAAACCTGTTCCATCAGGCAAAGTAACATCAAGAAGCAGCAAATCCAAATCATCGATACCCTTTAAACGAGCCAGTGCGTCCCTTACTGTACGTACAACCTCAACATCAAAGCCGTTTTTTTTCAGGGAATATTCTAGTCCGTCAATTAAGCTTACGTCGTCTTCTAATAGTAGTATCCTACTCATGTTGCCACCCTTTCTTCGTAAACCGAATGCCTTTTACACATTACCAACTCAACTTGTTTTTTGGGAACCAGCTTGCACCATATCAAAATCTGGGGCTTTGAATTGAAAAGGGGAGCCCCTCTTTGTCATCATTATATTTCAATTCTTAGCTGGCTACAAGTTTCTTCCAGTATCTCATTCTAAAAAAATATTGCAAAAAAAAGGCAGACAATTGTTGTCTGCCTTTTAGAATATCAAATTAAACTTCTTCCTAGGAAATAAACTCATGCTCCCAATAGGAATCAACTCTGTTCTGTCCCTGTACTTCCATATCAATGAATTTCATATAGAGATAACCAGCAATGTTGGTATTTTTATCCGACAAAGCATAAGGGAAGTAAATAACCGAGTTATTATAAACATTTGAGAATTTTACTGTGGCAGAGATCAATGCCCTTGTTCCATCGTCTGTACTTGCTGTTTTAAAAGAAATAACCTCAAGCCTTAGGTCTCCAGAATCATCTGTAGAATCAAGGCCAATTTCCAACCCCTCTTTAAAAGTATTAATATCAAGAGGTCTTAATGGTTGCCCTTCTTTTTCAATATAAAACATAGGTTCAGAGAATGTTAGGGTTACCGTACCCCTATATGAACTTCCAGCATAAGAATTCCCATAGTTTGTGATTACTGTAGGTGTATCTAATGTAGGTCTGGTCTTATCCGCAGGAGTAATGTTCTCCACTTTAATCAGTGCCGAATCTCCACCGCCCACAGGGCTCTTGGCAACAGCATAGAAATTATAGTATACATCTCTTTCGATATTGTAAATGGTTATGGTTGCTCTGGCTAAGCTGTCGCCCTTGGTAATTTTGGCAGTTGCAGAACCAGCATCAATAGGCCTGTAGGCAATATTTTCTTCTATCTTTCGGATTAAACTGTAACCATTGGCTATAAGGGCTGCATCAGTTGGCATGGAGTTTTGGCTGAATACAATCCAGTCGATATCTGCCTCTTTATCAAGAGCCATCTCTATAATCGCTGAATTTTCTAGCCTATCACGAACAAATACGCTGTCTAGTTTAGGTGGTGCAACAGGCACTGTTCTAAATGGCATTTCCACCATAGGTGATGATGTTGCCGCAGGGGTTCCCTTCAAGAAACAGTACATCACATAGTTTACTTCAGGCTTTAGCCCTTCAATTCTAAACTCATATTCTGTCTGCCCACTGACAACGTTGAAGCTACCATAAACCCCATCCTGCGGTTTGTATTTTCCGCTCATAATTCCGTCAGCGGTAGGATTTGAAACAGTCCCTTCCCTTGCAATGAGGTAATAGAATGTTGCCTTTTTTGTTGTTTTCACAATTGGCCTTACAATGGTATCACCAATCTGTGTAACCCCAAGTTTGGGGTATCCAACTTCAAAAGCGGGAACAATGGTATCCGTAAAATAAACTTTTACGTTGAAATCCTTTGGATAATTCACAACAGTTACTTTGCCCTCGTTTAAGGCTTCAGTAAATCTTTCCGTTGGATTATCAGAAACAGGGCTAAGACCGGAAATACTACCTATAACGCACTTCACGCCAAAGTTAATTGTGCTTTCCCACCCTTGTCTATCTGTTTCACCGTTAATAGATACAATCCTTATACCATATTCCGTCTGTTTCAAGTCTTTGAACTTATCGTATCTATAAGTCAATTCATCATCCAAAATTTTATCTTTGATATTTTGAAGAGAAATAGACTTGTCCTTCTCAACAATCACAACACTTTCGCCAGTGGCAGACGTAACCTTGGTGAAAGTTGCACTTCCCAAAGGTTTTTCGTAAACTTCAAAGCCTACTTTTTCACTGCTTTGGAATATAATATCATAAAAAATATTATCGTTTGTTTCAGAAATCTGAGGGATTAACTCAAAAGACATATCCATGCCCACTGCTGAAATTGTTTCCAGAATTTCCACCATTGGTGCAACAGTGCTGAAAGAAGGCAATAGGGTTTTTTCATCCATTCTATTTCCCGAGGTGTCTGCGATTTTATTCAGTTCAAACTCATATGTGTTTGCACTATTTAGGCTTAGAATCCCCTTAGGGAAGGTAACCACGGTAGCCCCATCCACATCCTCAACAAGCACTTTTGTGAAGTCTATGTCTATGGCTGGCCTTCTAAGAGCAGATAAATCGTAGAGGGCAATGTTTTGCCCCAAATCCCCTTTGTCAATGGCGGATAATTTTTTCTTTGTTGCGTTATCCACAACCTCTTCACTAAACCTAATGCGAATTTCACTACCTGCTACCACATCACCACTAATGGTTTCTTCAAATTCTAATGTAGCCTTAGGTGCTGTAAAGTCCGCCGTTTTTATATCCATATATACAACATTGGAAATATTGTTAAATTTATCCTTTGCTACAATGAAAAGGTCATAGGGTGTTTCTGGTGTTAAACCAGTTAAGCTAATTTTACCTTCCACGTTTTGTTTGGCATTGATCTTACCACTTTTGATACCACTATTGCCAAGAACAACCTGATTTTTCGCTTCATCAGAATCTAAAGCAGGCTTCTCCGTGCTGGGAGGAACGGGCAATGGGAATGTATCACTTTTTTTACACAAAACATAATGAATGGTTGCATCTTCATCCACTTTAACCTTAACATCTATGGACTTATCCCCAACCTTATCTAGCACAGGGTATCCATTAGCAAAAATAGGTGCAGATAAATCTGCTGTTTGGAAATTAATTTTTGAAATTTCCGAATCTGTGAGGCCATCGGAAACAAGAATATAGAACTCATACTCGGTGAACTCTTTCAAGTTGTCTACCGTTAAAATCAGTTCCTCATTTTTCTTACATTCTTCAACGATACCTTTATTTGTTGCACCAGATACGGTTTGTGTTTTCAAATTATTGGCATTTGGCGCAACACTGCTCTTTGGCAATACTGCCCAGTAAGCCTTACAATTTTTTGTTACATTAATCGCCATATCCGCAGAAAAATTCTTTACTGTACGTATCTGTGGGTACTCTTCAATGAAATCAGGCTTTGCTTCAATTGTAATCTTTTTGATTTCTGAAAAGTTGCCACTTTTGTCTTGAGCAACGAGATAAACATCATACTCTTCTTCAGGCTTAAGCCCTGAAAATTTAATATTGGTAGGTGTGTCGCCTTTCAAGTTTGAGGACTTGCCGCTCTTTTCGGCACCCTTACCTTTCACAATCTGTTGTTTTGCTTCTTCTGAAGTAATGACAGGAGGCTCTACATTTGCCTGCTCTTGCACAGGGAATGGTGTTCCCCCAAGGTAAATTGCATAGTAAACCAGGCCTTCCTCATTTAAACTAACGCCAATCTCCGCACTATTTTTTTCAGAAGATGTGATTTTTGGGTAACCCAAGTTAAACTGAGGGGGTGTGGCATCCTTTGTGGTAAATTGAAGCTTTGTCACTGAGGACTCGTTAGATCCATCAGATAACAGAATATAGCAGTCATAGCTGTTTAATTCCTTAAGACCTACTACTTGAAGGGTATCCCCCTCAAAGCGCTTACAATCTTCTTCCACACCATTTTTCACTGTACCATAAAGCTTCTGGGATTTTAGAGCTCTGCTGTCAGGTGCTGGACGTCCCTTTTCGTATACCGCCCAATATAAGTCACTATCTTTATTGGCAACATACTCCAGGGTAGCCGATACATCAGCAACATCCTTAACCCTAGGATAACCGGACATAAAGCCAGCCTTACTATTGTCTAATGTAGAAAAATAGTCTGTTTCCCTATCACTTCTGTCATCTCGATCATCTACCAACACGGCAGATAAAATATAGTCACTTTCTTGTTCCAAACCAGTCATCTTCGCTGTATATTCTTTTTGTGAATCTACTTTTAAAGTACCAGATTTTTTAACCTCTGAGTTATACTTTCCAGGGCTAATAATTTCATCTTTGCTGGGTCTGCCGTTTTCATGATAGGTGACTGCCCAATAAATTGTGCCCGGTTTGTTGACTTTAAACTTAGCTACTGCTTCCGTAGGGCCAATTTCATCTACTTCAGGATAATCAGCTAAAATTCTAGGAGAATCAGAAGCTTCCTCCGCATCCTTGCTGGTCATATCCTTTCCGTTGATATTGGCAGTTAAGCCCGGTCTGATTTCTATTTCGTCAGGAAGCATGGAAACCTCGCTGCCTGGCGCGTTCACCTTTAGGTAATCAATTTCCCCACGCCCTGAAACCTCAATGCCCACATCCAAGTACAGTTTATCCACAAAGGTGTCTGTATCTAAAAACACCTTGCTATCTACTGCTTCTTCATCCACGATAAGGGTTTGGATGGTTTCTTTATCTAGATACAAATAATTTTCAGGCCCCTTTACCGTCACTTCATCAAACAAACCTGATAAGTGCAGTTCTGTTTTCTTAGGTCCATCCAACTCGACTTTTTTAAACCCGCCGCCACGGCTTGCCAATTCCTCCAAATAAGCGCTTGACTTGATTTTGGCTTTATCCACAATGGTGTTCCCGTTTAGCTTAATGGATTTAATGTTTTTGCTTGTCCCATCTACAATCAGGTTCGTAATGGTACTGTCTTGGAAGGTAATACTGCTCTTACCAGCATAGCTTTCTCCTGTACCGCTAACAATAACATCCCCCAAAACATGAACGTTTTCAAAATATGTATGACCTAAGCCAACCCCTTCGGTAATATAAAGATCCCCTTTGATAATGGTATCTTTTAACGTAACGCCAGAGGAGGCAATGGTCACATTTCCTTCTTGGGTTCCTAAATATTTTGTTCCGGAGGTGTTAATCAGCTCCCCAACCGCATCGGAGAGCACCTTAGCAACTTCCCCTCTTGTTATGTAGTTTTTGGGCTTAAAGCTCTTATCTTTATATCCGGAAATATAACCTTTATCCGTAGCCGAATTTACATACCCCCGACTCCAGCTAGAAATCGCCTTGCCGTCTATAAAAGAATCCTGCACACCAGGAGCTTCTTCTATTTTTAAGTTTCTGCCCAATAAGGCAACGGCCTGTTCTCTGGTCAAATTCCCCTTAGCGTTTGCCGTGCTTTTACCATCACCTGAAAAATATCCCTGGTTGTATGCAATGGCAATATCATCGGCATACCACTCAGACCCCTTAACGTCTTTAAAGGGGTTTTTACCAGCCTTATTGTAGCGAAAAGTTCTATTTATAATAGAGATGAATTCCGCTCTTGTAATAGGCTTATCAGGATGCATATTCCCATTTTTATCCCCACTCATCAGCCCTCTACTATTCAGGTTACGCATAAACGGTTCGGCCCAGTGGTTTTCAACTCCCATGTTAAAGGAAGCGGCGTAGGCACTTTCTGTATGTATAAAACATAAATCTGCCGAAATGATTGCACTCACTAAAGCAAAAGCCGTAGCCTTCTTCAGTTTGTTCAGCATTGACTTTTTAAACTGCATCATCCTCATCCATCCTTTTCCGTCTATAATTCATTGCCTGTATCTTAAAGACACTTGCCCGCAACAAACTTTCCTCTGTTCTAAGGAGTTCTAAAAACTCACATCCGTAGGCAAACATATTATAGTTTGCAACTTCTTTGCGCAAAATTTTAAATTTCACCACAATGGGTGTGTCTATCCAACTAGTCATAAATAAGTATTCATAATCCATATTTAGCTCTTCTTCACAAAGAAAACACATTCCACCACAGCTTAAATCCCTTAAGCTAACCTCTACAGGAATATCTCTCCCATCTTCGGTATAAAAAATTGTTGATTGAATTTCCACTTCAACCCTAACATCTTTATGTAATAATGGAGCCAAATTTCTAACTTCATTTAAATGGATTTTGCCATAGGAAATTTCGCTAATGTCTGCATCGTAAATTTGATTATATTTATCCTCCACTTGGAAAATAACTTTATCTCCTTCTTCGAACTGACCTAAAGTATCTTCTTCAAAGGGTATTAAAAAAGATACTCCATTTCCCATAAAACTTAAATCTGCATAATCAATCACACTGCTTTTTTCGTCTAGTAAAATACACTTAATTGACAAGGTCTATCCCTCCAAACGATCCCCAAATATTTATTTTTCATTTGTCCAATAAAACTACCTTTTCTCCGTGTCAGCCTCGGCTTCATTCGGTAAATTCGGTGAAAATTTTAGAAAATATACATAGATGTCAACGATTGCTTTATATAGCTCCTCGGGAACCTCAGCACCTAATTCAAGTCTGGATAAAATCGTTGCCAAAGATGAATCTTCATACACTGGAATACTATTATCAGATGCAACCTCCACAATTTTCTCAGCCATATGTCCCATACCTGCCGCTACGATAACTGGCGCAATCTGATCGTTGTCATATTTTAAGGCCACTGCCTTTTTACCAATCTTATCCTTATATCTTGACATTTACAGTATTTTTCCTTTCGTAAATTTTCGGAAAAACCTCAGATATGCTTACGGGAGCCTTGCTTTTGTCCACGGAAATAGAACCGATGGAAAAGCCGTTTCTCTCCAATATTTCTGTAAGTCCTGCCCGTATGCCCTTGTCCAAGGCAATTATTTTTTCTGGGCAAAAAACCTGCATATCTATCTTTCCTTTTTTGTGCATTAAAATTAAATCAAAAAATCCTACATCTTTTATGTCGAACTTAATTAACAGTTTTGTCTTTCTTTCGTTTTCTCCATGTATTCCCTCCTCATCATCGGGATCAATCCAAAGCTCAGAAAACATCATATTTCCATCAATATTTAGTGGAAGCATGATATGCAGTAATGGTACATAAACGCTTTCACTTAAGAGCATGGATGATAGGATGCCTTTAAATACATCGATATTTTCGTAGCCGGCCTCGCCCCGAATACCTCTTTCTAAAATGTTGATTAGTTTCTGGTTAAATTCATTTCCCCTGGATTCCTCCGAGAATTTTTGTATTAAAACATTGGCAAACTTTTCAGGATCTATATTCCCAAGTTTATCCTTTATTACATTATAGTTCATTAATCCCTCAAATGCATCAATAAATCCATTTTTATTTCCATTTTCGTAACGAGCAATGTTTAGAGTAAGAGATGAAATCAAATCCCTGACCCGCCCAAAATCGTTTGTATATTTAATATATTTTGATAAATAGGGAATAATCTCTTTTTTTAAGATTTCCAAGTTTTTAGTTACATCCCCAGGCTTTGCATTTTCATCCAGCCGTCCCACAATTTCTAGTAACTGCTCTGAGTAACTTTTGGGCATGTTTTTTAACAAGTTTGAAAGGTCAATAAAAATGTTATTCAAAACATGCTTACTCCCTGTAAAGTCGTTATATTTTTTCAATAAATCTAAAACTCTGGCATTTAAGTCGGAAGAATTTGACTCAGAAAGGACATTGCGTAAAAAGTCGAAAAAAGCTCCGCCAAACTTTGTGGCCTCTCCTGCTTGATTTTTGAAAAAGCCTTGGAGCTCTTCCTTGGAGAACTTCATCATCTCTAAAAACTCTGATATTTCTTGGGCAAAGTTTTCACCAAGACCCGAGCTTACCAAATTCCCCATTTTTACAAACATCAAATCCGCCATAAGCTCCGTTGTAGAAGGCATTTCTTTTAATATTTTTAAAAACCCCTCATAATTGGAGTTTTGATATTGTACGAAGTTATTTTGCTGATAGTCTGCATTGGCAGACTTACTGTCGGGCCTTGTAACCTTATTTATATTCGTTACATTATTAATATTAGGGTCATTTGTGGAAATAGGATTGGTTCTTGAGGTATTCTCATATCCAGAAACAGGGGTAGAGACTTTTAATACATTTGACATAATTTCACTTCCTTTCCTTTTCACTATTATGATTTACATCTTTTTGTCGATTAAATTATATAGTATAATTAACCAAATGGTATAACTTATTTTTTTCTAAGGTGGTGCTCATGAATGAACAACGGCATGGATAGTATGATTGATATGTATCTTTTCGAAACAAACTCTCTACTTGAGCAGTTGGAAAATATTATGCTTGAAGCAGAAAAAGCAAAAGCATTTTCTTCCGAAGATATTGACGAAATTTTCCGCATTATGCATACAATCAAAGGTTCCTCTGCAATGATGGAATTCGACTCTATTTCTAAAATAGCACATAGAGTTGAAGACCTTTTCTTTATCTTTAGACAGAACAATACAACAAATACCTTTTCGGAACCCATGCGCAAAGAGCTTTTTGATTTAATACTTAAAACAAATGACTTTATGTGCACAGAGGTAGCGAAAATCGAACAAAATGAACCTATCACTGATAATATCGACAATTTTATAACCGATATTAATACTTTTATCGAAAAATTGAACTCCAATGAAGCAAGTCCAGCAGAAAGTGCAGTAGTATCAAAAACGGATGACAAACACAACGTACCACAAAACGAGGCTTCTTTGCAATCCATTCCTGCAACAACCTCACCATATATCATTAAAATTCTATTTGATGATGGTTGTGGAATGGAACATTTGCGTGCGTTTATGGTAAAAAGCTCCGTGGCTGAGGCAATTGGAAACATATTTAAGTTTTATCCCGAAGATGTAGAAACCAACGCCGAAACTTGCAACTATATTATTGATAACGGCTTTTTCATTTTCCTTGATGATGAAAATTTGGTGGATTCTACAGTGGCTGCAATTAAGAATTCCCTCAACATTGCCTCTTTTGAAGTTATGTTGAACCCAGCTTTGGAAAATACTCAAAAAAAAGGGAACGAAAGTGATGCTCCCTCCAAAGAGAAGGCTGGAAGTAGTGTTGCTACCAGCAAAAGCAAAGCAAATAAAGGAAACAACGGTTCTGCCGCTTCCCATCAACAGACAAAGCAAAGCATTATTAGCGTGAACCTGTCCAAGCTTGATAAACTCATGGCGATTGTTGGTGAAATCGTAATCACTGAATCCATGGTAACATCATCTCCTGACCTAAAGGGGCTTAAGCTGGATAACTTCACAAAGTCTGCCAGACAGTTAAGAAAATTAACTGATGAATTGCAAGATATTGCTATGTCAATGCGTATGGTTCCTATCTCTGGTGTATTTAATAAAATGAACCGTATTGTGCGTGATATGGGGCAAAGTTTAAATAAAGACGTTCGTCTTACCATTATCGGTGAAAACACGGAATTGGACAAAACCATTGTGGATAGTATCAATGACCCCTTAATCCATATTGTTAGAAACTCTATGGACCATGGTATCGAAGCCCGTGTAGAAGACAGAATTGCCGCTGGCAAGGACCCTCAGGGCGAAGTTATTCTTGAAGCAAAACATACAGGTAGTGATATCATTATCACCATATCCGATGATGGTGCTGGCGTTGATACGGAAAAAGTAATGGAAAAGGCAAAACGCAACGGCATATTGACAAAGCCAGAAAGTGAATATACAAAAAAAGAAGCCCTTTCCCTTCTCCTTGCCGCCGGTTTTTCTACCAATGAAGCCGTTACTGAGTATTCAGGACGTGGTGTTGGCATGGACGTAGTAAAACAAAACATTGAAAAAGTTGGTGGCATTGTTTCTATTGACAGCGAACTGGGCGAAGGCACTTGCATTACCCTAAAAATTCCTTTAACTTTAGCAATTGTTGATGGTATGGAAATTGCCGTTGGTAAATCCACCTTTACGATGCCAATTACAAATATCAGACAGTCCTTTAAGTGTGAGCGTGAAGATGTCATCCTTGACTCTTTGGGCAATGAAATTATTGAACGTATGGGGAACTATTATTCCATTATCCGTTTACACAGCCTGTATAATATTGAAACAGAGATTACTGACATTGAAGACGGCATTTTGGTATGGGTTGAAGCCAGCGACAAATCCTACTGCCTATTCGTTGATAGCTTTATTGGGGAACAACAGGTGGTTGTAAAACCTTTGCCCACATATCTCAATAGTTTTAATATTAAAAACTCTGGGGTTGCAGGATGCACCATTTTAGGCGATGGTAATATTAGCATTATCTTGGATGCCCTTAGTCTTCATACAGCATTCATGAATTCGTTATAAGGGGGAATGTGAAAATGAATATGTCAAATAATTTTTCTGAAATAATGGATGAGGATTTTATGGTAACAGAAGCAGATGATAACGTGAACAAGTACCTCACCTTTATCTCTGCAGAATTAACCTATGGAATACCCATCGAAAACGTAGTAGAAATTATAACAAATCCCAGCATCACACCTCTACCTATGGTTCCCACATTCGTAAAGGGTATCATTAACCTAAGAGGCCAGATTGTTCCCATTATTGATATTCGGGAAATCATGAACAAGCCTGTTTGCGAAGATACTTCTATACTATGCGTAATCATTTTAGAAATTGGTTCGATTTCCATTGGTATTTTGGTTGATACCGTTTTACAGGTAATCAATGCACCCAATAAGATGTCTGAACCACCCTCTAAAAATCTTGACTTCATTAGTGGAATGACAAATCTTAGTGATGGCAGCATCATGTTCTGCTTAGATTGTGATGCGTTAGTTAGCAATAAATAAAATAAGGTGGTACATGAATGAATATATTAAAAGAAGAAGACTTTATCCGTTTATATACCTTCATCCAAAAAAAATACGGGATAAATCTCTCTAAGAAAAAACAGTTAATTGAAGGTCGGCTAAACTCAACCCTCTTTACAATGGGATTTACTGATTTTTCCGAATATGTTGATTATATCCTTACCAAAGCCTCGGAAAAAGACATTGAGGTAATGTTAAATAAGCTTACAACGAACTATACGTATTTTATGCGAGAGAAGGTACATTTTGATTTTTTCACTCATACGATACTGCCTGCCCTCGTAAAAAATAAAAAGGATAAGGTCTTAAGTATTTGGAGTGCAGGATGCTCTACGGGGCAAGAACCCTACACCCTCTCCATTTTAATCAAAGAGTTTTTAGGCAAAGAAGCACCTTTGTGGGACACTAGAGTCTTGGCAACAGATATTTCCCAAAAGGTTTTGCTCCAAGCTCAAAAAGGCGTATATCCCCAAGACTCTTTAAAAGATATGCCCAGCGAATGGGTACGTAAATATTTTAGGCGTGTTGGGAATACTGATCAGTATGAAGTGACACCGGAATTAAAAGCAAACGTAATTTTTAAAACCTTTAATCTTATGGATCCAATTCAATTTAAGATTCCATTTGATGTAATTTTTTGTCGAAATGTAATGATTTATTTTAACCAACCCACAAAAGATGCTTTGGTAAATAGATTTTATAATTCTACCAAACCGGGCGGATACCTTATTATTGGACTTTCAGAAACAATTAATAAGAACAGTTCAAATTATAAATATATCATGCCTGCTACGTACCGAAAAATTTAAAATGTAAAAAGAAAGGTAGCTTTAAATGAACAAAAAAATTAAGGTATTAGTCGTAGATGACTCGCTATTCTTCCGAGGAGTACTCACAAAAAAACTTGCTGAATTCAGCAATATCGAAGTTTTGGGATATGCTAGAGATGCCTTTGAAGCAAAGGAAAAGATACCGGAGCTAAAGCCTGATGTTGTTACCCTTGACGTTGAAATGCCTAAACTAAACGGAATTGAATTCCTAAAACAGCTCCTTCCTGAGCATCCTGTTCCCGTTGTATTGGTTTCATCCGTCAGCATTAATGTATTTGATGCGTTGGCAGCAGGCGCAGTGGATTTTGTTAGAAAGCCTGACCTTTCTAAAGTAGATACTATTTCATCTTTTATGAATGAGCTTGCATCAAAAATTACCATTGCAAGCCGTGCCAAGGTAACTACAAACAAAAGCAAAAGTGCAGTCTCGACGCTGACAAGAAACAGTTTCATGCCAATAAAAACATCTCCGTTGGCAAACGCAACAATCATCGCCCTTGGTGCATCCACGGGTGGAACAGAGGCGACCATTTCTGTCATCAAGGATTTGCCTCCAGACACCCCAGGCATTTTGGTTGTGCAGCATATGCCCCCTGGGTTTACAAAAATGTATGCCGAAAGGTTAAATCGCATTTGCAAAATGGAGGTTCGTGAAGCTGTTGATGGAGATATCGTGAAAAATGGCTTAGTTCTCATTGCTCCCGGCGATTATCACATGAGGCTTGCAAAAATGGGTCCTAACTTCGTAGTAAAATGTTTTCAAGCAGATAAAGTAAGCGGCCACCGCCCATCCGTTGATGTGTTGTTTAATTCCGTTGCGGAAGTGGCAAAAAAAAATGCCGTTGGCATTATTATGACAGGAATGGGAAGGGACGGAGCCCAGGGGCTTTTGAATATGCGTAAACAAGGGGCTTATACCATAGGCCAAAGCAGGGAATCTTGCGTTGTGTATGGTATGCCCATGGAAGCAAAAAACATTGGCGCTGTAACCATCGAAGCTTCAAGTGAAAATATTCCCCATGTTTTGCGTAAACACCTGTCAATGCTTTAAGTCAATGACTTTGGGTATTGGACTGACATAAGAAGTGTCACCCCACCTAAAAAGGTGGGGAACTTCCTAAGTCCGCTGGCACACCTTTTTTAAGGTGTGCTTTTTTATTTTTTAAAATAGAAATATTATTATTTTGCCGTCCTTGCCGATATATATATAAGAACATAATTATCTGATAAATATTAAGGAGAATTATATGAAGGTTACTTTAAATAGTTTTTTTAATCTGCAGCCTACCAACAAAAACAAAGAAAAAACCACGCAGATTCCTGCACAAAACGCTACCGCCAGGAATAAAAACTGCGACGAAATAATTATAAGTGCAAAATTTGAAAAAGCGGATGAAAGCCGCTTTGTTAGCGAGCTTAAAAATAATATCTCCACAGAAGTCAATACACCTTGTTCCGAAGAAAAAATAGCCAACTTAAAACAACAAATCGCAGAAGGAACATATAAAATCGATATTGATGAAATTGCAAAAAAAATGTTGCTTCAGTAGTATAGAAAAGGATGAAAAAAAATGATCACTATTTTAGATTTTAACACCATAGTTTTAAGCTTAATCGAACTTCTTAGAAACCTGACTATCATTGAGCAAGACAAGTTAAAAGCGGTTACTTCCAATGATTTAGACGCTTTAAATAATTGCATTAAAAGCGAACAGGTTGAAGTGTTAAAGTTAAAGGGCTTAGACAAAAAGCGAGAGCAGATTCAAGCTGCCTTGGGCTTTGAAAATCTTACTTTCAAAGAAATGATTCCCTTGTTACCAACGGAGCAAAAAGAAGAAAGCCAAAAGCTCTATACCACCCTTCAGCAAACAACCAATGAATTTACTGCAATCAACAATAGTGTAAAAACCGCCATTGACGTCAACCTACACACCATCAATGCAGCCATTAGCAAATTAAACATAAACCCAGACAACGAAGGAAAGCAAGGACCCTCTGGGAGTAATTTGAAAAATATATTTGCTTAATCACTTCATAAATCACCAAAGGGGGAAATTGAATGCGTTCAACATTTGCTGGGTTTACAACTGCCCAATTAGGACTACGTGCAAGCCAATATGGACTCAATGTAACGGGTCAAAATATTTCAAATATTAATACAACAGGATATACAAGACAGGTAGTGGATCAAATCAGTCTAAACTTGAAAAATGCTGGCCGCTATGCCACAGGGGTTAACGTAGGCCATGGCGTTTTAGTTACGGGGATTTCTCAAGTAAGAGACCCCTATCTAGACATTCGATTCCGAAACGAAATTGGCAAGGTGGGGGAAGCCGACGTAAAACTAGCTGGTCTTAAAGAAATTGAATCCATTTTAGATGAGGTTGCCAAAGATGGTATTCAGTCGCAACTTGGCGACATGATGAAAATGTTGCAAAAACTTTCTACAAATGTAAGCAGCAAGGAATTTGAAAACATGGTAAAATCCTCTGCGGACTCTTTAACAAAATTTATAAACCAATGTGCGAAACAATTGGAAACCGTTCGTGAAAATCAGGAGTATAACCTAACTCAGGTTGATATCCCTGAAGTCAACAATATCCTCTCAAACATTGCAGAGTTAAATAAGTCAATTAAAGATGGTCAAGTGAACGGAAACCCTGCCCTAGAACTTATTGATCAAAGAAATGTCCTGATCGACGAATTGGCTAGTTACGTAAAAATAGACGTAAAATATGTTCCCACTAAAATTTCAGAAAATTTAACCATTGACGAGCTACAAATTGATTTTGTTGGTGCAAATAAAACAATCAATCTCTTAGATCATGCAGGTCATGTGAACTTTGAAATTCCCAATGGAACAACACAGCTAAATATCGTTGATAGCAACGGTAATCCTATTAAAGATGCCACTGGTAACACAATTGGTGAAAATATTTTCAGTGAACTGACCACAGGTTCCTTAAAAGCTTCTTTGGAGCTATTAAACAAGTCTGGCGAATTTGACGGAGACACCAACTCCTTTAGAGGTATTGGTTATTACCAGCAGATGCTTGATGTTTTTGCAAACAAATTGGCCACCACATTTAACGATATAAATAACGCTGGCCTTCCTGCTGGCACACCCCCAGCAGACCTCCACGATTTATTCGGTTCAACAGATGGAGGGCAAATTAACGCAAAAAATATTTGTATCGCTTCTGGATGGGCTAATTCTAAATATGGTATCACGGCCTCTGTCACGTCAGATGGAAGCACTCCCCCTTCGGGAGCAAACGATAATATTTTGAAAATGATCTCGGCAATGCAAGCTGACCAAGAATTTATCTACGGCGGAACACTTCCTGATCCCTCCGATGATATTACATTGTTTAAAGGTTCTTTCAATGAGTTTATTTCCAGCCTTAACTCCACTTTGGGTATTGATATTAAGTCCACAGGAACCCTACTAGACAACCATGTATCCGTTGCCAAGGAGATTTCCAATGCAAAGGACGCTATCTCTGGGGTGAGCCTTGACGAGGAAGGTATGAACTTATTGAGATATCAAAAATCCTACGCAGCAGCAGCAAGATTAATGACTACCTTGGATGAAGCATTAGACACCGTAATCAACAAAATGGGTATTGTAGGTAGATAATGAAAAGGAGTTGCTTTAAATGAGAATCACAACCAATCAGGTTTTACGAAATTACCAAACAAATCTTTCAAAATCAGCCGTGGAATTGGATAGTGCAAGAAATCGGGTAATGACAAAAAGAAATTTCAACAAGGTTTCCGAAGACCCCGCATCGGCGGCAAAAGCTTATAAGCTAAGAAAAGAATATCTGGATAATGATAATTACCTTGATAATGTTCAAAGCGTAATTTCTCACTTTGACGCCGCTGAGAGCAGCGCAATGCAAATGACTGAAATTGCCAAAGGGGCTAACGCACTTATTTTGGAAGGCATCAATGGAACCGCAAGCGAAGAACAACGAAAAACGATTGCAACCAGTCTTAGAAAAATGCAGGAATCCCTGGTAATGTCTGCAAACTCAAAACTTGGTGAAACCTTTCTTTTTGGGGGTGAAACAACGGACTCTGTCCCCTTTGAACTGGTTGATGGAAAGCTTCAGTACTTTGGCCTTGATGTTTCTAGCACCGACCCTGATGTGCAAGCCAAATTAAAAGATATGGTTGGGGAGGAAATCCTTGTAGATTTAGGTTTTGGTATGTCTTTTAGTGGGGGAAGTGTTGTTGGCAATAGTGCCTTTAATACTGCTTTTTCCGGCCTTAGCCCCCTTGGTTTTGGACAAAAGGATGGCATGGATCAAAACATTGTAAATCTACTAGGCGAAGTTGCAGATGAGTTGGAAAAAAATCCTGTTGATAAAGAAAAGCTAAATGATCTTTCCAAGCAATTTGACCAATCCAGAAGTAACCTCACCGACTTTGTTACTGTTTTGGGTACAAAGAGCAACTTCCTTGAGTCTACCAAAAATCGTCTGGATGATAACCGCATTACACTGAATGAAGAAATTGTTTCAGTTGAACATGTAAATTTGGCAGAAGCAATTACAAGTTATTCATGGGCACAATTTGCATATAATGCTGCACTAAAGGTTGGTAATAGTATTTTGAGTCAATCATTTATAGATTTTATGAGATAAAAAAATATAGTGAGAGGGGCGGAGTACGGTGGAACCATTATTAAAAATTACGACAATACCGTTATCCTTTGAAATGAAGGTTAATAATGCACGCTTAGAATATAAAAACTCAAACGCTGAACTAGAACTTACAAGAGATTCTGGAGGTCTCAGAATTAAAAGCAACCCAATCAGGTTGGATATCGATTCTTTTGAGTGTTATAATTCTGTAAATCCATCACTCAGAACAAGCATTAAAGATGCCGCTGAAAAAGGTAAGATGGCGGCCTACGAAGCTACCGCAGCATATGCACGGGAAGGTAAATTGTTTCTGAATGCGAAGATAGGTGAAGATGTGATTGGGAAAATCGTAAGTTCTAAAATGGAAGTCAATACAAACGTGGGCTTAGCCTTTACCCCTACTGCAAAACCCGAGTTGAATTGGTCTGACCCAGAAATAACCATTCAGTATGAACTAGATAAACTTAACTTTGAATGGAAAGTAATGAACGGGAACTTTGAGTTTATACCAGGGAATATCGAAATATCCATTACACAACAACCCGATGTTGTCATTGAATATGTGGGCAGCCCTATCTATGTGCCACCAAGTGCCGACCCTGAGTATGTTCCTACTACCGATTTAAGAGCATAATTAAACGAGGTGAATAAATGGAACTGGTAACAAAATATTTTTCTAACATGGAATTTAGTGATAAAGATGTTATTTTGTTTGAAAATGGCCTTTTTGGATTTGAACAGTTCAAAAAGTTCATACTAATCAGATTTGAAAACAATAGCAGTTCTCCCATTTGTCTGCAAAGTATAGATGATGGAAATATTGCCTTTGTAATGATAAATCCCTATGACTTTATTCCCGATTATAGTGTACCCCTTGGGGCTGAAGACTATAAAGATTTAAAGTTAGAGGATACAAATAATCTAGCGGTATATAATATTTGTGTACTAAAGGATGATGTCCCACAAAGTACCACAAACTTAAGGTGTCCTGTCATCGTGAATACTGAAACTAGATTAGCAAAGCAAATTGTTTTGGATAATACGGATTATCCTTTTAAGTATCCCTTTCAAAAGCTTATAAATAAGGAGGGCTGATATGCTGGTATTACAGAGGAAAACTGGTCAATCCATATATATAGGCGATGATATTAAAATTACAATACAGGATATCACCTCTGATAAAGTGAAAATTTCCATTGAGGCGCCAAAAGATATCCCCATCGTTCGTGAGGAACTAAAACTTGCCTCAATGAGTAACCAAGAGGCGTTAACCTCTACGAGCAACTCCATTGAGCTGCTGAAAAAAATATTTGATAAATAATAAAAAGGAAATGCCGTTTTTGGTATTTCCTTTCATTTTTTAATAAACTTTTTACCAAATAAAAAAGGTGAAACAATTTTCATTGCAACACCCTATTCCTTAACCATGGTATTATTTTTAAATATAAGCCTTCCCTGTGGCAACAATAGAAATATAGCCAGAAATCTGCAAGGATGTAAGTTTCCCCTCTTTTACAGTTGCCTCAACACCCATTACCCCTCCAGGTTGCTTGCACTGCAAAGAAATGTCCTTTCCTGCTTGCATTGCCAAATAAGCGCCTATGGCAGAGGTTCCGCTTCCGCAGCCTTTCTCCCAAACTAAACTAGCTCCCTTCAGGCAAACAAGTGGTTCTAACTGCTCTGTTCTTTCATCCCAAAGGATTATCCCGAAAGCATCGGGCATTCTTTCCTCCCACATAAAAGCCGCCTGTTCCGCCATGTTTTTGGCATCTTCTCCCCATAGCTCTCGCTTCACAATAATATGGGATATCCCTTCAAAACGCACCACGGGCAATTCATAAACTGCCCTGCCCAGCTGAAACGTCTCTGTCTCTACAGACAAAGGCTTAGGCATGTCTACCCTTCCATAATACCCCTGGTCCTGTTTCTTTTGAACTTCACAAGAAATCAATTCTTTTGCACCGGATACTTCCAACAAAACTGTTTCTTTCACGCCCAAGGGTATATGCTTTTGCTCCATCAGCCATGCAGCTAGGGACATGGTTGCATTTCCACAAAATTCTCCTGCCATCATGCGCAAAGCCTTTGCAGCACGTTTATCCTCAGGCTCATGGATAAAGCCCGTCTGCTCGCCGTAAACGCCATCATACGCCATTAGCTTCTGTGCGATCCCTAATTGATTTTCCGGTGGAATTTCAGTTTCCACCAAAATGGTCATGTTTTGAGTTGGGCTAGTTTTAATAAATTCTATTTCCATAAGCACCTCGCCTTTACTGTTGAAAGCGTCCCAAAAAAGCTTTTGTTCGTTCCTGCTTGGGATTATTTATTACCTCTTCCGGTGCGCCTTCTTCTACAATAACTCCACCATCCATAAAAATAATATGATTTGATACATCTCTAGCAAAAGACATTTCATGGGTTACAATGACCATTGTCATATGTTCCGCCGCTAAATCCTTAATAACCTTGAGGATTTCCCCTGTCAACTCTGGGTCAAGGGCTGAAGTGGGCTCATCAAAAAATAGAATTTCAGGTTTCATTGCCAATGCACGAGCTATGGAAACACGCTGTTGCTGGCCACCGGAAAGCTGATGAGGGTAAGCGTCCTCTTTATCAGAAAGACCCATTTTCGCCAAAAGTTCCCTCGCCTCAGCATATACTTCATCCTTCGGTCGTTTTCCAATTAAAATTGGTGGTTCCGTTATATTTCTCATAACGGAATAGTGGGGAAATAAATTAAAATTTTGGAATACTAGGCCAAAGTGTTTTTTGATTTCTCTAAGCTTATTGTCATCGCTATATATAGATTTTCCAGTGCCATCCGCTTTTGTAGCATGGTTCCCTAAGTAAATTAAATCGCCACCGTCCATGGTCTCCAGTAAAGTGGCACAACGTAACAATGTAGACTTTCCCGATCCAGAAGGTCCAATGATGGATACAACTTGTCCTTCTGATACAGAAAGAGAAATATCCTTCAATACCTCGTTGTCACCAAATTTTTTATTACAGTGGTTTATTTCCAATACCTTCATTTTTGTTGCCCTCCTTACCGATAATAACTCAAGGATTTTTCCACCCGTTCCATTACATACGCAACGACCCAGTTAAATATAAAGTAGAATACACCTGCAATAAATAGGGGAATAATCGTTGTTTTGGCTGCTGCAATCTGCTTTGCCAAGGTAAACATTTCCGTATAGTTTAATACAAAGGCCATAGCAGTGTCCTTTACCAATGTAATAATTTCGTTGGTAACAGGAGGTAAAATACGTTTCACCATTTGAGGGAAAACAATCTTGAAAAAGGTTTGATATTTATTGTATCCCAAAACCGAAGCCGCTTCATACTGGCCAACGGGAATGGATTCAATACCAGAACGGTAGATTTCTGCAAAGTATGCAGCGTAGTTTACGGAAAAACCAATTAAGACTGCCATAAAGCGGTAGCTTTTGCTAAGGGTCACACCAAAAATATAGTATGGTGCAAAATAAACGACCAAAAGCTGTAACATTAAGGGTGTACCCCTCAAAATGGAAATGTAGACTTTTGCTAGAAATTGAATAGGCTTAAAGTTTCCAATCCATTTACGAAGACCTTTTTCCTGAAATTTATCTTCAGGGAGCAAAAAAGCAAAAGGCGCCCATTTTGACATACGGCCAAAGGCCACTAAAAGACCCAAAGGCATAGAAAATACCAATGTCAAAACGAAAATAAATAACGTTGCCAGCATACCTCCTGCAAGTTGCTGTATAATACTTAGATATTCGGCTATATCCATAAAAAACGTCCCGTCCTTTCCAGTTATTTACATGATTCATTTAAAGCGGGACAAGCGTGCCGGATTTCCGGCACGCTTCATTAACCCCTTTATTCTTTATTAAAATTATTTGCCAAGGCAAACCATCTGATCCAGATTGTAATCTTTATAATTAGCTACGATAGAATCAAAAGTACCATCTTCTACCATTTCATATAAAGTTTCCTGAACCTGATCTCTCAGCTGGGTATCGTCCAATCTAAAGCCGATTGCATACTGTTCTGTGGAAAGAGGTTCTTCCATCATTTCAAAGCCTTCGCCACGAGAAGATAACTGATACTGAGCCACACCGATATCTACTGCAATGGCGTCAATAGAACCTGCTTCTAAATTCATAAATGCTGTATTATAATCTGCAGTCTGCTCCAAAGATGCAAAGCTCGCCGCCAAAGCCAGGTTTTCTTCATTGTCTTCTTCATTTGTTAAAGCGGCCAATGCAGATGAGTCCGCTTGTGTCATAACAACTTTGTCTGCCAAATCAGCCTCTGTTTTAATCCCTGAATCTGATTTTACCACAAATACAATGCTGTTATCAACATAAGGATCAGAGAAAGTATAATTTGCTTCTCTGCCTGTCATTGTAAAGCCATTCCAGATACAGTCGATAGAGCCGCTGTTTAACTCCATATCCTTGGCATCCCAGTCGATAGGCTGTTTTACCAACTCCCAGCCACGACGTTCACAAACCTCTGCCGCCAAGTCCAAGTCAAAACCTACATAATCCCCTGCTTCGTTACGGTAACCGTAAGGAGGATATTCTGCATCAAAACCTACAATTAATTTTGTACGCTCCTTAGTTGCAGTATTATCTGCCGCAGGTGCCTCATTTGCCCCAGCATCGCCACCGCCACAGCCTGCTAATACAGAAACGCTCATTACCATTGTCAAGAACAGTGCTAAATATTTTTTCATTCTTCATTTCCCCTTTTTTATATTGTCTACTTTTACGACCAACCTGTCGCTTTATTCTTTATTATATTACCACATTACCACACTAAAGTAAAGTGCTATTTTTATATTTTTTGAAGTTTTTTGAGGAATAAAAAAAGCGAACATCGATTGTCCGCTTTTTTATAAAGACGTAAAAAAATTCTTTGTTTCTGAACAAGCCAGTTTCTACTTTGTTTTTCATTAACCCCCAGCACCTTATGAAACCGTCTGACACAATATCAGATATTATACGAGACTCATAGCAAATGATTCTCATACTCATCAATGAATCATTTTAATAATTAAAATCTTTTGACCCGGATAAATTTTGTTTGGATCTTCGATGTCGTTTACCATCAAAATGCGTTCAATGGTAGTATCAAAGCATTTTGCAATTTTCCAAAGGCTATCTCCGGGTTGCACTGTATAAATGACTGCACCCGCCAAGAATTTCTGTGATTTATCACAATCCTTAAGACGAATATCTGTTACAACTTGTGCCGTTTCTTGCCTCTTTGCATCTACTTCAAGCATGATAGAGGCAAAGAGCTCCCCTTCTTTATCAGAAAGAATTTGGAAGTCCATTTCTTCCACACTCCCTCTTGCAGAAGCCTCATCCTCTGAAGTAACACCCTTCATCTCTATTTTCTGGCTAAAGGGAATGCCCCTTTTCACCATGCATACAGCATGATCATCCTCTTGGCAGAAATATAAAATTTCTACCGTTAGAACACCATCTACTTCAATCATATCCTCTTCTGCTTCCACATCCTGTATGAGAAGACTTCCCCATGCTTTGCCAGCCTGCAGCATTGGCCGTTCATCTTTATCCAAAGTAAGTTTCTCTTTTAAAGAGAATTGATTTTTTACTCGACCCACAGAAGCAGGATATGTTATATTTTCCCGCATAACCTCCGTTTCCATTCCTGGAGCGTAGGCATCCGTAACCACTTCCTTCTCGGAAACATCCCATGCCGATATATCCCCCAAAATCGTTACATCAACATCTAAAATCCTCGGTTCACCATCATCATCAAGGGCAGTTTTAATAGAGGTTTCATCAATACTCAAGTCCATATCGACGGTACTTTTTGGCGTTATTCCCTCTGCCTCAATATACCCGTTAAAAGGAATTTTTTCGCTTAAAACATGAATAGTACCTGTACCTTGATCATCGGTGTATAGGATATCTACCATTAAATTACTACGAACCATTACCTTCCCATCCATGGGACGAACTTCTTGATCAGTCAAGGAGAATTCGCTACTTAAGATTTCTCCTAGGGCTGCTGCCGTCTGTGGCAAAGTAATCTCTTCTTTTATTGTAAACCTGTCCTTTTTCTCAGCTACTACTTCTTCCATGCGAAGCTTGCCTTCCAAAAAGGCCATGCCATTGCCCTCACTGGGAACAACTACATCTACTTTATGTATACGGTCTGCAGTTGCAGTCAGCCCAATTACAGCCTTTACACCCAACTTTCTATCATTGATCACTTGACAATCCAAATGCTCTAGTGCTGTTGTCAATTTCACCTGCATATCCTTTTCCAGGCCATCCATATAAATTACATCTTCAATCGGCAGGCTAGCACACATTGCATATACAGCATCTTCTCCTTTGTCGGAACAATATAGAATGTTAAGATCTAAATCACCTGAGACACTGATTCGATCATCTCCAACCCGAACATCCTTCATTCTAACTTTCCCATGGCAACTCAATACTTCATTTACATCAGGCTTGCTGTCAGGCGCGATGATATCTCCTTCCAGCAAGATCTGAGAAGCTTGCTTCCCACCCTGCTGTTTCAATACGATTTTTTCTCTTTCCCATTCCATCGGCATAAAAAACCTCCTTCGCTATTCTTGCGGCAGTTTTCAGACACTGATTTCGGGCTTTTCCCTTTTCTCGGTCACCATCCACCCTTTGTCTATATATTAATATATTGACTTCCTTCCATTGTATTCCTAAAACCGAAGGGTTTCTGAGAAAAAATCTACTTCTTTTTCGTCCAGGTGAACAAGAAAATTTGTATCAATTGAAAAACCCCTTTGTGCATAACTCATTAAAATAAGTATTCACAAAGGGGTTCTCATTTCTTTATTCATTTTTCCTGCAAAATTAAACTGCAGAAGGAAATTTTTTTCAGGAATAAACCACAAAAGAGGCTTTATAACCCAAATACCTTAATATGTTCTCATCTCGCGTAACGGAAACCAACGTAAAATAACTTTTCCCGTTAAGTCATTACAAGAAATCACGCCCATATGACGACTATCAAAGCTTAAGTCTCTATTGTCACCCAAAACAAAAACCGTATTTGATGGAATTACCATGTCCACTAACCCATTGGTAGGACCATCCACATAATCCTCCTCCAGCACCTCTCCGTTTACTTCAACACTACCATCCGTAAGTAAACGAACATGGTCACCTTCTATCGCAATGACCCGTTTTAAAACGGTTTTTTCTTTACCCTTATCGTCATGGTATTGAAAAACTACAATATCTCCTTTTTCATACCAACCCATCTGTACAGAAAAACGACTCATACAAACAATATCCCCGTCATTTAACGTTGGATCCATAGAGCTTCCTTCCAATTTTACAGGCCAAAATAAGAAAAATAATATAATTAAAATTACTGCGGCTCGCAGAACTACGTTTCCCCAATCTTTTATAACTTCATACAAAACGATTACCTCTCACAATGCAAAATTTTACCCAAAAATCCAAAATTTAACCTCTCTATATAAAATTATACAAGTTTCTCCAAAAATAGCAAGGAAAATGCAATGGAAAATTATTCCGCAGTAGTTTTTGTTCTGCTTTTGAGTTTTTGTTGATAAAATTAAGATTTTCAGTTAAACTATCTTTTACGGGAGGTTGATAGAATGTGGAAAGTAATGAAGCGCCTTATTGTACCTTTTTTAGGGTACCTAGTCATCGGCGGGCTTATTCTTGGGGTTGTATCTATTATCGCTATGTTTGGCGGTGTCTATATGCATTTGTTTGGATTTCAGTACGAGTCAGTGGGTACATTGATATTATTTTTTATTCTCGTAAGTATTATTAGCCTTCCATTAGAATCTCTAGCAATCTTCCTAACCCAATTTATGATTCGCCTTGGGCTGGCTCAAAAAAACTATGGCTTAGTCTATATTTTTTTTGATGTTAGCAGCTGTTTTATTGCAATGCAGATTGTGGACTATTTTATGCCCAGTATTGTTTCCACAAGGCTATCCATTCTACTTTTCGCCTTAACCTTGTCACTGATTACCGTTTATTTAGAAGGAAAGGGGTTCTCTTAGTTCTTATATTTTTCCTATAATCCTCAATCAAAACCATGCGTTAAACGCGTGGTTTGCACTAGCCCTAGAAGGGCTTTTTACTGGCACAGCGTCTTAAGACGCATTGAATGTTCCGCCAACCGCATTACTTTTTCAGGGAGCCGCTAAAGCGGCTTTCTTTTATCCCTTTTAATTCTTGTCACCCGTAAACGGGTCAATATATTCTTTTAGTGATATTTGGTCTGCTATTATATCATCTTGTAGCTGATTTTTTATATACTCCTTTATTACACGTTCATTTCCACCTACCGTGTCTACATAATACCCCCTACACCAAAAGTGGCGATTTCCATACTTATATTTCAGATTTGTATGTCTATCAAATATCATTCGTGCACTCTTTCCTTTTAAAAAACCTATAAACTCCGCAACACTTTAACTTGGTGGTATCTCAACTAGCATATGTATATGGTCTTTACATGCTTGTGCCTCAACTATCTCTACATCTTTTTGTTTACATAGTTTTCTTATAATTTCTATATCAGCTTTTATCTTTCCATAAATCGCTAACCTTCTGTACTTAGGTGCAAATACAACATGATATTTACATCTCCACTTTGAATGTGATAAACTCTTTATGTCAGTCATGACAAAACCTCCTTTGATTTTTTAGCGGTTGGGGAACCACTTTAATCTTATCAAAGGAGGTTTACTACTGCTATAAGCATTTCACTCCACCAGCAGAGCTGGTGGTTTATTGGAGCTTAAGCACAATAAAAAATGGTGGGGGCTGTTTAAGCCTCCACCATTTTTTTTATTCTTTTTTATTCTGAAATTTCCAGCCGTTTGCCTCTAGAGCTTCTTGCGCTAAAAGAACACCTTCTCGCTTGATTAGAATATAGTCCGTATTAAACGTGGATATAGCAAATATACTTATTTTTATTTCCGCCAAACATTTGGATATGTCTGCAAGGATTCCCACTACAGAAAAATCCATTTTCCCAACAACACGAAAAGCAACCCATCCATTTTCATACTCTTCAATATCCTTTGGTAAACAACCTGTAGGACAAACCAAGGATAGTTCGTCATCTGTTCTAGACCAGAAGGTATACAGCCCTAAATCTTCCATTTCCCGCTGACTGGTCCATTTTACAACCGAAAACTCAAAGTCTAACCATTCTAACAACATTCTACGTCACCTCACATTTGCTTACGTACTGTTTTGTATTCATCCTCTAAACGATAATAAGGACAATCCTTATGTTCGTCCCTTATAAATCTTTCCATCTCGTCTTCATCTAAGTTCACCTGGCAGTAGTGTTCATCATTTTCTTCATCATAACAAAAATTCATACATGTCTCACAGTTCGACTGCATCATCTATCCCCCATTATCTATTATATGTTCTAAAAAGTAATCAAATATAGTAAAAACCACTTCTTAATTTAAGAAGTGGTTTAAAATGGGAGTTACAGGGCTCGAACCTGTGACCCTCTGCTTGTAAGGCAGATGCTCTCCCAGCTGAGCTAAACTCCCATAAACGACTCAGATGGGACTCGAACCCACGACCTCCGGCGTGACAGGCCGGCGCTCTAACCAACTGAGCTACTGAGCCATATTAAAATATGGCGCTGGACATTTTATGAAAATGGCAGGGGCAGAAGGACTCGAACCCTCGACATTTGGTTTTGGAGACCAACGTTCTACCGACTGAACTATACCCCTATAAAGGTATCTCGCAAATTATTAATACACCTTCAAAACTGAACACAAGAATTATATCATCAATCGATTTATTGGTCAAGCCCTCGGTCTATTAGTATTGGTCAGCTGAACACGTTGCCGTGCTTACACCTCCAACCTATCTACCTCGTTATCTTCAAGGGACCTTACTTCCGAAGAATGGGAAATCTTATCTTGAGGGCGGCTTCACGCTTAGATGCCTTCAGCGTTTATCCGTTCCATACATAGCTACCCGGCTGTGCAGTTGGTCTGCAACCGGTACACCAGAGGTACGTCCATCCCGGTCCTCTCGTACTAAGGACAGCTCCTCTCAAATTTCCAGCGCCCACAACGGATAGGGACCGAACTGTCTCACGACGTTCTGAACCCAGCTCGCGTACCGCTTTAATGGGCGAACAGCCCAACCCTTGGGACCGACTACAGCCCCAGGATGCGATGAGCCGACATCGAGGTGCCAAACCTCCCCGTCGATGTGAACTCTTGGGGGAGATAAGCCTGTTATCCCCAGGGTAGCTTTTATCCGTTGAGCGATGGCATTCCCACTTATTACCACCGGATCACTAAGTCCTACTTTCGTACCTGCTCCAGCCGTCGCTGTCGCAGTCAAGCCACCTTTTGCCTTTACACTCTTTGAATGGTTTCCAATCATTCTGAGGTGACCTTCGAGCGCCTCCGTTACCTTTTAGGAGGCGACCGCCCCAGTCAAACTGCCCGCCTGACATTGTCCTATACCCGGATCACGGGCATTAGTTAGAAATTCAATGACATAAGAGAGGTATCCCACCGGCGGCTCCACCAAGACTAGCGTCCTGGCTTCATAGCCTCCCTCCTATCCTGTACATATATCATCGAATCCCAGTATCAGGCTGCAGTAAAGCTCCATGGGGTCTTTCCGTCCTGTTGCGGGTAACCAGTATCTTCACTGGTTCTTCAATTTCACCGGGCGTGTTGTCGAGACAGTGCTCAAATCGTTACACCTTTCGTGCGGGTCAGAACTTACCTGACAAGGAATTTCGCTACCTTAGGACCGTTATAGTTACGGCCGCCGTTTACTGGGGCTTGAATTCAAAGCTTCGCTTACGCTAACCTCTCCTTTTAACCTTCCAGCACCGGGCAGGTGTCAGCCCATATACATCACCTTACGGTTTCGCATAGACCTATGTTTTTGCTAAACAGTCGCTTGAGCCTCTTTTCTGCGGCCACTTGCGTGGCTCCCCTTATCCCTAAGTTACGGGGTCATTTTGCCGAGTTCCTTAACAACACTTCTCCCGTCGGCCTGTGGATTTTCTCCTCATCTACCTGTGTCGGTTTACGGTACGGGTACGTATAATACAATAGCGGCTTTTCTCGGCAGTGTGGATTCGGAAACTTCCCTACTTTTGTTCAGTCCTCATCACATTTCACCATCAAGAGACGGATTTGCCTATCTCCCTTGGCTTTATGCTTGACCGGGTTTTTCCATTCCCCGGTTTCCCTATCCTCCTGCGTCCCCACAGTTCTGATTATACGTAGTACAGGAATATCAACCTGTTGTCCATCGACTACGACTTTCGTCCTCGCCTTAGGCCCCGACTAACCCTGAGAAGATTAGCTTTACTCAGGAAACCTTAGATATTCGGCCTATATGTTTCTCACATATATCTCGCTACTCATTCCGGCATTCTCTCTCCTGTTTCGTCCACCATTGCTCTCGCTTTGGCTTCATCCTTGCAGGATGCTCCTCTACCACTGACAACACTTAAGTTGTCAATCCGTAGCTTCGGTGACGTGTTTTAGCCCCGTTACATTTTCGGCGCAGGTTTTCTCGACTAGTGAGCTGTTACGCACTCTTTAAATGAGTGGCTGCTTCTAAGCCAACATCCTAGTTGTCTATGAAATCCCACATCCTTTTCCACTTAACACGTACTTTGGGACCTTAGCTGTCGGTCTGGGCTCTTTCCCTTTTGTCCATGCGACTTATCTCACATAGACTGACTCCCGAGGGTATCTCTACGGCATTCTTAGTTTGATATGAGTTGGTAACCTTTTTGGGCCCCGCGTCAGTTCAGTGCTTTACCTCCGTTAGACTCCTCTCGAGGCTAGCCCTAAAGCTATTTCGAGGAGAACCAGCTATCTCCGAGTTCGATTGGAATTTCTCCGCTATCCACACCTCATCACCACCTTTTTCAACAGATGTGTGTTCGGTCCTCCAAAGCCTTTTACGGCTCCTTCAACCTGGACATGGATAGGTCACCCGGTTTCGGGTCTACTAATACTAACTATACGCCCTATTCAGACTTGGTTTCCCTTCGGCTCCGTGGCTTCTAACCACTTAACCTCGCTGGCATTAGTAACTCGCCGGACCGTTCTACAAAAAGTACGCCATCAGGCACAAAGCCCTCTGACTGTTTGTAAGCACAAGGTTTCAGGTTCTCTTTCACTCCCCTCCCGGGGTTCTTTTCACCTTTCCTTCACAGTACTACTTCACTATCGGTCACTAGGGAGTATTTAGGCTTGGGGGGTGGTCCCCCCGGCTTCCCACAGGGTTTCTCGTGTCCCGTGGTACTCTGGATACTGTCAGCTGGCTCGAAATTTCGTCTACTGGACTTTCACCTTCTTTGGTGTGCTTTCCCAAAACACTTCGACTATCTCTTGCCAATGCCTTATACAGTCCGCAACCCCGAAGAACTAGGTCCTTCGGTTTGGCCTGTTTCCCGTTCGCTCGCCGCTACTAAGGAAATCGAGTTTTCTTTCTCCTCCTGCTGCTACTTAGATGTTTCAGTTCACAGCGTTCCCTTCCGCAGGCTATGTATTCACCTACGGATACTTGAGGTTTGCTCAAGTAGGTTTCCCCATTCAGAAATCTCCGGATCGATGGCTATTTGCGCCTCCCCGAAGCTTATCGCAGCTTATCACGTCTTTCATCGGCTCCTAGTGCCAAGGCATTCTCCTTGTGCTCTTTCTTGCTTGACCAGTTCATTAGATTTTTGTATTGATGTTTTAAGTACTGCGACCTAACATTTCGTAGAAATGTAAGAGCAGTGCGAAATCAAAACAAAAATCGGTTTTCATTACGAAGTAATGAAAAAACTTCCTTATTGCTTTGACCCTCTTCTCATCAAGTCAAAATCTATAGCTTGTTCTTTGGAATGTTTCGTAGTAGCGATACTACGGTTTTTTGTTAGCATCGTCTGCTAACTTCGTTAGATTTTTTCTTTGATGTTTTAAATGCTGCCACCTCACATTTGTAAAAATGTAAAAGCTGCATAAAATCAAAGATAAAATCGGTTTTCATTGCATTGCAATGAAAAAACTACTTTATTATTTCTAAAGAAATTTATTTATTTCTCGATTGACTCTATTTTTTCTTGTATTCAGTTTTCAAGGTGCATCCCGACCCATTGGAGTCGGTAAGTGGAGAATACGAGATTCGAACTCGTGACCCCCTGCTTGCAAGGCAGGTGCTCTCCCAGCTGAGCTAATTCCCCTTATTCTATTTAAACCACACAAAATGGGCTCAAGTGGACTCGAACCACCGACCTCACGCTTATCAGGCGTGCGCTCTAACCGGCTGAGCTATGAGCCCATAGGACTCCGGCAACCATCTACTTTCCCAGGCAGCTGCCCGCCAAGTATCATCGACCGCTTAGGTCTTAACCGACGTGTTCGGTATGGGAACGGGTGTGTCCCCTAAGCGCATCATCACCGAAGATTTGTGTGTTTGAAGGTTTGATCCTTCAAAACCAAACAGTAGATTACTTCACAACCAATACTCCATAGAAAGGAGGTGATCCAGCCGCACCTTCCGATACGGCTACCTTGTTACGACTTCACCCCAGTCGCTGATATCACCTTCGGCGGTTCCTTCCTTACGGTTAGGTCACCGACTTCGGGTGCTTCCAACTCCCATGGTGTGACGGGCGGTGTGTACAAGGCCCGGGAACGTATTCACCGCGACATTCTGATTCGCGATTACTAGCGATTCCAGCTTCATGTAGTCGAGTTGCAGACTACAATCCGAACTGGGACTGGGTTTTTGTGATTTGCTTGACGTCGCCGTTTTGCTTCACTTTGTTACCAGCCATTGTAGCACGTGTGTAGCCCAAGACATAAGGGGCATGATGATTTGACGTCATCCCCACCTTCCTCCGTGTTATCCACGGCAGTCTCCTTAGAGTGCCCAACTGAATGATGGCTACTAAGAATAGGGGTTGCGCTCGTTGCGGGACTTAACCCAACATCTCACGACACGAGCTGACGACAACCATGCACCACCTGTCACCCCTGCTCCGAAGAGAAGCACTATCTCTAGTGCGGTCAGAGGGATGTCAAGCCTTGGTAAGGTTCTTCGCGTTGCTTCGAATTAAACCACATGCTCCACCGCTTGTGCGGGCCCCCGTCAATTCCTTTGAGTTTCAATCTTGCGATCGTACTCCCCAGGTGGAGTGCTTATTGCGTTAGCTGCGGCACCGAGGGTTCCCCCCCAACACCTAGCACTCATCGTTTACGGCGTGGACTACCAGGGTATCTAATCCTGTTCGCTCCCCACGCTTTCGAGCCTCAGCGTCAGTTTCAGTCCAGTAAGTCGCCTTCGCCACTGGTGTTCTTCCTAATATCTACGCATTTCACCGCTACACTAGGAATTCCACTTACCTCTCCTGTACTCTAGCTTGATAGTTTTAAATGCAATCCCGAGGTTAAGCCCCGGGCTTTCACATCTAACTTACCATGCCGCCTACTCTCCCTTTACACCCAGTAATTCCGGATAACGCTTGCCCCCTACGTATTACCGCGGCTGCTGGCACGTAGTTAGCCGGGGCTTCTTATTTAGGTACCGTCATTTTTTTCGTCCCTATTGATAGAAGTTTACGAGCCGAAACCCTTCATCCTTCACGCGGCGTTGCTGCATCAGGCTTTCGCCCATTGTGCAATATTCCCCACTGCTGCCTCCCGTAGGAGTTTGGGCCGTGTCTCAGTCCCAATGTGGCCGATCACCCTCTCAGGTCGGCTACTGATCGTTGCCTTGGTGAGCTTTTATCTCACCAACTAGCTAATCAGATGCGGGCCCATCCTGTACCGAATAAATCCTTTTCTCACAAGGGGATGCCCCCTCGTGATGACATGCGGTATTAGTCACCGTTTCCAGTGATTATTCCACAGTACAGGGCAGGTTGCCCACACGTTACTCACCCGTCCGCCGCTAAGATACTTAAAAATCCTGCCGAAGCTCTCATTTTAAATTTCTCCGCTCGACTTGCATGTGTTAAGCACGCCGCCAGCGTTCATCCTGAGCCAGGATCAAACTCTTATATTAAAGTTTTGTCCTAACCAGTATAATCTGGCTACTATCTGGTTTTTTCGAAACCAGCAAACTCTTTTGTCTCTTAAAAGCTTATAGCTTTTTGAATTGACTATGGGTTGTGTGTTTGTATTCTACTGTTTAGTTTTCAAGGATCAATTTATCTCTTTGTCGCTGTCGTTTTTTCGTTGTCAGCGAAGATTATCTTATCATAATCACTTTAGCTTGTCAAGCTTTTCTTCGAAGTTTTTCCAACTTTTTTCTTCGGAGTATTTACTTGTAAGGCTGCTTTTTTCTCGCTGTGTTCAACTGCATTTCTCAGTGACTTGTTCTATTATACACGATTTCAAAGGCTTGTCAACAGCTTTTTTAATTTTTTTTTATTTTTCTTTAATTTCCCCTTTTTTCCGCCCTTCTTCTATAGAAAAGTGCAAAAATATAAGGCATCCCAAAACGGGGTGCCTTATGTAGGTTTTATTCAGCTGCTGCTTCTTCAGCAGGTGCATCTGTAGCTTCTTCAGTTACTTCTGCATCTGTAGCTTCTGTAGCTTCTTCAGTTACTTCTGCACCAGTAGCCTCTTCAGTTACTTCTGCATCTGTAGCTTCAGTCTGTGCATCCTCCTGAACTTCTTCCTGTACAGCAGGTGCTTCTTCAGCTGGTGTTTCGCCTGAATTGCCACAACCACTAAAAGCCATTGCGAGGCCTAAGCATACTGCTACAATCCAACCTTTGCTCAATTTGTGTTTCATAATACATTCCCTCCTTCTTTGTTTTGCAAATTCAACTATAGCACAAAGCCGCTTTTTTTTCAATACTTCTCTTGGTATTTTATTGTATTTTATTTTGTAATTATACAATTTTTCCCAATATAATGCAGCCTTCTATATAAGTCCTTCATAAGTTATAAAGACGGTACCATTTCTAATATGGTTGCCGTCTTTCATCAATTGCAAGGCTTCTGAAACTGTTTAACCGTTTTTATCTTCTGCCTTAGATACAATTAAAGTACAAGCAGCATCTCCTGTAATGTTCACAACCGTTCTTCCCATATCAAAAATGCGATCTATACCTGCCACTAAAGCAATCCCTTCAATAGGAAGATTCACACTTTGTAATACCATGGCCAACATAATCATTCCTGCTCCCGGAACACCAGCTGTACCGATGGATGCCAGCGTAGCAGTTAAGATGATTGCAATCTGCTGTGATAACGTTAAATCAATGCCAAAGCAAGAAGCAATAAAAATAGCACAAACCCCTTGATAAATTGCCGTACCATCCATATTAATTGTAGCCCCCAAAGGCAATACAAAGCTGGCCACGTCTTTTTTGGCACCCATTTTCTCTGTACACTCTAGGTTTAAAGGCAGAGTACCTACGGAGGATGCACTGGAGAATGCCATCATAATTGCAGGCATCATGCCACTAAAAAACTTCAAAGGGCTCATTTGTGCAAATGCTTTTATGGCCACAGAATATACCACAGCCATGTGGATAAAGTACGCACCATATGCAACAACAAGGACTGTCAACAAATTCCCTAAAATAGAGGCACCATTTTCCGCAACCACTGGTGTGATCAAGCAAAAAACCCCAACAGGGCTAAACTTGATAATGGTATCCATAATAATCATAGATACAGCATTGGCACTTTCAACAAAGTCGGCAAATGCTTTTCCTTTCTCCCCCACCGTAATGACCGCAAATCCAAAGAATAATGCAGTTACAATTACCTGCAACATATTTGCATCACTCATGGGATCAATAATGTTGCTGGGGAAAATATTAATGATTGTTGTTATAAACCCCGGTGCTTCCTTTGCTGTGTATTCCAGACCACTGGTGGAAATCTGCCCAAATGTTCCTTTGAATACATTGGCAAAAGTCAAACCTATTACTACAGCAATGGCAGTGGTAGTCATATAAAAAACGACTGTCCTAATCCCAATCTTGCCTACTTTACGGATGTCCTTCATGGAAATGACACCCGACATAATTGAGAACAGTACAATTGGTACAACAATAAACTTAACTAAGTTCAAAAATAGTGTTCCAAAGGGCTTAATGTACTGTACTGCAATTTCTGGCGTTTTCATTAAGGCAATACCTGCTAAAATACCTAATATCAAGCCCATAAAAATCCAGATTGCCAACGGAAATTTCTTTGTTTTTTGAATCATGCTTCCCTTCTCCTCTTCTTTATCTCTTGGTTTTTGCTACTGTTTCACGCTAATTCTACAGGATTTCTTTTTATATGACAAGCTACTTATTTGATTATAATAGCAATCTTTGCAATGCTATACTTATTGAATTATTTTCCTTCGTTTAAACTTTTTTCAAAAAAAGAACTCCCTCTTTAAAGAAGGAGTTCTTAAGCTTAAAAGTCAATATGAATGGGAGGAAGGTTCCAAATCTCCTCTGCATACTGTTGAATGGTTCGGTCACTGGAGAATTTTCCACTTTTAGCCACATTATAAATAGCCATTTTCGCCCATCTCTCTTTGTCCCGATAGGCATAGTCCACCGCCCATTGTGCACGGCCATAGTCAGCGTAATCCTCTAAAACAAAATACTCATCGGCTCGACTTCCGCCATATCCATTTAATAGTGCATCATATAACTCTCGGAAAAGTTGGGTATCTTCATCAAATGTTCCGTTAATGAGGGCAGTCATTGCCATACGAACCTCTTGATTCATGTTATATACACTCCAAGGGTCATAAACCCCATTATACTTATCCTGTACTTCTTCTGCACTCATACCAAAAATAAAGATGTTCTCTTCTCCAACTTCATCAAAAATTTCAACGTTTGCTCCGTCCATGGTTCCCACAGTCAAAGCCCCATTTAGCATAAACTTCATATTACCTGTACCAGAGGCCTCTTTCCCTGCCGTAGAAATTTGCTCACTAACATCCGCCGCTGGAATCAATCGCTCTGCCAAAGAAACCCGATAGTTCTCCAAAAATACAACTTTAATTTTGCCATAAATAGATTCATCGTTGTTTACAACCTCTGCCACGCTGTTAATTAACTTAATAATTAGCTTTGCCCGATGATACCCTGCCGCCGCCTTTGCACCAAATATAAAGGTTCTAGGCACCATATCCAAGCCAGGGTTCATTTTCAAGCGATTGTAAAGCCCAATAATGTGCAACACATTCAAAAGCTGACGCTTATATTCATGAAGCCTCTTCACCTGAATATCAAAAATACTGTCTGGGTTTATATCAATCCCCTTTGTAGATTTAATATACTTGGCCAAGGATACTTTGTTCTCCCGCTTAATCTCCATAAAGCGTTCCCGAAAATCCCCATCCTCAGCAAAGGGTAAAATCCCTTCTATCTGGGATAAATCAGTAATCCAACCGTCACCAATCTTTTTCGTTACCAATTCAGCCAGTTTAGGGTTTGCGTGTAGTAACCATCTTCTTTGGGTAATCCCATTGGTTTTATTGTTAAACTTCTCAGGATAAAGCTGGTAGAAACTCTTTAGTTCCTGATTCTTTAAAATTTCCGTATGAAGTGCCGCCACACCATTTACCGAATGACTCCCCACAATGGCCATATAGGCCATGCGAATCTGCCCATCGGCAATGATTGCAAGTCGGCGAATCTTTTCTGGATTGTTCCCATACCGTTGTGTCAGTTCAATACAAAAACGACGGTTGATTTCCTCAACAATTTGATAAATTCGAGGAAGTAAACGGCTAAATAAGTCAAGGGGCCATTTCTCCAAGGCTTCCGACATAATGGTATGGTTGGTATAGGCACATACCTTTCTTGTAATGTCCCAAGCCTGCTCCCAAGGCAAATCATTTTCGTCCACCAAAACTCGCATTAACTCCGCCACCGCAATGCTGGGGTGAGTATCATTTAGCTGAAAAGCCACTTTTTCAGGCAATAATTTAAAATCAGAGTGCCTATCTTTAAATCGTTCAATCACTCGCTGCACTGTGGCAGAGATAAAGAAATACTGTTGGCGAAGTCTCAGCTCCTTGCCCTGATAGTGCTCATCTGCGGGATAAAGCACATTCGTAAGGGTTTTTGCCAAAGTTTCCTCCTCTGCAGCTTTTTGGTAGTTACCTTCGTTAAAGGACTTCAAATCAATTCTGTTTTTTGCCTGAGCATCCCACAAACGTAAGGTATTCACTGTATTATTACCATATCCCAAAACAGGATAGTCATAAGGTATGGCCATAACAGAGTGATACCCCTCTTGCACAAAGCCATATCCTCCATTCTCTTTGGGTACTGCCCGCACATGCCCACCAAACTTTACTTCAACGGCATATTCATTTCTGCGGATTCCCCAAGGGTCTCCATCCTCCAGCCAGTTATCGGGGGCTTCCACCTGATACCCATTTTCCAGCCGTTGTTCAAAAATTCCATAATGATAGCGAATGCCACAACCATAGGCAGGTAACTCTAAAGTGGATAAAGAATCTAAAAAGCACGCTGCCAAACGACCTAAACCGCCGTTTCCAAGACCGGGATCAGGCTCGGCATTCTCCACCATATTAAAGTCAATGCCCAAATCATCAAATACTTCTTTAATTTCCATACTCATTCCCATATTGATTAAGGCGTTTCCAAAAAATCGCCCCATCAAAAACTCCATGGAAAGGTAATATACAGCCTTCACATCCTGTTCATAGTAAGTATCATGGGTTTTAATCCACTTATCTGTAATCAAATCCCTTAGAGTGAAAACTGCCCCGTGATAAACTTCTTCCGCCGAAGCCGTTTCAAGGTTTTTTCGATACAGGGTTTTCACATTTTCTCGAATCATTGTTTTTAGTGTTTCTTTTTCTATCCCAATTTGTCCCATAAAGAACCTCCTTTAGGAATGCCTTTTTCTATTGTAAAATTGGTGTTCGGAACTTTTTTATAACTATAACAAAGCATTCCCCATTTTGCAAATAACCTTCCCTCTTTTATGTAAAACAAACGGCAACTCCCAAAATAAATCCTAAAATCCCACCCATACCAGACAGTATGGCATCCTTAAAAGGCTTTCCTTCAGGAAACAGTCCTGCACAAGCACAGTACAATGCCGTTCCGCCAATGACACTTCTGGGCAATGCCCACGAGCCATGGGCAAGGGCTTCAAATAAAAAAGCTACTGAAAATATTACAATACTGCGAAGCTCTTTTTCATACTCAAACTCGTCATACTTCTCCTCTGCCCAAACGCCAAATACAATGCCTGTGATTGCTCCAAAACCCGCCCAAAGAAAATCTTCTAAAAAAGCAGGAGGCAAAAACATAAAACAAAGGTAAGCTAAAATAGTTCCCTCCAAAAAGCGAAAAGGCAACGGATAGGCTCTCTTCCACCTACTCGCTGCCCACAGCAGCACCCAATACACAGGAATCGCCAGCCATAGACTCATACGACCTTCCTCCTTATTCCATATATCTCTATCATATGGATGGAAAAAGCCTTTCATTCCGCATCAAAACGCAAATATGATTCCCACTGCCGCCCCAATTGCAATATATAATACTGGGTGCTTTTTATATTTATTTGTTAACAATAACATTACTACAAACAAAATACATTCCTTAATTCCAATCAGACCAAAAAAATTATCTAGTGATAGCTCTCCTATTTTATGGACATGGAATAAACTACTAATGATCACACTAAATCCTGCAGCCCCAATCAACCCCGTTACCGTAGGTCTAAGCACATAGAATGCCTCCTCAACATGGGTATTATTGCGAAATTTCTCAAGAAACTTGGAAACTAATATGATGATTACAACAGAGGGAAATACTAACCCCACTGTGGCCACAATACTGCCCAGGGGCCCACCAAATTGATACCCTGTGTATGTTGCCATGTTTACCCCTAACGGACCAGGGGTAGACTCTGAAATAGCCACCATGTCAGCAATCATGCCGTGACTAAACCATTCATACTTATCCGCCAGGTTATACAAAAAAGGTAAGGTAGCCAATCCGCCGCCAACGGAAAATAGCCCTATTTTGAAGAACTCAAAAAACAATATTAACCAGTTGCTCATTTTTCTCTAACCCCCTTTAAAACAGGGAGGGCTACACCAAATAGTGCTGCTCCCAAAACAATCCAAAGGGGAGACAGTTCGAATATGGCAGACAGAATAAAGGCAACCACAACAATTGCCACACAAAGCTTATCCACCACGGACTTCTTCCACATTCCAATAACGGCGTTTACAATCAAAACCCCCACTACCACACGAATGGCCCCAAAGGCATGTTGCACAATGGGAAGTTCTGCAAAATTATTTAACACTGCCGCAATAATCATAACAATAATCACCGAAGGAAAGATACTCCCCAAGGTTGCCGCAATTGCCCCAATAACTCCCTTTCGCTTATATCCCACAAAAGTTGCCGTATTTACAAAAATAATTCCAGGGGTACATTGCCCAATGGCAAAGTAGTCAAGAATTTCATCTTCCGTGGCCCATCCCCTTTTGGTTACCACTTCACTTTGCAGCATAGGTAGCATTGCGTAGCCTCCGCCAAAAGTGAATCCACCTATTCTGCAAAAAGTAATAAAAAGCTGCCAAAGTTCTTTCATTCTTTCACCGCTTTCTCTATTCCTCCATACCACTAGCCTGCATTTTCTCCATCTGGTCTGTGGTAATCAGAGCATCCATCAACTCATCCAGTTCCCCATCTAATATGCTATCAATCCTGTGTAATGTCAAGCCAATTCTATGGTCAGTCACACGCCCCTGGGGGAAATTATAGGTACGAATACGTTCACTTCTGTCCCCCGTTCCAACTTGAGAACGACGGTCAGCAGAAATAGCCGCATCATGGGCCTGTCTTTCCCTCTCATAAACTCTGGCATACAAAACTTTTAGTGCTTGTTCTTTATTTTTCAACTGAGACTTCTCATTCTGACATGAAACCACAATGCCCGTAGGCAAGTGGGTCATTCGCACCGCCGAGTCCGTTGTGTTTACACACTGCCCACCGTTACCCGAAGCACGGAAAACGTCAACCCTAACGTCATTCATATCAATGTGAACATCAACCTCTTCTGCCTCAGGCATAACTGCCACCGTTACTGTAGATGTATGGATACGTCCACCGCTTTCCGTTGAAGGAATACGCTGCACACGATGCACACCACTTTCATACTTCATCCGAGAGAAGGCGCCCTTACCTGTAATCATAAAGGAAACTTCTTTAAAGCCACCCAAATCGTTTTCATTGGCATTCATCAGCTCTACTTTCCAACGTCTGCCCTCAGCATAACGGGCATACATACGGAATAAGTCCCCAGCAAATAATGCCGCTTCATCACCACCTGCCCCGCCTCTGATTTCCATAATAACGTTCTTTTCATCATTAGGATCTTTTGGTAACAGTAAAATTGTAATTTCTTTTTTCAATTCTTCCAGTCTGTCCTTGTTTTGGGCAAATTCTTCTTTTACTAATTCACGAAAATCATCGTCCAGCTTTTCATTCAATAACTCTAAGCCTTCCTCAATTGCCTCTTTTACCCCTTTATACTCACGGTAAGCCTCTACGAGGGGTGTCATATCACTATATTCCTTCATCAACTTTCGCCATTCCGATTGGTTGGCAATCATATCAGGATCATTCACCTGATCTGCTAAATCAATATATTTACTTTCCACCTCAGCCAATCGTTCAAACATGGTTACACCTCATTAAAAATTCCCTCTCTAATTTTCCAAAAACAACTCTGTCTAATCCTGCCAAATCCTGTTGTAACATGCACTTGCAAAATCCTGCTTCTTCCATTAAAGAAAGTAATGCCTGACCTTGATCATATCCTATTTCAAAAAACAACCATCCACCATCCCGTAACCAATGACGGCTATCTGCTATGATGCTGCGATAAAAATCCAACCCATCTTCCCCTCCATCCAGAGCATTTCTGGGTTCAAAGTCCCGCACTTCCGGCATCAAGCCCTCAATTACCTCTTTGGCAATATAAGGAGGATTGGAAACAATAGCATCAAAGGTGCCTTTTAAATCATCAGGAATTGCGGAAAATAAGTCACTTTCTATCCACCTAACGTTTACTTTGTTGTTTTCTCCATTTTTCTTGGCAAAATCTAAGGCCTTAGGGCTGATATCTACACCATAGGCTTCCATTTTACCGTAATGGGCAAGGCAAATGGGAATGCATCCACTTCCCGTCCCCACATCCATGATTTTATCTATTTTTTCTTGTTTGGAGACTTCCAAAATCCCTTCCACCAGCACTTCTGTGTCACTGCGTGGAATCAATACCCCTTCTCCAACAAAAAAGGGTAAACCCATAAACTCACACTGGCCTAAAATATACTGCAAGGGACGGTTTCCTTCCCGCTGGGATAAATAGCTTTCATACCTCTTCGCTTGCTGGGGAGAAATACCTTCCTCCCCTTGGGTAAAAAGCCCCACACGGCTCAAAGAACATATATCCATCATCAAAAGTTCCGCTTCAAAAACGTAGTTATCTTTCCCAGCGGCCTTTAAACGTTCTTTGCCCTCCTGCAAAGCCTGACTAATGGTCTTACTCTCCTTCATCTTCCAATACTCCCTTCATGGCAGCAATGGCTGTCTCGATTTGGGATTCGTCAGGTTCTGCCGTTGTTATTTTCTGCAAGCAAAATCCAGGATAACTAATGGCTGCAACAATTCTGCTTTCAGACTTCCCTGCCCAGCGTATTACCTCGTAAGAAATCCCTGCAATAAAAGGAACTAACAGAATTCTGGAAACCAATCTCAGAATTAATGTGTCCGTACGTACAAAAAAGAACACAATCATACTGATGACCATAACAAAAAGTAAAAAGCTGGTTCCACAACGCTTATGTAAGCGAGAACAAGGCTTTACATTTTCCACCGTTAAATCCAAACCACTTTCAAAGCAATTAATGGTTTTATGTTCCGCCCCATGGTATTCAAAAACCCTTTTAATTTCTTTCATTCTGGAAATTAGGAATAGGTACGCAAGGAAGATTCCAATACGCAAAAGCCCTTCTACAATACCCAAAGCCCATACTGGAACCAAATCCTTTGTAAAATTCCCTAACCACACAGGCAGAACAAAAAACATTCCCATCCCCAGTATCAACGAAAGAGTAACACTAAAGTATATCAAAATATCATTCACTTTATCCCCTAGTTTGTCCTGAAGGAATTTTTCAAAAGGAGATAACTCCTCCTCTGCCCAATCCTCTCCAGCAATTTCAGCGGAGTGCATTAAAATTTTTGTTCCTGTAATCAAAGAATCCACAAAAGCGGCAATACCTCTAAAAATGGGAACCTTAAAAATCCCTTTGCTGCCAATGCCACCCCACTGGTTTTTCTCGATGGTAATTCCACCTTCTGGATTTCTTACGGCCATGGCGTACATTTTTTTCCCACGCATCATTACCCCTTCAATAACAGCTTGTCCGCCAATGCTGGTTTGACGCACTTTTTTATCTTTATCTAAATTTGACACCCAATCAACTCTCTTCTATTATGAAATTTGTACTGCAATTCATTATTATATCATAAAAGATTATAAACAGAAATTCATTTTTTAAATTTAGGATAAATATAAGATTTGCCCGCGGGCAGAAGTTTAAAAATATAAAAAAAATTCCCATCTCTTCCATGTAAATAGAAAATCAAATAGAAAAAACAAAGAATACCTTTCCAATTCGCTCCAATACTATCTAGATACTTCACACGATAGACACTCCAGTGATTTTTTTTACTTTTCCCCAAACTTTTTATTAGGCTAATCTGTCTAAGCTCATGAAAGGGGTTAACCTTATGAACAAAAAGCAGCTGTTTGAACAATTTATCACCAATAAAGACAATCTTGATCAGGCCTTCAGATTTGCCTTTACTTATACTAAAAACCAACAAGATGCAGAAGATGTAGTCAGCGAAAGTGTTATCAAAGCCCTACGCTCCATCCACAAGCTAAAAAATACGCAATACTTAAAAACTTGGTTTTACAAAATTATCATTAACACTGCCCTTACCCAATTAGAAAAAAATAAAAAGGTAGTGGTAACGGATTATGAAACGTTAGATGACCTTCAAAGCATAAGCGATGATTATTCCAATATTTCCTTCACCCAAATGATTCAACATTTGGACGAAAACTATCGTGTAATCATTGTGCTTCGTTTTTTTGAGCGGTTACAAATAAAGGAAATCTCCCAACTGCTTGATCTCAATGAAAATACAGTAAAAACCAGATTGTATCGTGCATTGGAATTATTAAAAATTGATATGGAGGAAGTAGACGTATGAATCAAACACTAAAAAAATTAAAAAAGGAATATGAAACCCTATCTGCCTCAAAAGAACTAGAAGAAAGGATAAATGCTATTATGAAAAACGAAAAGAAGAAACAACCTTGGGTAAAAATTACTACAATTGCAGCAAGTACAGTTATCACAGCCTCTATTGCCTTAAATGCAAGCCCTAACCTGGCTTATGCCATGACAGAAGTTCCAGGCATGGATACCGTGGTGAAAATCCTCACCTTCGGTCGCTATGTAAATCAAGAAAATGGCTACGAAGCAGATATTGTCACCCCCCAAATCGAAGGCTTATTAAACAAAGAATTACAAGATCAGCTGAATGCGGAATTTAAGGAAAATGCTGATGCCTTAATTGCAGCTTTCGAGAAAGATGTAAAGGCTTTAAAAGAAAAATTTGGTGACGAGATGGTACATATGGGTATCGACTCCAACTACATCATTAAAACCGACAACAATGACTATCTGGCCATCGACGTTTATATCTTGAATACAGCTGGTTCTTCTTCCACAGTCCATACCTTCTATACCATTGATAAACATACGAATCAATTGGTCACTTTGCCAAGCTTGTTCCAAGAAGGTGCCGACTATATAACGCCCATCAGCCAGTACATCACCTCAGAAATGGAACGACTCAACAACGAAGAAGATGGCATGTTCTGGATTGCTGGTCAAACAGAATTTGGAGAAGGCTTTAAAGCAATCCTCTCCGACCAAAACTTTTACATCAATAGCGAAGGAAATCTTGTAATCGCTTTTGATAAATATGATGTAGCCGCTGGCGCTCAAGGAAGCCCAGAATTCGTTATACCACAAAATATCATTGCCGATATTTTGAAATAGTATCCTCCCCCTTATCGAAGACTACATATCGATAAGGGGTTTTTTCTCTTCAAGGTTACATAATATTATCTATTATTAAGTCAGACTTTTTTGTAATTCGACTATTGAAGTTTTACTTAATTTCAATTTGTAAGATTCCATCCTCTTTCTCCTTCTATTTTCTATGTATTTCCACAGTTTACATAGGATATCCACAGGGGCAAACCTTAGTTCCCCGCATTTTTTTCAAGTTATCCACACGTTGTCCACAGGTCGTTGTGATTTATGTAAATCCATGCCCTTCCTGCTCATTTATATCCCTAATAACATAATTTAAAAGTAGAATAAAGTACGGCGCCAATAAAAAAAGTGCAGGAATATAAATTCTCTGCACATTTCTATCTTGCTTCATTAAGTTTAGGAAATCAAAAAGTTTATTACCACTCTTTGCTCTCTTATTTTTGCAAAAATTACTTTCTGCCGTATTTTTTGTTGAACTTTTCAACTCTACCGCCAGCTTCTAGAAGCAACTTCTGGCTGCCTGTGTAGAAAGGATGACATTTAGAGCAAACTTCGACTCTGATTTCTTCCTTTGTGGAACCTGTTTCGAATTCGTTCCCACAGTTGCATCTAACCTTTACCTGATTGTACTCGGGATGGATTCCTTCTCTCATTTTCTTTCACCTCATTTTTTAGATTTGTTGATCAATAATCCTAATTATTTATAGACAACATTAGTAGTTTATCATAAGTTTTTTCTCTTTGCAATAAAAAATCAAAAAAAGGTTTTATCATTTATCAAATAGCCCCAAAGTCTTTTCCCAGATAGGTAATCTTTCCATAAACTCATGGTTGTTTTGGGTCTTTTTCATCAAGTCATAAAAACCTTCTACCATCTCCATCTGGCTCATGGTAGCTGCCATTCTACGTAGGGTAAAATTGCATTCAAGCTCTTGATCTGTAAGGAGCTTTTCTTCCCGTCTCGTGCCCGATTTAATAATATCCACAGCAGGGAAAATACGGCGTTCGGAAAGACGTTTATCCAACACCAATTCCATATTACCTGTGCCTTTAAATTCCTCAAAAACCACTTCATCCATTTTGCTGCCTGTATCAATCAAGGCCGTTGCCAATATGGTCAAACTTCCGCCATATTCAATATTTCTTGCAGCACCAAAAAATCTCTTTGGCATATACAATGCGGCAGGATCCAAACCACCGGAAAGGGTTCTTCCGCTGGGGGGAATGGTCAGGTTATAGGCCCTTGCTAATCTTGTCAGGCTGTCTAATAAAATAACCAAGTCCTTTCCTTGTTCCACCAAACGCTTTGCTCTTTCCAAAACCATTTCTGTCACACGCTTATGATGCTCGGGCTGTTCGTCGAAAGTGGAATAAACAATTTCAACATTTTCTCCTTCAATGGAACGCTGAATGTCCGTTACCTCCTCTGGACGTTCATCAATCAAAAGAACAATTAAATGTACTTCTTTATGGTTTTTTGTAATAGCATTGGCCATCTGTGTCAAAAGCACAGTTTTACCCACCTTGGGCGGCGCAACAATCATCCCTCTCTGGCCCTTACCAATGGGTGCACAAAGGTCAATAATCCTTCCTGAAAGCTCTTCCCTTCCTACTTCAAGGCAAAGCTTCTCCTCAGGGTAAATGGGTGTTAAATCTTCAAAACTAGGGCGTTTTGCTGCCTGATCCGGCTGATCTCCATTCACAGACCTCACAAATAAAAGGGCCCCAAACTTTTCTCCATCTCTGGCAGTACGGATATTCCCCCTTACTGCATCCCCCGTCTTCAAATTAAAACGACGAATTTGTGAAGGAGATACATAGATATCCCCAGCACCGGGTAAAAAGTTCTGTGTTCTTAAAAAGCCAAACCCATCAGGCATTACTTCTAATATACCCTCACCAGGCACACTGTTTTCCATCACAGCAGTCTTTTCGTCCTTTTGTATATTTCTTTCCCTATGGCTAGTCTCTTCTTCTTTCGCCTCAAGGTTTGCTTCATTTTTTTTCACTGCTTCTTGACCGTCTGGCAGAGAAAAACCATAAGCAGTCACACGCTTAACTGCCATTCCTTCTGCCTGAGACTGCTTCTCCATAATTTTATCAATTAATTCACTTTTTTTAAGGGAGGAAATGGACTTAATGTCCATTTCCTTCGCCATATCTCTTAGCTCTGCCAGAGTTTTTTTCTGCAGATCGTTTCCCATCTTCTATTCTCCTATCTTTTATCATCTAGGAATGATCAACTTTGTTCCAACGTCGATGGTATCTGTTTCCTTTAAATTGTTTGCATCTAAAATTTTCTGATATTGTGCACCGTTACCCAATGTCTTTTGTGCAATACTCCAAGCCGTATCGCCCTGTACCACCACGTATTCTTTTCCATTTCCAGATGCACTTGCATCGCTTCCTGTGGTGTTGGATGTAGTTGTAGAAGAATCTTCAGTATTTTGGCCTGCTTCACTGCCAGTGGTACTTTCTCCTGGGCTATTGCCCTGCAAGTTCGCCAACTGTTCTTCCAGCTGCATCTTTTCAAGCTGTACTTGTTCATACTTGCTGCTCAACTCTTGGCTGGCAGTCACTTGGTTCTGTGCTTCTTCTAATTTACTGCCTAGGCTAACGCACTTGAAAATTAAGAATATAATTAATACTAGCCCAATTACCCCTAGAATTATACTTAATTTATTTACACCACCACGGTAATCATCTTCATCGTCATAGTCATCATAAAGACTATCCAAATGCTCCTGCTTTGCTTTCTCTTCAAAATCCAAGTCTTCATAACGTCCTCTACCCACAGAGGCAAAGTCGTCAAAAGCATCCTCTTTCTTTGATTTTTTACGCTTGGAAGGGTTAGATGTCTGGTGAGATACTTCCTCCACCATTCTTGATTTTTTACGAGCAGGCATAACACTTACATACTGAATACCATCTTCATACTCGTCCTGTTCTATTTTATGCCCTGTAGATGGGGTATTATTCGTATCCTCCATAGGATTGCTTCTTGCACGCCGAGAAACATATCTGGTAGGGTCACCCTCCTGCTGAGGTGCTTTTCTAATTTCATTGATTTCATTGCCTACTTGCTGCATTCTAGCTTCCCTAACTTCTTCAATGTCTTCTCTTGAAGGGCGTCTTCTGGAGCGACTCATCTCAGTATTTCCATCCTTGCCCATTAAAGGGTGGGTTTGCATCAAAATATCCACGACTTCCTTGGGTAAATCATTATACAAATCTTCGTAATATTCTTTGTCATTATCACCTATACCTCGGGAACCCGAGTTTGTATTACTATTTTTATCACTGCTCATAGTTAACCTCCGCTGGATTGTGAACTCCTATTTTTGCTCATAAGAATCACATTGTATCTTATTATTTTACATTCTTCCTGGAAAAGTGTCAACATAACTAGAAATTTTTCAAAAAAATGTAATAAATAAAAGCAAAAACAGCCACCGGCTCCCCGGTGGCCATTCTTAATCTTATTTTACTTTAACCCAATGACTGTATTCACACCGTTGGCTTCTGTAACATATTCTAAAGAAATAGTATCTCCAAGCTGCTTTTTCAAAATACCCAAATATTTCTTAACATCCACTTCAAAGAGTTCGTCGCTGCCATCCAACATCACATAATAGAAGGTGTTTCCTTCAGCAACAACATCTTTCATCATGGTAATTGTACCATTCACCTTCAATGCCTTGCTGGTATCTACGGTATCAATGCCACTGCCCGCCATCAAATTACGATATGCCTTTTCACATTCTGCTACCGTATCCCCGATGGCAACGATCTGGTATTTCTGAATATTTACCATGGCATATTTTTTAACCAAACCTGCTGCATCCTTCAAGGATAAGAAATATGTGGGCTCATCAGCGATGTTCAACAAAATCGGAAAGGTTGCGGTATAGCCTAAGTGCTGAACCTGACCCTCTGCCGAAGACATGGCCGACATTTCCTTGGCACCAGAAATCTGATAATATCTGGTTTCTTTTGTTCTTGAATTCATCAATACGAAACCAACGTTAGACTCGTCACCACCAATGGAGGTTACACCGGTATATACCCAAACATCATCCTCCAAGGCAATATAGTTATACCCTTCGGTACTCTTTAAGCATTCTCTTTGACCAAAAACACTGTTAATGAACCCTTTTTTCAAAGTACCGTAATAATCATACTGCTCAATCAAGAGGTTTGCATCATAAACCTTGTCAATCCAGCGGGGAACATCCGCAACCGCAAAATATTGGTGCTCACCGTTCACAGCATTAATGACAATAGCCCCAGTAATGTCTGTACCACCAAACAAACCAATGGTTTTATCTTCAACGGCACATACCCAATAAGGAATTCCGTTTTCATCTACTTCAAAGTTGATACTACGCAACATAGCTGTAGGGTAACGGAAACGTGCATAACGGTAAAGGTTTCGGCCAAAGTGTTCAAAGGGTGAATATTTCAAACCTTCTTCCAACCGAACCAAATCAACGTCCTGGGTTGTCATATCTATTTTAATATAGGCAGGGATACCTGTCTTACGGTTGGTAACCCACTTAATCAAATCCCCATAACGAAGGGGTGTTACACGCACAGGCTTGTTTTGATAATTAATTTGGTTAAAATATGGGCTAACCTCATACTGAGAAACCATATCCACCATGCTTCCCATCTCTCTTTCAGCAAGCCTTGAAGCTGAGTCACTATCTAAAATGGGAATTCTGTTATAGTCCACTTCATGAATATCTGTGGCAAAGTCACCAGTTTCTACGGTCAAAAGCTTATTATAGTCTGATGCCCGTAAAATTGGAGATGATATCAAAGTACCACCAAAATAAATAACACATAGGATAATTGGAATGATCAATAATTTCTTGATAATCTTTAGATTCGTTGCCCGCTGGGGGCTGGTTCTATCCAGAAAAACCGCACGGAAAATAGTCCAAAAATTAATTACAACCCCTACCACTACAACGGCCACCATAAACATCCAGCAATCACGAGAATGAATATTCAACGGTGGTAAGTAGTAATAATACATGCCTGCCCAGGCAAGAACAGTAAGAATCATTGGAATAAGCCGCTTTTTCAACACAGCCATCACTCCTTCTTCACAAAAATTAATAGAACTGGCGTTATTACCCTCTTTACATCTTGCCGCCAATTCATTATACTATACTATATTTCACATAGATTGTATAGTGGAAATCTAACCACGACCCGTTTTTCTAATGAAAAGATAAGGAAGTGATTAATATGAAAATTGAACGTGTTAGCGAAAACCAATTAAAGTTAACTCTTACCAGAGCGGATTTGGTAGAACGGGACTTAAAACTGGAAGATTTAATTAATCCTTCGGAAAAAACCCAAAAATTGTTCCGTGATATTATGGAACAAGCGCTGGATGAATATGACTTCATCAACGAAACCACCCCCCTAATGGTGGAAGCCGCTCCCGTTGGCGTTGACGGTATCATGATTATTGTTACCAAGATTGATCAAAAAAGCAAAAACGAGAACCCTATGGACCTTTTATCGAAAAATAGAGAAACCCATAAATGGAAAAAGAAGTCTATAGATATATTTGAAGCAAAAAACAATAATAATGAAGATTTACTCATTTTCTCCTTTGAAACTTTAGATGATGTTATTCATGCCAGTCTGCGCTTAGACGACTGCTATCGAGGTGAAAGTGAATTATTTAAAAGCAACGAAAGATTTTTCCTCGTTTTGCAGGCGGATACATATACCGCCGATGAAAACAATGATTGCATAGAGCTAATATTAGATGAATTCGGTCAAAAACACATTTCCACATCACTAGCGAAATATTACCTATTGGAACACGGAGAAACAATGATTAAGGAAAATGCCGTTGAAACACTGGCAAAAACCTTTGCTGATTAAAAAGAAAGTCCCTGGGATGAAAATTCCTTAGGGACTTTTTTTGTTCGCTTTAGCTTGAAAAGCCACCTGCTCTACAGGAAGTAGGGGAAGTTCTGCTTTAGCTGTAAGGTTTCTGCATTTTCCTCGTGATAAAGGTAGGGCTTTTGTCTTAGGAATTTCAATCAGCCCCCATCTATAGGGGCATGATAAACCACCAGCTTAGCTGGTGGGATTTAATCAATTTTTATTTCTTTCAAATAACGATATAGGGGTATTAAATCCTTCCAGTCTTCAACCAGCTTTTGGCACAAATCCCGTTTAAATATAATTCCCTCTATTTGCTTTGTTTCAATCAGGGCAAAACTTTTCTTGACATACCAGTTGGAAATTTCCAAGGGCAATCCTGATGGGTCAACTTTTTTATAGTCCTCCCCCACCAAAACAAACTTGCCTTTTTTTTCGATGCCCCTAATAATATCACAAAAAACCTCAGGTCTGGTTTCTATTTTCTTGCGAAATGCCTTCATATATGCCGGTGTGGCCTCATAAAACCCCATGCCATGGGTATAACCTTCGGGGGTTAATTCAAAATAAAAAGTAGGGCGTGTTTTCCATGTGGTTCCCCCAGCCGCAGGTTCCTTAAAAACCACCCATCGGCACGCACGGTATGGGCTTTTATCTTTAGAATATCGAATATCCCGATTGATTCTTGAAACCGCCCAACCTAACTTCTCCTTCGTGCTGTCCTCAAATTTCTCTGCTACATCCACAGCGAAGTGGTCAAAGGGACTTTTTAATACTTCTCTATATCGCTCTCTGTTTTGATCCATCCATTCTTTGTTATTATTCATTCTGATTTCCCACAAAAAATCTATGGTTTCAGGAAAAAAACCAGTAAACATCTGCATATTCTCAACTCCTTATTTCAGCAATTATATCATAACCTATTTCCGATAGATACAAGAAAAGTATAATTTAAACAGAAAAACTATGACCAAATCACGGCCATCCGCTAAGGTAATTTGAGTGGGCCGCCCCTATGAAGGGCTTAAAACATAAAACCCTTATTAGCCTTTTACTCTCACATGTAAAGCCAGTGGTTTTTACCGCATTAAACCCAAACAATAAAAAAAAAGGCGGACATAAACGTCCGCCAAATTGTTTTTATTACAGAAGGCTACCAAATGACATGAACAATGGTGCAAATACCAGAGATACAACTGTCATCAGCTTAATTAAAATGTTGATGGAAGGACCAGAAGTATCTTTGAAAGGGTCACCTACAGTGTCACCAACTACGGCTGCCTTATGAGCTTCGCTGCCCTTACCGCCGTGGTTGCCTTCTTCGATATACTTCTTCGCATTATCCCATGCGCCGCCGGCATTGGACATGAAAATCGCCATCAATACGCCTGTTACCAAGGAACCAGCCAACAAACCGCCCAAAGCTGATGTACCCAAAAGCAACCCAACAACCAAAGGTGCTGCAACTGCCATGATACCAGGAACCATCATTTCTTTTAATGCTGCTGTTGTAGAAATTTCAACGCATTTTTTGTAGTCAGGTTTTGCAGTACCTTCCATAATGCCAGGGATGCTGCGGAACTGACGTCTTACTTCTTCAATCATTTCGAATGCCGCTTTACCTACAGACTGCATTGTAAATGCAGAGAAAAGGAAAGGAAGCATACCACCGATGAACAAACCAATGATTACTCTAGGCTCAAGGATAGAGATTTCTGTCAAACCAACAGATTCTGCGTAGGACACGAACAGTGCCAACGCTGTCAAAGCAGCAGAACCGATGGCGAAACCTTTACCCATAGCTGCTGTTGTGTTACCAACTGCATCCAGCTTGTCTGTAATGTTTCTTACAGAATGGTCCAAACCACTCATCTCAGCAATACCACCAGCATTGTCAGCGATAGGGCCGTAAGCGTCAACTGCTACTGTAATACCTGTTGTGGAAAGCATACCAACAGCCGCCAAAGCGATGCCGTAAAGACCAGAAACAGAGTAAGCTATAAAAATACCAATTACAATTAAAACAATGGGAATAGCTGTGGATTCCATACCAACAGCCAAACCGCTGATGATTGTTGTTGCAGGGCCTGTTTCAGACTGATCCGCAATTTTCTTTACGGATTTATAATCGCCGGAAGTATAAACTTCTGTGATAACACCAATCAAAAGACCTACAATCAAACCTGCAACAATGGCAATACCCGCTTGCATGTTCCCAAAGAACAAATAACTCAAAACAAAAGAAGCAATTGCAACCAAAACCGCCGCAGAATAAGAACCTGTTTTCAATGCTTTGTGAGGGTTGGAGTTTTCATCGCCCTTAACAAAGAAACTACCGATAATGGAAGCCAAAATACCAACTGCTGCCAACACTAAGGGGAATACTGCGCCTTCCACCTGGAAGTAAAGAACACCCAAAGTGATTGCGGAAATAATGGAACCAACATAAGACTCGAAAAGATCCGCACCCATACCTGCAACGTCACCTACGTTATCGCCTACGTTATCTGCGATAACTGCAGGGTTACGAGGATCGTCTTCTGGGATACCAGCTTCAACCTTACCTACCAAGTCAGCACCAACGTCAGCAGCCTTTGTGTAAATACCACCGCCAACACGACCGAATAAAGCGATAGAAGATGCACCCAAACCAAAACCAAATAAAATGTTTGCATTTTGGGTTAATACATAAATTGCACCAACACCTAACAAGCCAAGGCCAACTACGGACATGCCCATTACAGCACCGCCGCTAAATGCGATAGAAAGGGCTCTATTCATACCGCCAACTCTAGCTGCGTTTGCAGTTCTAACGTTTGCCTTTGTAGCAACAGACATACCGAAGTACCCAGCAAGGGTAGATAAAACTGCACCGAACAAGAAGCAAACTGCTGTCATCCAGTCTACGCCAAAGCCGATTAAAACAAATAATACTGCTGCAAAAATAACTAAAATACGGTACTCTGCCTTCAAGAAAGCATTTGCACCTTCTCTGATGGCAGCTGCAATTTCTACCATACGTTCTGTACCTTCTTCTTCGCGGTTAACTCTGCCCGCAAGAACAAAGGCGAACACCAGCGCAAGTACACCAAATACAGGCGCCAAGTACATCAAGTTTTCCATGATTAAATCCCCCTGTTTCTCTTTTGAATTGATATTAAATTATAGTTATTATTTCCACCCGATCAAAAAATCGGAATAACAAAACCCGACCGCCACAATATGAACTCATGAGCAAACGATTGTCCGTTAATAAAATGACAAAGGCACCGCCCTATCGTCTGCTATGGTTAGCCCTGTCCCTAGCAGAGTTGAGTGCAGTATCCGCTGCATGCATTCTTGCTTTAGCCTCATTCTGTCCCACGCACTAGTATAAACGATTTGTTTAATAAAAATCAACCCTTTCAACCGTACATATCCATAATTTTTCAAAAAATTTTGCTAAATTCGAATAATTTTATGCATAAAAATTAAAAATACAAAAAAATCTTCTAAATTTCTACAATATTTATAAAAAAATAACGTGATGAAGGGATTCATCACGTTATTCATTCTTATGCTGTGCATAATAATTCTGCAACCAAAGGTAAGGTGATTACAGATAAAATTGTAGAAACAAAAACATACTCCGATGCACGCTTTTCGTCGTTCCCATAAAGCTCTGCAAAAGAGGGCAGCGCAGCAGCCGCTGGAGTTCCCATAAGAACCACCAAAACATTCAAGGCCATCCCGCCCAAAAACATCCCAGCAACTAACTTTGTCATGATGGGCATTACAATTAGTGTCAAGAAGCTAAAAAGATACACCACTTTGTCCTTAAATATCTCCCGCACATTCGCCGCCGCCAATAAGGTACCAATATAAAGCATAGATAAACAAACGGTTGTATTGGCAGAAAATAGTAATGCGTCATAAATTGGTGAAGGCAAAGCAATAGAGTTCACAAAACAGAAGACGCCGATGATTGCAGAAAGACAAATTAAATTTAAAAATGCCTCCTTCATCATCCTGCCAAAAGACTTCTTGTTTTCCCCTCCTAAGCCGAATAAGAAAGAGCAAGCAGTAAATAAAAAAACATTACATGTAAACATTACCGCCACACAGAAAATCAAGCCTTCTTCACCATACATTGCCATAATTAAAGGCTGTCCCATAAAGATAACGTTGCTGTAAACGCCTCCTCCAGAAAAAAGCCCCACCTGGCTTAGGCTCATTTTCTTCATCTTGCCTATGACAAAAAACATCAAAGCCCCAAGGCAACACACGAAAAAAGTTACGCCGCAAGTCTTTAAAAATCCCATGAAAATTTCAGTTGAATACTCTCTCTGCATCAATATGATCATATTACATGGAACTGCTACACGGGTTAATACAATGGATAATCCCTTTGCATTTGCCGTTGATAGGTACTTCATTTTTTGCAGAATAATCCCAATGATCATTAAAATGACCATAGTGAGTAACTGCAAAACAACAGGTATTGCCATAACTCTAACCTTCTTCCCTCTAGAACTTGGTGGCTCTCCTCCCCTTAATTGAGAAGAACACCACAAATCCCTAAAAAAGGATTCATTTTTATATTCTAAACGATAGGAATTATCTTTGCAATGTTTTCTTTTGACTAAATACGACTTTTCAAACCTAGCCTTCTAAAAATAAAAATGGCTAACGTTGCCATGCTCCAGCCAAAAAATGCTCCAACCAAAACATCCGTAGGAAAATGAACACCCAAATACAGACGACTAAAGCCCATGAGAGAGGCAAAAATAAATGCAATGATGCCCCATTTTTTATTCATGGTGTAAATTGCCGTAGCTGCAGCAAAGGACGCCGCAGTATGACCCGAGGGAAAGGAATAGTCCCCAAGATGGGCCACCAAGACTTCATAACCCAGCAAATCATAGGGCCGAACCCTTGCCACCATTGGTTTAACCAGCACATTGCATAATAAAGCATTTAAGGCCAAAGAAAGTCCCAACAAAAACCCCCATGTCCTCCATGGGTACTTTCTGTTCCCTAGTAAAAGAAAAATAGCCGTTAGGGCAATCCAAACGAATCCTACATCTCCCAACTTCGAAATAAACATCATCGGTTTATCCAACCATGGACTGCAAAAAACATCTCTCAACCCCGTTAAAACTTCAATATCTAATGATTGCAACCACGCCATAACTTCTGTATTAACCCCCAAAAAATAAACTCTCAACTAAAATTTTTGTGCCTATTAAAATTAACACAACGCCACCCAAAATTTCAGCCTTTGCTTGAAGTTTGTCTCCCAAACATCTCCCAGCCCATGCACCAAGACAAGAAATCACAAAGGATACAATTCCAATGACTATTGCAGCATGGAGGATGTTAATATCAAGTATTGCAAAACTTATCCCAACTGCCAATGCGTCAATGCTGGTGGCAACCGCTTGCAAAATAAGCATTTTATTCGTGAGGATACTTTCGCATTTGGCTCCATCTTCATCGCCCTTTAAGCTTTCACGAATCATATTCAGTCCAATAATGAGCAATAAGATAAACGCAATCCAATGATCTACCGCCTCTATGTAGGTTTTTACACTACTGCCCAATACCCAACCAATCACAGGCATTAGAAACTGAAAGCCACCAAAATAAGCAGCCTGTCTTATTGCATCCTTTTGTCCAAACCCTCTTACACAAACCCCGTTAGAAATGGATACCGCAAAGGCATCCATAGCCAAACTCACCGCAACCAATAAAATTGTAACAAATTCCAAAGTCGTTTCCTCCAATCTTTTGGTAAGGCAAAAAGCCTTCAGTGGTGTAAATATAACACAGCCTCTTTTCATGGTCAACAAATAAAAAGCCTAGTGTCCACTATATTATTAAATTTTATGACAGTCGAAACGTAAAAGTACATACAGTTTTTCTTATCCTTCTTCCATGTAATAAACTCAGTATTTACAAATATAAAAATTTTATGAATTCCTCCTTTAAAAATTAAAAAAAGGGCTGTTGCTGATAAAACAGCAATAACCCTTTTTTCAATAACGATAACTCTCTTCTGTTGTCCTTATCGGGATAAAACATACTTATAAATTTTCGCCCTATGAAATGCAATACCAACTACAACAAAAATGGCGAAACCTGAAAACCCTTGAATTATATTTTCCGGAATAGACACAGCTGCTACTGCGAAGCTGCTCTTCAAAATACCGCCGCCAATAAAATATCCAAAAACCATCCAGATGATTCCTAATACCGATGCCAGCATATTCCGATAAGTAATGAATTTCTCGTTTTTCTCGGAAAAAGATGCAACCTTTCCGATTAAATATCCCATAATCCCTTTGATGATAAAGGTAAATAATGCCCAATGCGCATAGCCACTTAAAATATCTGCCAAAGCAGATCCAACACCACCGGCAACCATACCATATCTGGCACCAAAGAATACACTAATCAGCAATATCATGCTATCGCCTAAGTGAATATAGCCTTGGGTAGCCGAAACGGGTATTTGAAATATCATGGTGCTTACGGCAACCAGGGCCACCAATAACCCTTGAATACATACCTCTTTTGTTGACATTTTCATTGTGTATCACACCCTCCTATTTGTTAATAAAAGGTTATCATATGTCGTCTTTTCTGACTAGATACTCAAGGGTAAAAAACAAGAATTGTAGGGGTACACTTTCCATTATTGTATGGGTACACTTTTTGGGGCAAAAAAAGAATGGAAGTTACAGGGCTCGAACCTGTGACCCTCTGCTTGTAAGGCAGATGCTCTCCCAGCTGAGCTAAACTTCCATGCTTAAGCAAAATTAATATTTTATTCTTGACCCGTAAGGGAATCGAACCCTTGTTTCAGCCGTGAGAGGGCCGCGTCTTGACCGCTTGACCAACGGGCCGAAAAAGCTAATAGCGGAGGAGGGATTTGAACCCCCGACACTGCGGGTATGAACCGCATGCTCTAGCCAACTGAGCTACTCCGCCACAAGTCGACCCGTTAATTATACCCATTCCGCTAAAAGTTGTCAAGACTTTTTTTCCTTTAATTTTACTGCCCTCTGTTTATGTACAAAACCTCGTTTGGTTTTATCATGCCTAACTGCTCTCTTGCAATTTGCTCTATGTAGCTATCACTATTATAATACTCCTTGCGGTTTTCGTACTCTTCTTGCTTTTGCTGTTCGTCTTGAATTTGGGATGCAATCTCCTGCCGCTCCTGTCTAATCAACTCATAAGCCTTGGCTTGGCTGGCAATGCCAAACCCTACGGCGCAAACGAAAACACTTAAAAATACACGAACAAATATCTTATCCATTCTTCGTGTCTTTTTTACCTTTCTTTCTCTTGGCTCGCCCTTTTGCCTTCCTTTTTTGCTCATTGAGGTTGTCACCACTTTTCCGTTTCTTTCTTACTGCTATGCGCCAATCTCTCCTAATAGCGTTTAGTTTAATTTTTGCATAAAAGTTACAGGAATGCAATACTTTTTTCTTGATCTTACCGCAAAAACGCCCTGTTTTCCGCAAAGGTCTACGAATAACAAGATAAACCAATCGAAAAGGTGTCATTATTATTGTAAACAACAAAAAAAGGACTTTTTTCACCATGTAAATAACCCGATCACTAATGGCAAGCACCAAATGGCTTAACGTGAGAAAGTATAGTCCCATTCCTCCAAACATCCCTAGTATGGCAAAAAATCGGATTTCCCCAGCATTTGCCCCAAGCATAACGGCAAATACAAAAAAAATAGCAGCCAGCCAAAAAATCCCATCCTCCAACTGCACCCAAAGGCGTTTGTGAGGAATTATATGGCGGAAAACCCTTAGGCAGTCATAGACCAAGCCTAAGGCACCTCCCAATATCACAGTCAACAGAAACAACTGCGCCTGCCCCTGTAAAGATAGTATCATTACAATCTCCCCTTTTTATCGAAACAACTTCCCTAAAAAAGAATGTTTATCCGACAAAGCCCCATCAGAGTATGTAATACTATCAAATAAACCCTCTATGGTAACCTCCCCCTCATCCAGGTCCAGTTTGCCCATATGTAGCCCAGTCCCCTTTAACATCATCAATCCACATTCTGTCTCAAGCATTACCCCTTCCTCATCAAAAGATAATACCTCTAAAACACCACCCATGCGAATGCGTTCCCGCTCTTCCATGGATACTGTATGTCTGCTTCGCTTTTTGTCCTCTGCCATAACATAAGCCTCCTGCATTTTATCGTCTGCTAACAATATATGTCCGTGGCAAAGCTTTTAGACTGTATAAGAAAACACCTTTTGCACAAAGACAAAAGGTGTTTTTATATAGACCATACTATAGATGGAGTTTTCTTTTCTACCTGATCCAGTGGCAACGAATTTGCTTGTCATTTCTCTACTGCCTTTCTATCATTTTTGCTTCTTAGGGCTATATTCCAACACTTCACTTTTTAACATTGAAACCCTATCACTGGGTTAAACAGAACGATACATGGAGGTTGCATCCTCTTTGCGGGGAGACTCTTTTAGGCTTAACACTTCAACTTTTGTAGTGTTGCTGCCAAATTGAATCTCAATCACATCACCAATCTTCACTTCAACGCCTGCTTTTACCACCTTACCGTTGATCATTACCCTTCCTGCATCACAAGCCTCATTGGCAATTGTTCTGCGTTTAATAATTCTTGAAACCTTAAGGAACTTATCAATACGCAATGTACTTCCTCCCTCTTATGTTAATTAGTTTTAACCTTAATATAAGTAGTGCTTATTTCGACAAAATTCTAATAAAAGAAATGTGGAGCCTTTGCTTTTTCGAACATGTCGCACACCTTTATCTTAACTGGACCAATAAAAAATATAAAGCGCCCTTCTCACGAAAGGCGCGTTATCGGCAAACGATAATTATTTATTAATTGCATCTTTCAGAGCTTTTCCAGCTTTGAATCTGGGAGCTTTGGAAGCAGGGATAGGCATTGCCGCACCTGTCTGAGGGTTTCTGCCTTCGCGAGCCGCTCTTTCTGCAACATCAAATGTACCAAAACCTACCAACTGTACTTTACCGTTGTTTGCAAGTTCTTCTGTTACTACATCTTCAAATGCTTTCAGAGCCTTTTCAGCATCCTTTTTACTCATTTCTGCCTTTTCCGCGATAGCCGCTACCAAATCAGATTTGTTCATTATAAATTCCTCCTCAATATAGTTCATTAAGTGTAATTTGGATCTCAATCAGATAAAGTCTTGCCTTTTGCTTCATCCCACAGCAAATCCATTTCTTTCAGAGTCATTTCAGAAAGCTTCTTTCCCTCTGAAAGGGCTGAATTCTCAACATACTCAAATCTATTTATAAACTTTTTAGTGGCTTTTGTCAAGGCAAACTCTGGATTTATTTTTAAAAACCGAGAGATATTCACCATTGCAAACAAAATATCCCCAAATTCTTCTTCTTCCGTGCCTAAGCCCTGTTCTACGGCCTCTGTCAGCTCCTCTATCTCTTCTTTTACCTTCTCCATTGCTCCGCCTGTTTCATAGAAATCAAAGCCTACGCTTGCCGCTTTCTTCTGCACTTTTTGGGCACGGGTTAACGCTGGTAGCGCCATAGGAATTTGCTTCATAGCCTCACTTTGAGTGGTGATCTGCTTTTCCTCTTTTTTTAATGCTTCCCAGTTCATCAAAACTTCATCCGCAGTATTTGCTTCTTTATCTCCAAAAACATGGGGGTGGCGGTAAACCATTTTTTTGCATATCCCCTGAATCACATCTTCAATGGTAAATTGACCTGCTTCTTCTTCAATTTCAGCGTGAAAAACCACCTGCATTAAAAAATCCCCTAGTTCTTCTTTTAAGTTTTCCATGTCTTTTCGCTCAATTGCGTCGACAGCCTCATAGGCCTCCTCCAACATGGACTCTCTTAAAGATTCATGGGTTTGTACTCTGTCCCATGGACATCCGCCCTCACCACGCAATCTTTTTATAATATCCACCAAATCCCCTAAACTGTACTTTTTATCCAAAATTAAAGCCTCCAATCAATCAAAAACTTGCCATATAATGTCTCCCGTTGCCTAAAAACCCAATAACTTTTTGTCTATTATGCCCCAGAAAAACAGCGTTTTTTCGCTTTTGTCCCCATCATTTTTGTGTTATGATAATTCTATCAAAAAAAACCGCCAAATGAAAGCGGCAAAAACACAGTAGAGAAAGGAAGTTTGCCTCATGTTTCGTATCGTTGATAAAAGAGAGTTAAACAGTGCTGTAACTCTCCTGGAGATTGAAGCTCCCTTTGTAGCAAAAAAAGCACAAGCCGGTCAATTTATTATTTTTCGTGTTGATGAGTTTAGCGAAAGGGTTCCCCTTACCATTGCAGACTATAACAGAGAAAAGGGTACCATAACCATCATCTTCCAAAAAGTGGGTCTTTCCACCAACCTTCTTGCAGCAAAAGAAATCGGAGATAGCATTTCTGATTTCGTTGGTCCTTTAGGTGTTGCAACAGAACATGAAGGTATGAAAAAAGTTGCCGTTGTAGGTGGCGGTGTTGGTTGTGCCATTGCATATCCTCAAGCAAAAGCCCTGCATAATCTGGGTGTAGAAGTTGATGTAATTGCTGGTTTTAGAAACAAAGATATTGTTATTTTGGAAGATGAAATGAAAGCGGCATCTACAAACTATTACTTAATGACCGATAACGGAACACAAGGCGAAAAAGGCTTTGTTACCGATAAGTTAAAATCCCTCATAGAGGCGGGTAACAATTACGATACTGTCATCGCTATCGGCCCTATCCCTATGATGAAATTTGTAAGCTTGACCACAAAACCCTTTGGAATTAAAACAGTCGTTAGTTTGAACCCGATCATGATTGATGGGACAGGCATGTGTGGCGGTTGTCGTGTTACCGTTGGCGGCGAAATCAAATTTGCTTGCGTTGACGGCCCCGACTTTGACGGCCATCAGGTAGATTTCGATGAACTGATGAACCGTAACTCCATTTATAAAGAAAGAGAAGCAGAGCTTACCAAAGACCATGCTTGTAGAATGGATAAAATGGCAAAGGATTTAATTCACTAAGGAGGAAAATGTGTCATGGCTAATATGAGTTTAGAAAAAATCAAAATGCCCGAACAGGCACCTGATGTTAGAAATAAAAACTTTGAAGAAGTATCTTTGGGTTATACCGCTGAAATGGCAATGGAAGAAGCAACCCGTTGTCTTAACTGCAAGCATAAACCCTGTGTAGCGGGCTGTCCAGTAAACGTTCGCATTCCCGAATTTATTACCGAAGTTGCAAAAGGCGACTTTTTGGCAGCGTATAAGGTAATCACTTCCACCAATGCTTTGCCCGCAGTATGCGGTCGTGTCTGTCCTCAGGAAAGCCAGTGTGAAGCAAAATGCGTTCGTGGCATCAAAGGTGAAGCCGTTGCCATCGGCCGTTTGGAACGCTTTGTTGCAGATTGGTATATGGCAAACTGCGACGAAACCCCCGAAAAACCCGTATCAAATGGCAAAAAAGTTGCTGTAGTTGGCTCTGGCCCTTCCAGCCTTGCTTGTGCAGGGGATCTGGCAAAAGCCGGTTACGATGTAACCGTTTTTGAAGCGTTCCATAAAGCTGGTGGTGTATTGGTGTATGGTATCCCTGAATTTCGCCTGCCAAAGAGCATTGTTCAAAAAGAAATTGATACTTTGGCTGCTTTGGGCGTAAAGTTCCTCACAAATATGGTAATCGGAAAAGTCCTTTCCATCGATGAAATCATCGATGACATGGGCTTCGATGCAGTATTTATCGGTACAGGTGCAGGTCTGCCTTCCTTTATGAATATCCCTGGAGAAGCTCTCGTAGGTGTATACTCTGCAAATGAATACTTAACCAGAATCAACTTAATGAAAGCATATCAGTCCCAGTATGACACCCCTATCCGCCAGAGCAAATCTGTTGCCGTTGTAGGTGGCGGTAACGTTGCTATGGATGCTGCAAGATGTGCAAAACGTCTTGGTGCGGAACACGTTTACATTGTATACCGTCGTTCCGAAGCTGAAATGCCCGCTCGTTTGGAAGAGGTTCACCACGCAAAAGAAGAAGGCATTGAATTCCACCTTTTGCGTAACCCCGTACAAATTTTGGACAACGGAAAAGGTCAAGTTAGTGGTATTGAGTGCCTTAAAATGGAATTAGGCGAACCCGATGCCAGCGGTAGAAGACGTCCTGTGGCCGTAGAAGGCTCCAACTATATCATCGACGTTGACACCGTAGTTATGTCTATCGGCACCTCCCCGAACCCACTGATTAGAAGTACCACAAAAGGGTTGGATACAAACCGTAAAGGTTGCTTAGTGGTAAACGAGGAAACCAATCAGACAACAAGAGAAGGCGTGTATGCTGGCGGCGATGCCGTAACAGGTGCCGCAACGGTAATTCTTGCAATGGGTGCTGGTAAAACAGCGGCAGCTGCCATTGATGAATACTTAAAAAGTAAGTAATTCTCCTAGTTTAGAAAATTTTAAAATTGATACAGAAGAAATATATTAGGGTATCTCCCACTTGGGTGATACCCTTTTTCCTCGAACAATTAATCTTGTAGACACATTTCAACAAACGCAGTGGGGTGTTGAATCATCTTTGCCACTTCTTCCACAGAGTATCCTTCTGCGAAATAGCGCCTAGCTATAACGGCCATAGACTCTCCGATTTCAATCATATGATGATCAGGGTCATAAATCCGTACCACCCTTTGCTGCCATTCATATTTTTTAGGAGGATGAACATAATTAATATTTTCAAACCTGTCCAGCTTCTGCAAAAATGCATCAAAGTCCTCAACCTCAAAGTAAAGCTCCATATTGTTAGACTTTTTCAAAACGGAATCCTTCTCTACGTTTGCAAGCCAGGCAAAGTCCTCCTGAATTGCAAATCCACCGCTAAAAGTAACATTTTTCCCCAAGTCAAGAACGACTTCTTGTAGAAAAAGTTCCTTATAAAACTTTTTTGAGACTTCCACATCTTTAACGGCCAATAATGCTAATTGAAATTTCATCATAAACCTCCTTTTTCAGTTCGTTCGTCCTAAACTGCTCCATAAAAGAATTATACCAAAAAGTGAATAAGTACAACATACTATCATAATTAAAAAAATAAAATATATATCTTCTCCCCTTGCCATCTGCCCCAAGCCGTAAAAATATATCCCGCTTTTTTGTCATATTCCAAAAAAAGCCCTCATTGCCCGTATTTCCAATATTCCTTCTTGGCGAACCCTCACTCTTCTGCTATAATCTATACAGACGAATTTTCGAACATTTTAATTCTAATAATAAAGGAGGCTCCTAATGAAAATCAAAATCCTTGCAATGGGTTCCATCGGGACAAACTGTTACGTAGTTTCTGACGATGCAGGCAACACTGCCATCATCGACTGCGATGGTGACCCCAGACCCTTGTTTTCTTATATTGCAGAAAATAACCTTAACCCCACCCATATTTTACTTACCCATGGCCATTATGACCATATTGGTGCCGTGGACTTGGTAAAGGACAAGTACGGATGCAAAGTTATTGCAGGAAAAGATGAGATGCCTGTATTGACTGATCCTGCCATCAACTCTTCATTATACTGCGGTGGTGAATTTATTATTATCCCAGATGAACTCGTATCCGATGGCGATATTATAACCGTAGGGGATTTGAAATTCCAAGTGATGTTTACCCCAGGCCATACAGTAGGTAGCCTTTGCTTTATTTTGCAAGATAATATCTTTTCAGGCGATACCCTATTCCAAGGCTCTTGTGGCAGAACAGACTTGGCAACGGGAGACTGGAATACTATTTTGCGCTCTTTGAAACGCTTGAGAAACCTTCCTGGTGATTATTCAGTGTTCCCAGGCCATGGTCCCTCTACCACCTTGGGCATTGAAAGAATGTCTAATCCCTATATGTAAGCAAAAGAACCCTGTGCCCCCTTTTTTGGGGGACGGGGTTTTTCTATCACAAAGGAGGCTTTCAAAATGAAATGTATCCTTTCTCTAGATCAAGGCACAACCAGCTCCCGCTCCATTTTGTTTAATCAATTTGGACAAGCAGTTTGCACCTCCCAAAAAGAGTTTAGTCAGTTTTACCCCAAACAAGGCTGGGTAGAGCATGATCCCATGGAAATCTGGCAAACCCAACTGGAAACCGCCAGAGAGGTTATAGAAAAAAAGGGAATCTCCGCCGAAGATATTAGTGCCATCGGTATTACCAACCAAAGGGAGACCACAATACTTTGGGATAAACGAAATGGTCGCCCCCTTCATCATGGTATCGTTTGGCAATGCCGTCGAACCGCTCCTTTTTGTGACGAATTAAAGGAGAAGGGCTATACCGACTTTTTCCGTGAAAAAACAGGCTTACTCCTTGATGCTTATTTTTCCGCCACAAAAATAAAATGGATTTTGGAAAATGTACAGGGTGCAAAGGAATTGGCGTCAAAAGGCAACTTGCTCTTTGGAACCGTAGACACTTGGCTGATTTGGAACCTAACGGGAGGTCAAGCTCATGCTACCGATTATTCCAACGCCTCCCGCACCATGCTATTTAACATACACACTCTGTCTTGGGATACAGAAATCTTGGATTTATTAGAAATCCCTACTAACATTTTGCCAGAGGTTGTTCCATCTTCAGGTGTTGTAGGTCATACAATCCCCGCTCTTTTTGGTGCTTCTATTCCCATTTCTGGTGTTGCTGGCGACCAACAGGCGGCCTTGTTTGGACAGGCTTGTTTCTCCCCGGGAACGGCAAAAAATACCTATGGTACAGGTTGCTTCTTGCTGATGAACACAGGAGATATCCCCGTCACCTCCAAAAACGGCTTACTCACCACAATTGCCTGGGGTCTAGACAATAAGGTAACCTATGCTTTAGAAGGCTCTGTTTTTGTTGCTGGTGCGGCAATTCAATGGTTGCGAGATGAATTGAAAATGATTTCCTCCACAGGGGAAACGGAAGGCCTTTGCCGTTCCGTAGAGGACACCTGCGGTGTCTATTTGGTTCCTGCATTTACAGGTTTGGGTGCCCCATATTGGGACCCCTATGCAAGAGGGGTGTTGACAGGGCTAACAAGAGGGGCAAATCGTGCCCATATCGTTCGTGCTGCCGTAGAATCCATGGCTTATCAAACCTATGATGTTCTCCATGCCATGGAGCAAGATGCAGGAATTCCCTTGGCTGAGCTTCGGGTGGATGGCGGTGCCGCTGCCAATACCTTTTTGCTCCAATTTCAATCGGACATTACGGGTGTTTCCGTTTTACGCCCCTCCACTTTGGAAACCACAGCCCTTGGGGCTGCATATTTAGCAGGTCTTGCTATAGGCTATTGGAAAAGCATCAAAGAAATCAGAAGAAATTGGCAAGTTTCTTGCGCATTCTCCCCCAAAATAACAAAAGAATCAGCAGAAATAAAATATATGGGATGGAGAAACGCCGTAAATCAGGCACTTTCCAAGAATCCATAAAACTATATGTAGTTATTTTCATATTTTTTATTGCAATGAAACACAATATATGGTAGATTTATAGTCAACGAAAGTAAAAGGGATTCTCCCTTCCAATACAGTTCTTTGTCTATAAAGGAGGAAACAGTATGTACGTAATTAAAAAAGACAATACCCATGAACCTTGGAATATTCAAAAAGTAGTGGTAGCCGTAAATAAATCAGCTTATCGTGCCTTGGTAAAGTTTACAAAAGAAGAATTGGACTTTGTTTGCAAATATGTTGAAGAAAAAGCCAATTCCTTGGGAAAAGAAGGTATTCCCATCGCCGAAATGCATAACATTGTAGAATCTGCTTTGGAGCAGGTAAAGCCAGAGGTTGCAAAAAGCTATCGGGACTACCGTAACTATAAGCAAGACTTCGTAAAAATGTTAGATGAGGTTTACAAAAAAAGCCAGTCTATCATGTATATCGGAGATAAGGAAAACAGCAATACAGACAGTGCTTTGGTTTCCACAAAGCGTAGCCTAGTTTTCAATCAGTTAAATAAGGAATTATACCAGAAATTCTTTATGACCACAGAAGAACTCCAAGCGTGCCGTGACGGCTATATTTATGTGCATGATATGTCTGCCCGCAGAGATACTATGAACTGTTGCCTTTTTGACGTGAAAACTGTGTTAGAGGGCGGCTTTGAGATGGGTAACCTTTGGTATAACGAGCCCAAAACATTAAATGTTGCTTTTGACGTCATCGGCGATATTGTTCTTTCCGCAGCCAGCCAGCAGTACGGCGGTTTTACCGTACCCTCTGTCGACTTGTTATTGGAACCCTATGCAGAAAAAAGCTATGAAAAGTTCTATCGTCGTTATATTGATATAGGCCTTACGCCAAAAGTGGCAGATCAAGAAGCCATGGCGGATATCCTCAACGATTTTGAACAAGGATTCCAGGGCTGGGAATATAAGTTCAACACCGTGGCCTCTAGCCGTGGCGATTACCCTTTTATTACAATGTCCTTTGGTACAGGCACAGGGAAGTTTGCTAAGCTTGCCTCCATTACCATGCTGAACGTGCGTCGTAATGGTCAAGGTAAGAAAAACTGTAAAAAACCCGTTCTTTTCCCTAAGCTGGTATTCCTCTATGATGAAAACCTCCATGGAAAAGGAAAAGACTTGGAAGATGTTTTTGAAGCAGGTATCCTATGCTCCTCAAAAAGTATGTATCCCGACTGGTTAAGCTTAACGGGTGAGGGCTATGTATCGGATATGTATAAAAAATACGGCGCTATCATTAGCCCTATGGGTTGCCGTGCCTTTTTGTCCCCTTGGTATGAAAAAGGTGGCATGAGGCCCGCCGATGAACAGGACAAGCCTGTATTTGTTGGCCGCTTTAATATCGGTGCTGTAAGCTTGCATCTGCCTATGATTTATGCAAAGGCAAAACAGGAAAGCAAGCCTTTCTTTGAAGTTTTAGACTATTATCTGGATTTAATCCGCAACCTCCATATTCGTACCTATGCCTACCTAGGGGAAATGCGTGCTTCCACCAACCCCTTGGCATACTGCGAAGGCGGGTTTTATGGCGGTAATTTAAATATACACGACAAAATCAAACCTCTTTTAAAAACTGCAACAGCCTCTTTCGGCATTACCGCTCTCAATGAACTGCAAGCGTTGCATAACGGCAAATCCTTGGTAGAAGACGGTCAGTTTGCCATCGATACACTGACACATATCAACGAAAAAATTGCCCAGTTCAAAGAGGAAGATGGAAATCTCTATGCCATTTATGGCACCCCTGCAGAAAGCCTTTGCGGTTTGCAGGTAACGCAGTTCCGTAAAAAATATGGCGTGATTGAAAATGTTTCCGATAGAGCCTATGTAAGCAATAGCTTCCATTGCCATGTAACAGAGGAATTAACACCAATCCAAAAGCAAGATTTGGAAAAACGTTTCTGGGATTTGTCTAATGGTGGAAAAATTCAGTATGTGAAGTATCCCATTGACTATAATCTGGATGCAATTCGCTCACTCATCCGTCGTGCAATGGCCCTTGGCTTCTACGAAGGCGTAAACCTTTCCTTGGCTTACTGTGACGACTGTGGTCACCAAGAACTGGAGATGGATGTTTGCCCCAAATGCGGAAGCCATAACCTTACAAAAATTGATCGTATGAACGGATACCTTTCCTATTCCAGAGTAAAGGGTGATACCCGTTTGAATGAAGCAAAAATGGAAGAAATTGCAGAAAGGAAGAGTATGTAACTTATGCGCTATCATAATATAACGAAGGATGATATGCTAAACGGTGAAGGTCTTCGTGCTGTACTTTGGGTTTCGGGCTGTGACCATGGCTGCAAAGGTTGCCATAATTCCATCACATGGGATCCAAGCGGTGGTATCCCCTTTGATGCAGCCGCAGAAAAAGAGCTTTTTGAAGCCATAGATCATGATTATATCAGTGGCGTCACCCTCAGTGGTGGGGACCCCTTATTCATGGGAAATCGGCAAGAAATGACGGCTCTCACTAAAAATATAAAAGAACGTTTCCCTAACAAAAATATTTGGCTGTATACAGGCTATCGCTGGGAAGAAATCAACACATTGCCCATCATGGAATATGTTGATGTATTGGTTGATGGTCGCTTCGTGGAAGACCTAAAAAGTGCAAAGCTCCACTGGAGGGGCAGTTCCAACCAAAGAATTATAAATGTGCAAAAATCTTTAAAAAATGGCTCTCTTTATCTTTATCATGCAGAGTAACAGAAAGGAATTCTTATGGAAACCATCAAAATTAAATACCTTAGTGACAAAATTGAAAAACTACGCTATATCGACGGGAAGTCCGATTGGGTTGACCTAAGAGCGGCGGAAAAAATAGAGCTAAAGCAAGGGGAATTTCGCCTGATTCCCCTTGGCATTGCCATGCAATTGCCTAAGGGCTACGAGGCTCATATTGTGCCAAGAAGCTCCACCTTCAAGAACTTTGGCGTTATCCAGACCAATCATTGCGGAATTGTGGATGAAAGCTATTGCGGCAATAACGACCAGTGGTTCTTCCCCGTTTTGGCAATGAGAGATACGGTAATCGACGTAAATGACCGCATTTGTCAGTTCCGTATTTTTGAGCATCAGCCTGTACTAAACTTTGAAGAAGCAGAAGACTTAGGCAATCAGGATAGAGGGGGCATTGGCTCCACTGGCAAACAATAAGGTAATACCGCAGAATTCTGTATGCCAGATGCAATCAGATGGACGTGCAAGGCATCTGACGGGAATTATGTGGTGTTGCCATAACCTTTAAAAAGGAGATGCATCTCTTGTGAGTCGGAAATTGTTTTGTGAAATATCTCCACTAACATCACCATGAGCAGGTGGATTTATTTCCTGACTTTGACCGACAAGTCCCTTTTGGAATAGGCACCTCTATCGCCTATAATTACTTAGACTATCGCTTTAAAAATAATACAACTAATACATTCCAAATTTTCGTCTACACTTCCCAAAAATATCTTTGTGGGGGAACTTCGGGCTGACAAGGTTCAGCCCTGCTCCTACCAAATATATAGAATTCTTTTCCCAAGAAGAAGATGGTGTATACCGACATGGTAAAATCTATCGGGAAACCACAGACGTGAATACAGGGGGTTGCATAGAAAAAACTTTTTGCAAAATGCAAAAGTAGCTTATGATACCACCCATTTAAAACTTAGTAATGAACGCAAACACAAAAGACTTTCCACTTCTTTCGAAAATGGAAAGTCTTTTCTTTTTATAATTTGATAGTCATTTGGATTACGTCGTCTGTGATAGTGCCAAGGGTAAGGCCGTTTTTAATTGTACCTACCTCACAAAATCCAAGGCTTTGATATAAGTGGAGGGCTCTTTTGTTACTACCTCGCACCTCAAGGTCAATTTGCTCATATCCGAAACTTCTGCCCTTTTCGAATATGCCACAAACCAGTCTTTTGCCAAGACCATGGCCACGATATTCCTTCATCAAACCAAGGCCAAGATAGCCAATTCTCTCCGTTTTTGGTTGTGCATCGCACCAGCCAACAACTTCATTACTATCCCTATTCACAGCCAACAAAAAGGGTATTTTTTTCTCTATGGTATTCTTCATAAAGGCGATTGTTTCATCCATTGGAAATCCTTCTAGTCTAGCCAAATAAATCTTTTCCCTTGCCACAGCATCAAAGGCTTTGCTGTAAGAGATAATATTTGCTTCCCTTGGTTCCATAAAAACTATTTCCATATGATCACCCCTTGAATACCAAATTCCTTCCGTTGTCTTATTTATGCTGTAGGAGCAACGGCACCGCCATAAGTATTGTTGATATAATCAACCACTGTCTGGCTCTTTAATACCTCAAGAAGTGTAACCAACTCTGGTCTTGCTTCATCCCCTGTTTTTACAGCAATGATATTTGCATATGTAGTTGCTGATAAAGAGTCTGCCGCTTCAATTGCCAAAGTGTCCTCAATTTTCAAACCGTTTTGCATTGCATAGTTGCCGTTAATTACCGCTAAGCTTAAATCGCCGATAGACAAAGGCAGCTGTGCAGCTTCCATTTCAATAATTTCGATGTTTTTAGGGTTTTCCTTAATATCAAGCTTTGTTGCGGTAATGCCAGCTTCAGGATCCAGCTTAATCAAACCACTTGTTTCCAGCAATAATAACGCACGACCACCGTTTGTGCCATCCGCAGGGATACCAACCTTTGCGCCATCAGGCACTTCAGCCAAATCCGTTACAGCAGTGCTGTAAATACCCATGGGTTCATAGTGTACCGCACCCAAGCTTGCAAGATCAGTACCTTGTTCCTGATTAAAGGACTCTAAGTAGGGCAAATGCTGGAAGTAGTTTGCATCCAAATCCCCACTATCCAAAGATAAGTTGGGCTGAACAAAATCAGTGAATTCTACAATTTCCAAGTTAATGCCCTTTGCCGCCAATTCCTCCTTAGCAGCGTTTAAAATTTCCACATGAGGCGTGGGGGATGCCCCAATTTTTAAGGTAACCGCACCGGCTTCATCACCTGTGCTTTCCGTCTCATTTGCCGTTCCTTCTTCTTCGTTGGTGCTACCGCCACAACCTGCAACGCCCAGTGCCAAAACTCCTGTTAATAATAAAGCAAAAAATTTCTTCATAATACATTTCCTCCTCATTATACTCATTTTTATATTGGAAACCTTCTCAGATTTACAAACGTTTATCCGTTCTTTTCGCAATTTGCATTCCTACTTCTTGCAAAACCTGAACGATTATAACCAGTAAAACTACCATAACATACATAATGTCTCTCTGCCCACGGTGATAGCCATAGTTGATGGCAATGGCACCTAAGCCACCACCGCCGATAAAACCAGCCATCGCCGAGTACCCTAAAATTGTTGTCACTGCAATGGCACTACCTACCAATAAAGAAGGCTTTGCCTCAGGCAAAAGTACCTTCACCAAAATTTGAAGTGGGGATGCACCCATAGACTGGGCCGCTTCTACCACACCCTTTTCCACCTCTTTCAATGAAGACTCCACCAAACGAGCTACAAAAGGTGCCGCCGCAACCAACAAGCCTACGATTGCCGCCTTCGCTCCAATTACAGTCCCAACAACCATTTTCGTGAATGGCATAATGGTCACAAGCAAAATTAAAAATGGTACAGAACGGATGATATTAATAATGATACCCAAAACCTGATGAACAATCGGCATGGGGCGAACACCCTCTTTGTCTGTCATAACCAAAATCAATCCCATTGGCAACCCAATGATATATGCAAAAAAAGTGGAAATCATCGTCATATATATACTTTCCCAAAAACCTAACCCAACTAAAGTAAACATACCCTCCTTAAACATAAGTAACCTCCTCTACTTCAACATCTCTTTCCTTTAAATATGCTAACATCTTCTCTCTTGTTTTTTCATCCTCAGGCAATTGAATCATCATCTGCCCATGTACCTTTCCCTCAATCATCCGGGTGTTACCAGAAAGAATGTTAACAACAGCATTACATTCAATCATCATGCTGCCCAAAATTGGCTCGCCTGAACTGCCCCCTTTAAACACCACACGATAACAGTTTGGAATTGGCCCTTCTATGGCCTCTCTATTTGCACCTTCATGATAAACAAGCTCTCTGCCTGCTTTGGTTTTGGGCGCACGGAAAATTTCTTCCACACTACCCATTTCAGCAATTTGCCCCCCATCAATAATGGCAACTCGGTTGCAAATTTCTTGAATCACACTCATTTCATGGGTAATTACTACAATGGTAATCCCTAAGCGTTCATTAATATCTTTCAAAAGGCCCAATACCCCCGCCGTTGTATTGGGGTCAAGGGCGCTGGTTGCTTCATCGCACAAAAGAACCTTTGGTTCTGTTGCCAAGGCTCTGGCGATGGCAACCCTTTGCTTCTGCCCCCCCGAAAGCTGAGAGGGGTACGCCCCTAGTCTCTCGCCCAGGCCAACCAAATCCAATAATTCCTTGGCTCTTGCCTTCGCTTTCTCCTTGGGTACACCGGAAATTTCTAAGGGGAAACATACATTTTCCAAGGCTGTTCTTTGCATTAACAAATGGAACTGCTGAAAAATCATGCCCATGGAATGGCGTTGTAATCTCAAATCCTTTTCACAAAGGCAGGTTAACTCCGTTCCGTCAAGGTAAACACAACCCTCCGTTGGTCTTTCCAATAAGTTGATACAACGTACCAATGTACTCTTGCCAGCACCACTCATACCAATAATCCCAAAGATTTCTCCTTTTTCAATCTTCAAATCAACATTTTTCAGAACTTCCAAGGAGCCTCTTTTTTGTGGGAAGCTCTTTGAAATCCCTTCTAAGTGAATCATTACATCCTTGTTACCCATATCTTTACCACCTTTTCTTTCGCATGCAATAAGAAATCAACCATTCATTCATTCGTTCCACCTCATGGAGCATCATGACTGCCCCCATGATAATATAAAAAGCAATCCTCAAATTACTCTATCTATATACTTTAGGGTTTATAATGCCCAAAACCAAGATTTTTTCTGGGCAATCCTCTTAAATATCCCACAGGGCTTAAGAAAGATAATTTTACAAAACAATAAAAAAGCTCTCGTCCCTAGGACATTCGTGTCCAAGGGACGAGAGCATACGCTTCGTGATACCACCCTAGTTCGCCATAATTTCACAATTATAGCCTCTGCAAGTACGGGCAAAATACAGTGCCGATACTCCGCCGCTATCACGGGCGCCCCCGTCGTAGCCTAAAGGAAAACCCTCTCGGTACGAAGCTCCAAGACCATCTTCCATCTTTTCCGAATTTCCTCCTTCTCAGCTCCTAGGAGGCTCTCTGTAAACCATTCAAGATGTACTCTTCTTTTCTTAGCTTTTAACAATATAAAATGAACTACCCTCATTATACAAATTTCATTTTCTTTGTCAATAAGAAAACTTATATTTTGAGAAATTTATACCCATTTTACACTTCAACTTGCACAAAAATAATTCAATTTTTTATGCATTTATCCTACTAAATAAGAAAAATTGTATTTAATAAAACAGTTTAATCGTTTTTTCTTATTCATTTGAGAGGGTTCACTCTTGGATTATCATAAATTCTTCACAATTTTATTCCGTTGCGGCGTTACTTCCCTCCGCCAGCTCTTTTGGATCCATTCCATACTGTTCAAAAGGGACATCGTGATAAATAAATTTCTCTATCATATCCGCCGCTTGGTTAAGGTCATACACAAAATACCATGCCCCACCAATGGTTACGCCGTCCGACTCAATATTCTCATTGGGTAGGCCTGCTTGCTCTAACATTAGGCCGCCCTTCATCCCCACAGAACCAACTTTTAAAATCTCATCATTGCTCAAGGATGTCTCTACCATAGGTGAGAATTTTCTTACATAAGAAGGATATGCTAATGGGTTAATCTCTAAAGCCTTTTGGAATAAACACTCCAAAACCTTACGCTGTCTTTGTCCACGCATAACGTCTCCACCTATTTTTCGTATTCGAGAATAGCTCACAGCCTGAGGCCCTGTTAAATGCACCAAGCCCGATTCTTGTAATTTTTCCCCTTTTAAAAGATAGTTGTTAATCTGCTGCCTTTCCGCCTCGGTAACTTCCAGCTCAATGCCGCCCATCTCGTCAATGACGTCTGCCAAGGAGTCAAAGTTTACGGAAACATAATCCGTAATGTCTAAGCCAAAACTCTCGTTGATTGTTTGAATTGCCAACTCAGGGCCACCATAAGCGTAAGCATGGTTAATTCTAGTCTTTCCGTGATCCTTTACATCTACATATGTATCTCTGGCAATGGAAATCAATTTAATCTTCCCTGTTTTTCCATTTACCGAAGCAATCATAATGGCATCAGAGCGCCCCTTATTTTCCTCGTTTTGAGAATCAACACCAAATAGTGCAATATTCATTATTTTCTGGCTGCCATATACCCCCAAGTCCTCATTTACAGAAAGGGAGCCTTCGTCAACACTCTGCCGATTTAGGCCACCAATGGTATACATAAAAACCCCGTATAATATGGCAAGAAGTCCACATAGCCCCATTAAAGTAATTAATAGTGTTTTAAAGTACAACTTCCAAAGCTTTTTATCCATGAAGGGATGTCATCCTTTCTACATGTTTCGTCATAACTTTCATTATATTCCTCAATGACAAAAAAAACAATGAAAAATCCTTTAATCCGCTTTTTTTACATATATTCCTAGGTTTCTATTCTTATCTTATTCAAATAAAAAAGGCGGGACACCGTTGGTGTTTCCCGCCTTTTTATATTCACCGCAATTTTAATCAACTCAGTCCTTAATCTCTTCCCAAATTCCCGCTTTGTTGTATAACTCGTAAAAATGGTTCGTGGGGCCTACACCCTTGCCGATTGTTAAGCTATGCTGTATGGCAACGGTAATATATGCTTTGGCAGTGCGAACTGCTTCTTCTACAGATTTCCCCTTTGCTAAGTTTGCCGCAATAGCAGAGGATAATGTACACCCGGTGCCGTGGGTATTTTTTGTCTCAATACGTTCAGAATGCAATGTAATGATTTTTTCACCATCAAACAGCAAATCCGTTGCGTCATCTTCCAAGTGTCCGCCTTTGATCAATACATTTTTTGCACCCATCTTATGAATCATTTTGGCCGCTTCCTCCATAGATACCAAATCGTTGATTTTCATCCCGGTTATCACTTCCGCCTCGGGTAAATTGGGGGTAACTACATAAGCAAGAGGAATCAAGCGTTTAATCAACATCTCTTTTGCCTCTGGCTGCATCAAGTCAAAGCCGCTTTTAGAAATCATAACCGGATCCACAACCACATTGACTGCTTGATGCTCTTCTAACTTATCTGCAATGGCATGGATGGTTTCAATTTGGGAAACCATGCCCACCTTTACCCCACTTACTTCAATGTCAGAGTAAATGGCATCAATTTGAGCACGGATGATTTCCGGTGAAATATCTTGACAGCCAAAAACCCCTTGGGTATTTTGGACGGTTACCGCTGTAATTACGCTCATGCCGTATGTGCCTTGGGCAGAAAAAGCTTTTAAATCTGCCTGTATACCCGCACCTCCACAAGTATCAGAACCCGCTATAGTTAAAACGTGCTTCATATTACCAGCCTCCTAGAAATTATGATATTAATGTCACTGTTTTCAAAATAAGAGAACTATAACAGCAAAGGTCAAAATACTACCGCTATATATTACTGTCATATATTTATTCTTAGATAATTTAGATGTTTTAGTCCCGAACCTTACAACGCTACGAAGCAGGCTTAGAGCTTTTGTATTGGAAAACCTTAGATGAATCCAAAGGGCAATAAACCGTCAGCCTCTAAATTTTCGTGATAACAGCCCTTATTTTAACATAAGGGAAAGCGCTCTACTCCCCTACGTTACTCACAGAAAAAGTAAAAAATTTAAAGTTTTCAAAAAAAAACACAGCCACGAATTCATCGTTTGCTGTGCTCGTTTCCACAAGTAATACGCTTCCCTACGCTGGTATAATCCAGATCAGGTAGAAAGGGTAACAAGCTATTTCCTTGATTCTCAGCCGTTTTTCGGCACCCCCAGCAAAATTTCATTCAATTCTTACAAAATAGCATGATTTCATGCCCATGTCAAGAGGCAAGTCTATGCCACAAAGCCTAAAAGTTCCTTCATCTGGCCTAAAGAAACATAAACCTCCCCATCCACAAGTATGGGATAAATCTTTGTCTCCTTACCATCGTAAAATACCCGAAAATCCGCCTTCTCCATGATACGTTTACCACTATGGTCTAACAATAGTTCATTTCCCAAAGATGTAAAGGCCTTACCAGAAGCTAGATTTAAAGTCTTATTTTCGCCATCAAACTGGGCAGAAAATCCCTTCCCGATCTTGGCCAACTGACGTAATGGCACATAATCCTCATTAAAAATTTCTAATGTGTCCAAAGGATAGGACTTTTCCCCAAAAGTCACAGTTTTCTCCACAACTTGACGATTATCAGAAAGACCCACCCACTTCAACTCATAGGGTTTAATACGGTCTGTATAAATTCCATCTACCCCCATTGCCAATAACTCCTCAAATTGTTTATAACGGTTAATGGTATGGGCATAAACTATGATTCCTTTGCCATGTAGGGTATCTACCACTTCCTGGGTAACCCGATCTTTGTGTATCGTAACCGTGCCAATGCCTTTTGTTACACAAAAATCAGCAATTTGGGTATAATCTGGAGCATTGTTTAGATATAGGGTATAGATCCACTCCTGAAAGGGATAAATTTCCTGAACCCAATCATACATTTCTTCATGATATATCTGTGGAACGATACGCTCTAAGATTTGGGGCTGCTCCATGGCCTCAGCAATTTTCTTCAAATCGCCAAACTGCTTTTGAACCGTTTCCTTATCAGTTTCTTTTGTGTCTGTAATCAAATACACATCAGGATACTGGGCCATTAGACCTAAAACATCTACCGCCGTAATTGGTGTTTGTTCATAAATGATTTTACTATTCTGATAAGTATCCTTATCCATCACCAAAGGCTCGGTGGCATCCTGCTCTAGGCGATAATAAGTTCCGTCTTCTTCGAAGTCATGGCGTGCCACCAAAACACCATCCGACGTATAGGTAAAGTCAATCTCTAAGGCTCGGAATCCGTTCCCCCATGAGGCCAAAAAAGCCTCTTTTGAGTTGGTTTCAATTTTTCCATCAACCTCTCCTAGGGCATGGGCAATCAGAGGGTTTTCCTGCTGCCATCCGCCATACGCAGTAAGGGGCAAGGCTGTCCCCAGCATCGTTGCCAACATCACTGCTGTCATTCTTTTACCAAACATTCCCTTCCCTCCTTTAAAAAAACAAAGAACGGGGATATTCTCCCCGTTTCCTCTTATTCTTCGTCTTCGTCAAATAATTCATTGAACGCAGCGGATACTTTGTCAAACAATTCATCCTCTTCAATTACATTCAATTCAATTTCTTCTCCAACTTCCTTGTATTCATACAGCAAAACTGTCTCGTCTTCCAAGGGCAATAATGCGATAAATTCTTTGCCTTCAACGCCTTCTACTTCAAATACACCAAGAATGCCGCATTCCATTTCTGTATCATCATCCAGTGTTAAAAACATTGTTTCTAATCCCATTTCTTCATCGTGGTCTTGTCCACATCCACAATTATCACTCATACTCAGAACCTCCTTATAGGTAAATCTTTTTACCTATATATCATACCCTATTCTCCGCTTTTGGACAATCACTTTTTTTGGTTTTGCAGTCTATTTTTCTCTTTTTCCGCCTTCTTTTTCGCCTTTGCGGCAAGAAAGCCTAAATCTTCTTTTTTCTCTTCCATTTTTTCTTTCTTTTTAATAACTGGTTTTTGCTGCGTAGGAGGTACTTTTTTCCTTTGTTTCTCCTGATAAGCGGGTTTTTCTTCCACAATTTCATCCTGTTTTTGCTTGTTCTTTCTGGGCTTGTCTAAATCCTTTTTTGTTTTTGTACTATCCACTAATTTACCAAATGACATCTCTTTTTGGGCAAACTGAAGGCCCCAAACCTTTTCATATTTATGCACCCAACGTCTTTCGTAGGGTGAAACCAAAGTAATGGCTGTGCCTTCCGCTCCTTTTCTACCACAGCGTCCCGCTCTATGCAAATAGTGGGTAGGCTCTTCGGGTACATCCATATTGATAATATGGGTAACCCCTTCAATATCAAGGCCTCTTGCACCAATATCGGAAGCCACCAAAACTTGAACCCTTCCCCCACGAAAATCATCCAGTGCATTTTTTCGGTCAAGCTTTCCCACTTGACCGTAAATTCCAACGGCCTTAATTCCATGATAGCAAAGCTTATCAACGGTAACTTCAATATTTTCAGGGTTGTTTAAAAACACAATGGCCCTTTCAGGATTTTCCCCAGCTAAAATTTTCCTAAGTTGCACAAATTTTTCCCTTTGGGTGGTCAAAATATAGAAATGGGAAATCCCCTGGGGAACGAGGCTCCCCGTTTTTGCTTCAACAAATAAAGCATCCTCTTTCATCAGCCTTTTGCCACGTCTTCTGGTTTCTTCCCCAACAGAGGCAGAAAGCAAGACAACCTGCCTCTCTCGCAAGGTAGACTTTACGACCGCTTCCACATCGTCAAAATGACCATCTTCTAAAAGACGATCCCCTTCGTCCAGAACAATGGTTTTCACCAAATGGGCAGAAATTTTTTTACGCTTGATGAGGTCTAAAATTCTCCCTGTGGAACCAACGATAACCTTTGGTTTATCCCTTAGCTTCTCTACCTGACGCTTCACCCCTGCCGATCCAATAATCAGCATACATCCAACGTCCATGCCGCTACTTTCTTCTAGTAGCTCCGCCTGACGAAACACTTGGGCCGCCAACTCATGAGTAGGTGTTAAAATAATTGCCTGTGTGCCCCTTACATTAAAATCTAAGCGTTCAAAAATAGGCAAAAGATATGCCAATGTTTTACCTGACCCTGTTTCTGAACGGCCAATGACATCCTTCCCGGATAAAATCAGGGGTATCATATGCTGTTGTATTTCCGTTGGGAATTCAATATCTTGTTTTGATAATGCATTTACTAAAACTGAAGATATCCCCAATTTTTCAAAATTATTTTCCATGTTCTATTCCTTCCTTATTTTAAGAACAATCATCTCTGTTTATTATCCCAATTATAGCTTGTTTTTATCAGTGTGTAAACCAAATCATTAGACCCTTTCCATCCCTTCAAAATAATCTATGATTCCTAAATAGATTCCCCATGCCACCTTGTCCTGATAAGCTTCATCATTCAAAAGAGTCTCCTCAGAATGGTTGGATAGAAATCCACACTCAACTATGACTGCTGGAATTTCCGTGGTACGAAGTATGTAATAATCCTTATTTTCCTTGGCCAGCCTTTTGTTTGCACTGTCCACATTAGTTTTCAAACTTTCTTGTACCAACTCAGCAAGCCTTTTCCCATCCTGGCTGGATTTATGATAAAAAACCTGTGCACCCTTCACCCCAGAAGATGGAAACGCATTTTGGTGTATGCTTACTAAAATATCCCCATCGCTTTCATTGGCAATCTTCTTTCGCTCCGCCATATCCGCCTTTTTCCCTTTACCCAAGGCTTCATCCGTAGCACGGGTAATAAAAACTGTTGCTCCCCCTTGCTCCAAATATTGCTGCAACTTCCCCATAATGGCCAAATTTATATGTTTTTCATCTTCTCCTCCTCTCCCTTTTCTCCCCGGATCCCAACCACCATGACCAGCATCCAAAATAATCAATTTTTGGTCCACAGGAAGCATGACCCTTGCACTTTGACTGTCTCCTATGGCGGCTATGCAAAAACATATCCCCATAACTACGCATAAACCAAAAAAACCAAATTTATCTTTGACGGAAAATCTCCCTTTCATTTGTCCGCCTCCTTTCTAAATAACCATATGAGGAAGTGGCCAAAAACTTTCTTTAATTTTCTTTTTTATGGACGATTTAAATGAAATTCGACTATAATTATTCTTCCCCACAATAAGACGAAAAATCCAAGTTGATTTACGTAATATTCCATTTTTAGAGCCAATTCCTACATTAATTAATGCATTTTAATTGCTTTTAACGAAAAAACCTTTATTTTTGCTAAATTCCAAAAAAACCAAATGGTATCTTTTTATAGAAAACTCATTTTTACTAGATTGTCCTTTGTCAACTATTTCAAAGCAATTTTTCTCTCTTCCATTTTGCTAATTACATCTATACATGTTGCCAAAGATTTCACAAAACCTTCCTTGCTTTTTGCCCGTTCCTCCAAAAAAAAGCTCCCAGACAAGAAAATCCCCCTTTTTTGTTGACGGTTTCTCTCAAGGTGTTATAATTCTTCTATGACAATTTTTGTACATTTGCCCATCCTATGAAGACAAAAGAGGCAAGTACACAACATCAAATTATTTTAGGAGGCTTATTTTATGGAAAAAAGAGTATTCAATTTCTCAGCAGGACCATCCATGCTACCCGTAGAAGTATTAGAACAAGCGCAACGTGAGCTTGTATGTTATCCTTCCTGTGGCATGTCAGTAATGGAGATGAGCCATCGATCTAAAATGTTTGAATCCATCTTAGCAAAAGCAAAGGCTGATTTAAAAGAATTGATGAACATCCCTGATAACTACAAAATTATGTTCCTTCAGGGCGGCGGCTCTACCCAATTTGCCATGGTTCCTATGAACTTAATGAATAAGAATAAAAAGGCTGATTACGTCGTTACTGGCCAGTGGGCAAAAAAGGCTGCGGAAGAAGCAAAGAAATACGGTGAGGTAAACATCATCGCCACTTCTGCCGATACAACCTTCAATCGTATCCCCCAGTTGGACCCATCTAAGTTCAACAAAGATGCTGATTATTTTTATATCACTTTAAATAACACCATCTATGGTACTCGCTGGACAGAATTGCCCGATACAGGTGACGTACCTTTGGTGGGCGATATGTCATCCTCTATTCTTTCCGAGGTGATCGATGTAACAAAATTCGGTTTGCTCTACGCAGGAGCCCAGAAAAACTTAGGCCCTGCAGGCGTGACAGTTGTTATTATCCGTGAGGATTTAATGGGCAATGCCATGGATTTTACACCAACCATGTTGCGTTATGATATCCATGCCGCCAATGATTCTATGTACAATACCCCACCTACCTATGGTATCTATTTCATGGGGCTTGTATTCGACTGGGTAAAACGTCAGGGTGGTGTTGCTGCCCTTCAAAAAATAAATGAACATAAGGCTTCCTTGCTTTATGACTTCTTAGACTCCTCATCTATGTTTAGAGGAACCGTTGAGCCAAAAGACCGTTCTTTGATGAACGCACCTTTTGTTCTGCCTACTGACGAATTAAATGCGAAATTTATCAAAGAAGCAGAGGTACAGGGCTTCGTAAACCTGAAAGGACATCGTACCGTAGGCGGTATGCGTGCAAGTATGTATAATGCTATGCCCGTAGAAGGTGTGGAACAGCTAGTTGCATTGATGAAAAAGTTTGAGATAGAGAATAAATAAGGAGAAAATCATGTTTACAATTCGTACATTAAATAATATTGCTCCGGTAGGCTTGCATAAATTACCGGAAAAACACTTTAAAATAGATAATAATGCAGAAAATCCTGAAGGAATTATTCTGCGCAGCTTTGATATGCACAATATGCAATTAAACGACAATTTGTTGGCCGTTGCCCGTGCTGGTGCCGGAACAAATAACGTTCCCGTTGACCGCTGTTCTCAAAGGGGTATCCCTGTTTTTAATGCCCCTGGTGGTAATGCCAATGCCGTAAAAGAATTGGTTTTAACGGGTCTTTTGGTTTCTTCCCGCCGTATTGTGGATGGTTCTCAGTGGGTACAATCCATTGCAGACAGTGAAGCCTTGGATAAGGATATTGAAGCAGGAAAGAAAAACTTTGTAGGGCCTGAAATTTTAGGGAAAACCTTGGGTGTAATTGGTTTGGGTGCCATTGGCGTATTGGTTGCCAACGCTGCCATAGATTTGGGTATGGACGTAATTGGCTATGATCCTTACCTTTCCTTAGAATCCGCTTGGCATCTTTCCCCATCTGTGGATAAAGCTGACTCTATCGAAGAAGTTGTAGCCCAAAGTGATTACATTACGTTACATATTCCCTTAAATGCAAAAACAAAGCATACATTTAACGAAGAAATGTTTGGAAAAACCAAAAAAGGTGCTCGCTTGTTAAATTTTGCAAGAGGAGGCTTGGTTGATAATACAGCCATTTTGAAAGCGATCGAAGATGGAATCATCTCCCGTTATATTACAGACTTCCCCGAAAAAGAACTATTGGGCCATGAGGATATTGTGGTAACACCGCACCTGGGTGCCTCCACGCCAGAATCCGAAGAAAACTGTGCCGTAATGGTTTCCGAGGAAATGCGGGATTATTTAATCTACGGAAATGTGAAAAATTCCGTAAACTTCCCCAACTGTACCGTTCCCTATAACGGAAAACCACGTATTGCCGTTTCCCATAGAAACATGGTCAATATGATTGGTCAGTTAGGTGCCGTTTTTACAAAATATAGCGTAAATATCGATAAGCTGGTAAATAATTCCAAGGGCGAATTGGCATATAATATTATCGTGTGTGATAACTTGCCCGAAAATGAGGAAGACTTAGTTAGAGATTTATATGCAATCCATAGCGTTATTAGAGTACGCTTATTGAAATAAGGAGGAAACAACTATGGCAACCATCAGACCCTTTATGGGTATCAGACCTCAGGCAGAACATGCCGAAGCAGTAGCCGCTTTGCCCTATGATGTAATGAATAGTGAAGAAGCACGAGAAATGGTAAAAGGAAAACCTTATTCCTTTTTGCACATTGATAAAGCAGAAGTTGACTTGCCTCAGGGCATTGATGTTTATAGCGATGCTGTCTATGCAAAAGCAAAAGAAAATTTAGAAGATATGATTGCACAGGGCGTTTTTATGCAAGACTTACTGCCCAATTTATATATCTATCGCTTAACTATGAACGGAGTAAGCCAAACAGGCCTTGTTGCTTGTACCTCCATTGATGAATATCTAAACGATACCATCAAAAAACACGAGCTGACCCGTGCAGATAAAGAAGCAGATCGCATTCGTCATGTAGATACCCTAAATGCCAATACAGGCCCTATCTTCATGGCTTATAAAAACAATGAAACAGCAAGGGGTATCATTGAAGGTTGGAAAACCTCCAATAACCCCGTGTATGACTTTGTATCGGACGATGGCATTAGTCATACTGTTTGGGTCATTGACAGTGATACAGAAATCGGAATTTTAGTTGATTCCTTCCGTCAGGTGGAAAATCTCTACATTGCCGATGGGCATCACCGCAATGCCTCCGCTGTAAAAGTTGGTTTAAAAAGAAGGGAAAATAGAGAATTCTATTCTGGTGAAGAAGAGTTTAATTACTACCTTTCCGTACTTTTCCCTGCGGGTGAACTTAAAATTTTGGACTATAACCGTGTAGTAAAAGACTTAAATGGCCATACTTCCCAAGAATTCTTGGCCCTTCTGGACAAGAAATTTGAAGTGACTCCCTATTTAGGGGAAGGACAGTTCCATCCAGAAAAGCCCCACCAGTTTGGCTTGTATCTGGAGGGAAAATGGTTCTCTTTGACAACAAAAGATGCGTTTATCTCCAACGACCCCGTATTGGGACTGGATGTTTCCATTTTACAAAAAGAAGTTTTGGAACCTCTCCTTGCCATTGGTGACCCCCGTACTGACAGCCGCATCGACTTTGTAGGCGGCATCCGTGGTTTGGCCGAGTTGGAGAAACGGGTAAATAGCGGCGAAATGAAGCTTGCTTTCTCTCTTTATCCTACTTCTATGGATGAATTGATGGGTGTAGCCGACGCAGGGCTCACGATGCCTCCCAAGTCCACATGGTTTGAACCAAAATTAAGAAGTGGTCTCTTCCTTCATGATTTAGGAGAATAAAAGTTAAGTAATGATACCCCAGATGCAAATTTTTCAAATATCTGGGGTTATTTTATTAAATTTTTATAGAATAAAAATCCCTCTTTCCCACATACTAAAGGAAAAGGAGGGATTACTATGAGAAAATTCACCACAGGTCTTTTAATCGGCGGTGTCGCAACCATGGCTGGCATTTCTTACTTGATGCAAGACCAAAAAACTTACCGCAAAATGATGAAAAATGGCAAAAAAATGGCGGTAAAAGCCGAAGAAGTAATTGATGATATGATGGACGATTTAATTGATAAATGATCTTTAAGGTAATGACCACAAAAATTTGTGGTCATTATATTCTTTCAAGAAACAAAATGATAAGCCAGCAAACGTCGCTGGCTTTCCCTTGGCTTCAGCTACTTTTTTGCCTACGCTTTAACTCCAGATTTTATAGGCTGCAGCCAAAGTCAAATTAAGACAGCCCAAAAATTGCGGGCCGCCTTATTCTAAAAATATGCCTAAGTTGTAATTATTCATTGGTTTCTTCACAAGTATTAATACCCTTCTTATCCAAATACATATTTTTATCCGATTCTTGAAGTAATCGCTCTATACATTGGGGTGTATTTTTAAAACAAGAGGTATAAGCTATTCCAAAGTCCGCTGTTATGGTATAACCCTGACACTGGTTCACTTTTATCCCCCTATTGATTCTATCTCTGGCTATCTGGGTGACCCTCTGTGCAGCCATATAATCACAATTTATGAGTATTACTAAAAACTCGTCTCCGCCCATGCGTATCACGGCATCCCCTTCACCAATACAAGATCGCAGGATCTCTGCCGTTTGAACCAGTACCGTATCCCCAACGGTATGCCCAAAAGAGTCATTGATTTCTTTAAATTCATGTAAATCCACCATGATAAAATTAAGTTCTTTTACAGAAGCCCCCTGATTATCATATAAAAATAGTCTTTCATCAAAGTATCTACGATTATACACTTTCGTTAACGAGTCCTCATAAAGCTTCTTTTCAACAGAGGCTATTCTTTTCGCAAAGGCATTTTTACCATACGCCTCAAAAAAAACTTCGTCTGTCATCTTGCATAGAATCTCCATTGCAAAATTAGACTCCGTTCCATCTTCCATGATTACTGTAACTGGTTTCGCCACTATAAAATACAATTCTTCATTTACAAACTCAAATTTTGTCTGCCGCTGGTTAAACTGCAAAGCGTGCAGGCTAATACAATTTTCGCATCGGCCTTTTTTATTCCATACTTTGTGGCAAAAATATTCTTCCCAAACAATTTCTCCGTTTTCCAAAAAGCTTAGAACCCTTCGATTCACAGGGTCTACCAAACGTACTTTGTCAAATATGCCGGATAAATGTGCCATAGACTCTCGTACTTCCTGAATGCTATATTTCATCATACTATCCTCCGTGCATTTTCACCGCTAAAGCTAGCTTTTTATTTTTTGTCTTTACCCCCATATTCATTTTAACTGCTGCCTCTGCGCTAATCTACGGCAAAAATAGGAAAAACGATAACCACTGAATCCCGTGATTACCGTTTTTACGCAGCAATGGACTTTCCCAACAGGCGTGTCTATTGAGCTTCCTCTTATTTTTCTTCAGAATCATTTTGTTTTTCATCGTTAGAAGTTTCTTCTGAAAGATTTCCTTCTACCAATTCTTCTGCAACTTGATTCGCCTCTATATTTTCTTCATCCTCTTCCCAATCGTCCAAATCTACGTTGCCGAACGTTGACTTTAAGAAGCTTTCCGCATCGTCTATTTGAGTAAGCTGCATCTGCAAGGAGTTTAAAACGGCCTCAACATTTTTCGCATACTCTTCCTCTTCTTGAGGGGCTGTATTTTCTAAAAGAGGCACTACTTCGGCATGGTTTGCGTCCTGCTCACCATCTTCTTCTGCCATCTCCTGTTGATCCGTCTGGCTCCAGTCCTCAGCCTGGTCTCTGGCTTTCTTTTCCTTCATTTTTTCCCGATAATTCTTTACATCTGCTTTTAAACCGTCCATCATTTCCGCCATGCGGAATGCTGCACTTCTAACTGCAGGTTCAAAATCCTCAGCCTTTTCGGAAACTTTATTGGCCATGTCTTTTACAGTGGGTTGAATTTTTTCTGCCTGCTCTCCCACTACTTTTGCAACGGACTGGAAGGCATCCCCAGCCTTACCTAATGCATCACCCATGGTTTTACCAATTTTTTCTTTATCCAAGCCCATCCCACCTTGCAGTGTTAATAATAAACGCTCTGCTTCCTGAGCATTAATAATGCCTTTTTCCAGCATGTTTAAAACCGCCATACGTTCGTCTTTCATTGGTCGTTCCTCCTTGTGCTCGGATTTCATATAAATATTATATTCATCAGGTCTATTCCCGCTTATACCAAAGGCAAATAAAATGCTCTCAACGATACGTCTGGAAGCCTGTCCATCCCCAAAAGGGTTTTTGGCTTGGGCCATCTTTGCGTATTCTTCCTCGTTATCTAAAAGCTCCTTGGCCGTAATATAAATCATTTCTTCATCGGTTCCAACAAGCTTTAACGTACCGGCTTCTACACCCTCAGGTCGTTCGGTAACATTTCGTAGAACCAACACGGGTTTTCCCATAGAAGGAACTTCTTCCTGCAACCCACCACTGTCAGTCAAAACCAAATAAGAACGGCACATTAAATTATGCATATCCTTTAAATCCAAAGGGTCCGTCAGATGTATTCTTTCCGTCTGTCCAAGAATTTTGTTTACAGGTTCCATAACTGCAGGGTTTTTATGCACTGCATAAACAACCTCCACATCAGGATATTCTTCCACCAAGCGTTTTACGCTACGACAAATATTTTCTAAAGGCTCCCCAAGGTTTTCCCTTCTGTGTGCTGTCATCGCAATGACACGTTTATTTTCAAAATCAATCTGATTCAATTCCTCTACAGAAAAAGTATATTCTTCCTCAATCGTATGTGCCAAAGCATCAATAACGGTATTTCCTGTAACAAAAATAGTACTTTCGTCAATATTTTCTTTTAAAAGATGCTCCTTCGCCAAGGGCGTGGGAGAAAAGTGCAAATCCGTTAATGCTCCTGTTAGCCGACGATTCATCTCCTCGGGGAAAGGCTGATACTTATCATAAGTCCGCAGTCCTGCTTCCACATGCCCAACTTTTGTTTGATTATAATATGCCGCCAAAGCCCCTGCAAAAGTGGTAGAGGTGTCCCCATGGACCAAAACAATATCTGGCTTTTCCTTTGCCATAACCTCTTCCAAGCCCGTTAGTGCACGAGTTGTAATCCCCGCCAAAGTCTGACGAGTCTGCATAATATCTAAATCATAAGCAGGGTGCAGATCAAAAATTTCTAACACTTGATCTAACATTTCTCTATGCTGTGCTGTAACACATACAATGCTTTTAATTTGTTCATTTTTTTCCAGTTCCTTCACAAGAGGGGCCATTTTAATTGCCTCGGGTCTTGTTCCGAAAACACTCATTACTTTAATTTTATTCATGGTACAAGCCGCGCTCCTTTTTACTATTATGAGCAAAAATATTTATTTGATGTAATTTGTAATGGAACCAATGCCATCAATCTCACATCTAACTACATCACCTTTTTGCAGGAATTTAGGTGGATCAAAGCCCATACCCACACCAGCAGGTGTACCCATGGCAATAATTGTTCCGGCTTTCAGTGTCATCCCCTGAGAAAGCTGGCTGATCACCTCTGCGATTCCTGTAATCATCATAGATGTATTGCTATCTTGTCTCAATTCATCATTTACATAGCAACGAATGCCCAAAGCTGGAGGGTTTTCAAACTCGTTTTTAGAAACCACCCAAGGGCCCATGGAAGTAAAGTTATCTAAGCTCTTGCCGAAGTACCACTGTTTATGGGCAGTCTGCAAGTTTCTAGCACTAAAATCATTAATAATTGTATATCCGAACACAAAATCAAAGGCATCTTTTACGGAAACATTTTTTGCATCCTTACCAATAACGACGCCCAACTCAACTTCATAATCCAAACTATCCACAATATCCCAATGGCCGTCAACCATTTCTTCATCCGCAACGGCAAGGTTTACACGCTTGGAAAAGTAAATTGGAACGGGTCTTTCACCACCGAATGCTTCATCGTGGAATTTTGCTGCTTCTTCCGCATGAGCATAATAATTAATCCCCAGACAAATCATGTCCTGTTTGGGTTCGGGAATAGGGGAAATGACTTTCACATCCCTTAAAGGGATTCCTTTCATCAATTCCTTATTCTTTTCCAATTTTCTTTCTTTTTCCGGTGTCATCAAGTCTAAAAATTCATTCATGTTATGGGCAGTACAACCTAAGTATTTTACAGGAACAACCTCAGAACCATCGTCCTTCAGCACACCAACTTCTACTCTACAACCACGTTTAAATGTTAAAACTCTCATATGCAACACCCTCCTTTTTTCGGTCTTCTTTCGTAAACAAAATTCTTTCTAGTTTACATCATAACATAAAAAATGTATCAAGCAAAGAGCAATCCTTTCAAATACCAATGTATACAAAGTGGTATAAATTGGATTTTCGTCTTATTTTCTGCATAAATATACTGATTCAATTCAGCATACCCATGAAAAGTGGACAAAAGTTCAGTCGCAGGCATAATCATTTTAATATTAATACACAAATATGCTTGTTTTTCTTATTTTCTATTGCATTTTATCAGTTAACTATGTATAATTCATTTATATTATTCATTTGTATGAAAAGTTTGGAACTTTAAGGAGGATATGGTCATTATGAAAGAAAAAATTGTTTTAGCATATTCCGGTGGTCTCGACACTTCCGTTATTATCCCTTGGCTCAAAGAAAACTACCATGCCGAGGTTATTGCAGTTTGTGGCGACGTAGGTCAGGGTAAGGAAACTGACGGCTTAGAAGAAAAAGCCCTTCGCACTGGCGCAAGCAAGCTTTACATTGCAGACTTAACCGAAGAATTCATCACAGATGCAATTTATCCTTGTATCAAGGCAAATGCCGTTTACGAAGGAAAATATCTCTTAGGTACTTCCATGGCTAGACCCATTATTGCCAAAAAATTGGTGGAAATTGCAAAGCAGGAAGGTGCTACTGCAATTTGCCACGGTGCAACGGGCAAGGGTAACGATCAAGTTCGTTTCGAATTGACCATCAAGGCTTTGGCTCCCGAATTAAAAATCATCGCACCTTGGAGATTAGATACATGGGGTATGGAGAGCCGTGAAGATGAAATGGCATATTTAGAAGAAAGAGGCATTCCTTTCCCCGTAAAGAAAGATGACTCTTATAGCCGTGACCGTAACATCTGGCACTTGAGCCATGAAGGGTTGGAGCTGGAAGACCCTGCAAACGAACCTAACCTGAAACACATCTTACAAATGGGCGTTTCCCCTGAAGATGCACCGGATGTACCCGAATATGTAAGCGTTGATTTTGAAGCAGGTGTTCCTGTTGCTGTAAACGGCGAAAAATTGGCTCCCGTAGCTTTACTCACAAAGCTGAATGAAATCGGCGGAAAAAATGGTGTGGGCATTTCCGATATTTGCGAAAACCGTGTGGTTGGTATGAAATCCCGTGGTGTATATGAAACACCTGGTGGTGCAATCCTATACTATGCCCACCGTGAATTGGAATACCTTTGCTTAGATAAGAAAACACAGGCTTTCAACGAAGTTGCAAGCAATAAATTTACTGAATTGGTATATAGCGGTGAATGGTATACGCCTTTAAGAGAAGCTTTGAGTGCATACTTTGATTTTACAAACGCTACTGTAACTGGTTCTGTAAAAATGAAACTGTACAAAGGTAATATTATCTCCGCAGGCTCCACTTCCCCTTACAGCCTGTACAACGAATCTATGGCAAGCTTTACAACTGGCGAGCTGTATAACCACAAGGATGCAGATGGTTTCATTAACCTCTTTGGTCTGCCCTTAAAAGTTCGTGCCATGATGATGCAAAACAACGAGAATAAATAAGAAAAACCTTTTGGGGCTTTGCCCCATACCCACACGCCTTAAAAATAGGTTATTCGGGTTTGGGCCAAAGTCCTTTTGGTTTTTATAACACATAAGAAAGGATGCATGCTTTATGAAACTTTGGGGCGGTCGCTTTACAAAATCCACCGATAGCTTTACCGATCATTTTCACTCCTCCATCTCCTTTGACAGCCGTATGTATCAGGAAGATATTACAGGCAGTATGGCCCATGCTGCAATGCTTGGCAAACAGGGTATTATCCCCAAAGAAGATGCAGATTTAATTATTAAAACCCTACGAGAAATTCTTAGTGACATCGAAAAAGGTACGGTGACCTTTGACGAAAAGGCAGAGGATATCCATATGAACTTGGAGTCCATTTTGATTAGCCGCATCGGTGATGTGGGCAAGCGTCTGCATACAGGTAGAAGCCGAAACGATCAGGTGGCTTTGGATACTCGTATGTATACCAAGAAAGAAATCCAAGCCATTCAGACCTTGATAAAGGATTTAATGGAAGTATTAAACAACTTAGCCGAACAACATACAGAAACCATCATGCCAGGTTATACTCACCTGCAAAGAGCACAGCCTGTGACCTTGGCACATCATATTTTGGCATATATCGAAATGTTCAAACGTGATTATGATCGTTTGGCAGACTGCTATAAGCGTACCGATGTACTGCCTTTGGGTAGTGGGGCTTTGGCAACCACGACCTATCCCTTAGATCGGGAATTTGTTGCCGAACAACTTGGTTTTTCCGCAATCACAAAAAATAGTATGGATGGGGTTTCCGATCGTGATTTCTGTATCGAATTGGTTTCCGACTTGTCTATTTTGATGATGCACCTTAGCCGTTTCTCTGAAGAAATCATCCTTTGGAGCAGTCATGAATTCCGTTTTATCGAACTGGATGATGCCTATTCCACAGGCTCAAGTATTATGCCCCAGAAAAAGAATCCTGACATGGCTGAATTAATCCGTGGCAAAACTGGCAGAGTTTATGGCCATTTAATGGGACTTTTAACCACAATGAAAGGCTTGCCTTTGGCTTATAATAAAGATATGCAGGAGGATAAGGAAGCATTGTTTGACGCCATTGATACCATAAAAATGTGCGTACCTGTTTTTACAAATATGCTTGCCACCGTTACCATTCGGGAGCAAAATATGTTGGAGGCGGCAAAAGGCGGCTTTACCAACGCAACGGATGCCGCCGATTGGCTAGTAAAACAAGGCGTTCCCTTCCGTGATGCCCATGAAATCATCGGTAAATTGGTGCTTTATTGCATCCAAAACAACACCAATCTGGATGACCTCTCCCTTGAGGAGTATAAGGCCATCTCCCCAGTTTTTAATGAAAGCGTATACTCCGCTATTTCTGTAAAGCAGTGTGTTGAAGCTAGAAACGTGGTTGGTGGACCTGCAAAGTCAACGACTACAAAAGCAATTGAAGCAAATAAGGCTTACCTTGGTACCTTAGCTTAAATAATAACAACCACCCTAAAAACGGGTGGTTGTTTTAACTTGCGTGTATGTCCTCATAACCTAACATGGAGTAGACACTATGGCAAGTCACATATTAATTGGAGTTTTAGGGTTTCCGATGCAAAAAATAGAGAAACCATCTATCAGAATGACAATTTAAAAGAGGGTCTGACTAGCCCTCTAGATTTATCAATACTTACATCCTACTTTTTTAATTCTTCGGAATAAATCTGCATTTTCCAACTCCCTATTATTCCCCTGCTGCTTCCACTTCGCCCCAAGAAGAACCATCTGTATAGGATACTTGTATTACTTCAATATGATATATCTCTGTACCTTTCATATCCTCTATAGAATAACTACCTTCTAAGCTCGCATCACCTTCAAGGGTAACTACATTTTGTTTCGATTTGTTGATAACAGGGGTAAAGTCCTTGTCATAACAGTACACATTCAATAAGTACGATTTAACTTCCTTATTCTCAAGATTATATGCCACAACATCCAATGCAAGTGCACCATTTGCATCATGTGTCAACTCTGATGACACAGTCATAGGTGGTAAAAGTTCAGAACCCACTTTATCCACAATGTTTACGGTTTTTGTTTCCTTCACATACTCAACATCTTTATTCAGCAGCTCAGCAACTTTTCTCATGGGTAAATATGTAGTACCAGCATAGTTAATACTGAAAGGCACCTTCGCTCCGCTGCCTACTGTAAAACCTTCACCCGATTTTGCAACTTCTTCCCCGTTCACAGAAATATTAAGGGCATTTAACATAGCCTCAATTTTTTCTGAACTAGAAGCATACACAGTAGTAAATAATAACAACATCACTAAAATACTTGAAACAAGGGTTTTCATCATCTTTTTCATTTTCATCGTCCTCACTTATGTAGTTGTTAGTTTTTTCCATAAAAGTAACATACATTATACCTTTATGTCAAGCGCTTTATTCACAATTGTTAAATCCATTCACGCCTAGATTTTATCAGCATTTTCTACCCACCTATAACATAAGATCAAACAACAAATAGTCGATAAATTTAAGTAATTTGTCTTTCTTAAAATTGCCTTTCACTAATCCCTCTTGCACAAACAAGTGTCAGTCTGTTTATCTCTTTGGCAACCAAAAAGAAATTCCCCAAGCCCATGATTATCTATACCATGCAGTACCATCTGTAAATATAACTTCCTGAACAACTAAGTCATAAGCTTCCGTCCCATTTAAACCTTCTAACATAATATATTTTTCTGCAATCTCATTGCCTTTAATTAATATATTATCCCCACCAAAATACAAAAAATTACTTTTAGTATTCTTTTTGATTATAGGAATCCAATCCTTGTCGTAACAGTAAACCATTATAGAGTAGGATTCAATATCCTTATCACTAAGGTTATAAAGTACAAAATTGAGCTCAGGCGTACCATTCACATCATATGTCAACTCCGTATAAACTGTGATCGGAGGCAAAAGTTCAGAACCAGGTTTAGCCGTAATGTTTGCAGTTTTTGTTTCCATACTATATTCAACATCTTTATTCAGCAATTCGGCAACTTTTCTCATGGGCAAATATATTGTCCCCGCATAGTTAATACTGTAAGGAACTTTTGCTCCATTGACTAACGTGTAGCTCTCTCCTGCCTTCGCAATTTCCTCTCCCTCCACAGAAATACTACTGTTATTCAATAAAACGTCAATTTTTTTTGAATGAGCAGCATAAACAGGAGTACAAAATGACAACATCACTACAGCACTTACGAAAATCCCTACTATTTTTTTCATTTTCTTCGCCCTCACATAAGCTATTTTGTTAAATATTACCATAAAAATATCATAATTCGAACTTTATGTCAATAAATTACTTTTGAAGAGAAAACAAAAAAATAGCTTTTACAAAACAGATATTTCTCTATCCTGTAAAAGCTACTTAAAATTGTGATTAACTTTTTTTCACTCTGACCAATTCCCATAAAATACATTAAAAACTCTTATTTCTGCCGAACAAAATTCTGCTGTCGAGGACATATTTCAATACCTTTGGAGGTATCCTCTCCACCTAGGAGCGATTCAGTCTAGTCAAGGACTATGCGTATTTTTTCCTAACAGAATACCTATAACTTATGGCGTTTGATAGCGCCTTTGTTTCATTATGCCCTTGCTTGTACTCTTTAAAGAAAAAGAGGAAGTGTCACCTCCACCTAAGAGGCGGACTTCCTAAGCCCTTTAAAACATATCTACAACAGATTGGGGCGTGGCACCGATATAGTCTGCCCCGCAGGCTTCAAATTCCTCTCTGCCCCCATAGCCATATTCAATGGCAATACAAGGAATCCCTATCAAGTGGGCACCCTCCACGTCAAACTTTCGGTCACCCACCATGACTGCATCCCCTTTGTTGGCTTTCATGGTTTCTAACACATATTCAATGACCTTTGCTTTTGTATCACGGCCAATTTCACGGTTATCTCCACCAATCACCTCAAAAAATCCGTCAATTCCAAAATGCTTCAAAATACGTACTGCCGTTTCCTCTTTTTTGGAAGTAGCCACGGCCAATCGTTTGCCTTTTTTCCGCAACGACTCCAGCATTTCAGGAATCCCATCATAAACCTTGTTTTCAAATAAGCCCACGGTAGCATAGCGCTCTCTGAAAAACTCCAAAGCCCTTTGGGCATCCTCTCGGTTCATCTGAAAGTCCTCAGTAAATGTCTTCATTAAAGGTGGCCCAACAATGAACTTCAAATCATCATCAGCCCATTTGGAAATGCCCATTTTTTCTTGCATATGTTGCGCCGAGCGAATGACACCCTCTGCAGAATCTGTCAATGTGCCATCTAAATCAAATAAAATAATACTTTGCTTTAATTTTTCCATATCCCTATTCCTCTTAATCAATACATTTTCAATTGATTATCGTATTGACGCAAGGAAAACACCTCCTCATCTTCATAAAGTTTCGTCTATTTTACCGCAAAATACGAAACTCTGCAAACAAAAAACCCCCTAAAGATACTCTCTAAGGGGTGTCATCCAATAGCACTTCTGCTAAAACTTTTGCTAAAGGCTCCATTGCATTCATGGCTTCTTCCTTTGTATTTGTCTGGGCTCCCACCTCAATCAGTGTAGACCGTGGCATATAATGCAAAATAAAACGGTAAGGGTTTAAATATATTTTCCTTGTAAACCCAGGATAATACTGACCTGCTAGGGTATGCATTTGCAGGCTAAAGGCTAAGTTTTCTTTAATATAATTGTTCTCCAACCAAGAAACAGGTTCCGCCTGACCATTTGAGCTCAAACGGCAAATACCATTTACAAACATTACCTTCGCACAGTCTTTCCCATCAATTTCTGTCACAAGCCTTACCTCATCAGGTACACCATCTCTATGTAAATCAATGCACACTTCTATAGATGGATACTGCTTCAGTATTTCTTCCACAGCAGGGCCACTTCGTTCATAGGCACCTGTTCGCTGTCCCATACCATTCACTACATCATAAACGCCCATGTGGTGTAAAACTCCAATCCCATAGTCTTCCTCCAAAATACGCTTCAACTCTGCACCTACACCGCCGATTCCCTCCTGAAGCCCCTTAGACATATCACTATCCACAAAGTCCTCATTTGTATGGGTATGAAAAATCAGTACTTTGGGTTCTTTTACAGTGGGTTCCACAGAAAAATCCATGGATAACGCTTCATCAACATTAATGTCCCCCTCTAAAAAAGCCGTCCTAGAATCCACAGTATAAAAATTGTTTTTTAAGTAAGAAAAGTCCTCCATTCTTTCAAGGACTTCTGCCGTAATACCCAAACCTTCTCCATCGCTATGTATGACGTTTTTTTGCTCAAACTCCACATCCTTAACCCCCCAAATAGCAACGGCAGCACTTTCGTTAGACGTTTCCTGTTCCGACCATAGACTTTGTATGGACAATGACCCATGGGGTACTTGTCCCGGCAGCACTTCTGCCAAAAGCCATCGCCCACCGCCCATCTGCAAAAAAAGCGGCATGGATAGTAGAAAAAGCAAAAGTCCAAAAAGGCTTAGGCCCAGCTGCGCTCCGCCACCTTTTTGCTCCACTGACACCGCCTCCCTTCATACAAAGTTTATGCCCATAGGAAACAGCGTAGAACTTTAATATATGGTGGTATTCAGGAAAGAGCAACCAATCAAAAAAGCAAATCATAGGTCTTTTCTTCGTGGGATTTTGTCTTTGAGCCTTCACACACTTACTTTCTTTTTGCAATCTTCCCCCACGGGAATTGACCTCACACTTATTTTTTCTACGTATGTAATCAAAACATTGTCCATATAAAATAATAACCCTCGACTATTTAAGTCGAGGGGCTTTGAATCATATACAATACAACATAAAACCCCCGCAGAGGTAGCAGCGAGGGCTTTACGCATATGGAGTTATGGTTTGTATGTTTAGAAAATAAGATTATCTCAAGTTAGCTTTAATAACACTTGCAATACGCTTGATGCCTTCTTCAATTTTCTCTTCAGGCATACAAGAGTAGTTCATACGGAATGTATTTTCATGACCGCCATTGGGGAAGAAACCACCACCGGGAACGTACGCAACCTTCTGTTCCAAGCACTGTTTCGCCAATTCTTTTGCGTTCATGTATTCAGGCAATACTACCCATGTAAACAAACCGCCATCAGGATGGGTCCATGTACATTCTTTGGGGAAATGTTCGTCCATAGTCTTTAACATGCAGTCACGTCTCTTACGATATACTTCTTTGATTTTTGCAACGTGTTCGTCCAAATCATACATTTCCAAGAATGTATTTGTTTCCAACTGTGCAACGGTGGAAGCCTGCAGGTCAGAAGCCTGCTTCATGAAATTGTATTTTGCTAAAATTTCACTTTCTGCGCAAACCCAACCCAATCTGTAGCCAGGAGCCAAAATTTTAGAGAATGTTCCTAAGAAAATTACAAGACCCTTTGTATCCAAAGATTTCAAAGAAGGCATGTTTTCGTTTTCAAAACGCAATTCACCGTAAGGATTATCTTCAACAACAGGAATTTCAAATTTATTGATGATTTCCATGAATTTCTGGCGTCTTTCTAATGTCCACGTTCTACCAGATGGGTTCTGGAAATCAGGAATAACATAAATCATCTTTACGTTTTCTGTGGAAGCCAAAACTTTTTCTAACTCTTCCATGATCATACCGTTGTTATCAGTAGGAATTTCTACAAAGTTAGGCTCACAAGCCTTAAATGCATTTACTGCACCCAAGTAGGAAGGGCTTTCCAACAGTACAACGTCGCCTTTGTTTAAGAAAACACGTGCAGAAAAGTCCAGGCCCTGCTGGGAACCGCTGGTAATTAATACATGATCAATGTCTGTATCAATATTGTTTTTTGCTTTCATTCTATCTACAATTTTCTGTCTAAGTGCTGGAATACCTTCTGTAGAAGTATACTGTAAAGCAACACGACCCATTTCATCCAATGTCTTAATGGATGCTTCTTTCATCCCTTGAACGGGAAATAACTCGGGTGCGGGCATACCACCTGCAAAAGAAATAATATCAGGCTGAGATGTAAGCTTAAGCAACTCTCTGATTTCAGAGCCTGTCAAAAGATTCATTCTGTCTGCAAAACGTACCATAGGGTTCTTCCTCCTTAAAAATCAAAAAAATTTTAATACGGTCTGACAAGGGGCGTATTTTTTCTAGTACATTGACAAATCAATTAAAATATTCCTCTTTAGATTTATTAAAACACAAATAATCAACAAAGTCAATGCAATTTTACCAATGATATTACGAAAAAATAACTTAAAACCAATTCATCTGCACAATTTTTTTGTACAAAAACCAAGACACTTCCTAAATTTTACATTTATTTCAACGGAAGTGTACTAATTTAAAAACAATTCAAACAAAAAGTGACCTTCATTAAGGTTGGCTTTTTGTATGTATTTTCATACACTTTCTTTATTTTTATTCTTTTTCTCCAAAAAATATCACATACAGCCCTTTCGTCATTCTATTTAAATGAAACTTCTTTCCCTTTTTAGTAGAAAAACCCTCCGTAAATACCCGCAATTGGATATCTATCGTGAGGGTCTTTCTTTTTTTTCAACACAAGAAATATATTTTTTTTACTTCTTATTCCTTCAAGTTTGCCTTAATAACCTCAGCCAAAGCCTTCACGCCCTCAACAATTTTTTCATCACTCATGCAAGAATAGTTCATGCGGAAACAGTTATTCTTGCCACCGTTAGGGAAGAAGCTTCCGCCAGGAACGTATGCAACCTTCTTTTCTAAACACTGCAAAGCCATCTCTTTTGTATTAATATAAGAAGGCAATTCTACCCATGTGAATAGCCCGCCATCAGGGTATGTAAACTTGGCTTCTGCGGGGAAGTACTCCTTCATTGCGTCCATCATTACATCACGTCTGTGCTTATAAACCATTTTAATCTTTTCCACGTGCTCATCCAAGTCATACATATCCATAAACTTGTTGGCCTGAAGCTGAGTTAAGGTTGACGACTGCAAATCCGCCCCCTGCTTAATTGTATTAAACTTTGAAAGAATTTCATCTTCTGCACAAACCCATCCAATACGGAAACCGGGAACCATAATCTTGGAGAATGTGCCCAAAAAGATAACAAGGCCTTTTGTATCCAAAGATTTTAAGGAAGGCATATTTTCATTTTCAAAACGCAACTCTCCGTAAGGGTTATCCTCAATGACAGGAATTTCATATTTATTAACAATCTCCATGAACTTCTGTCTTCTTTCCAAAGACCATGTGCGCCCTGTTGGGTTCTGGAAATCAGGAATAACATAAATCATCTTAACGTTTTCTGTGGTAGCAAGAATTTTTTCTAACTCTTCCATAATCATACCACCATCATCCGTAGGCACTTCCATAAAAGTAGGCTCACACGCCTTAAATGCGTTAATTGCACCTAAATAAGATGGGCTTTCCATCAAAATAACATCGCCCTCATCCACAAATATCCTTGCGGCAAAGTCAAGTCCCTGCTGTGAACCGCTGGTAACCAAAACTTGATTTGCTGTGGCATTGATATTATTCTTTTCTTTCATTCTCTCTGCAATCTTCTGTCTCAACTGGGGCAACCCTTCTGTAGAGGAATATTGACACGCAACAGTGCCCATTTCTTCCATTATTGCAATACCAGCCTGTTTTAACTCTTCTACCGGAAACAACTCGGGTGCGGGCAAGCCACCAGCAAAAGAAATAATGTCGGGTCTAGCGATGAGCTTTAAAAGATCACCGATATCTGAACTGTCCAAAAGTCCTAGTCTTTTTGCATAACGAACCATAACTTCTATTCCCCTTTCATGTTGGTTTTCCAACCTCTTAATAATGTACTTTTATAAAAACATGTTCTTATTAAGCCACAAAATGCCTTGGCTGTCAATGATATTTCCCGAAAAAATGTATTTCATTAAATACAGTTATAATAGTGATTTTTATTACCTTGAAACCCAAAATAACTGCGGGTTTTTTAAAATAAAAGAACCTTGGTTTTTCCACACTCTTTTCCACCTTGTCAAAACAACAGCGAAAAACCAGTAAAATAGGTAAAATTTCATCATTTTTTTGCCCATTATTCCTTTTCTAATCTGTTGCAGGTTTCATTTTATCCGTTTATAAAATGACTTTTAAAAGTTTGGTAATACTAAACCAAGGCCTCTATATGCAAACTGCAAAAACTTCCCTATTCTTTGTTATAAGCGAACAAACTAAAAAACACCCCAAAAAAAGGTTGATTTTGATACATATTGTCAAAAAGTTTTATATATCGAATTTTTTGTTTAATTTCTATTGCATTCTTACCTGTTTGCAGTATAATAATTGGGGTTTCGTAAAAACAACACAAACGTTTAGCGTTGCTAAAATCAAAATTTAAAAAAGGAGTTGTTGAGGATGGATATCGGGCATAAAATCAAACAGCTTCGTGTGCAAAAAGGCCTAACCCTAGAAGAACTGGCCAGCCGCAGCGAGCTAACAAAGGGTTTCTTGTCTCAGATGGAAAGAAACCTAACGTCTCCTTCCATTTCTACCTTAAATGATATCGTAGAGGCCCTAGGCACTACGTTATCGGAATTTTTCAAAGAAGAGAAGAAAGAAAAATTGGTTTTTCGTAAAAACGATTTTTTCGTTGATGAAAGAGAGCATTATACCATTCACTGGATTGTGCCAAATACCCAGAAAAACGAAATGGAACCCATTATGATAGAATTACCCCAAGGCGGGGAATCCTTTCAGATGGACCCCCATAGCGGTGAGGAATTTGGTTATGTCCTAGAAGGCAGTATTACCTTAGACTGCGGGGAAGAAAACTTTACGGTACACAAAGGAGAAACATTCTACCTTTCTGGCAAAACAAGCCATTTTTTAAGAAACGACAAAAAGACGACGGCAAGAGTTCTTTGGGTATCAACACCGCCGTTATTCTGATATGATGGGAGGCAGACATGAAAAAACTGATTCAATTCAAAAATATCGTCAAAGACTTTGACGGAAAATTAGTTTTAAAGGGTATTAACCTGGATATCTATGAAAACGAGTTCGTTACCTTACTTGGACCCAGCGGTTGCGGTAAAACAACACTATTGCGCATTTTGGGTGGGTTTTTAACGCAAACGGAAGGACAAGTTCTCTTTGATGGGGAGGAAATCAGTAAAGTCCCTCCTTATAAGCGGGAAGTCAACACCGTGTTCCAAAAATATGCGTTATTTCCCCATATGAATGTTTATAATAATATTGCTTTTGGTTTAAAAATAAAAAAAGAGCCAAAGGACATTATAGAACAAAAAGTAAAACGTATGCTGAAGTTGGTAAACTTAGAAGAATTTGCCGACCGTAATGTTACAGCAATGAGTGGCGGTCAGCAGCAGCGTGTTGCCATCGCCCGTGCTTTGGTAAACGAACCTAGCGTTCTTCTTTTGGATGAGCCCTTGGGTGCGTTAGATCTAAAACTGAGAAAAGAAATGCAACAAGAGTTAAAGAAAATTCAACAAGAGGTTGGAATCACCTTCATTTACGTTACCCATGATCAGGAAGAGGCACTCACCATGTCCGATAAAATCGTGGTCATGAAAGAAGGAGAAATCCAGCAAATCGGCTCACCTACAGATATTTATAACGAACCCATTAACCAGTTTGTTGCCAACTTTATTGGCGAGAGTAATATCATAGACGGTGTTATGCTGGAAGATTACCTCGTCATGTTTGAGGATAAAAAATTCAAATGTGTGGATTTTGGCTTTGCCCCACACGAAAAAGTTGATGTTGTCATACGCCCTGAAGATCTGGACATTGTTCCAAGAGTAAATGGCAAACTAAAAGGTATTGTTAAATCTGTATTATTCAAGGGCGTTCATTACGAAACCGTAGTAGAAACCAAAGTTGGTACCTCTATTACCGTAAAAATGATGGTTTCCGATGATCACCCTGTTTATAACGAAAGTGCAAACGAAAAAATGTCTGCCAACGACTTTTATCTTGACGTAGATGATGTGGATGAACTAGATGAAGGTACTATTGTTGCCCGTGCCAATGCACAGGCTTGGGACCCCGAAACAGATGAGTATGTCTCTATTAAGGAAATCAACTACTCCATCAAAAAAGAAAATGGGAATTATCCCGTGACTTTCTCCACGGCAGCAGGCACCTCAGTAACGGTAAATATGATTGTGAAAGATGAAAATCGTGTTGTAAACAAAGAGTATCAAGAAGAGTTCTTTGCAGTGAATTTCTTTAAGAAAGCCGACGAAATTCATGAGTCCATTGCCCTGGAAACAGACCTAAAAACATGGGCCAATGCTTCTGCTTGGAGTTTGGAAGATGGTACCTCCGTTGAAATCACTAACGTAAAATACGATTTTGACCCAGAAACCGTAACGCCTGGCGTTTATGAGGTAACCTTTGCCACAGAAGGCTATGAATATAAAATAGACACCACCGACCGCTACGAAATTGGCGATGAAGTGGGTCTTACCTTCCAACCTGAAGACATTCATATCATGATAAAGGAAAATTGAAGGGAGGGTGTTCGGTGAGACAATTTCGAAATATGGCTATGCCTTATATTGTTTGGATGGTAGTTATGATTGTCCTTCCCATGTTGTTGATTATGCTTTATGCCTTCACCGACCAAGGAAATGACGTAGCTACAATACGTTTTACATTAGAAAACTTTACACGTTTTTTCAGCGACAAAGTCTTCATGAGCGTTTTAAAACGCTCCCTATATATCGCTGTTGTAACAACTGTGATTTGTATCTTTTTGGGCTACCCCATCGCTTATGTCATTGCAAATCGCAGTGAAAAAAGTAAAATGTTCTGGATTTTATTAATCACACTACCTACTTGGATTAATATGTTAGTGCGAACCTACGCATGGATGGGTATTTTGCAAGACGAAGGAATTATCAATTGGTTACTAGGCTTTTTGGGCATCGGGCCAATCACCATGATACACACAACCTTCGCCGTTGTTCTGGGTATGGTTTATAACTTCGTCCCTTTTATGATTTTGCAAATTTACACTGCCCTTACAAAAATGGATAAAAGCTTTCTGGAAGCTGCCAGCGACCTTGGTGCCAATAAGGTGCAGTCTTTCTTAAGGGTAACGCTGCCCCTATCCCTTCCTGGGGTAATCAGCGGCATCACACTGGTATTCCTACCAGCTGTATCCAGTTTTTTCATCCCAAAACTTCTGGGTGGCGGACAGTATGTATTAATCGGTAATGTCATTGAAACGGAATTTTTAACTTCCGGCGACTGGAACTTTGGTAGTGCCATTTCCTTAGCCATGGCCGTCATCATTATGATTTCCATGTATATTACCAAAAAAGTAGACAATGACCCTACGGCAAATGGAAAGGGGGAATAAGGAATGGAAAAGAAAAAAACCAGTCTATTCTCCAAAATTTTATTAGGACTAACAGCAGTATTCTTTTATGTACCAATATTGTACATTATCCTGTTCTCCTTCAATAGCTCTCGTTCCCTAACGAAGTTTGAAGGGTTCTCCCTACGTTGGTATGAAAAAATGTTTGCCGACTCCACCATGATGGAGGCAGTGGCTTATACAGTAATCATTGCCGTCTTGGCCACCATTATTTCCACAGTTGTGGGTACTTTAACGGCAATCGGCTTATCAAAGTCTCGAAAATTGATGCGAGCTGTGGTGGAACAGGTAAATAATTTACCTATTATGAACCCTGAAATCGTTACTGCCATTGGGCTGTTAATGTTTTTTAGTGCTTTGGGTGTAAAAAAAGGCTTCTTGACCTTGTTGCTTGCCCATGTCATGTTTTGCATCCCCTACGTGATTCTTAGCGTTACGCCAAAGCTTCGCTCCTTGGATCCAAATTTGGCAGATGCCGCCCTAGATCTTGGTGCAACACCCATGCAGGCTCTTTGGAAAGTCATTGTACCCCAAATTATGCCGGGAATTATCTCTGGTGCTCTGATTGCCTTTACCATGTCCTTTGATGACTTTGTCATCTCCTACTTCGTAACGGGCAACGGTGTAAATAATATATCCATCTTGGTTTATACCATGAGTAAACGTGTAAATCCGTCTATTAACGCTTTAAGTACCCTGGTTATTTTGTTGATTACTGTGGTATTATTAATCGTAAATGTTATCCCTATTATTAAAGAGAAGAAAGGAAGAAAAGTGACATGAAAAAAATAATTGCATTGGCACTTGGTGCTGCATTATTACTCTCTGGTTGTGGGGGAAGCAACTCCTCTGCCGCTGAAGCAGAAGAAAAATACGGCTCCTCCACATTAAAGTTGTATAACTGGGGGGAATATATGGGGGAAAATCTGATTTCCAACTTTGAAGACGAATTCGGCGTAAAAGTAATCGTTGAATACTTCGACTCCAACGAAATGATGTATACAAAATTGCAAGCCGGCGACGCTTACGATGTTCTTGTACCTTCCGATTATATGATCGAACGATTGATTTCTGAAAATATGTTGCAAAAACTGGATTTATCAAAGGTTGCAAACATTTCCAATCTGGCAGAAGGTGTAAAACATCTCCCTTATGACCCAGATAACACCTATTCCGCTCCTTACTTCTGGGGTAATGTGGGTATCGTCTATAACCACAATAACGTAGACCCTGCTGAAGTAGAAAAATTAGGCTACAGCATCCTTAAGGATGAGACTTATAAAGGCCGCATCTATGTTTATGACTCCGAAAGAGACTCTTTCATGATGGCGTTAAAGGCTTTGGGCTACTCCATGAATACAGAGGATGAAGGGGAAGTCGAAGCTGCATACAATTGGCTCCTTGAAATGAACAACACCATGGATCCCGCTTATGTAACTGACGAAGTCATCGACGGTATGATTAACGGCAACAAAGATATCGCTGTTGTTTACAGCGGTGATGCCGCAACAATTTTAGATGAAAACGAGGACATGAGCTTCTTCCTCCCCATGGAAGGTACAAACCTGTGGAGTGATGCCATGGTAATCCCTGCAAACGCAGAAAATCCTCTTTTGGCTCATGAGTTCATTAACTATGTATTAACTTACGATGCATCTTATGATAACTCCGAAACGGTAGGGTATCCTTCATCCAATCAGGAAGTATTAGATGATATGTCAGCCGCTGATGGTATTTATGGAGAAAACGAAGCATATCTTCCTAGAACAGACTATGATAAAGATGAAGTTTTCGAAGACAACCCCGTTTTAAAACAGAAACTGGCTGAACTTTGGATTAAAGTAAAAGCTTCTCACTAAGACATTTTTTAATAAGTTGATGGAACCAATTTCGCTCTCTGTCGACACTTTTAGGCATTGACCATGGTCAATGCCTATTTTACATAAGGAGGCCACCATATGTTTGCAAATAAAATAGAATCTTTTAGAAATAAAAACGCCGATATTTTAGTTTGCCTGAATCATAGCCCATTGGCGAAAGAACAGTGGCTAAGTTCTGGCGGAATAGCAGGCCATATGCTCTCCCCCAGGCAAATCCAATCCTGGCTCATGGTGGGAGATGTTTCCTTGCCAAAAGAAACAGCATTTGAAGGAAGTTTGGAAGAATTTATCTCCCTTTTTCCCAAAAGTGAAATTGAACGCAATAAAGCCCTGCTAAATGGGTTTTTACAAGGCATCGTTGTAGAGTTTAAAAATAATAACTGGGAATTTTTTAGCTGCAATGTCATTGTGGCAGGCTGTTGTATGGGGGAATATTTTACCATTGTAAATCGAAAAGACATAAATTGACAAATTTAGGGCGTTATCATTTTTCTATGATAACGCCCTTCTTTTACTTCTGCTTTAATTTTTTAAATACATTCATAATAAACCAAACATCTAAAACTACGACACTTCCAAAAACAAATTTTTCCACAATATCCGAAGAGGAAATACACAAATAAGCAAATAGAATTGTAAGTCCCAAATAAAGAAGTACAACGAACCCCACAAAAAATTTACGGATTAATCTGGGTATACTTTTGGATAAACTTCCTTCCACTGCCCCTTCAACCATTAGTTCACCTAAAAATTCAACTAAGAAATTCATAACCTCTACTCCTCTTGTAGCATAAGTTTAGTTAATATATCCATTATAACACGCATAGCATTTTCCATCAATTTCTTTTTCATGAATACCCACATTACTCATTGTGAGATATTAAAAACAAACCTACAATAAGGATAATAACGGTAATCAGAAATGAAATGGCTACGGGAGATTCATAAAAGTAGCGCCATGGATTGCTCCATGAGCCTGTTCGCCCTGCCTTATCCAAAAGCTGAAGGACTTTTAATCCGTATATCTCTAAAGAAAGTTTACAAACACCAGTCAAAATAAAAATAGCACCTAAAAATTTTCTATTCATTATCGTATTCCTCCAATCTGGATAACCACGGACAGAAAGAAGTTCTCCGCCACTAGGGGGAAAACTTCTTTCTTTTTGAGGGATTTTTGATTACCTAACTCAGAATTTACTTTAAACCAGTATTGGAGCAATCAGAGTCATTCGACTCTGGCACTTGCGTTTCTTCTTCTTGCGTTTCTGATTTGCTTTTTTTCATTCCCTCCCATAAGAGGAACAATGCCCAAATTTTTATGCTTATATCAAAGGAAATAATATAAATATGCATTGCTGTGGTAGATTCCCATATAATAAGGGACATAAATACAAACAAAAATTTTGCTAATACAGTAGCCAGTAATGGCGACAGCATAAATAACCAAAAAACTTTGCGCCTATATTTTTTTTCCATGTCTTAAACCTCCATTTTTAAACATATTGTATTTGTTCTATATTTACACTTTGTAAGACTTCTTTTATAGTTGATGAAGTTAATTATATTTTATAAATTAACTAAAATTCTTCTATCCACTTTTTAGTTTTTGCTGGAACTATCATAAAATACCCCTTTAAACAAATTTATAAACATCACTGGTGATAAGTGGTACCCTTATCCAGTGTCTTTATTTCAAGTACCCTCATATTTATTTCTTTTTATTTATATGTAGCGAAGAAATCATAAGATACTGTAATTTCATACATAGTACTACACTTGTAAATTGTTTGTAAATATATGGATTAATAATGTAATAAAATTTTAAGAATTGTTATAGTTTTATCAATGGGTTGCGGAAACAAAAATTTAATTCCTTTTTATTGCTATCAATCCTTGAATATATTTCTAATAAACCATAGGCTTTCTTTGACACCTTCTATAGGAAAGCAGTATAATGAAGGTTAAAGATTAAAATAGAAAAGGATAAAATCATGAAGCCAACAGAACAGGTTATGCTATATTATAAAGCCTCTGCTGAAGGAATTACCATTCTAGGCATCAAAGGCAGAGCAAGCCAATTGAATATTCCAGAACTCATTGACGGCAAGCCTGTGGTTGCCATTGGGAATTTTGCCTTTGCCATAGAACAGGAACAGCCTTTGGCTGAGGAAGAAAGCCTAGGGGAACTCACCCTATGCGCAGGGTCAGAAATGCGGACAGCACCCCTTTCTCAGGATAATGGGGATGCCATCCTTCGTATTGTCCTTCCTGACACCATACGCCATATTGGGACTCATGCATTTTATGGCTGTAATGCTCTGGGCAGTATTCTTTTGCCCGATGGATTAAAGGAAATTGCCCCACACACTTTTTCAGGCTGTGGGGCCTTAGAAACCTTAACATTACCCCAAACCATAAAAGAAATCGGCGGCTATGCCTTTTATGACTGTCGCTGTTTAAAGTCCCTTCCTATTCCCCAAGGGGTACAAGCCATTGGGCGTTATGCTTTTTATAATTGTAGATCCTTAACGAAAATAAATATTCCCCAAAGTACAGAACATCTGGAAACGGGGCTGTTTTTAAATTGCGATTGCCTCTATGAAATTCATTTTGGCCAGTGCAAACATATTTCAGATTTAATTTCAGTTTTAAATCATGAGTTGTTATTAACCATAGACTTTCCCGATGCTAGGGTAAAGCTGTTAATTCCAGATTTCCAGTATGAATATATCGAAAACACACCTGCAAGGCAGTTCCATCAAGTGAATTATGGTACAGGCCATCTGTTTCGACAGTGTATTCATAATTCAGATATTGATTTTCGTAGGTACGATGAATTGTTCTATCTAACCAAGCGAGAGGATGCGGCGGTTTTGGTACTGCTTTTGGCGGTATATCGACTTTCTTATCCTTACCGCTTACCCGAGAACCGTCGTGAAACCTATCTCTCTTATGTAAGGGAGCATCTGCTTTTTGCAACAGGGTATTTTATTGATAATAATGACCTGGAAGCCCTTCGCCTTTTTAGCCAATGGGGGCTGCTAACTACAGAAACACTACCAGAAGTCATTGCTTTGGCACAGAAAAAGAAAAAAACAGAAATGCTTAGTTTTCTTATGGACTATCAGCATAAATTCGCTGCAACACCAAAGAAAAAAACATTTGATTTGTAAAGGAGGTCACTATGAACGAAAACCATCAACGTCTGATACAGATCGGTAATGCAATTTTAAACGCTTCTCGAAATGAATTATATTTATCTTTGCGATTTATGGATATCGCCTTAAGTGGCTTGCGTTATGAAATGAACCTTTCCTCCCTCTATGTAGGGACGGACGGAGAGAAGGTGTTGTTCAACCCACGTTATCTTGTAGAGCGGTATCAGTCCGATCCTGTATTGGTGAACCGCCTGTACTTGCATATGCTGCTCCACTGTATTTTCCGCCACCCCTTTCATATGGGGAATCGGGATGAAGCACTGTGGGGCCTAGCTTGTGATATTGCTGTAGAGTCCATTATCGACGCCCTTCCCGTGAAAGCCACACAACTGGTGGTTTCTGATCGGCGAAACGAACTATACGACCAGCTGAAAAAAGATTTGAAGGTGCTTTCTGCCGAAGGTATCTATCGCAAATTGTCTGAACGCAATTTTACCGATAAAGAGTTTGGTAAATTACAGCTGGAGTTTTGGGTGGACGACCATGTTTTTTGGGAACAAAAAAAAGAAGATAACCAAAATGAAAATAACGAAAATCAGGATAATGAAAATAACCAAGAAAATGAAGATGAATCAGAGCACAACCAACAAAAACAAAGGGAACTAGAAGAAAAGTGGCAACAAATTGGCGAGAAAATGGAAACCAATTTGGAAACCTTTGCTAAGGATTTGGGTGAAAGTGCGGGGGATTTGCTACAGCTTTTAAAAATAGAAAATCGGGAAAAATATGACTATCGCCATTTTCTTAAAAAATTTGTTACTTTAAAAGAAGACATGCGGGTAGATGATGATGCTTACGACTATATCTTCTACACCTATGGTTTATCTCTTTACGGAAATATGCCTTTGATCGAATCTTTGGAATATAAAGAAGTCAAAAAAATAGAAGAATTGGTCATCGCCATTGATACTTCAGAATCCTGTGAAGGCCAAACGGTGCGCCGTTTTTTAGAAGAAACTTACGCAATTTTAAAAAGCAGTGAATCTTTTTTCCATAAAGTCAATATTCATATCATTCAATCTGACGCCAAAGTGCAACAGGATATTACCATAACCTCCCAAGAGGACTTGGAGAAATATATGGATAGCTTTCGCCTTATGGGCAGCGGAGGTACAGACTTCCGCCCCGTTTTTGAATACGTAGATAAATTGATTGCAGAAAAAGCTTTTCAAAATTTAAAAGGGCTGATTTATTTTACCGATGGTTACGGCACTTTTCCCCGCCGCAGACCGTCTTATGATACAGCTTTTGTATTTTTCCACGAAGAATATTTGGATTTAAATGTACCGCCTTGGGCAATGAAGGTTGTCCTTGGCCCCGAAGACCTTTCCATTTATGATAAGGAGAAGTGATTATGAATATAAAGCAAGCAAAAGATGAAATCAGAAGAGCCATTGAGGCCTATTTACTAAAAAATGAATTTGGAGAGTATACCATTCCCCGTGTCCGCCAGCGTCCCATATTGTTGATGGGTGCCCCAGGTATCGGTAAAACTGCCATTATGGAACAGGTAGCAAGGGAATGTGGCGTCGGCTTGGTGTCCTATAGCATCACCCACCATACCCGCCAAAGTGCCATCGGTCTGCCTTTTATCAGCCATAAGGAATATGGCGGCAAAGAGTATGCCGTTACCGAGTATACCATGAGCGAAATTATCGCATCTGTCTATAATAAAATGGAGGAAACAGGCTTATCCGAAGGGATTCTTTTCATTGATGAAATCAACTGTGCCTCAGAAACCCTTGCCCCTGCCATGCTGCAGTTTTTGCAGGCAAAAACCTTCGGTGCCCATAGCGTGCCTGAGGGGTGGCTCATCGTTTCGGCGGGTAATCCTCCGGAGTACAACAAAAGTGTCCGTGAATTCGACGTTGTAACCCTAGACCGTGTGAAAAAGATTGATGTAGAACCTGACTTTCTGGTTTGGAAGGAATACGCTTATAAACATTCCGTTCATGGGGCAATTATGTCATACTTAGAAATTAAGAAAAATCATTTCTACACCATGGAAACCACTGTAGATGGAAAGCGTTTTGTAACGCCTAGAGGATGGGAAGATCTTTCCACCATTTTGAAAGTTTATGAAACCATGGGCGTAACCGTAGATGCCAGCATCATTGGCCAATACCTGCAACATGGAAAAATCGCCAGAGATTTTGCGAACTATTTGGATTTATATAATAAATATAAAACCGATTATCACATAGAGGATATTTTAAAAGGTTCCTTTAGCCAACAGGCGGTATCGAAACTTTCTACTGCCTCCTTTGATGAAAAACTAAGTGTCATTGGTTTATTACTGAGCCGCCTTTCCGATGATTTTAAACTGGCCTATGAAGGTGATTTATTCACCACCCAGTTGCATCAAAATTTATTGGAATTAAAAGAACGTTTCCAAAACCCTTACTGCAAGGAAACCCCTTGGGAAAATATTATGGAAACCCTCATTGAGGAAAAAGAGAACGCTTTTGCCCAAGAACAAAAGGCAGACCTTTTAGACCAAAGCACAAAGAAAAGTCGTCGTATGACCATTGAAAAACTCATGGGCTATGACAAAGAAGTGAAAAGCCTTGGCCTTCGTGACAAAGATGAGGTTTTCCAACAAATCAAAACCTCCTTTACCAATGAGGTGGAAACACGCCAAACGCTAATCGATACAGGTGCAAAGGAATTGGAAAATGCCTTCTTATTTCTAGAAGAAACCTTTGGTGCAGGGCAAGAAATGGTTATTTTCATTACTGAGTTAACCACCAATTTTTATAGCGTAAAATTCATTAGTGACAATGGTAATGAAAAATATTATCAGTATAATAAAGAATTGCTCTTTGATGAAAAGCAAAAAAGTATTTTAAAAGATATAGAATCCGCAAAAGCAGAAGGAACATTATTGTTTTAAATCATTAAGCAGAAGTTTGTATGGTACATTTAACCATACAAACTTCTGCTTTTTTTCAGCATTTGTACCATTGTATAAATCCAAAAGTTGGTATACTATGTATATATATTCACAATCTTTCAAAATTTTATAGTATGACTCCCCTGATAATTCCTACGATTTTATGCGAAGGTAAATCCATATTTACGACATCTAGGTATATCTTTCGTAATTCAAGGGATATTACACGCCTTTGGCTACCTTATCTTGTACCAAAAAAATATTACAATTCTGATTTCCGTAAACAATACCAACGAGAGCTTGTATTTCCATATTTGTTTCTTGGAATAGGTTGGATAGCCTTGGAACTTTTATCCCCAAAACCAAAGGATCCCATTTTATTTTGTTTATAGGGCATATTCATTGCAATAATCCTCATGATCTTGTTGACAAAACACGAAAAAAATATCATGAATAAGCGACTTTCGTTAAGTATAAGGGCATTACCATTTTAAAGAAAACGGAAAGCAACCCCATTGATGATTCCATAAATGAGGTGTATGCCTTAAAGAATTTGGCTGTAAAATGGTTCTTATACCATTTCATTAATTATATAAAGTTATAAAGTTTTTTAGAGAATAAGGAGGATGCTTATGACTAAAAATTACAAACTCAGATGCACACTATCTCTTATTGCGGGCCTCATATGGGTTATTGTAGCAGGGCTGAATTTTTCTAATAAAAATATTGCTTTTGGTAGTATCGCTTTGGCATGGGTTTTTATTTATTTAACCATGTTGCACTATAAAGCAAGAGCAATGAATCACTCTAAAAATAAGCATTTATAAAATTACCCCCATACAAAATAGGGTATCATCATTGAAGCGATGATACCCTAAAAATATACTTATAAACCCTTTATAACAAAACATCCGCTGCCATCTTCAAAAATAGCAAAACAATAACCACCATCAACATCATGCGGATGGCTTTTGTTCCTTTTTTTATGGCAACCCCTGCCCCGATAAAATTCCCTGCAACGCCAAAAATCGCCGCTGGAATGGCGATTGGTAAGTAAACCGTCCCTTCAATTAAAAATACCACCAACGCCGCATAATTTGATGCCAAATTCAAGCATTTTGCGTTTCCCGATGCGCTACGCATATCATATTTCATAATCAGACAAAAAGCCATTAAAGCAAAGGTTCCTGTTCCTGGACCAACCAATCCATCGTAAAAACCAATAAACCCACCAATCAACAGGGCCAATATAATCTTCTTTTTCTTGGAGAAGGAATCTGAAAGATTTTCGCCCCCCATATTCTTGTTTACCACAGTAACCACACCTACAATGGGCAGAACCACCAGCATCATGGTTTTTAAGGTGTTATCACTCAAATAAAGCACTACCTTCGCCGCTACAGCTGAGGCAATAAAAGCCCCAATGGCCGACAAAATACCCACCTGAATGTCCAACATTTTGTGTTTCCAATAACGTAGAGTTGCAGCAGTTGTTCCAAAAGCCGCAGAAAATTTGTTGCACCCGTATACTAAGTGCATCGGCATCCCCGTCAATGTGTAGGCAGGTAAAGAAATCAATCCGCCACCCCCTGCAATGGAGTCTAAAAATCCAGCAAAAAAACAAGCAACCATTAACATAATAAAATTTGGAACTGAAATCATTACTTCCGTAAACATGAATACACGCCCTTCTAAAAACCCTTCCCACAAGTCAAAATATGCCTCATCGTAACATTTTCCCACGGTTTTTGCAAGGCTGTCTTTTTCAGTAATTTCTTGCAACGGGTACGACTTTTTGCTTTCCAATTATGCGCCTATAAAAAATAAGCGTACATAAATTGCACGCTTTTTCCTGTGTAATCTATTATTAAAGATTAAAAATCATTAAAACGTTCTTTTTCTAGCCTCCCTCCACCACATCAACCTCTTCTATGCCATAAAGAAGGAAAAGCTCTATCATTTCTTTGGTAATACGCTCCCCACTGATTGCAATGGGTATGGCAGGTGGGCAAGAAACTGCTGGCGTTGCACAAACTCGCCCCAGCCCTTGCTGTATTTTAACGGTACATCGCTTCGCAAACATGGCTTGCCTAATTGACATAACTTGCTCCCCTCTGGGAGGTAATACCGTTTTTTGTCTCTCCACATTCCTTGGAATGATAGGGGGAAATGCCATGTTAGCTTTTTCAAAGGCAACATCCTCTGTTTCCGGGGTAAACATCATAACCAGATGATCTTCATCGGCAAACTCTACCTCTACATCATTCTTCCGCAATGTCTCTGCTAACTCATTTCCTGAAATCCCTATTTGCCCACCTTCTATCACTAATTTTAGTGGCTCAAAATGCTGTAACGGGTATCCTTTTTTCTTGAGTTTCAAAGCAAGCTGTTGAATTTTCTTTTGACACCCAACAATTTTCTCCCTATAGTCCTCTGATAAAATACGGTTACATAAATCCAAAGACTGTAACGTTAAATAGGATGGGCTTGTAGAGCCAAATAAAGCCAAAGCATTTTTCCCGTCATTCTCAAAGGGTGCAGCAGCCTTCTTTGCAATATGCAAATATGCTCCTCCCGTTAAAACAGGTAGTGTTTTATGGGCAGAGTCACAGCACATATCCGCCCCTAAGTCCAATGGATGCAAGGACTGGGACAAAAACCGCAAATACGCCCCATGGGCATTATCCACCAAAAGAGGAACGCCATATTTCTTGCAAACCTGAGAAAGGCCTTTTATATCTGCCATTCCTCCTAAATAATCGGGGGAGGTGATAAAAAAGGCAAAGGGTAACACTTCCATTGACCCCAAAATTCCATCCAGCTGCTCTGGTAAAATTGGGCAAGCACAGATGGTTGCTTCTTCCTCTGGGTAAATCCAATGCACCTCTAAATCCAGTAAAGCACAGGCATGCAAAAAAGCCTTATGGGCATTTCTAGCCGCCAAAATTGAAGGCTTCTCTTGTCTTTTTTTACAATGGAGCATGGCAAGATAAACCATGGCTGCAATACATTGGGAAGATCCACCTGTGGCATAAAAGGTTGTCCTTGAACCAAACAAATCCGTTGCATGATCCTCACTCTGCCGAATGACTCCTTGGGGATGATACAAATCGTCAGCTCCATTTATTTCAGTAATATCCAAAGGCTCACAACCCAAAAAGGGGCTGCCTTTATGCCCCGGCATATGCAGGCGAACAGTCCCTTTTTTTTGATATTCTTTTACAAAGTCATAAATTGGTGTTTCCATCCCTTTTATTCCTCGTTTTCTGCCACCTTCATCATGATGGCACATTCCATACGTTTTTTAAATAGCTTACAGCCATATTCATAAATTCCTTGAATACTGCCCGATGCATGATAAGAGTTCGCCGCACAGCCACCGGAACAGTACATTTTCGCCCAGCAATCTCTACATTCCTGCCTTGCATATGCGTTGCAATGACGGAACTCATCCTGCACATCTGTATTTTTTACACCATCCCAAATATTTCCTAAACTGTACTTGGAATCTCCAACAAATTGATGACAAGGAAATAATTCACCCCAAGGGGTTACCGCCATATACTCCGTTCCCGAACCACAACCGGTAATTCTTTTATAAACACAAGGGCCATTTGTCAAGTCCAACATATAGTGATAGAATTCAAATCCATTCCCCGCTTTTTTACGACGAATCATTTCCTTTGCAAGAATTTCATACTGCTCAAACAGCTTCGGTAAATCTTCTTCCGTTAAAGCAAAAGGATCTGATGGGTCACAAACAACAGGCTCCATGCTCAATTCTGTAAAGCCCATGTCTGCCATATGGAAAATATCCTTTGTAAAATCCACGTTGTTGTGGGTAAACGTACCACGCATATAGTAGCCTTTTCCCTCACGTCTATCCACAAACTCCTTAAACTTAGGCAAAATCAAATCATAACTGCCTTCCCCTGTAATGGTCTTACGCAAGTGGTCGTGAATTTCTTTTCTGCCGTCTAAGGACAATACCACGTTGTGCATTTCCTTATTGGAAAATTCAATGACATCATCATTAATCAAAACGCCATTTGTTGTTAAAGTAAAACGGAACTTTTTATTATGGATTGGCTCCTGCTCTCTGGCATAAGCAACCAGCTTTTTAATAACCTCCCAATCCATCAAAGGCTCGCCGCCAAAAAAGTCAACTTCCAAATTCACTCTGCTTCCAGAATTGGCAATTAAAAAATCTAGGGACTGCTTACCCACCTCGAAGCTCATCAGTGCATCATTTCCCTGATACTTACCTTGGCTGGCAAAACAGTAACTGCAGTTCAAATTACAAGTATGGGCAACGTGAAGGCAAAGGGCTTTCACAACTTGGCTCTTGTTTTTAAAGTCTATGGCAAGGTTTTCATATTCATCTTTTGTAAACAACTTACCCTGTTCAATCAAAGTTTGAATTTCTTCCATGCAAAGACAAACTTCCTCTTTTGTTACATCTGGCTTGGCTTTATATTTTGTCAAAATCTTTGCAACAATTGCATCTTTATTCTGTGTTTCGTACATTTGGATTACATCATAAGCAACCTCGTCCACCACATGAACGGATCCGCTGCAAGTATCCAACACAATGTTATATCCATTTAATTTATATTGATGTACCAATTCTTTCAATCCTTTCCACTGCCAAAGGCCTTCCCTTTGGCAACCCCCAAATACGAAAAATGCCGCCTTGCTAAAATGAAGGCGGCGGTTCGTTGTCAATCCTTTTGAGCTTACTTCTGTTTGCTCTCGCAGGGCTGGTTTGCAACGCCACAGGAGGTTTTGCAAGCAGACTGGCAGGATGTCTGGCATTCGCCACAGCCGCCAACAGCTACGCTCTTTTTCAGGTCACGCGTTTCAATTGTTTTGATTCTCTCCATGGTCTCATCTCCATTCTAATTATGAAAATTCTAGTACTCAAATGCGTTTTTCTGTTGCCTATAAGAGAAAATCTCTTCCGCCAAAAAATCGCTTCATATACTGAAAAAGTATATAACATCATACCCCGATTGTCAAGGCGTATCCTTAAGAAGTCAAGGATTTCTCTCCTTTCGTCCCCCTATAACTCCCTATTATTTTATATTGATTTCCAAATCATGATTCCCCCGTTCTGCCTGTTCCTTACCATAAATTTTCTCTTTGGCTTCACAAGCCCCAAATGGAGAAGTCAGAACCCATCCATTTTTTCAGGAAAACATGGCTTAGAGCGCCCTTCGACTATTTCTTTTTTGGGGATATAGAATCCTTCATAGGTTAGACATAGCGCCTCACCCACAATAATATTAAAAAAGGGCAGCAATATCTGCTGCCTTAAAATCTATAAATTTCAACTTATTTCCCCAACAAAATAGGAGGTAAGTACGACTCTTCCCATCTTTTAATCCATGCCTGTTCAGGGTGTATCCTGCTCAAACTCGCAAAACTCGCCCTTCTTCCCATGCTTTATCCGATACATTGCAGTGTCTGCAAGCTTCATTAACTCTTGGAAATCCTTACTATCATCGGGATACCATGCAATCCCGCCAGAGGCACCTATTTTCTGAGGCTCCCCATTGGGGAATCGGACCCAAGTATTATTTACTTTTAAGTCTAGTTGGGTTAATATCTGTCGCATACTCTCCTTATCCTCATATCCGTAAAGAAAAAAGAAAAATTCATCCCCCGATACTCGGCTACATATTGTGGATTTTGGTAAATTGTCTACAAAACTCTGCCCCGCACGACGTATATACTTATCTCCACAATCATGGCCATATCGATCGTTAATGATTTTTAGGTTATCCAAATCAATCATCAGTATGGCGGCATTTTTCAGCCTGTGGGGCTGCTTAAATAGTTCCGATACCTGTCGATAAAAGGCCCGTCGATTATACAACCCCGTCAAAAGGTCATAGTCACGTTCATGCTCAATTCGCAAACGCTCCACAGTGCTTTGGGTAACATCCTCCGCTATTCCCACAACCCGCTCCTGATTCTCCGTTACTTTGATTCGAATATATCTTACGGAACCATCTAATCGCTCCAAATGGTATAGACAACTTCCATCGCCTTCATCGGAACGCAAAATACAGTCCTTCATATCTTCTATCATGTCCAGAAATTTGGTCAATGTAAGCTCTGCAGTGTCTACATTTTCCCAACCAAGCAACTCAAAAAATGGTTTTGTGGCGAATACTGTTCCTTCTTTTTTCTGTATCTCAAACCCACCTATGCTAACACTGGCCATATCCAACATACTGAGAAAACGTGACGAGGAATTGACTATATCTTTACTAAGGGACGTAAAGGCTTCTGCAAACCGGTCAATCTCATGGATTTTAGTCACGGAAAGTTCGGGAATGCCCTCTTTATTTTTCTGGGCCTCACTAACCTCTTTCGATAAAATAAAAATGGGTTTTGATAACCTTCGGCTTACAACGACACTTCCAATAACACCTACCAAAATAGTCATGATAAATGACAGCTTAAGACCTTCTGCCACTTGATTGGAAAAAGCATAAAGCTGATTCTCCTCCACCATCCCAATCAATGCCCATCTTTGCCTTGAAAAGGGGGTGTTGCTGCGGTAAAGAGGCAACTCCATAAAATGAGATATAAACGGCTCGTCATTTATCTGTACCGTATATCCTCCACCATCTAAAGGCTGAAGGTTCATTGCCTCTCCTTGGTTTATTTGAAGGGCACCGCTAACAAGAACCGGTGACCAGCTTAAGTCTTCGGGATTTTGTACGCCCACTACATAACCACTGTTACCTTTTATATGAAGCTCTTCACTAGGCAAAATAGCTTTCAAATAATCAGGTAATAACTCTATACCCAAAACCCCATAAACACTGCCATCTTCAAGTATTAAAGGAATGGAATAGGCAATGGAGTTGTTCCCACCCTCTGCTAATAAGCTAGGCGAAGTTGTCCAGTAGCCATAGTCCAGAGACTTCAAAGAGTTGGCTTTGTTTTTATACGCAGCTTGAAAGGGCTCATAGAAAAAGTCATAATCTGATAGTTCGGAATTGAACTCAAAAAGTGGAGTCCATTGCCTATCTGTAGAAATATTCAGGGATTCCACCAAAGAAATGGGTGCCCTGCCAAAAATCAAGTCCGAATAATCCTTAGAAAGGGGAGATAACGGGTCAAAATCCCGAATGTAAAGTCCAGGCTTTTTGGTATATTCCTCACCATCAAGGTCATGGGTATTCAATATGATAAATATCCCCGATACTCGCTTTGCGTAGAGACATGAAATTAAATCCTTTGAAATCCCTTCCAGCAGTGCTTCGCACTCTTGGGAACCTTGATCCAATTTTTCTAAAGATATCTCTCCATTATCCAACAAGTGTTGTGTTGTTTCGTTCATTTTATTAGATAAAAAAGAAAAATCCGACCAGCTATTTGCAATGGTATTCTGTAAAAAAGTTCCTCTGGTTTGAATTTGTTTTTTTAGAATATCCTGTTCATTTTGATTCAATTTGCCTAGAACGCCACTTTCTGAAAGGGAGCCTTGCAGCAACAAGGCCTCCAGTAAAACAACAAACAATAGAGGGTAGAGAACCGTTCGAAATATAGATCGACCTTTACGGCCCTTAGAATTATTTCGAAAAATCAAATTCTCTACCCCCCTTCAGCCTACCAAAATAAAGCTAGGCTGTTATATTTTCTAACTCCTGAAGAACTTGCTGATACCACTTGTTAAAATATGCCTCTGAAGTGAACTCAGCCACAGCTCTTTTTTGGCTCATACCTCTTTTTAACCGCACCTCCACTGTTTTCCGATCTTCTTTTGCCAAGTCCTCTAAAGAGTGTGTCAAAATATCACGCACTTCAGACCCTTTTTCAAATGCAACGGGAGTGAATAGTGTATTCTCATGAACCGTCTCAACTCCAACCGTAAGTATATGTTTCATTGGTTCTGAAATTTCAGGTGTCCCTTTCAGGATGGTATCAATCTGATTTGCCTCCTTTGTTACAGGCAAATAACCAGAATCAATAGAAAATGCTATATTCCGATCTGGGTGGGTAAACCACTTCAAAAACTCTACGGAAGCCTGAATTTCCTGCTCCGTCCCCTTTGTCACTACCATGCCTGCCCCTTGTTGCACAGCGTAGTCATCACCCTCACTGAACTTTGGTGCCCGAAACACTTCCATTTCTATGGGATAACTTTCCGTATCACTTAAAATCACCTGCTGTGGAAAAAATGTTGCCCCAGCAGACGAGCCAACAAAGGAAATAATACTCCCCATCTTTACATCGTCACTGCGAAATCTTCCAGCGGAAGAAAAATACCCTTTGACATAGGGAATATAATAATGATCCCAGAGCTTTTTTACCACCTCTTTATCAAAGTCAATGACCACCTCATTGTCTTTTTTGGTAATCAACTCATGTCCCAGTTCCTTGGCCCCCAGAAAAAAATAGTTGGCCATGGCATCCCGTCCAAAAAACGCCTTTCCATCATTCCGTTTGGGTGTTAGACCATCCGTCCACTCATAATAAAGCTCCGCCACATCAACAAGACCCTCCATGGTTGAGAAATCTTCATAAGTAGCACCCGTTTCGGCTGCAAAAGTATCCCAATCCGTTTTGTTCAGCATAAAAACCTCAACAGACTTTGCCACTGGAAATATTTTAAAACTTCCACCGTTGGTAATTCTACCTTCTTCTATATAACTTGGAATAAATTGTTCTTGTTCCTCTTGGGTAAGATATTGGCTTAAATCCACCAGCCTACCCATGTTATCAAACTCGTAAGCGGTATCGGGATAGGCTGAAAAAATATTAGGGATATCTCCGCCATTGGCCTTTTCGTAGGCACTGAGTACATTTTCCCTTAGTTCACCTACCGTTCCATGACTAAAAACATCTACATAAATACCTTTTTCCTTGCCCTTGGTTTCATTAAACTGCTTTACCAGACTATTCATCGCCTCTAACTGGGCACCATTATAATATACCCAAACAGAAAGCATAACTGGACTTTCAGGACTCAACTTGCTTCCTGTCAACTCTCCTTTTCCACTCTCACATCCACCCAGCAAAGTAAGTAGTAATAATGCAAATATCAATTTTTTTAAATATTTCAAAGATGCACCACCCCAATAGAACCCCTTCTGCTTTTCCATGGAAAATATGGTTTTTCCACCCCTTGCTTTATGCCCAAATAATACCATATCTTGCTTTTTTCTGCAATAAGCTTTTCCCTTAACCCTTTTGATACAAGTTTTGATAAGCCTTGTATTTATCCAAAAAGAGGCTGTTTACGAAACATCAACAACCCAACCCTCCTCCTATATGCCCCTAACTACAAAAACTGTTCTTCCACCCTTAAAAGAGGGAAACCACCTTTAGGTACATAAAGCTTCAACTAGGTTTTTAAAATCATCCCAAGGCCACGTCCATCACCATCATTAACGCAAACCCAACTGCGGCACCTATGGTTCCAATGTTGGAATGTTCACCCTCTTGGGCTTCAGGAATTAATTCCTCGATAACCACATAAATCATGGCTCCGGCGGCAAAGGAAAGAAAGTAAGGTAAAAGAGGTACCACCTGCTCTGCCAGAGCAATAGTAATCACCGCTGCAATAGGCTCCACAACTCCCGTTCCTGCCCCGTATAAAAAAGCTTTTTTCTTACTGACTCCCTCATTTTGCAAGGGCATTGAAATGATAGCCCCCTCGGGGAAGTTTTGTAGGGCAATTCCCAAAGCCAATGCAAATGCACCTGCCAACGTCATGTTGGTATGATCAAGCATTGCCCCAGCAAAAGTTACTCCCACCGCCATACCCTCAGGTAAATTGTGAAGGGTCACGGCTAAAACCAACATTGATGTTTTAGATAATTTACTAGGAAGTCCTTCGGGCTTATTACTGCTCAAATGCAAGTGGGGAATTAGACTATCTAATGCCAGTAAAAAACCAATGCCTAGCATAAACCCTACCACTGCAGGAAGCCAAGAAATCCCTCCCTGGGCTTCTCCTAACTCAAGGGATGGAATCAGCAAAGACCATACTGATGCCGCAATCATAACCCCTGCCGCAAACCCTAAAAGTAGTTTTTTTATTTTTACATTCATCTGCCCTTTTAAGAGAAAAACCATGGCTGCACCTAAGGTTGTTCCAATAAAAGGGGTGATTAAAATCATAAATTCATACATATTCTTCACCTCTCAAATAAAAATAAGCTCTCACATCTCTTCAAAGGGCTTCTTTGCTGCTAAATAGCACAATGGAGCTAAATTGCTACCCATTATGATAGAATCCGTAACCAAAAACCCCCTCTGGGCTATAAACTTTACAAACGCATCTTCGTTCCACTTATGAAACACCCGAAAGCCTATCTTTTGCATCAACCAAATTTTTAAGCCAACGGGAAAGGTATCTTCCCAAATAAAAGTGGGAGCAAACAGCAAGCCCCCCGGCTTAAGTACACGAAATATTTCATCTAATGCTTCTTTTGGACGGGGCATGATATGTAACGCATTGGCTATAAGCACAGCATCATACTTACCATCTCCCCAAGGTAAGGTGGTAGCGTCCTGTACAGAAAAGCTTACCGTATCAATTTTATTTTCCTTTTCTGCTTTCCTAATCATGGCACTGGAAAAATCCGTTGCATGCCATTCCTTTACATACCCCGCCAAAGGAAAGGTTAGCTGCCCGCTTCCACATGCCAATTCAAGGACTACCATATCTTTCTTTAAATGCATTTTTATTTTTTGACTAATATTGTTATACAAGGATGTGTTGCTTTTCATAAAAGTTCCATAAACGTTAGCAACCCTTTCCCAGAAGACTTTGTTGTTATCCATGTTACATCTCCCCTTTCCCTTTAGAAAAAGGAAAACATAATACAACTACCTTCCTTATTTCTTTTTCACCATGACCTCAAAATAGCGAACTATTCTTTTTCAAATAACTGTTTCCAACCAGAACGCAAACATTTCGTAATGACTTCCACATGCCTCAGGGCTGCCTCTTCAGATTTTTCGTGGGTAATCATATGGATAAAAAAGTCTACTTGGGTGTGGGTAACCCAATGAATCATATAGTTATCAAGCTTAGGTACATTTTTCTCCAAAGCCATGTGATCCGCCAACCCCCGATAGTACTTTTCCGTAATCTCCACAAATTGATCAATGAATTTTTCAAATTTTGAACCTTGTGCCTTCTTAATTAAAAGTAAAAATCCATCATAATGCTTGTACATACAACAAACAATTTTTTTTGTAATTTCAAAATGGTCTGTATACCCATCTGCCCCCATGGTTCCAGTATTTAACTGGCTTCGTTCCTTTTCAAAATACTGATTTATAGTTTTATATAGTTCTTTCAGCGGCGTTTCAACAAGACAAGCAAATAAGTCTTCCTTATTTTCAAAGAAAAAATATAAGGCTCCCGTGGTAACCTCTGCATTTTTGCAAATATTGCGAAGGGAGGCTTGCATATACCCTTTTTCCAAAAACTCCTTTTTTGCTTTTTCAATCAACCGTTCCCTTGTCTCTTTTTCGTTTTTCAATGGGCACCTCCGATCAAAATGACAACATAACACCGTTATCTATTGACTTTATATTATTCCCTTTTATTGGAATTGTCAATGATGCTACAGAATTATTTCTAAAATTATGGATTCTAAAGTTCAAATGTCTGCCCTTATCTTAATTTTGATCGGAGCACCCAAGTGAGTGACTCTAAACATTAGCAATTCATACAGGTTTGTGATTTCCAAACCATTTATTTTTGCATAATTGACTGAGTACGCTGTTCCGCCGTTTCCGCCATCATAGTAGCAAATCATTTTATTACACCTGTCTACCATATACCAGTTTCCTTCGTGATAGCAACCACATTGAAACTTGGTGTGCAAGGTGATGGCCTCATTACAGTAGGGCAGCAAGTAATCGTAGTAAAGCTCTCTGTCCTTTTCTCGCCAACGAGAAGCCTGTTCCTCATATGGGATTACTGCGATGAGTTTTATTTGCCTTGGATCTGGGTCATACAAATGGATTACCTTCTTCCTCGTCAGCACCATTTGGCCTGCCAGTAAATCGAAGCCATAACACGCCCCGAAGTAGAAGGTATCGATACCATTTGCAATTTCCTTGTCAATTTCAGCAAGTAACCTGTCTTTTAGCCTTACCATTTCTTTCTCTGTTCTGGGTAGCCTTTCGCTCCTATGTCCTGTGAAACAAAGTGAATGTTCCTTGATTGTTTGCATAAAACATCTCCTTCCTACAAACACTAATCATATCATTATCTAATGCATTAGTCTATATGTTTAAATAAGTTATTTAATAATATCTTACTATACCGTATGAAAGGTGTGGTGATATGAAATTACGAGTTTTAGAAATATTAGATTCCAAAGGGAAAACCAAGTATTGGCTATATAAGCAGATGGGTATGAGTTATCAAAACTTTAATCGTATGGTGAACAATAAAACCAAGTCCATTAAATTCGATAATCTTGAGGCACTCTGCCAAATCTTAGAATGTACTCCCAATGATATTTTTGAGTTTCCCAAAGATTTGAACACCTAACCGAGAGTTGTTTTCATGCAATTTTATTGGGGTTTGGGCGGTCTCAAAAAGGCATTCTTTTAAGTTTGGGAGAAATGTTTATTCATTTAGATGGATTTAATCGCTTTTCCTTCCTTTTACGTAAAACGCAAAAAAGGCTCTGATTTCTTGTTGAAATCAGAGCCTCGCTTACATTTTATTCTGTTTTCTGAGTGGCACCCTTTTCTACAAAATCGCAGCCATTCTCTAATGGCTCTAAAGTCCCTTAAACACTGGATTTGTGAACAAAAAGCTGCAGTATTCTGTCTTAAAAAACAGAATACTGTAGCTTTTAACTGCTGTCCCAGACAGGAGTCGAACCTGCGGCCTTCCCCTTAGGAGGGGGACGCTCTATCCAGCTGAGCTACTGAGACATTTTGAAAGGATTGTATTTGAAATCTTGAAGTCTTCATGGCAAGGCATGATCTTTTACCACTACCAAAAAGCTTTTCATCTGCAAAAACAGTCCTTCTCTATTTTATGCTTATCCCCTGTAACAGTCAAGTAGTTTTATTCTGCAACAGGGGACTTTTTTTATTGAAGTTTATCTTCTATGAAGGAAGCCAGCTTTTTTGCTTCCTTTTCCATAACCTCTTTGTCTTTACCTTCAATCATAACACGAACCAAAGGCTCTGTACCCGAGGTACGAATTAACACCCTGCCATCGCCAGAAAATTTCTCTTGTAAGGCTTCAATGGCCGACTTGATTTCCGGCACATCCATATAATCGTTCTTTCTTGCATTGTTGACACGGGCATTCACCAAAACTTGGGGCAAAATTTCCATAACCTTCGCTAGTTCAGAGGCTTTTTTTCCACTACGCTTCATGACAGATAAAAGCTTGATTGCCGTTAAGATGCCGTCACCCGTTGTATTGTAGTCAAGGAAGATGATGTGGCCAGACTGTTCTCCGCCCAAGTTATAATCTTCCGCCAGCATACGCTCCAAAACATATCTGTCTCCTACATTAGCCTGTAAAATAGAAATATCATTTTCCCGCCCCATCATGGTCAACCCAAGGTTAGACATAACCGTTCCTACAATGGTGTTATTTTTCAATGTCCCCCGGGCTTTCATTGCGCTACCACAAATAGCCAGAATCTTATCTCCATCAATTAATTCGCCATTCTCATCCACCGCCAAACAGCGATCCGCATCTCCATCAAAGGCAAACCCAATATCTGCACCATTTTCTTTCACAAATGCTACCAAATCTTCCAAATGGGTAGAACCACATTTATCGTTAATATTCGTTCCATCGGGCTCATTATGAATAATGCAAAGCTCAGCCTCTAAATCTAACATGGTAATGGGTGCAGCTTTATAGGCTGCGCCGTTGGCACAATCCAAAGCAACCTTTAGCCCTTTAAACCGCTCCTTTGTGGTTCCTCTTAAAAATGCAATATAATCATCCAGGGCATCCTCTGCATAAGATTTTGTTCCAATGCCATTGCCTGTGGGGCAAGGCAAAACCTCTGTACGACTTAAGAGAATATCTTCAATTTCTTCTTCTAGTTCATCACTTAATTTATACCCTTGGTCACTGAAAAATTTAATGCCGTTATACTCCACTGGATTATGGGATGCAGAGATCATAACTCCTGCGTCCAAACGATAATGGCGTACCAAATATGCTACGGCTGGCGTAGGAATGACCCCTGCAACTACCGCATGAGCACCTACGGAACATATCCCTGCAATCAAAGCCGCCTCCAGCATATCCCCACTGATGCGTGTATCCATAGCAACCAGAATTCTTGGTGCGTGTTTTTTTTCTTTAGTCAAAACATACGCCCCTGCACGACCAAGCTGATATGCCAACTCACCCGTCAACTCTGTATTGGCAACACCTCTTACACCATCAGTTCCAAATAATTTTCCCATTTTCTATTTCCTCCAACAATTACGATTCGTTATCAGGTACAACCGCATCCTCCGCTATGACAACAACAATATAAGCGTTTCCAGCGGTTATGCCTTCTGGCAAATCCAACTGGATGGGAACTTTATGTTGACCCACAGGAAGACCACTTACGTCTACAATACCTTCTAAAGTACTTTCATTGATACTATCTAAAATCACCTCTTCACCGGTAATGCTAACCTTAACGCTACCGCTGATTGCATAGCTCTTTCCACTCTCTCCGCCACTTATACTCAACTGATCAGAATGCACTGTGAACTCACGACTATTGACACCTGAAATTTGTACGTTTACCTGAATGGTAAGGCTATTTGCATCCTTTGCTGTTACCCCTTCGGGCAGATAGTTAGCCACAGCAAAACTCTTTCTCACATCATCACGACTTGCTGAAATATCGATGTCTGGTAATTGCACATAACTAAGGTCGGCTAGCAGTTCAGGTGCACCGATTATCTCTATGTTTTGGGGTGTACAAATTGTTTCACCCAACTCATACCCCTGGGCGGGTGTACCAGATATATTCACTTTAATGGGAATCACTTTTGCATTCAAGGCATGATACGTTACAGTAACTTCCGACATGCTTAGCTTCACACCCTTTACGGGTGTCCCGTTCACATCATAGGCAATAAGCTTTGCCCCAAGTTGGATATTGCCAACAACATCTTGCGCATTCACGCCTCCACGAACGGCTACAACCTGCTCTACCACAGAGGCAGGCCCTGAAACCTTAACGGTATCTGCACTTAGGATAGGCTCCGCATATAAAGCGTCTTTTGGCAGTTCTCCATTCATTACCACCTCAATGGGCAGCGATTTACTGGCTATTCTTTCAATGTACACATCAACGGATGTGGGGACTTTGCTTACAATATTGTATCCCGTATAACCGCCTAACATCTCAACATCAACAGGTAAGGAAATGCTATCCCCATCCATAGCATTGGATAAACCTGATAAGTTAACAGAAACCTGAAGCCAATCGTTAGACTGGTTCAAGCGGTCCAAGGCCGTTCTTTGGGCCTTAATTTTAATATTCACTTTCGTTGCGGCCAAATCCTCCGCATTTTTCACCGTCAGCCCCCGGTCTGTCAAAACATCCATTTGCTCTAGGGTAATGTATTTGGAATAGGTTCTGGTATCCACAGGCTGATTAATATTAATTACCATAAACCACATAATCACAGCTATGGCAATAGAAAGCAGTTTCCATCCCAAATCCTTCATCAGCATTTCTTGAAACATCTTCATTTATCCTGCCTTCCTTTCCAAAAAGAGAGTTTCTTTTTGCCTACTTTCTTGGTTTGTGAAAGCATTGTTCTTAATTGATCCATGGTCAAATCTCGATAGAGTACACCACCCCTTGCCAAGGAAATATATCCTGTCTCTTCGGATACAACAATGACATAAGCGTCAGATACCTCGCTGGCACCAATGGCAGCACGATGTCTGGTACCCAGCTCCATACTGATATCGTTGCTATCTGTCAGGGGCAAGAAGCAGGTTGCCGCCGCTACACGGTTTCTTCGAATAATAACGGCACCATCATGCAGTGGTGTGTTATGCTCAAAGATATTGATTAAAAGCTGACTAGAGATTACTGCGTCAATGGGGATACCCGTTCTTTCCAAGTCTCCCAAAGGAACCTCCTGCTCAATCAAAATCAAAGCCCCAGTCTTCGAAACTCCCATTTTATCCACAGCTTTTATGATCTCATCCACAGTACGGGTAGACGCCTTTTGGTTCCCCTCTTCCTCCGTACGGATAAAGTAAGAAAAGAATTGTCCCTTTCCCAGCTGTTCCAAAGCTTTTCTAAGCTCTGGCTGGAACACAACGATGACGGCAATAATACCAACGGAAATGGTATTGGACAATATCCAAAGAATGGTGTTTAGTTGCAAAATGGTTGCCACTGCTGCCAAGGCAAGAATCACCAAAATACCTTTAAACAAAACCCAAGCTCTTGTTTCCTTAATCCAGAAAATAATTTTATAAATAATATAGGCAACAATGAGAATATCTAAAATATCAGAAAAGCCCACAGATGGCCGAACAAACCCTGTGATCCCCACGTTGTCTATAAAATTTTTAAATGCCTCCATAAAACACACCCTATTCCCAAGAAACATGATATTCTTCTTAAAATAACCATATATTAACATGACACCATAGATTTTTATAAAACTGAGAACATTACGTTGTTTGTTAAAATCCATTTCCAGTCTACTTTTATAAAAAAGCACCCCAAAACCAATTATGTTTCCTCTTGTTTTGTACATATTATAGCATATAACCTAAAAGATTTGTTATAAAAAATCTATGAAAAAAAAGTCTATATATTAATTATAGTAAAAAAAATCATTGAAATGCAAAAAAGAATTTATATGCTAAAAAAACACGGAAATCCCTCGTCTAAGATTTCCGTGTTTCTTTCTTTAATTTGGCTTTTTTAAAGTGGCCTCATGGTAGGGAATAAAATTACGTCCCTAATAGAAACGGACTCTGTCAATAGCATAACAAAACGGTCAATGCCTACCCCCAAACCACCGGTAGGAGGCATACCATATTCCAATGCAGTTAAGAAGTCCTCATCAATCATGTTGGCTTCATCATCCCCTGCTGCACGCAACATTTCCTGATATTCAAAACGTCCACGTTGGTCGATGGGATCGTTTAACTCGGAGTATGCATTTGCATATTCTCTGCCGACGATAAACAATTCAAAGCGATCTGTATAATCAGGGTTTTCAGGTTTTCTCTTGGACAAAGGAGAAATTTCCACAGGATAGTCAATGACAAATGTGGGCTGAACCAAGTTCTTTTCAACAAATTCTTCAAAGAACAGAGACAAAATATCCCCTTTTGCATGACGGTCTTCAAACTGAATATGGCGTTCTTTCGCCAATGCCTTTGCTTCTTCTGTATCCTTAACCAAATCAAAATCAATGCCAGCATATTCTTTTACCAACTCAACCATTGTTTTTCTTGCAAAAGGCTGACCTAAATCTAAATCATGGCCACCATACTGAATCTTTGTTGTACCCAATACTCGTTCTGCAACTGTACGGAACATTTCTTCTGTAATGTCCATCATGCCATTGTAGTCTGTGTATGCCTGATACAACTCCATCAAAGTAAATTCAGGGTTATGTCTTACAGAAATACCTTCGTTACGGAATACACGACCAATTTCGTATACTCTTTCGAAACCACCAACAATCAGTCGTTTCAACGGTAGCTCCAAAGCAATACGACAGTACATATCAATGTCCAGTGTATTGTGGTGGGTGACAAAAGGTCTTGCAGAAGCACCACCAACAATGGTCTGTAACACTGGTGTTTCTACTTCCAAGAAGCCTTTACCGTCCAAAAATCTTCTGATTTCAGTGATGATTTTGGAACGCTTTACAAAGGTGTCTCTAACCTCAGGGTTGACAATTAAGTCCATATATCTCTGGCGATAGCGTAATTCCTGATCCTTTAAGCCATGGAACTTTTCGGGTAAAACCTGCAAGCTCTTAGAAAGCAATGTAACTTCTTTCGCATGCACAGAGATTTCTCCAGTCTTTGTTCGGAAAACAAAGCCCTTAATACCAACAATATCACCAATATCAAATTTTTTAAATGCGGCGTATTCCTCGTCACCGATATCATTACGGCTCACATAAGACTGCATATTGCCGTTACGATCCTGAATATTGCAAAAAGATGCCTTACCCATGATACGCTTGCTCATCAAACGGCCTGCAATGGCCACATCTTTACCATCCAATTCATCAAACCCATCTTTTATTTCGTCGCTATGATGGGTCATATCAAATTTTACTATTTCAAAAGGATTCTTGCCCTCCGCTTGCAACTGTGCCAACTTATCACGACGGATAAGAATCTGCTCGCTTAACTCCTGCTGGGTCAATTCCTTCTCCTGCACGTTTTCATTTTGCTCTGCCACGTTCTTTCCTCCATTCCCGCTTGGCTTTTGTATTTTGCCAATTACACACATTTATCTTTTAATGGATTTTACTTCAAAAATCGCTTCACCATCGGGCGTATCTATGCTGATTTTTGCACCATTTGCGTGTCCCAACAAAGCCATCCCTACGGGAGATTCATTGGAAATACGCCCATTCATAGGGTCCGCCTCTGCAGAACCAACGATGGTATATGTCATGATTTCGTCGAATTCTATATCGTAAAGGTCCACTGTGGAACCAAGACTGATTACGTCGTTGGAAACATCTTCGTCATCAATTACCTCTGCATTACGCAGCATTTTTTCAAGAACGACAATTCTTGCTTCGATTTCAGCCTGTTCTTCTTTGGCAGCATCGTATTCCGCATTTTCAGACAAGTCCCCCTGTCCTCTTGCTTCCTTAATCTTTTCTGCCACTTCTTTTCTTTTGACGGTTTTCAAATTTTCCAGTTCTTCTTCCATCTTTTTCAAACCATCATAAGTCAAAACAACCTTCTTATCCGCCATGGCCGTTGTCATCTCCCTTTTTTCCCGGAATTATCCGTGTTTTTTGCCCTTCCTTGTCAAATACTGCATATACAAGGAAAAAAGAGGGCCTCGACCCTCAAAATTCATTGATAAATTATATACTACATAAAGAAGGGTTGTCAATGTGTAAAACCCCAAAATAACGAAATCATCCTTGATTTTTCGCAATTTTCACCCGTTTCCCCAGTGCAGAAAAACCACTTACAGAAAACCCATTCTCTTTTAGCATGAAATAAATCTCCCTTGCCTCACCTTCTGGAAAGTTGTTTAACCAAAATCCTCGAAAATCCATGTGACTGATAAATGCCACAGCCTCCGCCCTTCTGCTTTCCAACTGTTGCCCTGCATAGTGAAAATAAAACCCCTCGGCAACGGCTACGTCCCACCGCCTTTGGGACAGTCTGCGTAAAGCTGGACGATTACCCACAGCATCTATATAAACGGCATATCTTTTTAGTATATGTTCATATCCTGTTTGCTCCATGCCACAGACAATAATGGCATCCGCCTCTGTAAACAAAGGGTTTTTCGGTGATGAAAATGTCTCTGTCAGCAAGCCTTTTTCAATATAAAGCTCCTCCTGAAGTCCTTCTAACTCCCCAATATTATCTACAAAAAAGGAAAGATGATTCACATAATCCCCCATGCCCGCCAAAATCAAAGGTAAAACATCCATATCGTTTCCGGCAATTAAAAAATGAGCCTCCTCAGGGTTCTTTCCTTGTCTACGCAGTGCTTCTGCCGCTCCATCAAAGGCAAACAATGCAGCCAAAATTTTCCCTGTGGCAACTGGTAAAATTTTATGGGGAATTTCTCCTTCATAGGGTGCAATCAAAATGCCTGCACCTTCTGCAGCCAAAACCTTCACCATAGCCTCTGCCTTTTCCCGCCAAGGTGAGGGCAGTCCCTGCCCTCCGTGAAAAGATAACACGCCATATAGGGTATCGTCTTTTTCATGAATGGTAAAGGGCCTTTTCGAAAGAATGTACTTACTGCGCATCTTTTCCGTTAGAATACTGGTCCAGCGTGGTAACACTAATTGCTCCTCTTTTTCCAAATAACGAACCTCAGCTATTTTCATATAGTCTCCCCCTTTTCTAGTCCACGTTATGTATTTCTTGTCATACATTTCCCATTTCTTAACCCACTAAAATTTCTTTGAAATCCTTTGCAAAACCTAATCCCCATGGCCAAAAGAAAAATTGTTTGTATATTTGTACAAGTTTACCCTTTTTACATCATCCATTTTTTGTATCTAAAATGTTTCCAATTTTTCTTTTTTCATATAATTATATATGTTTGTAAATCAATACAATTACCATATGGTAAAAGTACACAAAAAAAAATATTTTATGCTGTTTCAGCCTGTTTTCCAGTAAATATATTTGGTGAATTATTGACAACGACTATCTTATAAATTATCATCAAGTTATCAAAAATGTTTTTAACCTGTATCGAAATTTTTGGATACAGGCTGTATTTTAATAGTACATTGTATACTGTATATGAAAGGAGCTTTCCCCATGAGTACAAAAATTATGAAAACCATGGATGGTAACGAAGCTGCTGCGTATATTTCCTACGCCTTTACTGAAGTTGCCACCATCTACCCTATTACGCCATCCTCTCCTATGGCAGAGCATGTTGACACTTGGTCCGCAAACGGCAAGAAGAACCTTTTCGGTCAAACAGTACGTTTGGTTGAAATGGAGTCTGAAGCAGGTGCGGCAGGTGCCATGCATGGTGCATTAGAAGCGGGTACTTTAACCACTACTTATACTGCTTCTCAGGGGCTTTTATTGATGATTCCTCCTATGTATCGTATTGCAGGACAGTTAAAGCCTGGTGTTTTCCACGTTAGTTCCAGAACCGTAGGTACCCATGCATTCTCTATCTTCGGTGACCACTCCGACGTTATGAGCTGTCGTCAAATCGGTTGTGCTATGCTTTCCTCCGCTTCCGTTCAGGAAGTTATGGATTTGGGCGGTGTGGCTCACTTAGCAGCAATCAAAGGCAGTGTCCCTTTTATCCACTATTTCGACGGTTTCCGTACTTCCCACGAATTACAGAAAATTGAAGTAATGGATTACGAAGAAATGGGTAAACTTTTGGATCAGGATGCCCTTAGAAACTTCCGTAAAAATGCGTTAAACCCTGAAAGACCTGTACAGCGTTCCATCGTACAAAACCCCGATGTTTTCTTCCAAAACAGAGAAGCTTGCTCTCCTTTTTATACAAGACTTCCTGCCATCGTAGAAGATTACATGAACGAAATCAATCGCATTACAGGCAGAAATTATAAGCTGTTTAACTACTTTGGTGCAGCCGATGCACAACACATTATTATCGCTATGGGCTCCGTTTCTGGTGCAATTCAGGAAGTTGTAGAACATCTTATGGAAAAAGGCGAAAAGGTTGGTTTCTTACAGGTTCACCTGTACCGTCCTTTCTCCATGGAACATTTTATGGCGGCTCTGCCCGAAACAGCAAAAATAATTACTGTTTTGGATAGAACAAAAGAACCCGGTGCATTGGGCGAGCCCCTTTATGAAGATGTATGTTCCGCTTTGATGGAACAGGGCAGAACCCCTAAGGTTCTTGCAGGAAGATATGGTCTTTCCTCCAAAGATGTAACTCCAGCACAGATTGTTTCTGTATTTGATAATATGAAGGGTGAAAAGAAAAACCACTTCACCGTTGGTATCAACGATGATGTTAGCATGACATCACTTAGCGTTGGTGCTGAACCAGAAGTAACCGATAAATCTACAATCGCTTGTAAATTCTGGGGCCTTGGTTCCGATGGTACGGTAGGTGCCAACAAAAACTCCATCAAAATCATTGGTGACCATACCGATAAATATGCACAGGCATACTTCGAATATGACACTAAGAAATCAGGCGGTATTACAAAAAGCCATTTACGCTTTGGTAATGTGCCCATTCGTTCCAGCTACTTAGTATTTAAGGCAGACTTTGTTGCTTGCCATCAGCAGTCCTACATCAGCAAATACGACATCGTTTCCGAAATCAAACCCGGTGGTACATTCCTCTTGAACTGCGGTTGGAAAGAGGAAGAGCTGGAAGCAAACTTGCCTGCAGATGTAAAAAAATACATAGCAAATAACAACATCTCTTTCTATACCATCGATGCTGTAGATATTTGTCGTGAAATCGGTTTGGGCAACAGAACAAACTCCGTTTTACAGTCTGCATTCTTTAAATTAGCTAATATTATCCCTGCAGAAGATGCTGTTGGATACATGAAAGCTGCAATTGAAAAGTCCTATGGCCTTAAAGGTGAGAAGATTGTAAATATGAACTTTGCCGCTGTAGATGCAGGTTTAAGCGGCTTGGTAAAAATCGATGTACCTGAAAGCTGGAAAAATGCAAAAGATGTAAATAAAGAAGACGTAAAACGTATTCTTCCCGAATATATTGAAAAGCTTTTAATCCCTATGAATGCACAAAAAGGTGATACCTTACCGGTTTCTGTATTCTTAGGTAGAGAGGACGGTACTGCTCCTTTAGGCACCTCCGCATATGAAAAACGTGGCGTTGCCATCGACGTACCTGAATGGAACATCAATAACTGTATTCAGTGTAACCAATGTTCTTATGTCTGCCCTCACGCTTGTATTCGTCCTTTCTTGTTGACTGAGGAAGAAGCACAAAATGCTCCCGAAGGTTACCAGACAAAGAAAGCAAACGGTGCTGGCGAAATCGCAAAATATCAGTTCCGTATTCAGGTAGATCCTTTGGATTGTCAGGGTTGTGGCGCTTGCGTTGTAGCTTGCCCTGCCAAAGAAAAAGCATTAACGATGAAACCATTGGATACACAGATGGGCGAAATGACAAATTGGGATTATTCCTTGGCTCTTTCTTACAAAGAAAATCCTATGGATAAATATAGCGTAAAGGGTAGCCAGTTCGAACAGCCTCTGCTAGAGTTCTCTGGCGCTTGTGCAGGTTGTGGTGAAACACCCTACGCAAAATTGATGACTCAGCTTTATGGCGACAGAATGTACCTTGCCAACGCAACAGGCTGTACTCAGGCTTGGGGTGCCGCTGCACCTTGCGTACCTTATACAACCAACAAGGACGGTTGGGGTCCTGCATGGAGCAACTCTCTGTTTGAAAATAACGCACAGTTCTCCTTGGGTATGGTTTTAGCCGTAGAACAGCAAAGAGAACGTGTGAAAATGCACTTACAGGATTTATTGGCTGTTTGTGATGATGCAGACTTACAGGCAAAAACAAAAGTTTGGTTAGACAACTACGAAGATGGCCATAGAAGTAAAGAAGACTCCTTGGCTTTGATTGCCACTTTAGAAAAAACACAGGTAACAGGCGAAGGCGAAGAATTGAAAGCCTTTATTCTGGATAATAAAGAACACCTGACCAAGAAATCCATGTGGATGTACGGCGGCGACGGCTGGGCTTATGATATCGGCTATGGCGGCTTAGACCATGTTTTGGCATCAGGTGCAGATGTAAACGTATTGGTAGTAGATACGGAAGTATACTCCAACACAGGCGGTCAGTCCTCTAAAGCTACTCCAATCGGCGCAGTGGCACAGTTTGCCGCTGGCGGTAAACCTACAGTAAAGAAAGACTTGGGTATGCTGGCTATGAGCTATGGTTATATCTACGTTGCGCAGGTTGCATTGGGCGCAAACCCTGCACAGCTGATTAAAGCAATAAAGGAAGCCGAAGCATATAAGGGCCCTTCCTTAATCATTGCTTATGCACCTTGCATTAACCACGGTATTGCAAAGGGTATGGCAAATGCTCAAACAGAAACCAAAATGGCCGTTGACTCTGGCTATTGGTTCCTGTATCGCTACAATCCTGACCTGAAGAAGGAAGGTAAGAATCCGTTCATTCTAGACTCCAAAGAGCCTACCATGGATTACCATGACTTCATCATGGGTGAAGTTCGTTACTCCTCTTTGGTTCGCACCTTCCCGGAAACAGCGAAAGTTTTGTTGAAAGAAGCTGCTGAGCATGCACAACAAAAATATCAGACCTATAAAAAAATGGCTGAGGAATTATAATTTCCCAAAGCCAAAGTAAAAAACTAGACAATTCCTTACAAATTTTAAGGGCATCATTTTAAAATGATGCCCTTTTTTATATTTATTTCCCTTTATTCGCATACATTGCTTTATCCGCCTTCTCAATAATGCTTTCCAGTGCACTTGTATGGTCTAGCCCGAAGTCCGACGTTCCAATACTCAAGGACAAGTGTATCCCTAATTTATCTGCATCATTGTATGCTTTAACAAGCTGAGTAATACTTTGAATAATTTTATCCCTTACCCCGCTCTTACAAAACAGATAAAACTCGTCCCCACCATAACGGCCAACAATCGCTTCTTCTTTCTCACAAGCCCGTCTTAAAATCTCCGCAACAGAAATCAAAACCCCATCCCCCACAATATGCCCATAGGTATCGTTGATTTCTTTAAATTTATCCACATCAAGAAACACGATAGAATAACTCCCCTCCCATGCCATATCCCGCCTAATGTTTTGCAAACAAATGTCGAATTGATAGCGATTATTTAACTGGGTTAAGGGGTCGGTTGAAATTCTTTTATTTTGAAAATTGATAAATATAAATAACAATGATAGTACCGTACAAATCCATATTAATGAGACACCGTAAAGCAGAACTTGTGCCACAATGCCTATAAAAGGAAGCACATGAATTTTCATAATTAAAACACAATCCTTTTTTTCGATTATGTTTTCAGAATTTCGATAAATCCTGATACAATCTAAAAAAGGAATCATAATATAAGGCATGTTAACTAAAATTGAAATAAAAAATAATGGAGATCTTGCGTAAATATTGGCTTCATCAATAGAAAAGTAAATGTTATGCTTTGTGTTAATTAGAACAAGAAGGGTATTTAAAATTACAGGTATGCACATGACGAAAAAATATTTTGAGTCTCGAATTCTTTTTCGATTTAAAAATAATGAGATATAGATATACCAAATAAACACTGTAAAAGATTGGAAAATATAATAAATACTTGATATAGCCCAGTTTACTTCTATAGCAAAGGGAAATTGAGTGCCGTTTGCTAACCACATTCCAGTGTCTACAAATAATACGACAAAAATGGAGTAGTTCAGATATATAAAGGCCCTCTGCCTGCCTGTACCATTGTCAATATTCTGCTGATTCAGTAAAATTGCCACCAAAATGACCATTCCAATCAGATTGACTTGTGTATATAAAATACCAACCATTTATCTCACCTTTTCTATACGTATTTTTATTGTGTTATCACTTTGAACAGAAGGAACGGCATGGATTGTCTCTTCCTTCTAAATTCTAATAAAAACCCACTTTATAATACTCAACATTTGGGTATATTTATGCTAAAATGCAAATGTTCCTCTGATAGGACCAATATCACTCTACATTATGGCTATTACTTTAAGCAGTATTTCCGATTTTATCATCCACCTTCACCACACACAAAACTTCATTGCACATGTAACACATGGGGGTAAGCGTACATACATCCAACATCTTTTCATTGCATCAGCTTGGGAGTTTTCTACCGTTAACATCCTGTTATTATCTAGAACACAAGGGTTCTAGCTATTAAGTGCCCGCATCAGCTTTAGTTATCATTTTCCTATACATTACCATAAAGAAAACAGCAAAAGCAATTTAAGTTATATAAAAAAGTAGCTCCCTGTTCTTTCTTAAATAAACACAAAAATATAACTACTAAGTAACACTTCTTGGTTATTATTAAAGTTTAATATCCAAGTTTGAAACAGGAAACCGGTAGGTATACTAGGGGGGCTACGCCTGGGCGTCTAGGGCTTTCATATGAAAGGCCTTCATGGGAACCCGCCAGGATATACCTCTTGCAGAATCCCCCTTATCCCCACCAGTGCCAGACTGGAGACACCAATACCAACGCTATTGGGGACTTGCTGTAGCCCTAGGATTATAGGGCTTAGAAAATGAAACGAGATGAACGCAGTAATTTTGAGTAAAAAAAATCCTTATAAAATCAGGGCTCTTTTTTTTCGAAATTTTTCTTAATAGTTTTTTTCAATCCTCTTAATACCCTAATGAAAGTGAAAAATGGTGATATACTAACGGAGAAGAAATAAAACAAAACGAAAGGTGATTTTATGAAAAAAAGATTTTATGCACTATTATTATGTATTGTTCTTAGTGCCACCATTTTTTCCGGATGCGGAAAGACCTCGGAGGCAAACTTAGGCAACAATACTCAGGTATCTGACAACAATTATGACTCTGACGAAGGATTCCCCCTTTTGGAAGATGACTTAATAGAACTTTATAAAGATACAGAAACATTGTACTCCTATATCGTTTTTGGCAGCTTAAAGTATGATACGAGCAAAAAAATAGAAAAAGATAACCTAGTTTACTACAAAGTAAATGAGCCTGCATTTGAATCCTATGATTCCTTTAAAACATATTTATCCAACTACTTCACCGAAGACTTTATCAATCGAGAGATTTTAAGTCCTGATAGCATACGGTTTATACAGGATGAAAACGGGGACTTGTATATGATGAACGGCAGCCGGGGTGAGAACGTGTTTTACGCAGGCCATGTATTCCACCCTGCAGAAATTGAGGAAAACCAAATTTCTTTTACTGCCACTGCTTACTACACAAATAAACAAGAACCTTATGATGGCCAACTTTTCTATACAGAGCCAGAAAATAACAGTGACTTCTCCACCCAAGACTTTACCTTTACCTTAGTCAAAGAAGGCGACAGTTGGAAATTTGACAGATTCTCTTGCTTTTTTTAATTAAGTTCCTGTACTAAATAAACCACAGAAGTAAGGGTTATGGGGAGAGCCAATAAATTGAAATAAGGGTACTTCCTCATAAAAAAAGTCCATTGAATAGAATTGAAGTTCTACTCAATGGACTTTTTAATTATTTTTCATGTTCGTGATGTTTGTGATGCTCGTGATGCTCTTCATGGGCCTCCTGAGCTTCTTGTTTCGTTGTTTGAACCGTTCCATGTGGATGATGAGGTGGCGCATATATTGTATATATTTTCAATGCTTTATTGCCAGTGTTAATTACATTGTGCCATGTCCCCGCTGGAACCAAAATTGCAAACTGGCCATCCACATTTCTCTGATAGCTTAGCTTATCCCGAGTACTTCCCATTTGGATAACGCCAACGCCATCCTCCACACGAATAAACTGGTCTACATCGGGATGTACCTCCAAACCAATATCCCCACCAGGAGGAATACTCATCAAGGTTAATTGTAAATGCTCCCCTGTCCATAATGCAGTACGATAATTGGGGTTCTGCTTCGTCACCATCTCAATATTTACTACAAAAGGATCTGGACCATAGTCAGTAATATTGGGCATGCCCATATAATTTCTTATACCATTTCGATTCATTACTCTTTCCCCTTTTTGCATTTTATATTATTTTTATGTGGCTAAAAGGGAAATTAGAAATCGTCCTATAAAAAACATAGCAAATGTCCTTTTTTTTTACAAATATAGTTATTTCTTTTCTCCAATGGCCTTATCTTTTTCCAAAACAGCATCAAAAGCCTTTACCAAAGTAGCCTCGAAGCCACCAGCCTGTAAAGCAGTCACACCTTCAATGGTGGTACCCCCTGGGGAACAAACCTGATCAATCAAAGGCCACGGTGCCTCTCCACTTTCTAATAGCATTCTTGAACTGCCTAAAACCGTTTCCGCTGTAATTTTTAACGCCTGTTTTTTTGGCATACCTGCTTTTAATGCAGCATGGGCCAAAGCGTCCATATAAAGGTATGCGAAAGCTACGGATGCTCCGCCAATCACACTAAAAATGGAAAATTGGCTCTCATCTATCTCCTCAACGGTCCCGATGGTTGAAAACATATCACGTACCACCTGTTTTTGCTGGGAAGTGACAAATTCATTTACACAAATCCCCGTTGTTGATCCACCAATCTTCGCATTAATATTGGGCATAACCCTTACAATCGGTGTTTTTTCAGGCAAATATTGACTCAAGTAGTCTAATGTTTTTCCTGCGGCAATGGATACCACCAATGGCTTTTTTTCTGCAAAATCTTGTTTCAGTGGGGGCAATAATTCAGATAATACGTTAGGCTTAACGCCAAGGATGACCACATCACTTTTTGTAATTACTTCCTTGGATGTTGTGCAAGCCTTTGCCCCACATTCCTCTGCTAACCTTTCAGCAGAGAATACACTTCTACTGGTAAGATAAATTTGCTTTCCTTCATAGCTTCCTGTGCCCACGGTCATGCCCTTTACAATGGCACCAACCATATTTCCTGCGCCAATAAAACCAAAATTCATACTCATATCCTCCAATCCAACAATTAACCAAAATCATGCCTTTTTATCAGAACAAAATGCTTATTTCTATTGGAACATACAATTCATTCACTTTTTTCTCATTGTACAGCCCTTTATTTCAAAATGCAATCCTATCCCTTGCCCATATAAAAGGAACATACTATAATGTAAAAAAAGGAGGTATTCAATATGAGTGTTATTTTTTTACAATATCCAAAATGCAGCACCTGTAAAAAGGCAAAAAATTGGTTAGATACAGCCAATGTGGAATATTTTTCCCGACATATCGTAGAGCAAAACCCTTCTGCCGAGGAATTGGAATTTTGGTGGAAAATGAGCGGATTGCCACTGAAGAAGTTTTTTAATACCAGTGGCCTTGTATACAAAGAAATGGGGTTAAAAGACAAGTTGCCCCAAATGAAGGAAGAAGAACAGCTAGAACTACTCAGTACAAACGGTATGGTGGTAAAACGCCCTTTGATTATTGGGGATGACTTTGTTTTAGTGGGCTTTAAAGAGGATGAATGGCAAAAGTTAAAGTAATGCCTTTAAAACACTTATAACAGACGGAACGCCTTTGTTTTCAATGGGAACTCTTCACTGGAAACAGTGGAAATCCGTTTAAATAAAGGGGCTTATAAACCAATTTACAAGCCCCTTTTGACTTTGAAAGTTTACAACCTGAACAATCACAATAAAAAAAGCATCCCGTCTGCTTCATTTCTCAGAAAGGATGTTTTCTTTTTACAATCTATTCTTCTAAACCCCAACCATTATCATCATGATAAATCATCTGGCGGGTCATACCACCATCAATGCAAATATTTTCTCCCGTAATGAAGCCGGCTTTTTCACTGCATAAAAACAGTACCATATTTGCAATGTCCATAGGGGTTCCCACCCGCTTTACAGGATGCTGCCCTGCATCGGCACCATCATAAACAATCTTTCCCGTTTCTATCCACCCTGGGGATACGGAATTTACCCGAACCCGCCCACCAAGGCTTATGGCCAAGGCGTGGGTCAATGAGGAAATAGCCCCCTTTGCCGCTGTATAGCTTTCTGTGTTTGGCTGGCTCATTCTATCTCTAGAGGATGAAATATTGACAATGGCTGCACCTGGAGCAAAGTAAGAGTTAAATAATTTTGTTAGGTAATAGGGCGCAACAACCCCAACACGCAGGGCATAATCAAAGGCACCATAACCACAAGCATTAATCCCTCCCATGGAAATCATGGCATTATTGACTAAGTAGTCCACCTTCCCATGCTCATCCAGCACCTTTTTTACAAAGGCCTCCAAAGTCTCTCTATCCCCGATATCACCAGTAAAATATAGGTTTTCCTCTCGATCAATGATACAAACTGTGGCTCCTTCTTGTTCAAAGGCCTCCACAATGGCTTTCCCGATTCCCTGCACGCCGCCTGTCACTACCACTACTTTACCTTCAAATTCCATAATCCTATTCCTTTGCAAATGATATTAATGCCTCTGCTTCAGAAGTATCAACAAAATCCATGGGCATTTCCCGACATTTTAGCATTCCTTCTTCCTCCGCACTACGCTGTTTTTTATGTTTTAAATATTGAAACAAAACTGTCAACAATCCTTTATGGGTAAACTTAAGCTTTTTAAAATCCAAGGCTCCTGGAAAAAAGAAAACTTTAGCATGACCAACCAATTCTTCCGTAAGGCTTTGTTTTAAGCCATTTTGTATGGCCTGAATGTTTTCTTCCTTATGAGGATTGGAAAGACTACAGGTAAATAGTATGAACTTCTTGTTACATATGGCTTCTTGATTTTTCTTAAGCCAGTCACTACCGTTTATGGCTCCTGCGTAGATTCCACCGCCATAAATAATGGTTTCATAAGAGGAAATATCTTTTGCCTCATCTGTACTTAGAATATCTGCCTGTATTTTTTCTCCTATATAGTTAGCATACCTTTTTGTACTGCCATACTCGGAACGATAAACGACTGCCGTTTTGCCCATAAATCTTTACCTCCTCAAGTAAAACACTCACACCTACGGTTAAAACTATCTTTCAAAGTCTAATTGCCTTACAATGCAAATCTTGTACTGATTAAGCCCAATTTATTGCCTGAAATCCTAAAATACAGATAAAAATTCCTTTAACGCCGCTAAATCTTCCTGATATGTATCTAATAAAGTCCGATTGTAAATTACCGCCGCAGGGTGATATAACGGAAATAATACCTTTTCTCCCTCTAAGGGGTATGGCTTGCCATGGACATCGCCAATGGTGATACTTTTTTCCCCTGAAACGGCTTTTAAGGGTACATTGCCTAAAGTTACAATTACTTTTGGAGCAACCAACTTTATTTCCTCTTTTAAATAGGGCAGGAAAAATGTGATTTCCTCTCCCGATGGGGGACGATTCACCGCTCTACCCGTTTTGGGGCTTTCTTTTGTTGGACGCAATTTCACTACGTTAGAGATATAAATTTCTTCACGCTTTAAACCAATCACCTCCAAAAAGGAAGACAGGTTTTTTCCAGCTTTCCCAACAAAAGGTCTGCCTTGTTTTTCCTCGTCACCGCCAGGGGCTTCGCCAATCATCATTAATAAAGGGGTGTTTGCTCCCTCCCCAAAAACAAGGGTCTTTTCTCCAAACACAGAATTTTGAAGATTTTGTGTTAATCTTTTTTCAAATTCATATCGTGTATTCATATAAAAAAGCTCTTTCCTTTCCTTATAACGGGAGTTATCCACATATCAACAAGCTTATCCACAGACTTTCTGTTGATAACTTTTTATGTATACCCCAATATCTAGTATTAAAATTTTTCCTTCGACAAATTTTTCATAAAAAAAACCTTGGAATTTAGGGAGATACTTATTATTCATCTTGTGTTGCATAATTTACAAGTGGATAACTTCCACATTATCCACAGACAACTTGTGGATAACTACCCATTTTTCCTATGGTTCTTCATATAATATAAGAATACCAAAATTCCACCAAGGAAGCCACCAATATGTGCAAAATTATCTACACCCATATCTAAAAAGCCAAAAGAAATTGAGGCGAAGGCTAGCAGCAACATCGTCCCATAGTTCATCTGTGTATATTTAGAACCATACTTCTTCGTTAAAATTAACATGGCACCCAACAAACCATAAATAGCACCAGAGGCCCCTATGGCCAAAACATCATGAAATACTACACTAAAAATTCCCCCCATCAGTCCCGAAAGCAAATATAATGTCAAAAAACGCCCTCTACCCAGCAGGCACTCCGCCTTAAAGCCAAAGTAATAGAGAAAAATGCTGTTAGAGACCAGATGGGCTATGCCACTGTGTAAAAACATGGAGGTAAAAAAGCGATAATATTCTCCCTCTAAAATCCCACTTCTACTTAGGCCAAAGGCACGAATGGTGCTTCCGCCCTTTCCCGAAAGGGTGGTGTAAATGAGCAACAAAAGACAAAGGCCAAAAATGCTCATACTTACCCAAGGTTTCCCGCCTTTCATTGCAGGCTCCAAAGGCTTTTGAACCATATCCCCCTTAGAGGCCAATAATAACAGTTTTTCTATACCTAAAAGGCGGTCAGGTTGCCCTTTTTGAACAAAAACCTTTTTTTCTTCCAAGGAATATCGCCAATTGACTGCATGAATCCGCTCATCTATGTAAAAAGGCGGCTGTATCTCTCCATCATCCTCTGATAAGCGTATACAAAGGCTAACCAAATGATTACAACGTATTTCTTCTAATTCGCCTACCTTTTGTTTCGTAAATGTCTCTAAAATATGGGCAGTGGTTTCATTCTCCTGATCAGATATACCTAAAATATATAAAACTGGATTCTCCATGCGAATATAAAGCCCTGAAATCTGATTGCCATTTGTATCTTTTACTGCTTGAAAGCTATGAGCAAGTAACTGCTCATTTAATATTTCTATAAAATTTATTGAGTTATCCACAATTTTCACCTACTTTTTCTATGAAAAAACTCACTGCAAAGCAGTGAGTTTTTATTGATAAGAAATGGGGTTAAATCTTATCGTATAAGGATTTCTTTTCACGTGGCCTTGTAAATAATCAAGTTTTATACACAGGGAAGTCTTGATTATCCACAGGATTATCCACACAAAATATAACACATTAGAAACTGAATGTCAAATTATATATATTTAATTTTTTCTTAAAGAAAGAAGCTTAAAACCAGTAACCCAACAAACCCTGGGGTACCTAATAATCCAACGGTAAAAAGGGTCGCTGGGTTTACCCCCACATGTAACCCAAACCGATTACAAATCCAAAGGCAGCATCCACCAATGGCCGCCGAAAGAATAAAACGGAATAATACCTTTAATGGCTTTGTGAGTGTGGCCAAAGCCAAAATAATCAAACAGCTAATAATCATGACGGATAAAACCTCTGTCATAATCCATTTCTCCCCCTTCTGTATTTTTAGCCTATCTTACGAAAAGGTGCCGTCAACCCCATTTCCTTTGCCGCTTTTAAATAATATTCGTATTTTTTGTGCAAAGCAGTGATTTCGTAAATATAGCTATCTACCAAAGCTTCATCTGTTGCCGCTTCAAATCCCTGCCTTGCGCAGATTAACTTTTTTTGAATTTCCTGAATGGCAGATAAAACCTTTTCACCTTCTGTAAGCACAGCGACTACTTTTTTCTTGCTTTTATTCATCTGCTTGCCTCCTTCCTGTTACCCTAATATAAGCAAAAAAAGTTGATTTTATTCCATTTGGCCACGGTTTTCACATAAGAAAAAGCACTTTTTGCACCTTAACGCACTCAGGAACATTTTATGCAAAAAATGCTTTTACATTTCATTTTTTCATTTTTGTTTTTTTCTAAATAAAAAAATCCCCCCTAATTTAAGGGGAGAGTTGGTTTTAATTTCCCGTAAACTCAGCCGCAACTGGGCTATCGTTTACTAATATAATCAAACGATATTGGGTATCCTTAGACGTATTTCCGCAAAGCACCTTCCAATCATAGCTTAATTCTACCGTTTCACCGGCTTCCAAAGTCGTGGTATCATCACTCCAGGCGGATTGGGCTGTTCCTGTAAATTCAGTCCACTGCCCCTCCTTCATCTGCTCAAAATGATACTCCTGGGTGCTGTATTGCACTGCACTTTCCGTATCGTTTGAAAGGGTAAAGGTCGCCCTAGAACTCTTTAATGTATCTTCATTTAAAGTAAAGGTTATCCCCTCTTCCAAATTTACCTCTGTATAGGCCGTTCCAGCATCTTCACTACCTCCACACGCTGTTAAAAGAATCATCATTACCGAAATCAAAAATATCAAACTTTTTTTCATTTCTTCAATTCCTTTCCAATTTTAATTGTTGCCTACATCTTTTAAGGGAGTAGCTTTATGGTATCACAACCTAGTTTGTCTTGCAAGCAATAGAAAAGGCTTGGCAAAACATTTCACCAAACCTTAATCTTTTTATATTATTTTCTCAAATCATCCAGAAGCTGTGTTTTACCTTCTGTTTTTTCATCCTTCATCTTAATAACTTTGGCAGGGGAACCAGCCACTACTGCGCCTTCAGGCACATCTTCTGTTACAATGGCACCTGCGGCAACAACTGCCTTAGCACCAATCTGTACGCCTTCTAAAACCACAGCATTGGCACCAATCAAAGCACCATCGCCAACTACAACGGGGGTTGCACTGGGGGGTTCCAATACGCCCGCCAAAACTGCACCTGCTCCAATATGAGCGTTCTTGCCTACGGTTGCCCTTGCCCCTAAAACGGCATTCATATCAATCATTGTGCCATCACCAATTTCGGCACCAATATTAATTACTGCACCCATCATAACAACCACATTTTTCCCAATTTTCACTCGGTCACGGATAAAACTGCCTGGCTCAATACGAGCTTCTAAGTTCGTAACATCCAACATAGGTACCGCAGAGTTTCTTCTATCATACTCCATATGATATTCCTGAACATCAGCAGCTTTTGCATCCAAAACTTCTTTCACCAAAGCAAAATCACCAATCACAATCCAGAATTTTTCGTTTCCAAAGATTTTTACGTTTTCTTTTTCTACACCGCTTAAATCACCCTTAACGTAAACCTTTACGGGTGTAACTTTCTTGGCATCCTTAATATATTTTGCAATCTCATAAGGATTTGTCATGTCATAGTTCATCCTTCGTTCCTCCAATCATGATAGTATGACACATATTATATATGAAAAAAAATTATTTTCCAAGGCTCTTCCATAGTTTTTTGTGATACAATGGTAAAAATTATTAAAAAGGAGCGATTTGTTTGCGAAATAAAGTTTTAAAAATGGAGGAAGAACTAAGGCAAATTCGTCGGGACTTGCATCAAATCCCCGAATTAGGCCTTTCAGAGCATAAAACCGCCGCATATATAGAAAACCAGTTAAAATCTATGGGGGTTGACTCCATAGAACGTTGTTTAGAAACAGGAGTAATCGGTGTGATAAAAGGTCAAGGGTTGGAAAAACCCATAGCCTTTCGGGCGGATATGGATGCCCTGACGGTAACAGAGGCACCCCGCCCATATGCCTCTGTTCACGAAGGGCTGATGCATGCCTGTGGACATGATGGCCATATGACCATACTGCTTGGCTTCGCTAAATACCTCATGGCTCAAAAAGTACGACCAAAAGGGGACATCATTTTAATTTTCCAGCCTGCCGAAGAAGGCCCAGGCGGTGCAAAGCTTATGGTTGAGGCTGGTGTTATGGAAAAATATCATATCTCTAAAATCATTGGCTGCCATATCTTCCCCCAAGTACCCCAAGGTAAAATCGCCTGTAAAGCAGGGGGTATGATGGCCAGAAATGGCGAGGTTTATGTGCGTATCCTTGGGAAAAGCGCCCATGGTGCCCAACCACAATTAGGGGCAGATGGAGTGTTGGCGGCAGGTGCTGTCATTTGTGGGCTGCAAACCATTTTGTCTCGAAATATTTCCCCCTTGGATAGCGGCATATTAACCTTTGGCACCATCCATGGCGGAGAAGCTTGTAATATTTTAGCGAAAGAAGTTCGTATGGACGGAACGATGCGTGCTTTTAGCGATGAAGTTTATGAAAAACTTGTGGAAAGAGTAGAAGAAACGGTAAAAAATATCGCCGCCGGTTATGGTTGTGAAGGCATTGTTGAATTTAACCACATGTACCGTGTGGTTGATAACGACCCTGCTTTGGTACAAGCTTTGGAGGAGGCTTGCGGGGAAAACTATATGACCACAACACCCTATATGCTCTCTGAAGATTTCTCCTTCTTCCAACAAGCAGTACCCGGCTTATTTTTCTTTTTAGGTGCAGGAAACCCTGAAAAAGGATTTACCCCCCCCCTCCATAGTGCGGATTTCGATTTTGATGAAAAGATACTATGCCATGGCGTTGATACCTATTTGAATTTATTAGTAAAACTGGGACTGTATGAAAGCAAATAAACCTTTGCACAAGGTTCTAACAAATTAAAAAGAATCCAAGACAATAAAAAAGGCATTCCAATGCCTTTTTTATATTTTACTCCAAACCCTATGAAATCTTACCTAATATAATCTCTAGGGTTACTCTAATACTCCTTTTCCAAAATATTTGCCATTTGGAATATAGCTTTTACTAGAATCAGAAGTCTCTTGTGTGGAAAACCCAGGGATTTCTATTTTGAATTCAAGGTATCCCTCCAAACATCTCACCGCCCTTCTCCAGTGGCTGCCTTTTTTATAAAATGGTTACTTTTGCAACTTTCTTATAAATCCTACAACAATTAACAATGTAAACCAATATTTGTGTAGTTTTTTCCTTTCATTATATTTTTATAGAACAAAAATATATAATAATAAATATATTCTTGCACTGTTTTCTTAGAAAAACTATAGTCATATCATAGTTTATTTAAAAGCTTTAGAATTTCTTAATAAATTATTTAAACTAAATCAATTGACACAAAAATAGTTTTATCATAAAATTAGTTTCATATCGCAAGTTGAAAGAGGAGGATGCTATAATGTCCGAGGTAAGAGGCAAGGAAATTGCTGCGCTCATAATAAACCTGAACGTGAACTTGGTTTGTTGGAGCAGATTACATTTAGAGCAAATTTTTAGTACCAACGGTAAGGAAGAAGGAAAACTAACCATACAGCAATTTAATATACTAATATATATTAGAGATTTTGGAATCAATACTGTTTCCGAAATCTCTAAAGCCTTTTGTCTTAGCAAAAGCAGTACTTCGTTAACTATCTCGAAAATGGTTGCAAAAGGGTATCTAATAAAAGAAGCTCCCGAGGAGGGGGATGATGGTCGAAAAATATATTTCCATTTAACGGAAAAAGGCCACGCTTCTTTGCAAGAAACGGAAAGTACTATAATGGAAGTTGCAGGCCAACACTTTGATTCCTTTGATGCAGAGAAAAGAAAAACCTTATTCAACCACTTATATATGATTAATCATTTATTAATAACAGGAGGAACCGTAAATGAAGGAAAAACTTATACTTTTTAGCCTTTGCACTGCTCTTTTGACTGGATGTGCCGGTGGAGCAAGTGAAGAGGAAGAACCTGTGCTGCGTAGTGTTGAAGTTTCGACCATTGGTAAAGATTCTATCTCCAACAACTTCACCTATTCAGGAAAAGCAGCTCCATCCAAGGAAATCTCTGTTGTTCCGAAAATCCCTGGAGAGGTCATGCATTATAACTTTGAAGTTGGTGATACCGTAAGAGAAAATCAAGTTCTTTTTACCGTGGACTCCTCTCACTTATCTGACCAACTGCGTAGTTCAGAGGCAAGCTACAATGCTTCTAAGCTAAACCTGGAAAACACAGAAAAAATCTACAATAACAACAAGGTTCTTTTTGAAGAAGGCATTATTTCTCAAGCAGAAATAGACCAAATGGAGCTCGCTTATGAATCTGCAAAGGCAAATATTGAAGCTCTGGAAGTGAATCTCGACGTATTGAAAAAGAATATGAGTGATTGCTCCGTGACTGCGCCTATGTCTGGTGTTATCGTGAGCAGAGGTGTGGAAAGAGGCAGTTATGCCAGCCAGTCCGCTTCTGCTTATGTAATTATGGATCTCTCCACAATTAAGGTTGAAGTTGGTGTGTCTGAACAGGCAATCAATACCATTAAAGTTGGTGATGAAGTAGAAGTAAAAATGAGTGCAGTTTCCAACACCCCTTTGGTTGGAAAAATTTCCACTATTAGCCCTGCATCTAATCAAACAGGTACATATTCCGTTAAAATTGAACTAAATAATAAAGATGGTGCCATTAAATCCGGCATGTTAGCCGAAGTTAGCTTCACAAAGGAAGCAGCTGAAGATGCACTGGTATTGCCTAGAAATGCAGTCCTTACAAAAAATAACGAAAATTACATTTATGTCGTAGAAGGGGATACAGCGAAGAAAGTCCCTGTAACCATTGGTATTGAAACAGGAGAAACCATTCAAATCACTTCCGAGTTACCCGAAGGTGCTCAGGTTGTGACCCGTGGCCAAACATATATTACCGATGGCGAAAAAGTAACCATATCAGACCCAGAAGCTGCACCTGCAGCAAGCACCACAGAAGAAGATACGGCAAAGGAGGAATAAACGATGTTATCCAGACTCTCCATCCGCCGACCTGTTACCACAATCATGATCTCTCTGATGGTATTTATTGCAGGTATTGTAGCTTATAGCAGCTTAAACCTGTCTTTAATGCCCAACGTAGACATTCCCGTTGTATTGGTTAGTACGACTTATGTAGGGGCAGGTCCCGAAGAAATTGAAAACTTGGTTTCAAAGCCTCTGGAGGAGGCCCTAGGTACAGTAAATAATGTAGATACTCTTACTTCCATATCCAACGGCGACAATTCCATGGTCGTAGTTGAATTTGTTGATGGTACAGACATTGATATGGCATCTCTGGATTTACGAGATGTGCTAGATCGTACAAAGTATTTACTGCCCGATGATGTAGATAATCCTGTTATCTATAAAATAGACATGAATGCCATCCCCATTTATTTGGGGGTTACTTCAGAAAATTTAGACTTAAATATGCTGAACAACTTATTGGAGGACAATATTGTTCCCCGCTTAGAGCGTATTGAAGGTGTTGCCTCCATCGATTTATATGGTGGCATTGAAAAAGAAGTGCGTATTACCATTGACCCTACCAAGTTAGCAGGCTATAACTTAAATGCCAATATGATTTCACAAGTTTTAGCCGCTGAAAATATGAACCTGCCCTCGGGCACCCTCACACAGGGTGATTCCAAAGTACAAGTACGTACCATGGGACAGTTTTCCTCTATCCAGGAAATTGAAGCTCTGCCAATTGTCACCCCCACAGGAGGAATCATTCAGCTTAGTGACGTGGCAATGGTGGAAGAAACCCAAAAGGATAAAACCACCGTTTCCTATGTAAATAGTGAAAAGGGCATGCTTATCTCAGTAAATAAGCAGTCCACCGCAAACTTGGTTAAAACCAGTGATAAAATACAAAAAGAATTAACCAAGCTTTCCGCTGAATATCCTGAGGTTCAAGTTAGCATTGTGATGGATACCTCCGATTATATTAAAGATTCCATCTCAAACGTAACCCAAACAGCATTCCTGAGTGCCCTCATTGCATTCTTTGTATTATTGCTGTTCTTGAAAAATCCCATTACTGCGGGGATTATTGCCGTATCCATCCCCACATCCATAATGACAACCTTCGCTTTAATGTATTTTGCGGATATGTCATTGAATATTATCTCCATGGGTGGTGTGGCTATCGGTATCGGTATGTTGGTTGATAACTCTATCGTTGTTTTGGATAGTATTTACCAATATTATGAACGTGGATATTCCCCTAAAGAAGCGGCAGAAATCGGTGCCAAAGAAGTTACCATGGCAATCACCGCCTCTACTTTAACAACGGTAGCAGTATTCTTACCGATTGCTTTCGTAAAGGGATCCGTAGGACAGCTTTTACAAAACTTGTCCTTCTCTATCACCTTTGCTTTGCTCTCCTCCCTTGTGGTAGCGGCAACTTTCGTACCAATGGCTTGTGCCTTGCTTCTACAAAAGGATAGAAAAACTAAATTGCGTAAATACGCAAAGTTTACTTCCGCCCTTTCAAAGTGGGATAGCATCTTAGACCGTCTCACCCAGAGTTACGATAAAGTATTACGTTGGGCTTTGGCACATCGCAAAAAAACAGTGGCCATTGTTCTGGCTCTTTTTATCGGTAGCTTGGCAACAGTGCCTATGACAGGCATGGACTTCATGGCAGAATCCGACGAAGGAACTGCAAATATCAACATCAGCCTGCCTAACGGCACCTCAGTGGATACCACAGAAGAAGTGGTACTAGAAGCCCTTTATCTCCTAGAAACCATTCCTGAGGCAGAAACAGTTTATGCCAATATTGGTGCGGATCAAATGGGTAATAAACCCTCTGCTGCAAGCATCTATATGAACATGGTGCCAAAAAAAGAAAGAGATCGCAGCACCTCGGAAATTTGCGAGGAAATTAAAACCCTATTAGGGGATATTCCTGGAATGGAATTAACCGTCTCCGCTTCCAACGCCTCTATGGGCAATATGGGTGGGGCTGATGTAACCTTTAATGTCTATGGCTACGATAACACTATCTTGATGAAACTAGAAGATGAAATTGTAGACCTTTTAAGTAGTATTGAAGGCTTTACCGATGTAGAAGGCTCAACTAACGATACCGTACCTGAAGCAAAGGTTAAAATAGATCGAAATAAGGCTTCTCACTATGGTGTCACTACCTCTGCAATTGCGGGAGCATTGAATACAGCTATCGCTGGTTCCACGGCAACCCAGTATAAGGTGGATGGTTCCGAGTTGGATGTGGTTATCCGCTATGACACAGATCAGTTAAACTATTTAACAGATTTAGATAACCTTACGGTTTCCTCAGCAACTGGTGGTCAAATTCCCCTTTCCTCTGTGGCTTCCGTAGAGATTACTGAAACTGCTGCTTCTATTACCCGTGAAAACCAAAAGAATTATATTAGTATTAACGCCAACACCCCCAAATTAAGTGGGAACGAAGCAAGAAAACTGGTTGATGATACTTTGGCTTCTTACCCCTTCCCCGAAGGTTGTTCTTACGGCTACTCCGGCTCCATGGAAATGATGATGGATTCCTTCCGAAGCCTTATGATTTGTATGGTTATTGCTGTACTTTTGGTTTATATGATTATGGCTTCTCAGTTTGAGTCCTTACGTTATCCTTTTGTCGTCATGTTCTCTATGCCTTTGGCAATTACTGGCGGCATTCTGGGCTTGTTCCTAACAGGCCACACCATAACGACACCCGCCTTCATGGGCTTTGTCATGCTGGTGGGTATGGTTGTAAATAACGCCATCGTTCTGGTTGACTATGCAAATCAGCTGATGGATCGTGGCTTAAACTGTTACGATGCTTTAGTAACAGCAGGCCCCAGACGTTTACGCCCCATCTTAATGACTACATTGACTACCATCTTGGGTATGCTTCCCATGGCAGTAAGCCAACAAGAAGGTGGCGAAATGATGCAGGGCTTGGCAGTTGGTGTTATCTTCGGTCTTGCTTTCTCTACCATTATTACGCTGGTATTTATCCCCGTTATTTACATTTGGATGAACGAACGCAAATCAAACCGTAAGGATAAAAAAGCAGCGAAGAAAGAAAAGAAAGCAGCAAAAAAAGAACAAAAAGCAGCGAAAAAGGCTAGCAAAAAACAAAAAAACGTAACTGTATAGAATAATTTAAGAATTTAGATGTTGCTTTTTCCTTTGAGAAGGCGATATACTGAAAGAAAACAAAGTACCGTTTATTTAAAAATAAACGGTACTTTATATGTGTAGACTAACCAAAGAGAGGACCGTCTTATGAAATTAACCAAATTTTCGGAACATATTTATTATATGGAACATGACCCTGAAACAGACCGCCCTACTTTGGGCTATGTAAAAGGCGAAAAAGGTTCATTTATGATGGATGCAGGCAACTCGGCCGCCCATTACCATCATTTCATAGAAAAGCTAGAAGAAAATAATCTGCCACGCCCTCGTTATCTCTCCTTAACCCACTCACACTGGGATCATAGCTTTGGCCTTTGGGCTACAGAAGCGGCTACCATTGCCGGAGGGAAAACCAATAAAGAGCTAGAAAAAATGTCCCATTGGTCTTGGGATGATGAATCCATGGAAAAACGCTTAGAAACTGGGGAGGATACCGAGTTTTCCGACGAACATATCCGTAAAGAATATAGTCACCGCAGTGATATAAAAGTAAAAGCTGCAGAAATTAGCTTTAACGGCTCTATGACCATCGATTTGGGGGATGTAACCTGCATATTACGAGAAATTGTCTCCCCCCATTGCAGAGACTCGGTAGTATTCATCATTCCTCAAGATGGTGTAATATTTTTGGGAGACTCCTATTGCTCCGTTCCTAAAGGGGAAGTTTGGGTCTATGATAAGGTGCTGTTAATGGCATATATTGATGAGTTGGCAAAAATCGACTTCCGCCTTGCCCTGAAAGGCCATCATCCGCCCCAAACAAAAGAGGAAATTTTGGCAGAATTAAAAGCAGAGTGGAAAAAATTATAACATGCTAACACCCCTTTTTAAAAGAGGGGTAAAATAGAAATGAACGGCGGATAACAGGGTTATCTGCCGTTTTTAATTACTTAAAAAAGGCTTCGGAACAAACTGTTCCAAAACCCTTCTTCCCAAAAGAAAATCACCCATAATATGGACATTTCTCTCAAATCAAATCTCATACTTCACGGTAAAAGAAATAACCCCCGCTTCCTTAGGTGCAATGGTTTCAGGTGGTAAATAAAACCCAATACCATCCTCCGTTACATAAAATCCTACTGCCTCCACGGATTTTTCCAAACGTCTTTTTGCATCGCCGTAAAAACTTTGGGGCTTTTCATCAATGAGTGAAGAAAAAGATGTTTCCCAGAAATCTTCAACTTCCTGCCTATCGTCCTTTATAATATCAAAAAGGTCTACCTGTTTCCCATTTTTTGCAGAAAATGTATAGGAGGTGCATCCTTTCACAGGCTCACTTCCCGTACTCTGGGTGCTTGTGCCATAAAAAGATATAAACTCCTTGTCATCCCTTGTCATTTTAAAGGAGCCAATATATGTATAGGGTGTAAAAGAATCACCTTTCACCTTAGCGGATTCATACTCTTTTTTAGCTTTTTCGCCAAATTCATTCATAAAGTCCTTTGCCAAGGATTGACCTTCCAAAGCTAGGCTCTCTTGAATTTGTTCTGCATATGCACCACTACTTTTGGGGAAGTCCATTTGAAAGGATAACACCGTTGTACCATCCTCCGCCTCTATGGTGGTGGAATAACCCTTGGTTGATGCAGATGCTATTGTAATCACATAACCAACAGGGTCCCAAGAAACCTCTGCCTCAAAAGCCACGGCAATGGCACGAATGGGCACCAATGTTCTTTCATTGATAATCTGGGCAGGTACAGCCATGGTATATACAAGCTGTCCATTTTTATAGACCCCCGTTTCCCCAATTTTTAATACAACAGTATCATTTCCCTTGGTAGAGGTAATGGTTTGGGTGGGTTCAGACCAGGTCACTTCGCTACCCAATGCTTTAAAAATTGCCCGCATAGGAACCAAAGTACGGTCTTCAATGATAACAGGCTCCTGATCAAAGGAAACCTCCTGTCCATCTACATATACTTCTATGGGTGGATGGGCGGATATGGGCGTTGCAAATAATAATAGCGCAGCCATTGCTGCCAATATGCTTTTTTTCATACCTTTCCTCCCCTTTTTAACTTTCACTTACTACACATTCTTTTTCTTTTGCCATCTCTTCCGCTTTTAATGCGTATTTCATAGCCAAACCACCACAATATCCAATAATCTGCATACAGTTTTTCTTTCTTGCCTTACCTTCAAATTCACCCAAAGGATCGGAAAGCTCTTTACAAATTAATGTTCCATAATGGTCTTCAATTTCCCGTACCATGTCACCTACTAATGAATATACATTCCTTAGCTCGGCAACCCTTTCCCCTACGGTCTCTTTTGCTAGAGGATCTTTTCTGCCTACCACACTGCTTAGCGCCATAACCGCCCCAGTAATTGCACCGCAGGTATTTTTTGTGTTGCCAAGACCCGCACCAAACCCTGTTGCCAAGGCCAAACTTTCTCTAGGCATTTCTTTATTATAGATATCTAAAAACGTACACATAATGCATTCTGTGCAGTTTAAACCTTGACGAAAATAATTGCTGCTGTTTTGTTCTGCTTGCTCTACCAATGTCAGTTCCTTTGTTTCTTCGCTCATGGGAAATCCTCCTATTTTTTTATTCGTAACTAAGTTACGGAACGATACAAAAGTTTATGATATTATCATACCATAAAATTATATAACTTTCTCTTAAAATTTGAAAGGATGAAAAAATGAAAAGAATTGCTAAAATAGATATGAATAAATGCCCCCAGGACCATGCTTGTCCTGCTGTACGGGTCTGTCCCGTGGGCGCTTTAAGCCAAGATAAAAAGAATGCCGCCCCCTTTGTTCATGAGGATATTTGCATCGGTTGCGGAAGGTGTGCAATGACCTGCCCGAAAAAGGCTCTATATATGACTCAGGAGGGATAAAATGAAGAAAATCGCAACATTATCAACGAAGGATTGTGTATCCTGCGGCTGCTGCGAAAAAGTTTGCCCCAAAAAAGCTATCACCGTGTATAACGGCATGTATGCTAAGGTTGATGAACCCCTTTGTATTGGCTGTGGCATTTGTGCAAAGGCTTGTCCAGCTGATATCATTTCCATAAAGGAGGTTGATACCCTTGGCTAAGAAAAAATTCTGGTACGAATATTTATGGATTACCTCTTTACTCTACCTGAGTTTGGGATTCTTTAATATCCTATTTGCGTGGCTTGGTCTTCTTTGCTTTTTGATCCCTCTTATTATGTCCTTTGCAGGGGGAAAAAAGGGGTATTGTAACCGCTATTGCGGTAGAGGCCAGCTATTTTCAATTTTAGGTAAACGACTTTCCTTGAACCGCCCTATTCCTAAGTGGATTTATAGCAAATGGTTTCGTTACGGCTTTTTAACCTTCTTTATGGCCATGTTTATCAATATGCTATTTTCAACCTATTTGGTTTTTGCAGGAGCAAAGGACTTAAACGAAGTGATTACCGTCCTTTGGAGCTTCTCTTTACCTTGGAATTTTGCTTCCTCCGCCGCTCCTGTGGCAAACTGGGTGAAACAGTTTGCCTTTGGTTTCTACAGTGTGATGCTGACCTCAACTTTATTAGGCTTTGTCACCATGATACTTTTCCGCCCTCGAACTTGGTGTGTTTATTGCCCCATGGGCACTATGACACAGCTTGTATGTAAGGCAAAATATAAAGAATAACTATCCTTTCCCTCTCTTGGGGTATCATTGAGACCAATGGTACCCTTTTTTATGAAAGCATTTCGTACAGCTCTTTTTTATTTAATATATGAATGCACCCTCTGCCTACAGAGATTAAATCTTTTTCCTTCATGCGTTTTAAGGTACGGCTAACTGCCTCTCTAGCACTTCCAATGTTCTCCGCGATTTGCTCCTGAGTTAAGTATATGGTGTCATTCTTTCGCTGGCTGCTTTCATCCAAAAGATACGATGCGATGCGCTGTTCTAAATTTAAAAATATCATCTGCTGTACCCCTTCAATGAGGGACGACATGCGCTCCATCATTAATTCTAAGGAAAAATTCTTCACATAAATATTCTGCTGTTCTACTTTTGTAAAAACTTCTGTGGGTAAAAGCAAAAGCTGACAATCTTCGGATGCCTCTACCTCCACATCAAAGGTAATCTGGGACATGGCACAAGCCATGGTTAACATACAAAACTCCCCTTCTCTTAGGCGGAAAATCGTAGCCTTTTTCCCCTCATCGGAAATGATGTATGCACGTACTGCCCCCTTTAATACCTGCACCATGCCTAAAGAGCCCTTTGCAGGGGAATAAATCAAATCTCCTTCTTTAAATTCAATGACTTTTAGGTTTTTCTGAAAAAACGTTTTTTCTTCTTCCGAAAGACTTTGAAAAAAAGGTAACATTTCTATTTTATTGGGAACCATATGAATCCTCCTATTCTTATCTCGTGTACTAATATGGTTTGATTTTATGTTGCCCTATGATAATTGTCAAGAGTCGTTTCCTTGACGGCGGTCTTGGTTCATGATAAAATCCAGCCATACTTATTTGGAGGTACAAAAGATGAATATGGATTTAGAACTTTTACAATCTCTACCCCTTTTTCGAAAAATTTCCACCCAAGGGCTGGAAACCATGATGGATTGTTTTTGCGGGGAGTTGATTTCTCTTAAAAAGGGGGAACGCCTTTGGGGTGAAAAAGATAAGGCTGTGTGCCTAATAGGGGGGGAAGTGGAAAATTTAAAAAAAGGACACCTGGCACCAATGCCTAGAAAAGATAGCCCATCTTCCGTCAAAGAGGATAGCGTCGTTCTAGTAATGGAAAACCATATGCTCCTTTACCCCTGCTATGGCTGTTGCTTTTTCCATGCCCAATTGTTAGAAAATATGCGGGAAGACGGCATAGATTTCAAAGGCTTAGAATCCTAGTTATGATGAAAGCCTACAAATGTAGGCTTTTTTCTTATATAAGATTTTTTAGCCGCAGTTTGTTGCTTAAGTAACCCCTAAGAAGCGGAATTAAAACTATTTTCCCTAAAGCTATGGTACAAACGATGTTAAGTTTTAAAATCTCAAAGAGTGAATTTTTCTATTAATGACTGGATGAATTCATATTCTCGAATATTGTTTGTTATACATTTAAAAATTATGCTTTGGTTTTAAAAAATGTCAGGTGCAAAAAAATAAAACTATACAATAGGATAATTCCATAGGGTGGTGGAAATGTTCATGCTAGAGATATCTCTGAGAAATATCATTGTTGAGAATCAAACTATCTCTAATTCAAATCCAGTTTTAGATATAATATAATATTCTAGAGTCCAGCGGAAGGTAAAAGGTGATAAATGCTATTTATTAAAGAAGAAGATGCAATATATTATATTCAAAGGGCTTTGCATGACATTATCAATGTATTAAAAACGCAAGGTATAACTGTGCATTCAAAATATCTGGAAATGTTAGATTTGAGCATTTCAAGAGAGGAAATGATACAATTCGATAATTACCTTGCCACTTGTAATATGATCAAACTGTGCCAACTTTGGAAGATACCAAAGAAAAATTTGAAAATATAACCGGCCAAAAATGTAGTTCGTCCGTAATGGAGAAAATTATTATGGGTTATATACAGGATGATCTTATCCCCATTGTGAAAAAAATCGAACTGGGAAAAAACGAACAATTTTAGATTTTTTATCATCATAAGTATTCTATGGCTAATAATTTGTGGAACTTGTGCAGATAGATACCTATTTAAATACGTTAATACATTAAAAATTTGTTACAAAAAACGGCTTTTCATTAAGATATGAAAAAATAAAAACCCTTGAAAATATTTTCAAGGGTTTTTCTAATTGCGGAGGCCAGATTTGAACTGACGACCTTCGGGTTATGAGCCCGACGAGCTACCGGACTGCTCCACTCCGCGGCAATAAAAAAAATTATGAAGTTACTATGGGCGGAGAAGGATTCGAACCTTCGAAGCTATCGCAACAGATTTACAGTCTGCCCCCTTTGGCCGCTCGGGAATCCACCCATATTAAAGCCGATGATCGGACTCGAACCGATAACCTGCTGATTACAAGTCAGCTGCTCTGCCAATTGAGCCACATCGGCACACACTCGTAAACCGAGTACGAATAATATAATATCATAGGAATTATATCTCGTCAAGTGTTTTTTTCTACGTCTTTATACAAAAAACCACTTCTTTTTTATCCCTCTAATAAATGCGGCTTAATGCCTGCAAAATATCCCCCAGATATTGCTGCATAAAGCGTATCACCAGAAGAAGGGAAGCGATATAACACCCCAAAGCAATGGTTTTTTGTAAGTGCATCTGTTTTCTAGAAGACGACATAACATCTAGTATAGACTGAATACATAAAATTATGAATAATTGTCCTGCCAAAGTTAGAAATGCTTGCATAAATAACCCCCCTTTTTAAAACTTAATACAATACTATGAAAATGCCCCTTTTCAAATGACGTTTTTCCGTTCATAATAAAGAGAAGACATTATTTTGAAAAGGAGGGTCTGAAATGAATCAAAAAATAAAGGAAACAGCACTTTCCCTTTCCGCCGCTACAGCAGGTCTTTTAGGGGGACTGATTCTTTGGCAAAAATCTTGTTTTTGGCAAGCACAAAAAAAGGTGGATAATACCCTTTTTGAAATATATAGCTCGACCTTGGGCGATATTGCTTATACCTCTGTGGGACGTGGGCGACCTTTGCTTCTTGTTCATAGCATGATGCTAGGGACAAGCCGTAAAGAGTGGGATATGGTCATGGACGATCTGGCAAAAACCTATCATGTTTATGCCATAGATTTACCTGGGTACGGTGCCTCCTTCGTTCCTGACAAACCTTGGACAGCTTATCAGTATGCAAACTGTATCCATGAATTTATGGAAAAAGTTATCCGCCGTCCTGCCTGCATCTTGGCCTCCAATGGGGGGGCAGATATGGCACTGGTTACCTCCATGCTATATCCAGAAAAAATTAAGGGGCTTATGCTCATATCTCCTGAGGGGTTTGGCCGTGGTTTTGCCACCAATGAGGAAACGAATTCCTTACACAGCTTGCTTATGCCCCTTTCAGGAACACAGCAGTTCCTTTTGGGAACATCAAAAAGTAAAATAAAAGAAAGTTTAGAAGAAACTTTTTTTGCAAAGGAAAAAATTACCCAAGAACAAATTAACGCTTGCTACTATTCTGCTCGAAGAAGCAAAAAGTCTCAAGTGACCTTCGCTGCAATCAAAACTGATTTTTGGCGAGCAGATACAAAAACGGCATTTTCCGCTCTTAGCGTGCCTTTCTGGATGTTCTGGGGGGAAGAAAATAAGAAAAATCCCATTTCCAATATGGAATGGGCAGAGGAAACACGCCCCGATGGGGACTACGTTATTTTTGAAAGTGTTGGCAATTTCCCTCATTTGGAAAACAGCCAATCCTTTGTAAATATCGTAAAAGAATATTTGAAATAAAGGGGAATATGGAAATGAATCATTTAGAAATGCCAACGTTATGTCAAGGTGCCATGGAAACTTGGTTTCAACAAGTAACTACCGAAGGATCTAGGCTTCTAAGAAATGGCGTTGTCTCAAAAATCAAACCTAGATTTGTAAGCTGCAACTTTGAAGAACAAACCGTTGAATTGGCTTACGATGTTTTGGAATGGGAGTTAAATCCCCAAAATGTCATTCACGGCGGCATCATCGCCACTGCATTTGATACTACCTTAGGGCTTCTTTGCCATTACTATACAAAGCCCTATGTAGTTACCACGGTAAGTTTGAATACAGCTTATCACAAGCCTATTTTTTTAGGGGATACCTTTTATATTAAAGCAAGACTGGAGTTTCAAGGACGATCTTTATGTAACCTAATGGGTGAAGCATGGATTAAAAATAAAACCGTTGTAGCAGCAAGCTCTTCTGCAATATTTAAAGTCCTGAATGAAGTTCAGAATAATTCATTAGTGTAAGAAAGGAAGGTACTACATATGGTGGTATTTGATCATAGAAATCCTAGCCAGGCAGATATGGAAGCCTGGTTTTCTCAAATGAACAATTCAGAGTTTCCCATGACGAATGTAGGGGTTTTGGACTTATTAAGTCCAAGGTTCACTGGTTGCAACTTTGAAAAAAAAGAGTTAGTGCTATCCTTCGATGTTAAGTCTTGGGAATTAAACCCCGAAGGTGGGCTTCATGGGGGTATTATTGTAACAGGGTTCGACACCACGTTTGGTTTACTATGCCATTATTATGCAAAACCAAATATGGTTTGTACCATAAATATTAACACCACATTTTTAAAGCCTATCCTTCCCAACGATACGGTGGATTATCATGCTCGTATCATTTCCCATGGGAAAAACGTGGTAAGTATGGTTGGTGAGGCACGATTAAAAAGGGAGGATATCCTTGCAGCAACAGCTACCACAACCTTTATGGTTTTAGATAAACAAAATAATTTCTAAGAAAAAAATGAGGGTATAGAAGTCTACACCCTCACTTTCTATTTTTTCATCATGGGTAACCAAACCCCTGCCATAATCAGGCTGTAATTGCTCCCCCTTAAAATAAAACTTCAGTGTCAGGAGACAATGCTGAATTCATCTTCCAGTCATAAGGTAAAAATACTTGAAATACCCCATAAAAAGCCTTGGAGATTCATAGCCACATTTCCCATGTAATATTATAAATAGACCTTTTCATCTCTTCTCTCTTCCAATGGGTTTAATTTCATTCTTATTGGAGAGTTGTTCCCCCATTAGTAACACGAACAAATATAAACACATACGCTGAAAATGAAAGGTAGAACAAGTTGCAGTTTTTGTCGCCTTTTCAACTTTAATTTACTGATTAAAGTAAGTTTCAAGAAAATCCGCCCCTTCAATCGATATCTATGCACATTCTCTAACTACTTTTTTCTCCCTATTTTCATATTTCAGGAAAAATTCTTCTTCAATTTTTAGGCTTTGTATTCTAAGTTTAACCCCATTTTATTTCATAAAAACAGATGACCCTGTGCCTTTGCTTTAACAATTTAGAAGCTTTACTAGTTAATACACATTTATCCCATTGGCAGACTTCCGGAATTTTCTCTTCATGCGGACTCTATTGCATTTTTGCGGATACGAATCACAATTTCACATTCATCTTCATTTTGCGTATCCTCATAAACCACATCCACACCACTACGACGGATGACCTCCAAGGACTGTTTGATGGTATTGGTGAACAAGCGAAAATCTGTGATAAAACGCTTTTCCCTTCTGGCGCCTTTTTCCGTATGACGCTGGTGCATTTCTTCCAAGGTATGCTCCACCAATTCCTCTGTACGCTTTACATTCATTTCCTCACGAATCATTTGCCCCATAACCAATAATCTAGTTTGTTCATCGGGCAAGCGAAGCAATGCCCTTGCATGACGCTCCGTAAAGCTATGTTCCAGAAGCTCTCTTTTCACACTGTCTTCTAATTTTAAAACACGAAGTTTGTTGGCGATTGCTGACTGACTTTTGGATAGCTTTGCCGCCAACTCCTCTTGAGTCAGGCCATAATCCTCCATCATATTGCGGTAGCCCTCAGCCTCTTCCAGAAAGCTCAAATTTTGGCGTTGAATATTTTCGATAAATGCCAATACGGCACTATCACTGTCGCTTACTTGCACAAATAACGCAGGAACCGTTTTTAGTCCCGCCATCTCTGCCGCCCGCAACCGACGCTCTCCCGCCACCAGTTCATAATAACCGCCACTCATTTTACGCACGGTGATGGGTTGTAAAATACCATACGCAGCGATGGATTCTGCCAGCTCCTCCAATGCACTAAGATTAAAGTACTTTCTTGGCTGATATGGATTAGGACGAACTTTTTCGATAGGTAGCTGATATACAGCCTTCTCCTTCTTTAAACGCATTTCGGGAAATTTCAAAACCTCCATATGTATTTCCTCCTTTTTTATCCTATGGAAACCGAGATAGTTTTACAAATCAACGGCATTTTTCTTTTTTTTCATTCTATCATAGGAAATCCTTTTTTACAGAAAAAGAGTACAACAAAAACACACCACCCTCGACAAAATGGTGCGGCATCAGACACAAAAAACTCGAAGGGTTGGATAAGTTGTCGGAGCTTAGGGGAATTTTCTAGTTTTCAAATCACTTTCTCGCCAAAATATTTCATTTTTCATACTACATATATTGTATTTTTCTCTTCAACCTACTATATGTACCATTTTTTCTCTAGCTAGTACGATTTATTTGCTGACCTTTTTTATTTTTTTTCAGTGATTAGCCCTATTTTTTTCTTCTAACCGTTGTTTGAAACCTGATGTTTTTTTGTACTTTTCCCTATTCTATATTTCCCTGGTTATGTTTTATAGCTCGCCATAGTTCCCTGAACCTTTCCTTTTTTACAGTAAAAAAGACAGCATTCTCATGAAATGCTGTCTATCTTTATTATTTTAAAGGGCTTTTTGAAATTTTACCCGCTTTTCTGGGATACTGTTTTGGGGTCGGTGCAATTTTTTCTATAAAAACCAGCTTATGGGATAAATCCGTAAAAGGGATTGTAACACTAATCACCTCTGTGACTTTTCCCCCAAGTTTCTTCAAAGCACCCTCCGCCTGAGTCAGTTCTGCCAAAGCATCGGGGCCCTTTAAGGCTGCCAAAGTTCCCCCAACCTTTACAAAAGGCAAGCAATATTCCGATAAAACTGCCAAATTCGCCACCGCTCGTGAAACGCAATAATCAAACTGCTCCCGATACAATGGGTTTTGTCCGCCATCTTCAGCCCGAGAATGGACACATTCCACATAACTTAACCCCATGGCGTTTATGGACTCTTCCAAAAATCCGATTCTTTTTTGCAAAGAATCTAAAAGGGTCATGGAAACTTGGGGGCAAACAATTTTTACAGGCAACCCAGGAAATCCTGCTCCTGTTCCCACATCAATCATTCTCGTGCTCTCTGAAACCTTTAAATAAGGCACAAGGCTCAAGCAGTCAACAAAATGCTTTAAAATAACTTCCCTTTCCTCCGTAATGGCGGTTAAATTCATTTTTTCATTCCATTCCAACAAAAGGGACTTATATACCATAAACTGCTCTGCCATTTCATCAGAAAGAGGAATCTCCATCTGTTCGCAGCAAGATTTTAATAGCATTTTATTTTCCATGGACTACTCCTTTTCAATACTATATATTTTCCACTTGCCATAGTGATCGGGTTCTGACACCATTCGGACAAAGATAACCTCCGTTTTCCCCTCTTCACACTGACAAGCCAAAGATACTGTTCTAATTTCATTTAATATATCATCGGAGAAGAATAATAATTCTTTTTTCTCTCCAAACAATTTTTTAATGCCGTCCAAATCTGCAACGGAAGCAACAGTATTAGACAAATAGCCCATTGCCTCATCTTCATGGTCTTTTTCCAAAGCCCTTAAGAACGACCGCACGGTTCCACTAGGATTCGGTAATGAAAAATAAGGAGAGCCTATTGTTTTAAAACACAAATCTTCCAAGGGAAATCTCCTTTTTGGTAGAAATACCTTTCTGTCTTTTCTGGGTTCCATTTCTTGACTCCCCTCCCAAGGCAGAAATAGATTCATTTAACCCCCTCCTTTCTACAAAAGTCAGCCTCTACGCTTTTGCTGTTCTAAATAAATTAACAATACAGAAATATCCGCAGGAGATACCCCCGTAATACGAGATGCGTGGCCTAAAGAGCTTGGGCGAATTGCATCCAGCTTCTGCTGTGCCTCAATACGCAAGCCCTGAATGCTCATATAGTCCATATCTTCTGGCAATAAACGGTTTTCCAGCTTTTTAAATTGTTCAACCTGCTTTAGTTGCTGTCCAATATAGCCTTCATATTTAATTTGGATATTCACCTGCTCTTGTACGTCAGCAGGAAGAGTTGGCCTGTCCCCATCTAATGGGGAAACCTTTTCATAGTCTAACTCAGGACGCTTAATCAAATCCGACAATTTTGCCCCAGACTTAATGGGTGTACTTTCGTATTGTGCCAACACTTCTAGTGTTTTTGCATTGGGTGCAATGGTTAAAGCTTTTACACGTTCAATCTCCAATGCAACCAATCTTTCTTTTTCCCTTAACGCCAAATAACGTTCCTCAGAAATTAAACCGATTCCATGGCCTGTTGGAGTTAATCTTTGATCCGCATTATCCTGACGTAATAACAAACGGAATTCCGCACGGCTTGTCATCATTCGATAAGGTTCTTGGCTGCCTTTACTAATCAAATCATCAATGAGCACTCCAATATAACCGTCAGAACGCTGCAGAACAACAGGTTCTTTCCCTTGAATATATCTTGCGGCATTGATACCACCAATGATACCTTGGGCCGCCGCTTCCTCATAACCTGAACTTCCGTTAAACTGGCCCGCACTGAATAAACCTTTAAAATCCTTAAATTCCAAGGAAAGCTTCAATTGGGTAGCGTCAATACAGTCATACTCAATGGCATAAGCAAAACGAGTAATTTCACAACGCTCTAAACCTGGAACGGTGCGATACATGGCAATTTGAACATCCTCAGGTAAAGAGGAAGACATGCCTTGAATATACATCTCGTCTGTATCCTCTCCTTCTGGCTCAATGAACAGCTGATGCCGTTCTTTATCGGCAAAACGCACCACCTTATCCTCAATGGATGGACAGTATCGTGCACCCGTTCCTTGAATCATACCGCCGAATAAAGGAGAACGATGTAGGTTGTCTCGAATGACTTGATGGGTTGTCTCGTTGGTATAAGTTAACCAACACAATGCCTGTTCCCTTTTAATATCTTCAGGTTTATTCTCAAAAGAAAAAGGAACAATGGTTTCGTCCCCATACTGAGGCTGCATTTTTTCTAAGTCTAAGGAGCTTTTCAGCATTCTCGCTGGGGTACCCGTTTTAAAACGGTATAAACGAATGCCCAATTCCTTTAAGCACTGGGTTAATTTTGTGGCACACATCAAGTTATTGGGGCCACTGGGGATGATTACGTCGCCATATAAACAACGGCTCTGCATATAAGTACCCATACAAAGAATCACTGCTTTACAACGAAAAATCGCCCCACTGGTAGTAACTACTCCACAAACACTACCATCTTCCATTAAAATTTCTGCAATTTCCCCCTGTCGAATACGTAGGTTTGGTGTGGTTTCTAAGGTATGTTTCATTTCTGCCTGATATTTAATTTTATCTGCTTGGGCACGTAAGGAATATACCGCAGGTCCTTTTCCTGTATTCAACATTTTTGTTTGAATATATGTTTTATCAATGGTTTTCCCCATTTGTCCGCCTAACGCGTCAATTTCTCTTACCAGATGCCCCTTAGAACTTCCGCCAATAGAAGGGTTACATGGCATCATAGCAATACTATCCAAGCTTATGGCAAACATAACGGTATTCATGCCCATTCTTGCCGCTGCAAGAGCCGCCTCGCATCCTGCGTGGCCACCGCCAACAACGGCAACATCAATGGTTTCTGCCTCATACATAATTTAAAAACTCCTTGTATCATGGGGAAAACTCCCCAATTCAATTTTTTATTTATCCTTTTGCTTCTTGCTTAGGCCATCGCTTTCTCATCCTCCAGCTTACTCATTGCTTTTTTAAACTGGATGGTAAATAAAATCGCCGTTGTGGTAACTGCAATCATATCTGCTACAGGTTCCGCCAAAAAAACTCCCTTGGCTTTATCCTCAATAAACATAGGTAATAAGTAAATAAGGGGAATCAATAACAAAATTTTACGCAGTATTGCAAGAAAAAGGGAAGTTTTTGCATTCCCAATGGCAATGAATGTTTGCTGACAAGCAATCTGTATTCCAAATACACCTGCAAAAAACATATAGTAACGTATAGCCCATGCACTATAATCCAAAAGTGCAACATCGTTGGAAAATATAGAAGCTACCACTCTTGGGAACAGCATAACGATTGCCCACAACGTCATGGAGTAAATCAAGCTGTACTTTAATAATAATCCAAAACCCTCTCTGACACGTTGGGGTTTCCTAGCTCCAAAATTATATCCTGTAATTGGCTGGGCACCTTGTGCAAGACCAATGAGGGGCAACATGGAAAACTGCATCACACTACTTAAAATTGTCATTGCACCTACAGCAGTGTCCCCACCATATCTCAATAAAGATGAGTTAAAGCAAATGCTGATAATGCTTTCTGTCGACTGCATGATGAAAGGTGAGAGCCCCAATAACACGCAAGGCCAAAGGGTTCTTCCATGTATTCTAAAATTTTTAAGCCTTAACTTTAATGTAGTCCCCTTTCCTGTCAGGAAAACAACAACCCAAATAGCGGAAATAGCCTGAGAAATAACCGTTGCCAAAGCAGCACCTTTAACACCCATTCCAAAGAAGAAAATAAAAATAGGGTCTAAAATGATATTAATAATGGCACCGATTAGTATTGTCTGCATACTGACTTTTGCAAACCCCTGAGCACTAATGAAAGCATTTAACCCCAAAGAAAGCTGTACGAAAATTGTTCCCAAGGCATAAATTCTCATATAATCCAGTGCAAATCCTATGGTATTTTCACTGGCACCAAAGGCAAGAAGCAAGGGTTCGGAATAAAGGAGCAGAATTACAGTAAGGACTATGGCCAGTATAATTAAGAGCATGGTACAGTTCCCCAACGTTCTCTCAGCTTCTTTTTTGTCCCCTTTTCCTAACAAAATAGAGGAGCGAGGTGCTCCCCCCATGCTTGCCAATGCGGCAAAAGCCGCAACCAGCATAATCAAAGGCATACAAACACCAACACCTGTTAAGGCTAACGCTCCTGTTTCAGGAATATGGCCGATATACATACGGTCAACTATGTTATATAAAACGTTTACAATTTGTGCTGCGATAGCAGGCACAGCTAGTTTTACCAATAAACTTTTTACAGGTAAAACACCTAACTCATTTTTTCCTGATGTCGTTTTCGATAGATCGATCTCATTTTGGTTCATACTTACACTCCAATCTTTACTTTCCTAAACAGAATTTTGTAAAGATTCGATCAATGATCTCTTCATCCGCCACATCACCAGTGATTTCGCCCAAAGCACGGTTGGCATCTTGTAAATCCATAGAAATAAAATCTTCCGGCATACGGGTACGAATGGTAACCAAGCAACGTTCCATTGCTTCTTTAGCTTGGAATAATGCATTTTTATGGCGGGTATTGCCCAAAAGGGCATCCTCTGCCTTTACACTTTCCCCACTAAAAAACAGTTCTTTCAACCCATTGATCAGTTCATCGAATCCACGGTTTTCTTTAATGGAAACAGGGATAATCTGCTCTTTGGGAATATATTCTTCCAATTCATCCAAAGTAAGCTTTTGCTCCAAGTCTGTTTTATTAATTAAAACCATTGTCTTTTTTCCCCGAATGAAAGATAAAATCTCTCTGTCTTCCCCTTCCAAGGGCCTTGAGCCATCAAGCATCATCAAAATCAAGTCTGCTTTTTCAGCATACGCCTTTGATTTTTCCACACCCATTCTTTCAACTACATCCCCTGTTTCACGAATTCCCGCTGTATCTACAATTTTCATGGAAATACCGTCTATGTTAATATACTCCTCTACCGTATCTCTGGTAGTACCGGGGATATCTGTAACAATCGCCCTTTCTTCTTCTAATAACCAATTCAAAAGAGAGGATTTACCTACATTTGGCTTGCCAACAATGACAGTTTCCAAACCCTCACGAATAATTTTCCCTCGGTCCGCATTGGCCAATAAGGTTTCCATGCGATTTAAAAGTTTTAAAGAACCTTGCTCCATATTGTCATAGGTTTCTTCTTCAACATCATGCTCGGGATAGTCGATCACTGCTTCGATGGAGGCAATCATATCCAATATTTCTTCCCGCATGGAACGAACTTCTTTTTTTAACCTTCCCTCTAACTGATTTACCGCCGCCTGACGTGATAAGTCCGTTTGGGAATGAATCAAATCGATTACCGCTTCCGCTTGGGTTAAATCCATTCGCCCATTTAAAAAAGCCCGTTTCGTAAACTCCCCAGGCTCTGCCAATCTGGCACCTTGGTTTAGGACTGCCTCTAATACACGGCGGGTAACCAAAGAACCACCGTGGCAATTGATCTCAACAATATCCTCTTTGGTATATGTTTGTGGCCCTTTCATGACGGAAACCAAAACTTCATCGATAACCTCACCTTGATTCACCATTTTCCCATAGGATAAAGTATGACTTTTCTTTTCCAAAAGGGATTTTTTTCCCGAAAAAAGACGGTCAGCCAATGCAATACAGCCTTGACCACTCATTCTTACAATGCCAATGCCGCCCATACCTAAAGGGGTTGAAATGGCAGCAATGATATCATCCAATTGATTAATTCTATTCATTTTCCCCTCCTAAATTATTAGCCTAAAATTTTTCAAGGCTAAGATTTGGGGACTCCGTCCCAAACGCTACAAGTAGGATAAACTTTTTTTTCAACAAAAAATAGTAAGTTTGCAGTTACCCCATCTTGAGCGGTGCAAGTTTGTAAGGCTTAGCCAAATTTTGTACGTAAAATTTCATTTTTGCTAGGTATTATACCTTGAGTATTCTCCTACCTTATATATTTCTATCTTAACCCGATGGTAATGTGGTTTCAATAGAAGTTTTTGGTCTTGCTTTTTTCAAAAAGCAAGTGGATTTGGGCAACGCCCAAGGTCTTTCATCCGTAAAATATAGGAAAACCCGTAACAAGAGTTCCTGTAACGGGTTTTTCATTGCTCTTATTTTAAAGTTATTACAACATTACGATAAGGTTCTTCCCCTTCGCTATAAGTTGTAACAAAGCGATCATTTTGCAATGCAGAATGAATAATCCTTCTTTCATATGGATTCATCGGTTCAAGCACAACGTTTTTCTTCGTGTGCTTCACTTTTTTTGCCAAGTTAAAAGCAAGGGTTTCTAATGTTTCCTTTCTTCTTTGGCGATAGTTTTCCGTATCCAACATAACGCTTACATAAGAACTACTATTTTTATTTACAACAAGATTTACCAAATATTGCAATGCATCTAAGGTTTGACCTCTTTTGCCGATTAAGATACCCATATCTTCACCAGCCAGATTAATGAGTAAGTGTTTATCTTTCAACTGAATATCAATTTTTACAATGAGACTCATAGATAAAAATACTTCTCTTAAAAAGTTTTCTGCTGCACGTTCTGGGTTAAAATTTTTCTTAACTAGAACAACTGCATCTTTTCCCCCAAATACACCAAGGAATCCTTTGGACCCTTCATCAATCACAGTAATGGATACCTCTTCTTTGGATGCCCCTAATTCAGCTAAGGCAGCAGCAACCGCTTCTTCAACACTTTTACCGCTTTTTTTAATTTCATCCATTCTGAGCAGCCTCCCCCATAAATTTCTTTTTATAGTATTTCTGTAAGATTACCTGCTGAATAATACCGAAAATGTTACTGATTGTCCAGTACAGACCAAGACCTGCAGGCATAGAAATACAGAAGAAGCCCATCATAAATGGCATAACATAAGTCATTGTCTTTGTCATAGCCATTGCAGGATTGTTTGGATCAGCATTTGCAGATGGTGTCATAACCATCATGATTTTAGACTGTGCAAAGGTTGAAATGGCCGCCATCACAGGGATAATTACACCGGGCCAAGTAAGGCCTGCTGTACTTACCAAAGGAATGGTCAAGAATGTTTCAATATTATTCTTTGCTGCCAAAAGTTCAACCAAACCATTGCCATGTGCTCCCAGCTGGCTCATAATTGTTGTCCAATCATCAACACCCAGGTAATTTACCAACATAACAATGTCACCAACACGGCTCAAATCGAAACCGCCGGCTTTAATGATATCTACTTTTTTATACGCATCAACAAAAGTCTGTGCATATGGACCAAAAACTTCCATTCTTAATCCTTCAGGAATCTGCAAAATTGCATTTGCAATTTCTGTATAATTTTGACCAATTACATCAACATAGACATATGCATTCTGGAATAAGAAAAACAATGCATACAAAATTGGAAGCTGAACTAACAAAGGTAAGCATCCGCCCATAAGGTTAATACCATTTTTCTTTTGAAAATCCTGCATTTCCATTGCCATTTTCTGTTGAGAAAGCTGATCTGATTTGCCTTTATATTTATTCTTAATCTTATCTAACTCAGGCTGAAGCAACTGCATCTTAAAAGATGATTTTTGCTGCTTCACCATCAATGGGAACAGAATTATTTTCACAATTAAAGTAAATATAATGATTGCAACGCCTAATACGCCAACACTCATCATACCATGCAGCCCATCAAAGAGCATATTGTAAACATAACCCATTAATCCTGCAATGGGTCCCAATATACTTCCGGGCATTCTTACAGACGGAAGCGTCGTCAAAGCGACACCTGCTAACATTTCACTTCCAAACACTTTTTATGCCTCCTTAAACAAACAAATAGAATTTTTTGCCCCGCAGGACAAGCTAAACAGACAATAGAATTTTTAGGGTACGGGGTCATAGCCGCCTTCATGGAAGGGATGGCATTTCAAAAGTCTTCTGACGGCAAGGTATGTGCCCTTAAATATGCCATAACGAGATATGGCGATATAAGCATACTGAGAACAGGTGGGGGTAAACCTACAATGGGGTCCAATGAATGGAGAGATGCCCACCTGATAAAAACGGATTAGCCACAGGAAAATTTTTTTGCCCATTTTTTCATCTCGCTTCTTTTTCTCCTTCTTTCCCCATATCTTTTTCTTGATGGGAAAGAAATAAATGATGTTTTTTCAATAGATGCCGCAAGGAGGTATTGACCTCTTGGTAAGTAGAATCATTACAAATAACTCGGGCAATGACAACAATATCATAGCCACTTTTAAGGTCTTCCTCCATATTGCGGTAACTTTCTTTAATCAGGCGAGTCACATGGGAACGAACAACGCTTTTTCCAACTTTCTTACTGACAGAAATACCTAATTTGTTCCCTTGTGTCCCATTTCTCACCACATACATAACTAAATGGCGGTTGGCGATAGATCTACCTCTATTGTATACATACCGAAATTGAAAATTTTTTTTCAAAGATTCCGTAAATTTCATTCATAAACCTTCTTTCATTCGGTAGCGCCAAAATGTTCCTCATATGAACAAAAGGCCACTTTCAGCGGCCTAATATACTTTTTGGTATGAGGATTATGCGGATAATACTTTTCTACCTTTTTTTCTTCTTGCAGCAATCACTTTTCTGCCGTTAGCTGTTCTCATTCTTTTTCTAAAGCCGTGTTCTCTACTTCTCTGTCTTTTTTTAGGCTGAAATGTCATTTTCATAGTTATACGCACCTCCTTTATTGCTGGGTTTCACTGCCCTTTAAACGAGCACTGCTACTATTATAGTAAAAAAGAAATGGCACGTCAAGCAAAATATTTACCTTAAAATCCTTACAACTCTGGGATTTATGGGAAAAAAAATTATTTAGACAATTTTTTTTCGTTAAAACAAAGATATAGATTATTTTTAGATTTTGTATCTATATATAGTAGGAACTCAAAATAAAACCTAAAAAAAATATTCTTAACTATTTTTTGGATGGGGATAACTAGATTTTTTCATTGCGGTTGTGGATAACTTTTGTTATACTATGTCCAAGGTGTCATGAAGTTGATCCACAAAATTCACACAAAATTTGCCGCTCCAAAATCCGAGTTATCCACAGACTGTGGATAAACCTGTGTATAACTCTAAATAATTGTGAAAAACCTCTTGAGAAATACGTCCCTTATGGCCGTCAGCTTTGCTCGAATTGGGATTTTTCGAGTTTTTCTATGTAAAATATAAATGTTGATTATGTGGGCAAATAAAAAATAGTCGTTGTGAATAACCAGGGCTTGTCTTGTTGTGGAAAGAATTCTTTCACAGCCCGAATACATTTGTTGTGCATAACTTTATTGTTATCCACAAAATTTTAACAGGAGGTACATA